>CALGEC010000040.1 GCA_937881815.1 uncultured Bacteroidales bacterium
CTTTAACTGTTAGTGTTAATCCTACTTTTGATACTACTATCAATGCAACAATAAATCCGGGAGAGACTTATGCTGAATTTGGTTTCAACGAAAGTGAAGCTGGTACTTACGTTCAAAATCTTCAAACCGAAGCAGGTTGCGATAGTACTATTACTCTTGTGCTTTCAGTAAATAGTTCTTTACTTGATATTGAGCAAACAGAAATTACATTCTATCCTAATCCAACCGATAGCAAAGTTAATTTCAGTCAAGCAATAGAAAAGGTAGAAGTAATTGACTTAACAGGAAAGGTAATCTTTACTTTCACTAATGTAAGAACAATAAACATTGAATCGTTGCCAAGTGGTGCTTATTATTTAAGATTAACAAATGATGATAAAACCATTATGCAAAAAGTGATTAAGCAATAAAGAAATAATAAATAGAAAAAATGAAGCGACCTTAAGTTTTTTAAGGTCGCTTTTTTTTGTTTTTCACTTTTGTTTGTTGAAAAATGATGTTAAAAGTAAATTTTTTCGTTGATTTTCTTGGTATTAGAAAAAAAAGTTGTAATTTTGCACGTTGAAAAAATTAGCGTCTCTGTATAGACTCGTTTCGTAACAAGTTGATTCTGTTAGTTATGAAGGGTTGGCGTGTCTTTGGAGATATTATTCTTAGGACCAATTGGCTGTGGTTTTTTGAACGTTGAATTTTTTTAATTTTAATAAAAGAGTAAAAAAAGTATAATTAAAAAAGAAAAGAACATATTTCGATATGCCTACAATTCAACAATTGATCCGTAAAGGACGTACAAAAATGGAGTACAAGAGTAAATCTCCTGCATTGGACTCTTGCCCTCAACGTAGAGGTGTTTGTACCAGAGTGTATACTACTACACCTAAAAAGCCAAACTCAGCAATGAGAAAAGTTGCCAGAGTAAAATTAACAAATGGTAAGGAAGTAAATGCTTACATACCAGGCGAAGGTCATAACTTACAAGAACACTCTATCGTAATGATTAGAGGTGGTCGTGTTAAGGATTTACCAGGTGTTAGATATCACATCATTCGTGGAGCTTTGGATACTGCTGGTGTTGACGGTAGAAAGCAAAGACGTTCAAAATATGGTACAAAGAGACCAAAAGATGCAAAGAAATAGTTAATTAGAGGAAATTTACACGTAAGGAAACATGAGAAAAGCAAAACCAAAGAAGAGAATTATTCTTCCTGATCCTAAGTTTAATGATGTGTTAGTTACAAAATTTGTAAATAACATCATGCTTAAAGGAAAGAAAATGATAGCTTATAATATATTTTATGAAGCAATAGATATAGTTACTGAACGTTCAAATGAAAATGGATTGGAAGTTTGGAAAAAAGCATTAGCTAATGTAACTCCACAAGTTGAGGTTAGAAGCCGTAGAGTAGGGGGAGCAACTTTCCAAATCCCTTCTGAAATCCGCCCTGAAAGAAAACAATCTATGGGTATGAAAAACTTAATAGGATTTGCTCGTAAACGTAACGAAAAAACAATGGCTATTCGTTTGGCTTCTGAAATTTTAGCAGCTTACAAAGAAGAAGGTGCTGCTTTCAAAAAGAAAGAAGATATTCACAGAATGGCTGAGGCAAATAAAGCATTCTCTCATTTTAGATTCTAAGAGGTTATGGCAGATTTAAAGCTAACTAGAAATATAGGTATTATGGCTCACATTGACGCTGGTAAAACAACTACTACCGAGCGTATATTGTATTTTACAGGAAAGAGCCATAAAATAGGAGAAACACACGATGGTGCAGCTACAATGGACTGGATGGCTCAAGAACAAGAAAGGGGTATCACAATCACTTCTGCTGCAACAACAGTTTTCTGGAATTATAAAGAAAAACAATTTAAAATCAACATTATCGATACTCCGGGCCACGTTGATTTCACTGTTGAAGTTGAACGTTCTCTTAGAGTTTTAGATGGTGCTGTTGCTTTGTTCTGTGCTGTTGGTGGTGTTGAACCACAATCTGAAACAGTTTGGAGACAAGCTGATAAATATATGGTTCCTCGTATAGGATTTGTTAATAAAATGGACCGTGCTGGTGCTGACTTCTTTAATGTTTTAAAACAAATTAAAGAACGTCTAGGAGCTAACCCTATTCCATTGACTCTTCCTATCGGACAAGAAGATATGTTCAAAGGAGTTATTGACCTTATCTCAAATAAAGCGTTGATGTATGATGAAGCTACTAATGGTACTACTTCATACGAAGTTCCAATGCCAGATGATTTAAAGGAAATAGCTGCTGAATATAGAAAAAAATTAATTGAAGGTGTTGCTGAAGAAGATGATGAACTTCTTATGAGATATATGGACGATGAAAACTCTATCACAGAAGAAGAAATGCTTTACCATATTCGTAAAGCTACTTGTGAAATGAGAATCGTTCCTGTATTATGTGGTTCTTCATTCAAGAATAAAGGTGTTCAAAACCTAATCAATGCTATTTGTGAATTCTTACCTTCTCCGGTAGATGTTCCTGAGGTAGAAGGAACAGATCCTAATACAGGAGATGTTATCACAAGAAAGGTTGATCCAAAAGCACCATTCTCTGCATTAGCATTTAAGATTGCAACCGACCCTTATGTTGGAAGAATTTGTTTCTTCCGTGTTTATTCAGGTGCACTTGATGCTGGTTCATACGTTTACAATGCTGCAACAGGTAAAAAAGAACGTATTTCAAGAGTAATGCAAATGCACGCTAACAAGCAAAATCCTATGGACAGAATTGAAGCTGGTGATATAGGTGCTGCTGTTGGTTTCAAAGATATTAAGACAGGTAACACTCTTTGTGATGAAAATAATCCTATTATATTGGAATCTATGACTTTCCCTGAACCTGTGATTTCAATAGCAATAGAACCTACAAAACAAGCTGATATTGATAAATTCAATAATGCTTTAATGAAACTTTCTGAAGAAGACCCTACATTGGTTATCAATACTGATGAGGATTCAGGTCAAACTATTATGAAAGGTATGGGTGAGTTACACTTAGACATCATAATGGATAGATTGAAAAGAGAGTTTAATGTTGATTGTAATCAAGGAGCTCCTCAAGTTGCATATAAAGAAGCAATCACAACTGAAAGCTCTCACAGAGAAGTGTTCAAAAAACAAACTGGTGGTAGAGGTAAATTTGCTGATATTGTATTCTCTCTTTCTCCTGCTGATGAAGGTGTTAAAGGTTTACAATTTATCAATGAAGTTAAGGGAGGTAATATTCCTAAAGAATTTATCCCTGCTGTTGAAAAAGGATTCAAGGCTGCAATGCAAAATGGTGTTTTAGCAGGATTCCCTCTTGAAAGCATGAAAGTTGTTCTATCTGATGGTTCTTATCACCCTGTAGACTCTGATGCTCTTTCATTCGAATTGTGTGCTAAAATGGCATTTAAAGAAGCTGCTAAGAAAGCAAGACCTGTATTGTTAGAACCTATTATGTCTGTTGAAGTTAATACTCCTGATGCTTATTTAGGAGATGTTACTGGAGACTTAAATAGAAGAAGAGCTATTCTTGATAGCATAACTGCTAAAATAGGTGTTCAATCAGTTAGAGCTAAAGTTCCTTTGGCACAAATGTTTGGATATGTTACATCTTTAAGAACAATCACTTCTGGTAGAGCAAATTCAACTATGGAATTCTCCCACTATGCAGAAGCTCCAAAAGATGTTACTGAAACTGTATTAAAAAGTAAAGAAAACAACTAATAAGTAATAATTGTGAGTCAAAGAATTAGAATTAAATTGAAATCATACGATCACAATTTGGTAGATAAATCTGCTGAAAAGATCGTAAAAACTGTAAAATTAACAGGGGCACATGTGAGAGGACCTATTCCTTTGCCAACAAATAAGAAAATTTTTACAGTGAATCGTTCTACTTTCGTTAATAAAAAATCAAGAGAGCAGTTCGAGTTAAGTTCTTACAAAAGATTGTTAGATATAGATAGTACTTCATCAAAAACTGTTGATGCATTGGTAAAATTAGAATTACCAAGCGGTGTTGATGTTCAAATCAAAGTCTAATTAAATCATTAAAAAAGTAAGATAAATTAAAGAATATTCAGCCGATGTCGTGAGATAAGCTGAGAATGTAAATAAATTAATTAAATTAAATGTCAGGATTAATAGGAAAAAAAATTGGAATGACTAGCATCTATGATGCCTCCGGTAAACAAATGCCGTGCACAGTTATCGAAGCTGGTCCTTGTGTAGTAACACAAGTAAAAACTCCTGAAAAGGATGGTTACAGTGCTATTCAATTAGCATTTGAAGAATTAAAGGAGAAAAATTGTACCAAACCAATGAAAGGTCACTTTGCCAAGGCAAATACAACTCCAAAGAGATATGTTGCAGAGTTTTCTCGTTTTGAGGAAGGCGCAAAAAAAGCATTTGGAGAAGTATTGACTTGTGATGTATTTGCTGAAGGTGAATTTATCGATGTAGTTGGTATCTCTAAAGGTAAAGGTTTCCAAGGGGTAGTTAAACGTCATGGATTTAGTGGAGTTGGTGATAAAACTCACGGTCAACATGACAGATTACGTGCTCCAGGTTCTGTAGGAGCTTCTTCTTATCCTTCAAGATTATTTAAAGGATTGAGAATGGCAGGAAGAACTGGTGGAAGAAGAGTAAAAGTTCAGAATTTACAAGTGTTAAAAGTAATTGCTGAGAAAAATTTAGTATTAGTGAAGGGATCTGTTCCAGGTCCTAAGGGTTCAATTTTAAAACTTGAGAGATGGAGTTAAAAGTTTATGGCATAAATGGCAATGAAACTGGAAGAACAGTTATTGTCAATGAAGAGTTGTTTGGAACTGAACCTAATGATCACGTTATTTGGTTAGCAGTTAGACAATATTTAGCTGATCAAAGACAAGGTACTCACAAATCAAAAGAACGTTCAGAAGTTTCAGGTTCTACAAAGAAATTAAAAAGACAAAAAGGCACAGGTGGAGCTAGAGCAGGTGATACAAATAGTCCAACAATAAAAGGTGGTGGTCGTGTTTTTGGACCAAGACCAAGAGACTATCGTTTTAAATTGAACAAAAAAGTAAAACGTTTAGCTCGTTTGTCAGCTTTGACTTATAAATCAAGAGAGAATAATATTATTGTTGTTGAAGATTTCAGTTTTGAAGCTCCAAAAACAAAGAAAATGATAGAAATTCTTTCTGCTTTAAAAGTTCAAGATAAAAAAACTCTTCTAATAGTTGATACAATTAAAGAAAAATTCGTATCTTTGTCAGCTCGTAACCTACAAAAAGTTAATGTTATGAGTCCTGAATTAATTAACACTTATGCTGTATTAAATGCTAATAAGTTAGTTATTTCAGAATCAATGATTAAAGAGTTAGAAAGAGTATGTACTAATTCTTAATTTAGGAATTTATAAGAAAGGTAGAAGAAAATGAACATCATTGTAAAGCCGATTATTACAGAAAAGATGACTAAAACGACAGAGAAATTTCCAAATCGTTTTGGTTTTATAGTTGATAAACGTGCAAATAAAATAGAAATTAAAAGAGCAGTTGAAGAACTATACGGAGTTAAAGTTGAAAGTGTAAATACAATGAATTATAGCGGTAAGAATAAATCAAGATACACAAAATCTGGATTTATTCAAGGCCGTACAGCTGCTTTTAAGAAGGCTATAGTTATGTTAGCCGAAGGTGATACAATAGATTTTTTTAGCAATATTTAAAAATAAGAGATGGCTTTAAAAAAATTAAAACCAACAACACCAGGACAACGTTTTAAAGTTGTTAGCACTTTTGAGGAAATTACTACAAATAAACCTGAAAAATCATTAGTTTGTGGTAAAAAGAAAAGTGGAGGTAGAAATAATGAAGGTAAAATGACCATGAGATATATTGGTGGTGGTCATAAGAAATTATACCGTTTTGTGGATTTCAGAAGAGATAAAGATGGAATCCCTGCTGTAGTTAAAACTATTGAATACGATCCAAATAGAACTGCTCGTATTGCATTAGTTTGTTATGCAGATGGTGAAAAAAGATATATAGTTTCTCCTCATGGTTTGAAAGTTGGTCAGACAGTAATGTCAGGTATAGGAGTTGCCCCTGAAATAGGTAATACTTTGTTGCTTAGTGAAATTCCTTTTGGAACCATGATTCACAATATAGAATTGAATCCAGGTCAAGGAGCTAAGTTGGTGCGTAGTGCAGGTTCTTACGCTCAATTGATGTCAAGAGACGGTAAATATGCAATTGTGAAAATGCCTTCTGGTGAAACTAGAATGATTTTACAATCTTGTAGAGCAACTATTGGTATAGTATCAAATGTTGAACACAACCTTGAAATTTCAGGTAAGGCAGGTAGATCAAGATGGTTGGGTAGAAGACCAAGAACAAGAGGTGTTGTTATGAACCCAGTTGATCACCCAATGGGTGGTGGTGAAGGTCGTCAAGCGGGAGGACATCCACGCTCAAGAAAGGGTATTCCAGCTAAGGGTTACAAAACAAGAGCTCCAAAGAAACAATCAAGTAAGTATATAGTTGAAAGACGTAAGAAATAAGAAACATGAGCCGTTCATTAAAAAAAGGACCTTATATTCATTATAAGTTAGAAAAGAAAGTTTTGTTAGCTCAAGAACAGAACAATAAGAATACGATCAAAACATGGTCAAGAGCTTCTATGATTTCTCCTGATTTTGTAGGCTTGACTATAGCTGTTCATAATGGAAATAAGCATATTCCTGTTTATATTACAGAAAATATGGTAGGTCATAAGTTAGGTGAATTTGCACCTACAAGAATTTTCAGAGGACATGCTGGTCAAAAAGATAAAGGTAAGAAATAAAAATTAGTGCAGAAATGGGAAAAAGAAAACGTGAGAGTGCATTAGCACGTAAAGAAGCAAAAAAGACACAATATGTTGCGAAGTTGAATGACAATCCTACTTCACCAAGAAAAACTCGTTTAATGGCAGATGCTGTTAGAGGTCTTGATGTAGAAAAAGCGTTGGGAATTTTGCAATATAGTCGTAGAGAATCAGCACCAAAATTACGTAAATTATTACTTTCTGCAATTGCAAACTGGCAAGTTAAAAATGCTGGAAAAAGATTGGAAGATAGTAACTTATATGTAAAAGAAATAAGTGTTGATGGTGGAAGACAGTTAAAGAGACTTCGTACAGCTCCACAAGGACGTGGTTACAGAATTAAAAAGAGATCAAATCACGTTACATTGGTGTTAGGCAGTAGAGTTGAAGAAAAACTAACTGTTTCTGAACCTCAAACAAATGATGCTGAAAAATAATAGTTTGTAAAATAGTAAAATAATAATCGGATGGGACAAAAAACAAATCCAATAGGTAACAGACTAGGAATTATCAGAGGTTGGGATTCTAATTGGTACGGAGGAAGAAAGTTCGAAGATAAATTGGTAGAAGACGATAAGATAAGAAAATATCTTAACGTACGTTTGGCTAAGGCTGGAGTTTCTAAGATTTATATTGAAAGAACTTTGAAACTAGTAACTGTAACCATCAATACAGCTAGACCAGGTTTGATTATAGGTAAAGCTGGTCAAGAAGTTGATAGATTAAAAGAAGAGTTAAAGAAACTTACTGATAAAGAAGTCCAAATTAATATTTCTGAGGTTAAAAGACCTGAATTAGATGCAGTGTTAGTTGCAGCAACTGTTGCGAAACAGATTGAAGGCAGAGTTTCTTATAGAAAGGCTATTAAAATGGCTATAACTTCAACTATGAGAGTTGGTGCAGAAGGAATAAAGGTTTCTGTTTCAGGACGTATCGGAGGTGCTGAAATGGCAAGAACTGAACACTACAAAGAAGGTAGAACTCCTTTGCATACATTGAGAGCAGATATAGATTATGCACATGCAGAAGCTCATACAACATATGGACGTATAGGTGTTAAAGTATGGATCTGTAAAGGTATGGTTTATAACAAGAGAGAATTAGTGCCTTCAACAGTAGGAGGTAACCTTAAAGAAAATAATAGAGCAGGACAACGTTCGCTAATGGGACAACGCCCTCGTAGAAAAAAGTAGTATTTAATAGTCAAAATAGAGTGATATGTTACAACCAAAAAAGACAAAATACAGAAAACAGCAAAAGGGTAGAATAAAAGGTTTAGCTCATAGAGGACATGAGTTAGCTTTTGGAGCTTTTGGAATAAAGTCTTTGGATACTGCTTTTATCACAGGACGTCAAATAGAAGCAGCTCGTCAAGCCGTTACTCGTTATATGAAACGTGAAGGGCAAATATGGATTAGAATCTTCCCTGATAAACCTATTACAAAGAAACCTAATGAGGTTCGTATGGGTAAGGGTAAAGGAGCTCCAGAATATTTTGTTGCGAAAATCAAACCAGGAACAATGTTATTTGAAGCAGAAGGTGTTCCATTGGAAGTTGCAAGAGAAGCAATGAGATTGGCCGCACAAAAATTGCCAGTTATTACAAAATTTGTAGTACGTAGAGATTACATAGAAGAAGCATAATCATTAGGAAATGAAGAATAGTGAATTAAAAGAACTTTCTATCGCAGAATTGCAAGAAAGGTTAGATGCAGAAAAAACACAACTTACTAAATTGCGTATAAATCATGCAGTTTCTCCATTAGAGAATCCTAACGTTATAAAGGAAACTCGTAGAAATGTTGCCAGAATTAATACGGAAATTAGAAGACGTCAATTATCGTCTGCGGATTCAGTAGAAAAATAAAAAGAATGCCTATAGCAATATGGAAAGAAATTTAAGAAAAGAAAGAATAGGTGTTGTCGTAAGCAATAAGATGGATAAATCTATCAACGTATTAGTTGAAAGAAAGGTAAAGCATCTTAAATATGGTAAATTTGTTAAGAAAACTAGCAAATTTATGGCTCATGATGAAAAAAATGAATGCGGTATAGGAGATACTGTTCGCATCATGGAGACAAGACCTTTGAGTAAAAATAAATGTTGGAGATTAGTTGAAATAATAGAAAGAGCTAAATAACATGGTACAACAAGAAACAAGATTAATTGTTGCAGACAATAGCGGAGCGAAAAGTGCACTTTGTATCAGAGTATTAGGTGGTACAAAAAGAAGATATGCTTCCGTTGGTGACAAAATTGTCATAGCAGTAAAAGATGCAATCCCTTCAGGAAATGTTAAGAAGGGCTCTGTATCGAAGGCAGTAGTTGTTAGAACGAAAAAAGAAGTAAGAAGACCTGATGGATCTTATATTCGTTTTGACGATAACGCATGCGTTTTGTTAAACGCTAATGATGAAATGAGAGGAACACGTATTTTTGGACCAGTAGCAAGAGAGTTGCGTGACAAACAATTTATGAAAATTGTGTCATTGGCTCCTGAAGTGTTATAACGCAAAAAAGTAAGAGTATGAAATTGCATGTAAAAAAAGGAGATACTGTAAAAGTATTAGCAGGTAACGATAAAGGAAGTACAGGCAAAGTATTGGTAGTATATCCAAAAGATAATCGTGCCATTGTTGAGGGATTAAATAAAATAAAGAAACACACAAAACCTAATCCAAAAAATACTCAAGGTGGTATAGTAGAAAAAGAAGCTCCAATACATATTTCTAATCTTATGGTTGTTGATTCAAAAGGAAAGGCAACAAGAATTGGTAGAAGATTAGATGAAAAAACAAATAAATTAGTTCGTTATTCTAAAAAGACAGGGGAGGTAATAAAATAATGGGATACGTGCCAAGATTAAAACAAAAATATAGAGACGAGATAGTATCTGTATTGATGAAAGAGTATGGCTATAAAACAGCTATGCAAGTACCTCGTTTAGAAAAAATATCTTTAAACCAAGGGTTAGGTAGAGCAGCTATAGCTGATAAGAAAGTTATAGACAAAGGAGTTGAAGAAATGACTTTGATAGCAGGACAAAAAGCTGTAGCTACAAGATCTAAAAAGGATATTTCTAATTTCAAATTGAGAAAAGGAATGCCTATCGGAGTTAGAGTTACATTAAGAGGCGATAAAATGTATGAGTTTCTTGATAGATTAATTTCTGCTTCAATTCCTAGAATTAGAGATTTTAGAGGTATTAATGACAAGGGATTTGATGGAAAAGGTAATTTCTCTTTCGGTATTACAGAACAAATTATATTCCCTGAAATCGATATAGATAAAATCAATAGCATTCAAGGAATGGATATAACTTTTGTAACATCAGCAAATACTGACAAAGAAGCTTTATCATTATTGAAGGCATTTGGCTTTCCTTTTAAAAACCAAAATAATTTGTAAGAATTATGGCAAAAGAATCAATGAAAGCGCGTGAGCGTAAAAGAGAAAAAATGGTGGCAAAATATGCTGCTAAAAGAAAAGCTTTATTAGAAGCAGAAGATTATGAAGGGCTTCAAAGATTGCCTAAAAATGCTTCTCCAGTAAGATTACATAATAGATGTAAATTAACAGGTCGTCCAAAAGGTTATATGCGTCAATTTGGAATTTCAAGAATTAATTTCAGAGAAATGGCTTTAGCAGGATTGATACCTGGAGTAAAAAAAGCAAGTTGGTAAGATAAAGTTAAGTTTATATTAAAAAAGAAAAAAGATGGTTACAGATCCAATTGCAGATTATTTGACTCGTATTAGAAATGCTTCTTCAGCAAAGCATAGAACAGTGGAGATACCTGCTTCAAAAATAAAAAAAGAAATAACAAAAATACTTTTTGACAAAGGTTATATCTTAAATTACAAATTTGAGGATGAAACATTTCCTAAAACGATAAAGATAGCATTAAAATATCATCCATTGACAAAGGAACCAGCGATGACAAATATTCAAAGAATAAGTAGTCCTGGTTTAAGAAAATACGTAAGTGCAGAAAAATTGCCAAGAGTTTTAAATGGATTAGGTATAGCAGTAATCTCTACATCAAGAGGTTTAATGACAGATAAAGAAGCGAGAGCTCTTAATATTGGTGGAGAGGTAATTTGTTACATTAGTTAATTAAGAGGAGATATAATAATGTCAAGAATAGGAAAATTACCAATAAATCTTCCAAGTGGAGTAAAGGTAACTGTTGATGCAAACAACGTGGTTACAGTAGAGGGTAAATTAGGAACTTTGACTCAAGAAGTAAGTCCTGCTATTTCTATCAATATAGAAGAAAATCAAATTACTTTGACAAGAGAATCTGATCAAAAAGACCATAGAGCAAAACATGGTTTATATAGAGCTTTGATTGCTAATATGGTAAAAGGAGTATCTGAAGGATTCAAAACAGTTCAAGTAGTTATTGGTGTAGGATACAAGGCACAAGTTCAAGGTCAAGTATTAGAATTATCTTTGGGATATTCTCACAATATTTATTTTGAATTACCACCAGAAATAAAATGTGAAACAGTTTCTGAAAAAGGTAAGGACCCTCTTATCATTATGACAAGTATTGATAAACAATTATTAGGTCAAGTTGCTGCTAAGATTCGTTCTTTGCGTAAACCTGAACCATATAAAGGAAAGGGTATTAGATTCCAAGGAGAAGTTGTTCGTAAAAAAGCTGGAAAAACAGCAGCTAAGTAATTTCGTTAATCATTAAAATCCGTAGAAGGATGGCAACTAAAAAAGAAATAAGAAGATTTAAATTGAAAATGAGGATCCGCAAGAAAGTTAGTGGAACATCTGAGCGCCCTCGTTTGACAGTATTCAGAAGTAATAAAGAAATTTATGCTCAGTTGATAGATGATGTAAAAGGAGTTACTTTAGCATCTGCGTCTACAGTTGAGAAAACTTTTGAAAGAAAAGGAACCAAAATAGAACAAGCAATAGTAATTGGTAAAAATATTGCAGAAAGAGCTAAGTCAATAGGTATAGAAGCTGTTGTATTTGATAGAAATGGTTATCTATATCATGGTAGAGTAAAATCGTTAGCAGATTCAGCAAGAGAAAATGGCTTAAAATTCTAAGAATATGGCAGAAGTAAACATAAAGAGAGTAAAATCAAGTGAAATCGAATTTAAAGATAAACTTGTAAGCATCAATAGAGTTACCAAAGTAACAAAGGGTGGTAGAACTTTCAGTTTTTCAGCAGTTGTTGTAGTAGGTAATGAAAATGGTGTTGTAGGATATGGTTTAGGAAAAGCAAAGGAAGTTGCGGCTGCTATTGCTAAGGGAGTTGATGACGCTAAAAAGAATCTTGTGAGAGTTCCTATTTTAAAAGGAACAGTTCCTCATGAACAAACAGCAAAATATAGTGGAGCAAGAGTATTCTTGAAACCAGCTGCACCAGGAACAGGTGTTATAGCAGGTGGTGCTATGCGTGCTGTTTTAGAAAGTGTAGGAGTAAAAGATGTCTTAGCAAAATCTAAAGGTTCATCTAATCCTCATAGTGTTGTAAAAGCTACAGTTGCAGCATTGATGCAAATGAGAGATCCTTACACTATTGCAAAACTTAGAGGAATAGAAATGGATAGAGTATTTAATGGATAAATCTTAGTGAAATGAAAGTAAAAGTAACTCAAATAAAAAGTGGTATAGGTCGTCCAGCAGATCAAAAACGTACATTAGAGGCTTTAGGTCTAAGAAAAATTAGACAATCTAAGGTACACGAATTGACAGCACCTATACAAGGAATGATAGCTAAGGTTAGTCATTTAGTAGAAGTAGAAGAAATTAATTAAGAAATTAAGAGAAAATATCATGAATTTAAGCACACTTAAACCTGCAGAAGGTTCTACAAAGAACCGTAAGAGAATAGGACGTGGACAAGGCTCAGGAAGAGGAGGTACTTCAACAAGAGGTCACAAAGGAGCAAAATCTCGTTCAGGATATTCTCGTAAGATAGGTTTTGAAGGCGGTCAAATGCCGTTGTATAGACGTTTACCAAAGTTTGGATTCAATAATATCAACAGAATAGAGTATGTTGGAATCAATATTGATACATTATCTGCTTTGGTAGAAAAAATTCAAGTTAAAGATGTAACTTTGGATTTAATGCAAGCACACGGACTAATTTCTTCAAAAGATAGAGTAAAGATTTTAGGACGAGGAGAGTTAAATACAACAATTAATGTTACAGCACACGCATTTTCTAAAACAGCAAAAGCT
Organism: uncultured Bacteroidales bacterium; assembly: GCA_937881815.1. Lineage (GTDB taxonomy): Bacteria > Bacteroidota > Bacteroidia > Bacteroidales > P3 > Onthomorpha. The sequence continues at coordinate 13,074 of CALGEC010000040.1, forward strand.
GCTATAGAAGAAAAAGGCGGAGTAGCAACAACAATCTAATAGCAGATGAAACGATTTATCAATACATTAAAAAACATCTGGAATATAAAAGAATTGAGAGAAAGAATACTCTATACTTTAGCACTTGTGCTAATTTATAGAGTGGGTTCTTTTGTTGTTATTCCAGGTATAAATCCATCTGACTTAGCAGGATTGCAAGATCAGACAAAAGATGGTGTGTTAGGTTTGTTGAATATGTTCTCTGGTGGAGCATTTTCTAATGCTTCAATCTTTGCATTAGGTATTATGCCGTACATCACTGCTTCAATCGTTATGCAACTATTGACAATGATTGTACCATATTTCACTAAAATACAAAGAGAAGGAGAAAGTGGAAGAAGAAAAATAAACCAAATGACAAGATGGTTAACAATAATTGTTACTATCTTCCAATCATTTGCATATCTTGCAAACCTAAAAAACCAAATTGGAGGCGCAACAATATATAGTATAACTGGATCAGATAGCCCTAATTTTATAAATTGGGTGTTACCAATATCAATACTATTAACTTGCGGAACATTGTTTGTAATGTGGCTTGGAGAAAGAATTACAGACAAAGGAATAGGTAATGGTATTTCGTTGTTAATCATGGTTGGTATCGTTGCACGTTTACCATTCGCATTATTTGCAGAATTTGCTTCACGTATGGAAGACAACGCAGGACAATTAGTAATTTTGTTTGTTGAATTAATCGTGTTATTAGTAGTTATCATGCTATGTATATTGTTAGTTCAAGGAACAAGACGAATCCCTGTTCAATATGCGAAAAGAATTATAGGAAATAAACAATATGGAGGAGCAAGACAATATGTTCCTATAAAAGTTAATGCAGCAGGTGTAATGCCAATAATCTTTGCACAAGCGATAATGTTTATCCCAGTTACTTTATTTGGATTTTCTGATTCAGAAAGTATGTCTGGAATAAAAGCAGCGTTATCTAACTTTGAAGGATTTTGGTATAATTTCATCTTTGCAATAATGATTATATTGTTTACTTATTTCTATACAGCAGTAGCAATAAATCCAAAGCAAATGTCTGATGATTTAAAGAAAAACGGAGGTTTTATACCAGGAGTAAAACCAGGTAAAAAAACAGAAGAATTTCTTGATAATGTATTATCAAAAATAACACTTCCAGGTTCTATATTTTTAGCTTTTGTAGCAATATTACCAGCAATAGTAAGAATGTTTGGAGTAAATTCACAATTTGCTCAATTCTATGGTGGAACATCACTATTGATTATGGTTGGCGTTGTACTTGATACATTACAACAAATAGAAAGTCATTTGTTGATGAGACATTATGACGGTTTGACTAAATCAGGAAGAATTAAAGGTAGAGGTCAAATGTAATAAAATCCAAATATTATAATGATACAAATAAAGACAAAGGAAGAAATAGAACAACTTAGAAAAAGTGCCCTCATGGTTGGGGACACTTTGTCTGAGGTTGCGAAATTCATAAAAGCAGGAGTATCCACAAAACAATTAGATGCTATTGCAGAAGATTATATCAGAAGCAATGGAGGAATACCTTCATTTAAGGGTTATATGGGATATCCTGCAAGTCTTTGTATCTCTGTTAATGAAGTTGTAGTTCATGGAATACCAGGAGATAGAATTATCAAAGATGGAGATATAGTATCAATTGATTGCGGAGTAACATATGAAGGTTGGGTAGGAGATTCAGCGTATACTTTTGCTTTGCAAGGAGTAAAAGATGAATGGAAACAATTGATAAAAGTAACAAAAGAATCACTATACTTAGGTATACAAGAATGTGTAATAGGAAATCGTATAGGAGATTTGAGTTATAAAATACAGAATCATTGTCAATCATTCGGCTACGGAGTTGTTCGAGAATTATGCGGACATGGTTTAGGTAGAAATATGCATGAAGATCCATCTGTTCCTAACTATGGTAAAAGAGGAACAGGTTCACGTTTTAGAGAAGGAATGGTCATAGCAATAGAGCCTATGATTACCTTAGGAAATAGAGAAGTTGTTTTTGAGTCAGATGGTTGGACTTGTAGAACAGCGGATTATTCTCCTGCAGCACATATGGAACATGATGTTGCTATTACTGAAAATGGACCTGAGATCTTATCAAGTTTTGATTCTATTGAAAAAGCAATAAAACAAAATATAAACTTAGAAGAAATTTAATTATGGCGAAACAAGCTTCCATACAATTAGATGGTACAGTATTGGAATCATTAGGAAATGCAATGTTCAGTGTTGAATTAGAAAATGGACACGTTATTATAGCACACATATCAGGTAAGATGCGTATGCACTACATCAAGATTTTGCCAGGGGATAAAGTGCAAGTAGAAATGTCTCCATACGATTTAACAAAAGGACGTATTACATATCGACATAAATAAACTGCGAAATTATAAATAAAATTAAAAATATTACCGAAAAATGAAAGTTAGAACCTCAGTTAAAAAAAGATCTCCTGAATGCATAGTCGTTCGTAGAAAAGGAGTTGTCTATGTTATAAATAAGAAAAATCCGAAATATAAACAAAGACAAGGGTAATTAAGTAATTAAACAAATAATAATTTATGGCAAGAATTGCAGGTATAGACTTACCAAAGAACAAAAGAGGTGTAATCGGTTTGACCTATATTTATGGAATAGGTAGAAGTTTAGCATCACAAATATTAGCTAAAGCTGGAATCGATGAAAATAAGAAGGTAAGTGATTGGAATGACGATGAACAAAATGCAATCCGTACAATCATCGGAGAAGAATACAAAGTAGAAGGAGCATTACGTTCAGAAGTACAAATGAACATCAAGAGATTGATGGACATAGGATGTTACAGAGGAATACGTCATCGTAACGGATTACCACTACGTGGACAAAGCACAAAGAACAACGCAAGAACACGTAAAGGTAAAAAGAAAACAGTTGCAAACAAGAAGAAAGCGACTAAGTAATAAGTAAGTAAAAAATTGAATGCGGATTATATTAAAAAGTTAGAGAAATTAGGAGCATTCATTAAGTAATAACAAATTAAATATTGTAAGGAGACAATATGGCAAAAAATGCTAAAACAACGAAGAAAAGAGTAGTAAAAGTAGAACCAGTAGGAAAAGCGTTCATCTTTGCTTCTTTCAACAATTGTATTATTTCGTTGACAAACAATGCTGGACAAGTAATAGCTTGGTCATCAGCAGGAAAAATGGGATTTAGAGGTTCAAAAAAGAACACTCCATACGCTTCTCAAATGGCGGCAGAAGATTGTTCAAAAGTAGCGTTTGACTACGGTTTGAGAAAAGTAAAAGTATTTGTAAAAGGACCTGGTGCAGGACGTGAATCAGCAATTAGAGCTATCAATACATCTGGTATAGAAGTATTAGAAATTACTGATGTTACACCATTACCACACAATGGTTGTCGTCCTCCAAAAAGAAGAAGAGTATAAAAATTGTGTAATCTAAAAAAAAGAAATTATGGCAAGATATATAGGTCCTAAAAGTAAAATAGCAAGAAAATTTAAAGAACCGATTTATGGAGCTGATAAAAACTTTGAAAAAAGAAACTATCCTCCAGGACAACACGGTATAAATAAAAGACGTGCGAAACAATCAGAATACGGATTGCAGTTAATGGAAAAACAAAAAGCAAAATATACATACGGTATATTAGAAAAGCAATTCCGTAACTTGTTTGAAAAAGCATCAAGAAAAACAGGGATTACAGGTGAGGTGTTATTACAATTGATTGAATCAAGATTAGACAACGTAGTTTATCGTTTAGGAATAGCACACACAAGAAATCAAGCAAGACAAATGGTTTCTCACAAACATATCACAGTAAACGGACAAATTGTTAATATACCATCATATTTGTTGAAAGTTGGCGATGTTGTAGGGGTGAGAGAACGTTCAAAATCATTAGAGATAGTTGAAGAATCATTATCATCAAGAGTAAACTATTCATGGTTAGAATGGAATGGAGAAAAGATGGAAGGAAAATTCTTGAATTATCCTGAACGTGCAGAAATTCCTGAAAACATAGCAGAACAATTAATCGTCGAATTGTATTCTAAATAAGATTAAATAAAGAAAAAATGGCCATATTAGCTTTTCAACAACCTGATAAGGTTTTCATGATAGAATCAGATGAATTCAAAGGAACATTTGAATTTCGTCCGCTAGAGCCTAGATACGGAGTAACAATAGGAAACGCATTAAGAAGAGTATTGTTATCTTCATTAGAAGGGTTCGCAATCACATCAATAAGAATAGAAGGAGTGCAACATGAATTTGACACAATTCCAGGTGTGATAGAAGACATGACAGAAATCATTCTAAACCTAAAACAACTTCGTTTCAAAAGACTAATTGAAACAGAAGAAAGAGAAACAGTAAATTTCAAAATAGAAGGTAAGAATGTATTCAAAGCAGGCGATATCAATGATAGTTTGAATTCATTTCAAATTTTGAATACCGAAGTAGAAATATGTCACATGGAGCCTTCAGTAAGCCTTTCTATTGAAATGACAATAGAAAAGGGTAGAGGATATGTGCCTGCAGAGGAAAATAAAAAATCAGACGATGTAATAGGAACGATAGCGATTGACTCAATTCACACACCAATAAAGAATGTGAATTACACAGTTGATAATTATCGTGTTGAGCACAGAATTGACTTTGAAAAGTTGATTTTAGAAGTAACAACAGACGGATCTATCACACCAAAAGAAGCACTATCAGAAGCAGCTTCAATATTGATTCAACACTTCGTTCTATTCTCAGATGATCATATAGCAATCCAAACAGAGCAACAAACACCTGAGGAAGAGTTTGATGAAACAACACTGCACATACGTCAATTATTAAAGACAAAACTAACAGATATGGACTTATCAGTAAGAGCCCTAAACTGTTTAAAGACAGCAGAAGTTGAAACATTAGGTGAATTAGTATCATTCAACAAAGCAGACTTATTAAAATTCAGAAATTTCGGAAGAAAATCATTAAACGAATTAGAAAGTCTTGTAAGATCTAAGAACTTAGAATTTGGAATGAATGTTGCGAAGTATAAATTAGAAAAGGAGTAACGAGAAATGAGACACGGTTGTAAAGTAAATAAATTGTCAAGAACACATGCACACAGAGCAGCAATGCTTTCAAATATGGCATCGTCGTTAATCTTGCACAAAAGAATAGAAACTACATTAGCAAAAGCAAAAGCATTAAGAGGCTATGTAGAACCATTGATAAACAGAACAAAAGCTGATTCAACACATCAAAGACGTATGGTATTTAGCTACTTACAAAACAAAGAAGCAGTTAAAGAACTATTCGGAGATGTAGCAACAAAAGTTGCAAATCGTCCAGGCGGATACACAAGAATATTAAAACTTGGAAGACGTATGGGTGACGGAGCTGAAATGGTAATGATGGAGTTAGTTGATTACAACGAAGCAATGTTGAAAGAAACAACTGCTAAAAAAGCCAAAACAACTCGTAGAGGTGGAAAGAAAAAAGCTACTGAAACAGTTGAAGCACCAGCACAAGAAACAGTTGCAGAAGAAACAAAAGCAGAATAATAATTTGCTAAATAAGAAAATAAAGGAGACTTCAAAAGAGGTCTCCTTTATTGTTTTAGGTTAAATCAGATTAGAGATAAATAAAAAGGCGAAATCAATTAAGATTTCGCCTTTTGTTTTTTTGATTTCTTTATTCCTTAATCACCTTTCGCATTGTGGTTTTCTCATCATTTGTTAAGCGTAAATAATAAGCACCACTTGGTAAGGATTCAAGGTTTATTGTCTTTGCATTAGTGAAAGTAAGGATTGCTTTTCCTGTTAAGTCAATTACTTCAACCTTTTCTATTGCTTGACTGAAAGTAATTTTGCTATTGGTTGGATTAGGGTAAAGTGAGATTTCAGTTTCTTCAATATCAAGTAAAGAACTATTAACCGAAAGCACAAGAGTAATAGTACTATCGCAACCAAACTCGGTTTGAAGATTTTGAACGTAAGTACCCGCTTCACTTTCATTGAAACCAAACTCAGCGTATGTTTCTCCTGCGTTTATTGTTGCATTGATAGTAGTATCAAAAGTAGGATTAACACTAACAGTTAAAG
>CALGEC010000041.1 GCA_937881815.1 uncultured Bacteroidales bacterium
TGTTTTGACTTTTTGCTGATAATGATAAAACCACTATTGTAATAAAAAGAAATGCTATTTTTTTCATATCGCTTTGTTTATGGCTATTTTACTTTTTTTCTCTATTTGCTTAAATTGTTCTTGCAAAGGTAGGTTATGCTTTTGAGGTATTGCAAATATAGAAATATTTCTTTGAATTAAACAAATAAAGCAAAGAAAAAAGGCGAAGTTTCTTTGTTTTGAAACTTCGCCTTTTGGGTTTGATGTTTTATTGCTTATTATTTAACAACTATCATCTTCTTAACTTGTTTTTCTTCATTGTAGTACATTGTGTAGTAGTATGTACCTTCTGCTAAGTTAAGGTCTTCAAGTTTGATTTCGCTTCTTCCTTGTGGGAAGGCTCCTGTTTTTTGATATACTATTTGACCTATGTTGTTTGTTATTACCAATTCCACATTTCCTGCTTCTGGAAGAGTAAATCCTATTGAGGTTTGGTTGTCAAATGGGTTTGGTTGGTTTTGTTCTAACTCAAAGTTTGGTTTTGCAGCTTGGTCTTCTAATCCAACGTATGTTTTAACAACCACGATATTTGTTGAGTCGTTTCTATGGTCTGCATCGTATGGATATTCAATCCATGCTATTAGATTATATTGTCCGTCTGCGTTCTTTGGTATTCTTTGTTCAAAGTTCATATATCTTACTAACTCAGGATTTGGTTCGTCATATTCCCAAGTGAATGTTTGAGTTATTTTGTTTGCGAAATCTCCGTTTTGAACAAGGTGAGCTCTTACTTGTGTTGTTCCACCTATTGTTCCGGCATTGTGTGCGATTAACTGAACTTTACAATCTTCTGCTGCTGTTTGTTCTACAAAGATTGTGTCGGCTACTCCGTCTCTGTATCCCATATAAAGCACACTTGTTGTATCGTTTTCTCTATCGCTTTCGTTTTCTGCTGAAACGTATGCTGTAATTGAGTAGTATGGTCCGTTTGCTCTTGGAAGTTCTACTTCAAACTTATGATGTGCAAGTGTTCCTGAAGGTACTATATTGCCTAATCTATATGTTTCTTCAACCGCTGTTGCAACATCGCCATTAACATAGTATCCTACTGTTATATCTCCAATTCCTACTGAACTACGATTCATAAAGGTTAATTGAACTGACATATTTGTTGGATTAGCATCATCAATTGTCACATATTTTGCTTCCAAGTCTCTTGTAGCACTTGTTCCTTCTAATCGTTTGTATAATGTGTCGTTGTCGTGATAATAGTCTCCTTCTTGTCCTGTCCAACATTTTAAATTTACTGCTCCAAATGAGGCACGGAATCTTTCATTGAAACGATAAACATATTCATCTCCATTGTATAATGGTGGTGTAAAGTAAACAGTTTCTGTTATGGTTGCACCTCCTGAAACAGTGTATCCAACAGGTAATTCACTTACTGGATCTAATCCATAGTTCTTAATGTGGATTGCTACTTCTATGTTATCGTTTGATACGATTTGTTCTCCTGGGGCTGTGATTGCTACTATTCCAACGTCTTTTTGAAGTGGTCCTATCACAACTGATACACAGCAAGAGTCGTTATCTGTATATACGTCTGTTGGATTTAGTCTTGTGAATGCACATAGGCTAAATGGATCTGGCATTCCTACTGCTAAGTATGTTCCTTGTGTAAATGTATAGTGGATTGTGTCATCTGGCTCTACACCTGCATTTGTTATTGATTCACAAATTGGTATATACATTCCTTCTGCCATATAACAAACTTCAACATTGTCTAAAACTTGTGCTCCATAGTTCTTGATACCTACTCTTGGATAGAAGTTAGATCCATAGTTTGGCAAATCATTTGGCTCTAAATTGATTGTTATTATTCCGGCATCTTGATCACGCTTTGCTCTCTTGATTTCAAAATCATCAATTGCTACACCATCATTTCTTGATGTTGCACTCTTGAATACAAAGCGGAATTGTAATTCATTACCAAACAAGTGATTTATTGATTTTAATGAATATATAACTTCTCTCCATGTTGCTGTTGTAGTAAATCCTTCTTCTGCGTTGTACCAATTTGTTGCATTAGGGTCATCTAACGCTCCTAACATTACCCATTTTCCTTCCCAATTTAGATATTCTATGTGCATTGAAGCTCCTGCTCCAAAAGCAGTACGCATCATAAAGCTCATTGTATCTGGTTTCACAACTCCTATATCATATATTGGGCTATATAGATAACTTTCGTTATTTGCTGGGTAATTGCCTTCAAGTTTTGTTTTCCAACAATTAGGTTCAGAATAAGGTTCATTGATTTTACTATTGCTTGCTGCTGGTGTTCCAAATTCCCAACAGTTTGTAGGGTTAGTTGTACTTACGTCATAGGCAAAGAAGTCATCGTTTCCTTCTTCTTCATCAAAGTTTGTAGCGTATGGCACTACTACTTTTTTGAATACGTGTACAACTTTTGTTATTGTGTCGTTTTCGTGGTAATTATCCCCTGCTACATTAACAATGGCTTTTAGTGTTGAGTTTCCTAATGGTAATTCTACTTGTCCTAAGGCTACAGTTTCTGAAGCTCCAGTTGCTAAGTTACCATTCCAATTGAATACTTGTTCTGGTTCTTGATTTATTTGCCATGTTATTGCTGCTGATGTCAAGGCGTCAAGTCCTGCGTTCTTCAATTGAACACTAACATTTTGTTGTGAGGTTGATAAGAATTGATCTGGATCAACAAATACTTGTAATTCAGCATTTACTTGTTCTGCTGTGCGAACTAATATTTTGTAGTCTTCTACTTCTCCTCTTGTTGGAGCAGAACTTCCATCTGTTATTGTTGTTTGATTTCCTCCTTGTGCAAGAATTACTCTCATTCTTGTTAAACCTGATAGTGTTGCGCTTGGCACTACTAATGGTTTTATCGATGTTTGTCCTGACCAAATAGTATCACTCATAACGCATTCATCTTCCGCAAAGATTCCATCTCTATTCCAATCTAAGAATGTTTTAATCCAACCTCCTACTACACTACCTGCTTCCATTGCAGAAGAATTATCGACTTGTACTTGTATTTCATCGTTTACTCCTTTGAATAATACTGCTGGTGGAATTTCTTCTGTATAATTTGTGTATTTGTTTCCTGAGGCGTTAGAAACTGATTCCATTGCACCTAACTTAACTCTTGTGATGTCTAACGATTCTTCTCCTCCTGGTGTTTGGGCTAATGGATACATATTTGCTCCATTTTTTGGTTTGATTAACGTGTAATCACATGTATCATTTAATGCTGTGTAATCATTATTTGCATCTACCCACGCTCTAACTTTGTATGTCTTTGAAACATTTGACATATCTGCAAGTTGATTAAATGAATATACATACCACGCTAATGGCGCTATTGATTCAGTACAAGTTTCTGTTACTATTATTTCTTCTGCTGTGGCTGGTGATGTTGGTTTAATGCTATAAGAGATATTAAAGTTTGAAAGTGGTTGTGTACCATAATTCCATACCATTGCTTTTATTGTATCACCTAATTCCATATAAACCCAACCTTCTGGTATTGGTTCTACTATTGCTGAGACTGAAGCATCTACTTCTGCTCTTGGATCTAAGTAAACTGTTACTGGTGTAAATTCACTCGCACAAGGGTATGCTCCACTTGCATTTACCATTAGGTAGAATGTTGTATCGGCAAATAATTGTGTGGTTGTATAGTTCTTTGAAGCATTGTAAGATGTTGGTGCATAGAATGGTGTTGTCGCATATTGATTAGAGAACCATTTTATAGGTAAATTATTTGCTTGTTCTGCTGATGGGTGTCCCCATGTTCCGTATGGTATGTAGTCGTGAGTTACAGTTGGAGCTGGTGGAGATACTTTTGATATTACTGTTTTAGCAGTTGATAAAGTATCATTGTCTTCTTGATGGTCACCAACAGTTTTTACTATTGTTACCAAGTGAAGAGTATCATCATTCATATCTGTAGGATAGATATTTGAAGTTGTATTGAACGTATAAGTTAAAGAAGCACCTGGTTGTAGGTTATTAAAATTAACTCCGTTTGTTTGATCGTTGTAAGGGAATGTCAATAATTCTGTTACTATTTGATCTGGACGTTCTTTAAAATAGTATTTTAATTCTATTGTATTGTTAGAATTAACTTGATACTCTCCTACATTCTTTACTTTTGTCTGTACTTCATAGTTTGTAAGATTACAACGTTCTGTTGTTACTATCACTCCGTCTATTTCAAGGTCTGTTGATGGTATTGTTAAGAATGTTGTATATGCTGTGTCGTTAGTATGTGTTGTGTCGTCTGTAAGCGTTGTGTAAACATACATATACAATTCTTCTTCATAGTCATAGTTTAACGGAGGAGTGAATGTTCCTTGGAATGTGTATGTTGTTGTTTCCAATGAAGCTAACATTCCTGTCCATGTTTCAGTTATTTGTTGTATTGCATCTGTTGAGTCTTGGTGATACTTCAATACGGCTGTTATATCTACTGAACTGATTGTATAGTTACCAAAGTTTTTCAATTCAACCTCTATTGTTAATGGTTCACCTTCAATATATTCATCTCCTTCAACTGGTTGAAGTATTGTTGGAATACCTGTATCTGTACTTGTGAACAAATATTCGTATGCTCCTATTGTAGGTTTTGGAGAGATTGGTCTTACATTGTTTTCGATATCAACATTTATGTCATCTAACGGCTCTGCTGCTCTTACAATGTCTGTTGGCCATCTTAATGACAAGATTGAATCATTTAAGAATGAGTTCTCTATTGATAACGATAAGTTATCCATTCCACTTGCAGTTTGTAATAATGCCAATGTGGCTTTATCTGCTCCCCATTTTGCAAACTTACTTCCATTTACTACGAAGTTGTTTGTATTGGATAAAACTACAACGTCTGCTGATTCAACATAGATAGCATATCCTTTACCTTGATTGTCCAAATTGTTGTTTCTTATTCTTACACTTGAACCTGTTTCTCCAATAGATAATGCTCTTGATTTTGCACTATTATTAGATGCTTTCATATAAACAGTATTATAGAATACATCTACGTGAGAAATATTATCAAGTGAAATACCAAATGTTTCAAAGTTTGTACTTACACTTGGACCAACAACAGATATTGAGTTATTTGCTATAACGGCTGGATTACCTTGTGTAAAGTTTGAATTTGTTAGTTCAAATGCAACTCTATCTTCTGTTCCTTTTGTCAAGAAGAATCTATTTGCCATTACATCAAGATTTCCTGATATTTGCGAAAGTTTAACCGCTGTCAATACTATTTTAGAAGAGTCTGTACTGAATGAGTTATTGTTTATTTGTAGATTTGATACAGAAGATAAGTCTAAGGCTGATGTTCCAAAATCATAGAATCTATTATTATTGATATTTAAATTAGAAACATTTTCTTCTGAGTTAATTTGTTTAGATGAGCCATAGAAATTATTATCTGTAAATACCAAGTTATTACTATTCTTTATATTGAATAAGTTTGGTGTATTAGAATGAGGAGTTGCAAATGTCACTTGATTAAATGTAACATTTTCAGAATTATCAATATTGACAACAAACGATGTAGTTGTATCTGTTATAGAAAATGTTAAATTTTGGAAAGTAACATTAGAAACTGAATCCATAGATAAAACATACTTAGCATCATCTTCGGCATTAGCAGCTGGCGTGTAAGTAAATATTGTTTGATCAGCAGTGCCTTCTCCCTTAATTACTATATAATTTTCAGATGATAAACCTGCAATATCAGATATTACTAATTGTTCATTGTATGTTCCTTGTTTTACTTCTATTTCAATTGGGCCACAAATTCCAGAAGATTTTAATACTTCTAAACATTCGTTCATAGTTGCATAATCATCTGTTGCATCAGGTCCAATTGTTACATTTGTCACACCATTTTCATTTCCTAAGCATGAAGACAAAGTAATTGTAATTGTATCGTTTGAATTTTCATTATCATTTTGAACAACAACCCAAGCAACCAATTCAATTGTTCCAGAAACAAAAGTATAGTTTCCTACTGTTACTATTGATGTAGCATTATTTGCAAGATTTCCGGTCCAATTATAAACTGGTTGTTCTACACCATTAACGCTCCAATGTATTGCAGCAGATGTTAATGCTTGCGAACCATAGTTTTTCAATTCAACTTCTATTGGTGTTTCAATTCCTGCTAAAATATTTGTTCCTGCAACAGGTGATTGTATTGACAATACTCCTGCATCAACAGCTGGAGGTGGAGCTACGGTAACTATCACTTCTTCTCTTGGAGAGATACAACCAAAACTATTTACATTAAATTGAATATTTGGTCGTCTTTGTGAAACTGTTGTAGGTGCACCTGTAAATTCACATGCATTATTTGAAGCATGACGATAAGATATTGCTGAATTATAATCTGTTTCTGTTTGTTTAACTTTTACCTTTCCTGTGGTTGTAGTTGTTTCAAAACATATTTGAACAACAATATTTGATTGACCATCATATTGGAAAGGCTCTGTAAATTGTATTGTCTCCCAACCAGAATCAGATGTTGTTAAAGAAAGCGAACCTGAATAAACTTCTTCTAATCCGTTTATCCATGTAGAAATACTATTTTGATTAGTTGTTCCTATACTAACCCTATAAACACCCATTGTTACATTGGCATTAACATCATCTATATTAAAGGCTAAACTACTTATAGTTCCTTCTCCTAATCCTGCTGCATTAAGTTCTGATGCTGTATAAAGATATTGTTCTTTTGCTTTCTTTGTTGTATATGCAAAAGGTGCTGGATGTGCAGTTGTAGTATTTAATATTGTTCCTGAGCCCACAGGAATATCTGTTGTTAATTCTATAATAGATGCTACATAGAATGTATCATTTTCATAAAGTATTGGTGTAGTATAATTACCTCTTGCTAATTCTTCTTCTGAGTATAAATCTTCATACCACACCAAAACATTTTGCGAACCTTGTGCAGTTGCTGTCAATGTTGTTTGTGTAGCATAATCAATAGAAACATCACTAGCTGTTGGAGTAAGTGGTGTTAATAATGATGTTATCACAAAAGTCGATGTATCGTTAGAATGGAAAACATCTGTTGAAAGATTTGTATAAGCCTTTATTTCAAATGTTCTTGCAGATGTGTTTGCAGAAAGGTTTAGAGTTTGTTCTAAAACAAAATCTACAGTATCATAAGGAGCAATACTTTCTGTGTAAGAATCTGTAATAGTATTGATTAAAACATTATTTTCATACAATTCACAAACAACAGTAATTGGATCTGTACTTGCTAAAACCCCTGTATTAATTATCCTTACTGCCACCTCTTCCTCTGTTAATGTACAAGCAGATTCGCCACTTACCCCAGAGATTGAAACACCTGCAATTCCTGGATTTATTTCTGGGACACCTGTTACATTTACATTAAACACTGTTTTTTCTCCGTAACAACCATTATCATTAGCTAATAATAATGTTGAATTTAAAGTTCCTATTGTCATTGGAACAGTTGCTGAAGAAACAACCCAATTAGTTTGACTATTGCCTGTTGTTGTTACTCTACTAATACCAGCTTTACCTGTACAATCCAAATTTTCCGAACCGCCAGTCCAAACAGATGAAGGGACTCCTATAGAATTCGGGAATGTTGCTCCATTTAATGCTACCGCATCTATTATGGTTCCTTGTGCATTTTCTATAAAGGCTCCTAATTTATTTGTTTGTGCAACTGTTCCTGTTCCTATTCCTAATGCAAGATCTGTATCTACAGAGGATTGTGCTTTTGGTAATAATGTTACAACCGCACCTGCTGGCAATACAAAATTAGCTGGGAATTCAAATGTTTTTGTTATAGAAGTTCCTAATTGTTGATTTGCATTTGCTTTTATGTATTTAAACTTGTAACCACCCATGTTTGCTGCACCATTACCAAGGTTTGTGATTTCAAATGCATTTGCTGTAGTTACCCAATCAGGTAAAGGACTTGTCAATCCTTCGGCAGAAGCTGTCGTTTTTGATAATTGGATTTCTGTTATTTTGATATTTGGCACTTCTGATTTTTCTGAGAAATATAAAGTAGTGTCTGCATATAATATTGTTGTTTGCAAACTTTGTGCTTTTAAGAATGGCTCTTCATCATTAATTGTATAGAACCAATAAACAGAGTCATTAGAAGTAACATTTAAAGTTGCTGCTGTTCCATAAGGGACACTGACAGACATATCTGCTCTTGCAGGTATTTGATGACTTGAAAAGACTTTTGCTATTGTTGTATCATTTGTTTTGATTGTATCTAAAGTGAATGAACTCCAAGCTTTCAATTCTCTTTCCATATCTTGTGTTGGAGCGGAAAAATCAAAAGTTTGAGTAAAGTTAAAGTCATATTCTACATTTGGCTCTATAGCATGAGATACAGTTCCTGTTTTCACTGTTGAGTTATCAACCTTATAATTCATAGTTACAGAGTTTGCAGGAATTGTATTTTCACTTATATTCTTGAAACGAACGGTTATTGTTTCTTGTCCAAAATCACAATCAGAATAAGAATCAACTCCATCATACATTAAATTATATGTACCATTATTTGGAGTAACTGACATCACATATATATTGTTTGTTGGAGGTAAAAACTCTAATGCTCCAATACAAGGAACAGTCCCTCTTGGTCTTCCAAAGAAGTCATCTGTTACACCTGGTACAGCAACCCCTTTTTCGCATAAGAATGTACTTGTTGTATTTAAATTATTCCATGCTGCAAACAAAGGATTTTCTGTATAATAAGAATTTACTTCATTTGTGTAAGTTTCCCAAATTGTTGGGCTATCTACTGTAGAGTTTCCATAATAGAACAAATATGTTGCATTATCTCCAGGTATTTTGTAATATAAGTTATTAGAATATGCTATTGATTGTGGAGTAGAAGGAGTTGTTTTTACTGCATATCCACTCAATTCACTAACAACTATATTGTTTTTAACTTGAATATTACTTGTTGTTGTTCCTGTATAACCTAAATTATATCCTATTGCATTAGCATCTGTTCCTAATGCATAAACATTATTATACGCAAATAATATATTAGTTCCAGAGACTAAATTCACACCATACAATGTAATTGGAGAATAACTTAATACATTATTATTTCTAACACTTATCTTGTTATTAGCGACTTTTGACAATGTTCCATTTGGTATATCAGATAAAATCATTGCACTTACTCCTGATAAGTCAAACTCATTTTTGTTTATGTTAAATGACTTACAAGAAGAAAGCATTATTGCATAATAATTTGACGAAATTCCGCCCATATCCTCAGGTAAGATCGTAACAAATTTATTATTGCTTACAACAAGATTCTTATTCAAAGAAGCATTAATAGCATTATTTGTTACATTAGTATTATTAGCAGGAGTATGCATATTTACTAACTCAAAAGTAGAGTTTTTAACAACAATACCATCTGACATAGACACGTCTGACATACCTTGTATATCAATGTATCTTGATGCAGGCACTGAAAACAAACAAGAATCTATTGTGATATGACTCGCAGCACTTAAATTAAGAACATTAGATAAGCGTTGAGGATAAGAGCCTAAATGAGTAATATCATCAGGTTGATTTGTTTGTGTATTTACTCTACTTGCAAATTTACAATTTTTAAATGTAATATTTGATGTTGTTAGAGACGCCAAAACTATTCTAGCATTATTTTCATACGAGTCTGCTGCTCTAAATTCTATATTTTCAAACACCAAATACTTACAACCAGACAAATCAACATTTGCTACATTTACAACTGTAGGTTGCAATACTTTCTTTGCAGTTGTAGAACTTGTAAATGTAATTGTATTTGTCGCAGATGCTCCCGTAATATTTTGAGGAAAAACTAACTCTTCTCGCAATTCACTTTCAGGCAAGGCAATTTTTATTGTTGTTGGGCCACTAACACCAGAACATTCCAACATTCTAAATGCCTCATTAAAATTAGCGAATTGTCTATTGGAAGCAACACCCGCAAGAGTTCCAATAGAATATACGCCACTCATTGGACCTGCAGAAACAACAAACTCATATCTTGCTGTATCATTATCTTGATTCCAGTCAATATTAGGTTCATTTACACTTGTTACAATTTCCAAATATCTATAACCAGGAGTTATATTCAAATTATTTGTTACAGTAAAAGCAACAGAATCTCCTGACGCCAAGTTTCCTGTCCAAGTGGCAGATCCTGACGTACCATCATCTGCGCTATAACTAACCACTATTTCATTTAAAACATTTGTTCCTTCATTTCTCAAATATACCGTTAATGGAGAATTTGATGTAGCACAATTAGAAGGAGACACTAAAGCTGTTTCCTCTCCTGACAAACCTGGGTCAATAGGCAAATTACAATTATCTACGAAATTAAATTTAAAATTAGGTTTATAGTTCATTGTTCCTCCTGATTCAGGGAACATCGCAGTACATGCCTCAATTGGTGCATCAGATGTTTTTTCGTATCGATAAGTAACATTCTCCCCAGAAGTAGCAATACACTCAACCTTTGTTACACCTCCAACACTAGCGGCATCTCCCCAACAAACTTTTATCAAAATGTCACTTACACCATCCCACAAGAAAGGTTCAGCAAATTCCATATAATGCCAACCGATCGCTGGATTTATATAAATTGGTTCATTTATTACATTAGTCAAATTATCTACATATTGATATATAGGAGATAGTTGATGATCAGGATCAATATTTGCCACATAAACTTTAAAGTTTGGCATTGAAAAACCAGCAACAGCTTGTGTTAAATTAATACTAATCCCTCCTATTTCCCCTGAGGCATAACCTGCTTCCAACAACTCTTCTACCGAATATCTCATTTGATACGCTGCAGCTTTTGCATTGGTTTTAAATACCATTTCTTGAGAAGACAAGCCTGTTGTTTTCAAAGGTTCGTCTCCTATATAAGGTCTAATTGCCGTAAACTGATTATAGTGTCCATAAACGAAAGGATAGGTTAATTGATTCCCTTTCAAGTCCTTCATTATTACTCTCCACTTAACTTGGCTACCAAATCCATTGAAAGGAATTACACCTTCATATATATTTTGATTATTTGGATCTTTTATCAAACTCACCAAATTTGGAGTAGTTTCATCTTCCAATAAATATTCCACTACAACAGCATCTTCATTAGGAGACATTGCACCTTGAGCATCACGAACATCTAAACGAACAGGAATATCAGAGCATGTAGGGAACATTTCCAATGAAGGATATTGAAGAGTTCCTTTTAATTGAGGCACTCTTATTTCATCGCCAGGCACACTTGCCATATAAAGTCTAATATCATCTAAAAGCCAACCAGTGAAATTTGCAGCTGAACCTGTAGTTTGAGGCAATATAAATCTAATTTGAACACTTGTAGCAGTTCCTCCAAGTGTACTAAACAAATAAAAAATTTCATTTCTCCAATAAGATTGATCTAAATCTGCAAGAGGTATAGAAGCATTACCTGTCCAATAGATAGTTTTAAAGAAAGCACCATTAAATTGTAGATATCCACTTCCATAACTTGGGTCATAACAATTTGGCATTTGAGCTCCTGACAAGCTTAATGTTTGCCAAGTGCCATTAGGCTTCTTTACCTCTACTCTACCTCCCTTTTGGTTTTCCAAAATTGGAATATGGCTAAATTCCAAGCGAGTTGCACAACCCGGAGTAATCGCAAATTCAGGCGAAGTAATGATTACCTCAGAAGACGCAGGAGTCATTCTCAATGATTGATTTCCTGTTGATGCAATAGCAGTCGTTGTAGCGACATTTGAGGAGGAAGAAACTGTCCAACCTGCAGGAATGCCTTGTTCAAAATCAACATGAGTAAGTAATGTAGGACCTTGTGCTAACAAAGTAATCGTTGACAAGAATAAGCTGAAAACTACAGCTAACAAACCTTTTTTCATATATAACAATTTTTATTTTTACTTATTTATACTATTGTTCTAATCTAATAATTCAACTCGCAAATTTACAACATTTTTCGTTTGTTGCAAATTTTTAGTGCATATAAAGACACTTTTTTTAGATTATTTTGTTTTTTTATTGAGTAAAAAAACGGTATTCCAATTATATTTTATATTTTTGCGATATGAAAAAAATAACATTATCATTTATTTTCTCATTTTTATTGAGTTGTTTTTCTTTTTCGCAAGAAAGAAGCGAATTGCTAATGAAATATATTTCAAAGCCTTTGAACAATGAAATCGAAGTCTACATAAATTTCATTGATCAAAAAATTAACGAAGAAAAACCTTTCACTTATTACGATATAACAAAGAAAAAACAAGAAATTCCTTTGAAAGAGTTAAAAAAAGACTTTCGTTTGAAACTAAAAAAGAACAAAAAAATAAACGAATACTCTTATATCATCACTTTAAACAATTTTAAAGAAATTAAACTCAACGCCAATTACAGCGAAAACTCCAATTCGACAACTATTTTCTTTAAACCAGAAAAAGCATGGTACAACATAAATAAGATTATATTTAATTACCAAGACTCAAAAGAAAAAAAATTAGAAAAAATAAACGTATTCTCTAATCAATACATCACAGGAGATTTAAAACTTTTTGAATTTAAAAAATAAATCATGATGAGAAAAATTTTTGTTATAGCAATTTTATTTTGCTCCTTAGGCTTATCAAAACAATCTAATGCCCAAAGAATAGAAGAAGCTTGCGGCATAATCGAAACAAGCATTGTAGATTCACAATACAAAGAATTTACAATTGACGGCTCTGCCTACCTTTCTTATATATGGACAAACCACAAAGATTCCGAAACAACAATGCAGGTAGACCTTACACAAGTAACAATTTCAAAAGACATAACCCGTACAGGCTACAAAGTATGGTTAAATTGTCTTGATGGAGTAAATTGCATTGTAGAGAAAGGCAAGTTAGGCAATGATGAAAACTATTATAGCGAGTTTCCACGAACTTATTTGCCCGCAAAAACCGAAAGCGATATGGATGCAATATTCTATCAGTTAGAATACCTTTTAAAACTCGGCAACGAAATTAGATAATTATTACTTTCGATTTAAAGACTTGTTCATTAAATCGTACTATAACAATAAAACTGCCCTTTTGTCCAAAAGATGAAAGGGTAATTTTTTCACCTTCTTTTACCGAAATCCTTTTTTGATCAATTACCTTTGAGTTTAAATCAACCAACTCTATATTCACACCCGACAAAGCTTTATTAAAAATAAGATTAACATTGTCTTTTGCAGGATTTGGATTGATTAGAAAAACATCTTTCGCTATTTGTTCTAAATTTTCCAACGATGCAGTTTGATTTTTCCAATAATCAATACTATCATGTACTACACGATTAGCAACACCTTGCAAATACTCTCCCTCATCCAAAGACATACCATTAGGCAAATAATCAGTGGCTACATTATTACCCGACATCATAATATAGAAGCAACAAGCAGCCAAATAAGAACCTTGAATTGAAGGGTGAGAATTATCAGAAGAATGCAAAACAATATCGGGATTATTTTCTATACTAAAAGACCACGCCGCTCCAACAGGAGAAACCCAAGAAGAAAAATCATTTGCCATCAAAGAATAATTGTTTCTTAAACGCCAAGACATAGATTCAAAAGTACAAAACGGAGGATAATATTGACAATTCACCTCATCGCCATATCTATATCCCCAAGTCATATAAAATACCACCTTTGCATTAGGATTAAATGCCTTTGCCAAAGAATCTAACTCTCTTGCATAAGGATAAACCTCATCATAGAATTGAAAATCGGGGAAAGCAACCTCTTGACTCTGTCCTTGCAAAACCACAAAGTCCCAATGACCTTCTTGAAGCTTTGAAATCACACTACTATTTTGAGAATGCGTCATAAATCTTGCACCTCCAGGAGTTATACTCTCACAATAAATATCCTCTCCCATTGAATAAGACAAATCTTTCACCAACTTAGGCAAATCATTCACATGAGTATAACTATTTCCTATAAAAAGAACATTTTTCACCTCTTGTGCAGACAAACTAAACAAAGAGGCAACACATAAAATCAATACAAAAAAAGTTTTTTTCATAATAATAAGACATTAAATTCGCGACAAAAATACAAAAATTGTGTACATTTGCAAACATAAACAAAAGAAAAGAATTTAAGCTATGAAAAAAATTGCATTATTACTATTCATCGCAACATTAAGCCTTAACCTTTCGGCACAAAAACTATACGATGAAACAGCAAACGGAGAAAAACAATTAACAGAAGCCTTAGAAAAAGCCAAAAAAGAAGGAAAACACGTACTAATTCAAATGGGCGGAAATTGGTGTAAATGGTGTTTAAAATTTAACGAATTTGTCAATAACGATTCTCAAATAAAAAAAGTAGCAGACGAAAACTATGTTGTCCTACATCTTAACTACGACAAAAAAGATGTTGCAATGCTTGAAAGATTAGAGCACCCCGATAGATTTGGCTTTCCTGTTATCATTATCTTAGATGAAAACGGAAAAAGACTTCACACACAAAATTCCTATTACCTTGAAGAAGGCGAAGGCTATCATAAAAAGAAAGTACTATCTTGCTACGAAGACTGGACACCTTCTGCAATCAAAGGAAAAAAAGCAAAGAATTAGAAAAATAAATCAAAGAAATAATTTCAAAAAGCATAGAAAAAAAATAATTTTTCTATGCTTTATTTTCTGCACGTGGTGCAGTCGAGTCTGCATGTGGTGCATACAATAATAAATATATAATAAAATAATAACTAAAAAGAAAAATAATAAAAAGAAAAAGAATGAACATTTATTTTAAATGTTTAAATTCGCCAACAAACAACACCGCCCGCCCTTCATTTTTTTTGAGAAAAAAAAATGGAATATTCGTTTTTTCCTTTTAACTTTGTAGCGTAAATTAAAAACCTTTAAAGTTATGAAGAAGATATTATTAATTTTATTGGCATTGTTGCCTTTTGTTTCAAAAGCTCAATTAGATACAGTTTGGGTAGGAGATGATTATTTTGACCAATATATATTTCCTCCTTTAATTGACAATTCTATTGTAAGAAGTAATCTTGTTAATAATGGAGGTACTAGTGGTATGAGAACTTTTTCTTTCATTTTCGACCCTACAACTAATGATTTTCTACAAGCAGTAGCACAAAGATATGAGGTTGCTGAAAATGATAGTGTCAAAATAATAGGTGTTGCTCTTAATTCGTATTTTTATTATATACACAACCTTATGTATCAAGTTGATACCATAACGTTGAGTGTATTAAACTCCGATTTAACAGAAACTTTCTATGAAAAAACTTTCGTTTCAGGTAGTGTAGCCGACCCAAATTTCGACCTTGTAAATTATATGCAACACCCAGAACAACATAATAATTTTGCATATCCTTTTATTGAATGTATTTTTGATGATACTATTACTTTATATGAAGATTATTACATAGCGTTTAAGCACAATAGCAGTTGCAGTGCTCTTATTGATAATATTGGTGTTTTTTGCACAGATCTAACCCTAATGGGTATATATGTACCAGATGAAGAATGGATTATTTTACCGGGAGAAGGCCCTGAACACACCAGAAGAGTAGCTCCTTACAGATATAGCACTAAATATAAACCGTATGTCAAAACTTGTTATTATGATAGAGAATGGGTTTACATAGAAGACCTTCCTTGGTATGATCGATATGAAGGATTTGCAAGATATGAAGTAACAGCAAATGTACCAACAAATGATAGTTCTGCTTTTCAAGCTTTTGGAATTTGTCCTATTCAAGCAATAATAGATACTTCTTCTTCTGATTCGTTAGATAGTGGCGTTGTTTCGGTTGAATTGCTTGAAGAAAACATAGAGATTTATCCTAATCCTGCAAAAGATGTTTTGAATATAAATTCTGCTTTTGCAATAAAAGAAGTTGAAATCTATGATGCTTTGAATCGCTTGATTGAAAAACGCAAAGCAAATAAAAGAAACATTCAGTTAAATATCGCAAACTACAAAGCAGGTTCTTACATAGTAAAAATAAACACCGCAAAAGGTAGCGTGAAAAAGAAATTGATTGTGGAATAAGAAAGAAAAAAATTCTTTAATCTTTGTTTACGTTTTTTAGAATAAGAAGATTAAGCGGGTTTGATTCAAATCCGCTTATATTTTTTTGTACAAATCGCAATACTTGGTCATAATACAAAACTACAATAGGGCTTTCTTCTATTATTATAGCATTCATCTTTTTGTAAAGAGCGATTCTTTTCTCGTAATCGGTCTCTAAGATTGCTTTTTCATAGAGTTTATCATATTCTTTTGAAGAAAAATGAGTGTAATTTGAACCCTTAGGGCAGTGATTCTTGCTATAAAAAAGCGAAAGATAGTTTTCTGCATCTGCATAGTCTGCAATCCACGAGCCACGAAACCATTGCGTTTTGCCTTGTGCTATATGTTCTCGCAAAGCAGCAGGAGGATTTACATCAATCTTTACTTTAATTCCTAAAAGTCCTAATTGTTGTTGAATATATTTACATAAATCAAGATAAGTCGCTGTTGTTGAAAGTGTAATTTCTTGCATTCCTTCTCCGTTTGGGTAACCTGCTTCGGCTAATAATTGTTTGCTTTTTTCAGGATTATAATTATATGCCTTAAAGGTTGAATCGAAACCTGCAAGTCCCATAGGTATTATGCCAAATTCGCCGGGATAGCCTATGTTGTTACGCATATATTTTATCATCTTCTCACGAGAAAATCCATAATTTATCGCTTGTCTAACTCTTTTGTCTTTTAACGGATTGTTTTTATCGTTATCGTCCATTTTAAAGCCAAGATATTCTGTATTTAAGTATGGTTGAGTAATTAGATTTATACGATTTCTATATTTAGGTTGCAATTTACCGCTACGAGTAAGGATTTCGTCTTTGTAATTTGGGTCTATTCCCGAAATAAAATCTATATTTCCTTTTACAAATTCTAAAAAGACTGATTGTTTGTCTATAATGAAACTAATAGCAACAGCATCTAAGTAAGGGAGTCTTTGTCCTAAGGAATCGGTTTCAAAATAGTCTTCATTTTTCACAAGAACTAATTTGACATTTTCTTTCCACATTTTGAATTTAAAAGGGCCTGTTCCAATAGGGTGCTTTCTGAAATCTTTTTTGTAATGTTCCACAACTTCTTTTGGCACAACGCTTGCATAGGGCATTGTAAGTATTCCAAGAAATGGAGAAAAGGCTTGTTTTAATCTAACAACGAATGTTGTATCATTTGGTGCAAAGAAACTATATTTGCCATTTATTTGCTCCACATTTTCAAAAAAAACAGCACCTGGTGAAAGTGTTTTTTTATCTACAATCCTATTCAAACTATACACAAAATCCTCTGCAATAACTCTTCGTTTGCCGTTTTTAAACAATGTATCTGGGTGAAAAAATACATCGTTTCTCAAATAGAATGTGTATTCTAAGCCATCTTGTGAAATATTCCACGATTTAGCTATTGAAGGCACTATATTCAATTCATTATCCATTTGCACCAACCCATTATAGAGTTGCACATCTACCCATATCATTGCTTGATCTTTTGCGTATGCAGGGTCTAATGTTTGAATATTTGCTGCCTCGTTATAACGAAAAACTTTCTTGCCTGCATTACGATTCTCGCTTGTGCAAGAACATAATACAAATGCAAGAAAGCTTAATATAAAATATAGTCTAAATTTAAATTTCAAATGTTTTATTTCTTTATTTGCAAGAAATTCTTTCCGTAAACACCTTGTGTCTTGGCTATTGAAATGAAAGCACTTGGATCTATTGCTTTTACTAAATTCATAATTTCAACTTTATCTTTTCTTTGAGCGATTACAAGCAATACTTTTTGGTCTTTTTTGCTGTACCAACCCCATCCATTCAATAAAGTTACACCTCTTTTTACTTCATTACCGATTGCATCTGCTATTTCATTGCTTTTTTGAGACATAATAGTGATTTGATAAGTTTGTTTTTCACCCTCAACCACAAAGTCTATTGCATAAGTAAATACACCTAAACAAACAAAGCAATAAACCAATTGTTCTATTCCGTTACCCATTAATATAGTTGATGCAATAACACAAGTATCAACTATCATTATTATAGAACCAGGACTAACATTGCGATATTTTGTTACAATTAAAGCAATGATATCACTACCTCCTGAATTTCCTCCATTGATAAAGCACAATCCTATTCCTAATCCCGACATTACCCCTCCTAATATGGCTTTTGTAATCATTTCCATATTTTCAAATCTAAATTGTTCCATATTTTGCACTTCCAAAACTTGTTGGAAAAATATCAAGAACAATGATGCTGAGGTCATTCCTATGATTGTGTTTATTGCAAACTTACCTCCAAGTATTCTATAACCTATTAACAATAATATTGCGTTAATAGAGAAGTTTGTTATACCCATAGGTATTCCTGAAAGATAATAAATAACTGAAGAAAGGCCGACTACTCCTCCTCCAATTATCTTTGAAGGAACCATAAACACGCTCCACGCAAAACAATACATTGATATTCCTACTAATATCAATAAATACTTTAATACAATCTTCCAAATCGGAGTTTTAACTAATACATTCATATTTTTTTCTTTTATTTTTATCTTGCAAACATTAACAATAATCTTTCTGAAATTTCATCCATATTAAGATTCTTTGCTATTATATTTCCTTTTGAATCAATCAATATGTTTTGTGGTATATATGTTAAATCAAACAACTTAACTATTACGCTACTCCAACGTTTTAGGTCAGAAAGATTTACCCAATTCATTTTTTCTATGCTAATTGTGTTTTTCCATGCTATTTTTGAATCATCAAGCGAAACACTTACTATTTCTAATCCATCTTTTCTAAATCTTTTATATAGTTGTCTTAAATCTTTTATTTGCATTAAAGATTTATTATCCCAAGATGCCCAAAAATGTATTAAGGTGTATTTGTTTTTTTGTGCAATATCCATTAAAGATACTGATTCTGATTTTGTATTTTCAAGAGTAAAGTTTCTAATCTTTTCTCCTACTTGCTCTTCTTTATCTAATTCTAAAATATGTTTTCCTAACAAATCGTATTGATACATATTTTTTGCATCTCCTTCAAGTGTTGAATATATTTCTCTTAATTCTGCTGTTTTTAAATAAGGTGCTAAATAAGCGGTTATAATAAATGGAGAATAGACACTTGATTTATTTTCATTGACATAATTCATTAAACATTGCATTGGATTATTTTGGCGATTGCAACGATTAGCTATTTGCAAAAACTCGTCATTTGAAGAAGAGCCTTTTATGGTTATTTTTTCCAAATTATCAGATTTTCCTATAATTTCAATATTCTCATTATCCATAAAGAAAGATATCTCTCCAATATTTGAAGGCAAAGAAAGGATTGCCATACAAGTTCTTTCTACTTTACCAGAAAATTCAAAGAATCCATTAACTACTTTTGATTTTATCAACTCTTTTTCCCCGTTTGCTAACAATAATTCAAGCGATATTTTACCTTCTTCTATTCCGTTTATTGTTCCACTTACTGTAAAGCCAGATTCTGCAGTCAATTCTTTTAATTGCATTGCCAATTCTTCGGTAGAAAGATTAAATGCTACTATATTACCTTCTCTATCTATCAAAACATTACTTGGGACTTCCTTTATCATGTATGTTTGAACAGAAGAACTTTCCCATTTTTTAAAATCACATACTTGTGTCCACGATAATCGATCTTCTTTTATTGTTTTTTCCAACAAAGCTCTATCTTCGTCTAATGATACGCTAACAATTTCAAATCCTTTTTTGCTATATTTATTGTAAATATTAACTAATTCTGGATTTTCTTCTCTTGACTTTCTGCTCCAAGAAGCCCAAAAATCCAAAAGTACATAATCGTGTTTTTTTACCTCATCTATTAGTCTAAAAGTTTTGTTTTGCAAGGTTTTTGAAGTAAAATTTGGTGCTTTTGCCCCTATTCTTAATTGTGTCATCAAGGCTTCTCTTTCTCTTAGATGCTTATAATGATAGGTATTAAGGGCTTCTTCTTTTAAGGTATTAAGTGTACGATGCAAATCTGAATAATTCCATTTGTATGCAAGGTATGAAGCAATTATATCAGGTGAAAAAATATCTTTTGGATTATTTATAACCCAATTTTCTAACCTTGACAAATGCACATCATAATCTTCTTTTTTTTGAGGAGCAACTATAGAATACCATTCATCAGTTAATTTTGAGCCTTTAATCTTTGTCTTTTTCTCATTTTGAGGAACAAGAACTATCTCAATGTTATCTCCAGGAGAAAGATATAAACGATACGTCTTTTTACCATTTATTGTCAATAAAGCTGGAATCGGATCTTTTATTTGACCTCTAAAATAAAATTTCCCATCATCTTCTATCTTTGAACTATCTAATTGTTCATTTCCATCTCTAAAATATGTTCTTAAAGTCGCAAGACCATTTTTACTTCCTTTAACTTGACCATCTATAACATATCCTTGTGCAAATGACACAAGCGTAAACAACGATACGAAAGCAAATAAAATTAGTTTTTTCATATTTACCATAATTTATTTAATACTTCAAAGCCCTTTCAAGCTCTCTTTTATTATCTTTTAATTTAATTGATTCTCGTTTGTCATAAGAATGTTTTCCCTTACAAAGAGCTATTTCAAGTTTTGCAAAACCCCTTTCATCAACAAACAATAATGTAGGAATAATTGTAAAACCTTTCTCTTTGCTTTTATTTTCTAATTTTCTTAATTCATTCTTTTTTAAAAGCAACTTACGAGTTCTTTTTGCCTGATGATTATAATAAGAGCCGAAACGATATTCTGAAATATGCATATCATGAACCCAAAGTTCACCTCTACTAAACAAGCAATAAGAATCTGAAAGGTTTACTTTACCTTCCCTAATTGATTTTATTTCTGTGCCATATAAGACAAGCCCTGCTCGAAATGTTTGAACAAAATAATATTCAAAGCTCGCCTTTTTATTCTTTATATCAATAAGATGCTTTTCTTCTAACTGCATAACTTTGCAAAAATACTAAAAAAAACTCGTTTCTTTGACGTTTTTCATAAAACTTATATTTCTTTTGTATATTATAATTATTTAATTAAATTTTATGCATTTAAAAATCAACAAGTTAAAACTACAACACAAATTTTTTCTTTAAGAAAATTTGGTAGTATTAAAAAATGTCGTAATTTTGCACTCGCAAATCAGGGGAATGACCAAGTAGCTCAGCCGGTAGAGCACATCCCTTTTAAGGATGGGGTCCTGGGTTCGAGTCCCAGCTTGGTCACTGATAAATTTAAAAAAGCCGATTGTAAAAACAGTCGGCTTTTTTGTCTATATATTTTCTTATATTTATCTTTGCAGAAAATTTTCCTTATGAACAAATTAAGTTTTTTATCAATTATTTTAAGTTTATTGTGCGTTAATTTTTCAAAGGCACAATCAACAAACATAGATGTTTTACATTATAATATAAACTTAAACATCAACAATCAAATACCTAATCAACACATAGGATTTACAGAGATTACCTTTCTACTACTTGAAAACAACTCAGATATTATAGAATTTGATTTAAGAAATCAATCAGTTGATTCGGTTTTACTCAACAATAATTTAAAGGAATTTACTTACCAAAATAACAAAGTAAGTTTCGCTCTAATCAACGAGGAGTCAAACAACGACACTCTTGTAGCAAAAATTTACTATCGCGGAGGAAATAACACAGAACCTTATAATTGGGGAGGCATTCATTACTCTAATAACATAATCTACACATTAGGTGTTGCTTTTAGCGACTATCCTCATTGCTATGGAAGAAGTTGGTTTGTTTGTAGCGACAATTTTACAGACAAAGCAAAGTTTGATTTTCACATAACAACAAACAACGATGTAAAGGCAGTATGTTCGGGCAATCTAATTAGCGAAAGTGAAAACGGGAATAATAAAACATATCATTGGAAACTTGAACAAAACGCCCCAACCTATGCCGTAGGAATGACAATTGCTAATTTCAAAAAATTAGACAAACAAATAACTTCAAATAACAGACAAATACCTTTAAACGTCTATTATTTTGCTAATGATAGCCTTGCAATAGAAGAAAACTTCAAACATATTGATTCTGCATTTATTTGTTTAGAAAAACTTTTTGGCGAATTCCAATTCAACAGAGTAGGATATTGCACTACACCTAAAGGAAGCATGGAACACATTGACAACATTAGTCTTGATTATTCTTTGGCTACAAATCCTTCTTTGCAATCTCAATCCGTTATTGTACACGAAATGGGACATTCTTGGTTTGGAAATTTAATTACTTGTGCGACTTCCGGCGATATGTGGATAAATGAAGGTTGGACAACTTTCACTGAACGCCTTTCTCTTGAAGCAATATATGGAGAAAATATAGCAAAAGAACATTTTAGAGCAAAAATAGAAAAAGTAATTAAAGACTTGCCTTTTGAAGAAGGAAGATTCGCTTTAAGCGGTGTAAATAGCAACAACACATATTCAAGCACCGTTTACGACAAAGGAGCTTTAATTGCAATGAGTCTTAAAACCTATATGGGCGATAGCCTATTTTACAATAGCGTTCAAAGACTTTTACAAGATTTTGCTTTCTCCAACATAGATTCACACACACTTCGCGACAGCCTTTCTTCTTATTCAGGAATAGACCTTACAGATTTTTTCAACTATTACGTTTTTGACACAATTACTCATCATTTCGCTATTGAAAGTTGTAGTTTCGCCGAAAATTCTGCAACAGTTAAAATAATATCTCATTCAGAGCACAATTACAATACGCCTTGTTCTAATATTAGATTACCTATTACTTTTATGGATTCAGCATTTAATCGCTACGAAACAATGATTATAGATAACGGAACAAGAGAAGAGCATAATATTTCCTTACCTTTTACGCCTGTTGCTGCATTCTTAGATTTTGATGAAGAATTTTTTGACCTCACAACAGATAGTTACAAATTTATTGTTGAGCCCGGCAACTACGAATTCAAAAATTCCTATTTCAAAGCCAATGTAAACTCTTGTCAAGACAGCATTTTACTCCGTCCTACCCTACATTGGATTGGCGAAAACAAAGAAACAACAATAGAAGGTGTTAATAGATTTTCTCAACAACACTATTGGACTATCGAAGGTGTTAATTTAGAAAAAGCAGACATTGACGCAAAATTTTATTTCAAGATTTCATTCTCCGAAAAAGACTTTGACAACAGCCTATTGCAAGATTACGCAGCAAAAGACTCTCTAATGCTATTTTACAGAGAAGACGCAACAAAACCATGGTATAGAATAGAAGCAAATTATCCTTCTTCCTCTTCTGGATACGTAACGACAAAACTAAGAAAAGGAGATTTTATTATGGCAATTGGCGACAAGAATCTTGTAGGATTAAACAATGATTTAGAAAAAGAAGAAAAAATCAAAATTTACCCTAACCCTTCTTCCGGCACAATCAACATTTCCCACCCTGAATTTAAAGAAGAAGCAATTTTAAGAGTGTTTAACGAAAATGGTTCTTTGATTTATTCAAATAAAGTAAAGAATAAAACAAATAATTCTTTGTTTTATTTAAATATCCCTAAGGGTTTTTATTCCATTGAATTACAATCAGAAAACAAAGTCATAACAAATAAATTCATCATTGATTAAAAAAAATATTTCTTTCAAAGTGTCACGTTTTGCACATTTAGCTTGTTATTATTAGTGAAATGGTTTCAGAAAATCAACTAAAAAAACTAATTGAGCAATGCAAGAGTGGCGAAAGTAAAGCCCAGCATAGCATATTTAATCTTAAAAAAGATGAGTTTTTTGCAATATGTAAACGATACGCATCAAGCTCCTCAGAAGCAGAAGATATGCTTGTGGAGGGTTTTACCAAGATTTTCAAAAACATTCATTCGTTTTCAGGAGGCAACTTCAACCTTTGGTCAAGGCGAATAATCATTAACAATTGCATAAACGCATATCACAAAGAAAAGAAGAGAAAAGAAAACGAAATAATAGCGGAAGAATTTTACGAAACAATAGAAACAGAAAGCGAAAATCAATTTTCTTACGATGATTTGCAGTATTGTCTTCAACAACTTAGCGATAGCCAAAGAATTGTATTCAATCTATACGCTATAGACGAATATAAATCAAGAGAAATTGCAGAAATATTAAACACAAACGATGATACAATAAGAACTATAATACACAGAAGCAAACTAAAACTAAAAAAACTATTAACAGAATTAGACTTAAGGAGGAAAACAAGATGAGAATAGAAGATTTATTCAAAGAAACAATGAGCAATGCCAAACAAAACGCTCCCGATAACTTGTGGAATAAAATTCAAAACAATATAAATCAAGTTCCACAAAGCACGAATATTAACACCAATGCTCAAAATATAATAACAAATACAAGTTCTACTTTAAGCACAACTTTGATAAAAGTAGTTGCAACAACGCTTAGCATTGCCGCAGTTTCTGTTGGTGGATACTTAATCTATGAAAACCAAAAAGAAAACGAAGAATCACAACCTGCAATAACACAAACAAACATAGAAACTCCAAAAAAAGACGAAACAACTATAGACTCTACTACCATTGTTTTTTCAAAAAGCATTCCTATTCCAAAACAAGAAATAGAGAAAACAGAAACTCCCTTAGAAATTGCACCTATTGACACCACAAAAACAATAATACAAGCACCACAAACAAAACAAGAAACCACTATAATTACAACCGAACAAACAAAAATAGAACCTACCCCTACTCAATCTCAAACAATGGAAAATAAACCAATTGAAGAAAACATTATAATCAAAGAACAAACACCACAACCTAAAAAAGAAGCATTTAATCCAAACATTAGACGACCAAACTTCATAAGTCCGAACAACGATGGAATAAACGATGTATTTAGAATAGACAATTTAGAGGCTTATCCTGAGAATGAAATAATTATATTTGACCAAAAAGGAAGAATTGTCTTTCGAGCAGCCCCATACAACAACGATTGGGACGCAGCAAACACTCCACAAGGCACATATTTCTATAAATTATTGATAAAAGAAGGGCAAAACAAAAAAATATTCAATGGTTCAATAACAATAATGCTATAAACGAATATTTTTATACTTCTGAAAAACAAATTATTATAAAGACTCTAAAAAAAAAACTTTAATTTTTATTTTGCATTAAAGGCAATATTCTTATTATTGCAAAAAATTTAGAGACTAAATTATGAAAAAAGGAATACAAAAGAAACGTTCGATAATCAGTTATCAAAACTTACCACAAGAAGCAATTAACTTGTTTGAAGAAAAGTATGGAGATGGATATGCCGATTACGCTCAAAAAATAATGAAACCAGACGGCGAACCATTATATGTTGTTCCGCTAGAAACAGATGATGCAGTTTATATGGTAAAGGTTGATGTTGTTGTAGATTCTAAATTTACCGAAGAAGAATTTGATAAAGAAATCTTAGGCACATCAAAGAACGATGACGAAATTGTTAGTGCTCACGCAGAGGATGATGAAGAGGAAAAAGTAGGACAAGATAAATTCGTTTTAGTTCACGGAGATTATTCTGAGGTTGGCGATGTTGCTGATGAAGATGACGAAGATGACGAGGACGATGAAGATTAAAATTATATAAATCATAAAAAAAGAGGTGTAAAACTTACACCTCTTTTTTTATTCCTTTAAAAGCACTAAGCCACATAAGGTAAAACGCTACAAAATGTACTCCTTGCTGTCTTTCTATTATGGATTCAGTCATCATATAAACACATAGCATTCCTATTGAGAAGAGAAAAATCAAAGATTTTTTATTCCAGAACGACCAACTGAACGATAAGAACATCAAAAGAAAGAAAATCAATCCCACAACCCCTATTGCAACCATTGTTTGAATGAATTGATTATGCGGATTAAGATATGTTTTAAAATTTACGCCTTTTTCTAAATAAAATTCTTGCACTACGGTTTTCACATCACCCGTTCCTGCTCCAAAAACAAGATTTTTCGCAATCAACTCCCCTGCATTCTTATAGATAAAACTTCTTTGCGACACTGCATTGTTTAGTTTTTCCTCTTTATTGTTATCAATTTGTGTGTTTGTTACTACATCATCAAATCTTTTGTTAATACTATTCACTTCAAAAGAGGAAAAGACAAATAAAAGACAAACAAAAAGATATACCAATGTATTGAAAAAACGTTTTCTTATAGCGATTTCGTTAAACATTATTAGGATAAAGGCTAAAAACATTGCTATTATCCCTATTCTTGAACTCAAAAGCACATTGTAAAGAGAGAGCCAAAGCATAAAAATAAGTTTTAAGCAAAATGCCTTCTTAGTTGATTTTGCAATATGCTTCAAAGGCAACAAATAAGAAAACAAAAATGCAAAAGAAGTAAAAAGAGAAAGATATGTAGGGTGATATTTTTGTGCTAAATTAACATATAGTATTTTATATACTTTAAATCCTTCTGCCGTAAAGGCGTTACAAAGAGCAACTATCAGTAAATACACTTGCATAACTATCAATCCTAAGGCAAAGGCTAAGAATAGTTGCCATAGACGCTTTTTTGTAATAATTCGTTTTGGCAATAAACACATTGAAATTGGCAAAATAATCAACGGAAGTTTTATTATCAAATCACTAAATCCTTCTTTTAAATCTGTTGTGTAAAACATTCCTATGCAATAAAGAAGATAAAACACAGCCAAATAAAGTATAGGATTTTTAACATTAAGGTTTAAAAAAAAATATATTTGATTCTTATTAACGAATAGGTTTATCACCAAAACAAATAACAATAAAAACAAGGAAAGAGATTTAAAGAATGGAGGCAAACTAATAGAAAATCCTGCAAACAATAGTATTGGATAAATCAATTTATGTATAATTTCTTTCATTTCTTTAAGGGTTTTTAAAATTTCTGCAAAATTACAAATTAAAACAAAGAATTAAAAAATTATTTCTTTGTTTTATTTTATTAATTCTTTGTTTTAATGTTTCAAATTTAAGTATTATTTTTGCTCCCTTAAAATTAAACTTAAAGATTATGAAGAATTGGAAAAATATATTCATTGCATCGGCGGTGATTGCTTTACTTTATTTAGTTATTTGTGGACTTGGAGCGGGTGCTTCGGGGGATGAATACTTTCATGTAAATCATTCGGAAGATGTTTTCAACTATTATAAAACCTTTGGTGAGGATAAAACAGCCGCAACCGTAACAGACAAAAACAACTTGCCGTTTTATAGTCAGTTTCCAGACACTTTTATTCAGTTTGTAATAAAAACATTTGGTATTGACAACTATATGACTTTACGCCATTTGTTTTGTAATATTCTTGCTTGGATTGGAATAATTTTCTCTGCACTTTTAGCAAGAAAACTTGGAGGTTGGAAAGCTGCAACAATAACTGTGTTTTTACTTTTAATATCTCCTCGATTTATTGGACACGCTTTCAACAACCTAAAAGACATTCCTTTTGCTACTTTTACAATTATGTCTATTTATTACATAATAAAATTCTTAGAACAACTGCCTAAAATAAAGATTTCTACAACTCTAATGCTTACTCTTTCAATTTTCTTAACTACTTCTGTAAGAGTTGGTGGGCTTTTAATGATTGCTTATTTTGGATTGTTTGCCTTAGTTTATTATATCTATAAAAGAAATATCTTAAAGCCTGTTTTCTTAAAAACTTTACTCACTTCACTCGGTGTTTGCATAGTTGCATATTTCTTAACCGTACTTGTTTGGCCTTATGCCTTAGAAGGAGTTTTCTCAAATGTTTTCAATGCTTTCTTAAATATGAATAAATTTGAAATTTCCATAAGACAAAACTTTGAAGGCATTGCTCAATGGTCTGATGACCTACCTTGGTATTATTCTTGCAAATATATGTTAATCACAATTCCTATTGTGGTGATTTTAGGCTTTATTTTATCGTTGGTTTTCTTGTATCACAACCGCAAAAACTGGTTTTTATATTTCGTTTTACTCTTTACAACAATTTTTCCACTTGTTTGGATAACAATAAACAACTCAAATGTTTATGGCGGTTGGCGACATCTGATTTTTATTTACCTTCCTTTTGTGATACTTTCTTCACTTGGAATTTCAACTCTAATAGATTTACTAAAAAACAAATACATAAAAATAATAACTATTGCTTGTTTACTTCTCCTTTCTTTTCATCCAATTTCCCATTCAGTAAGAAACAATCCTTATCAATACGTTTACTTCAACCAACTCTGCGGTTCAACAAAGGGAGCCTATGGAAAATATGAATTAGACTATTATTACCATTCTCTAAGAGAGGCTTCGGAATGGATAATTGATAATGCAAAAAAAGATTCTGCCACAAAAGACAAAATTATCGTTGCTTGCTGGCACAAACCTATTATAGACTATTATTTTCGCAATGACACAACAAACTTTAAAACAGAATTCGTACGTTGGAATGAAAGAGGAGAATTTGATTGGGATTATGCAATTTTCTGCAACACTGGAATATACCCCTCTCACTTGCTTAAAGGATCTTTTCCTCCAAAAAACACTATTCATTCCATTGAAGTAGATGGTTATCCTATTTGTATAGTTTTAAAAAGGGAAGATAAAAACGATTTATTGGGTACAAACGAAAAAAATCAAGGCAATTTAGACAAGGCATTATATCATTTCAATCTTTCTTTGAAACAAGACAGTCTCAATGAAACTGCCTTGTTAAATGCAAGTCAAATATACCTATACAAAGCACAAGAAGAAGACACTTTATATATTGAAAGAGCAGATTCTTCTCTAACTTTACTCAATAGATTACTAAGATATAATCCTGAACATGAAAATGCTAATTATTTCAAAGGCTACGCTCTTTTGATGAAAAACCAAGTTGAAGAATCCTTATTTGTTTTAAACAACTTAATTACTTTATACAATCCTAAATATCCAGCAGCCTACGAATTGATTTCAAACATCCTTTTCCAATTAGGTGAAACTGAAAAATCGGAAAGTTACTTACTAAGAATAATTGAATTAGGCGTTGCAAACGAAAACACCGTTGTAATGTTATTTAAGCTCTACGATGCAATGGGACTTGCTAACAATGAAAAATATATAAGATTGTATTCTCACATGGAAAAATATCATAGAGAACAAGGCGATGATAAATCTGCCGATGAATATTTGAATGCTTTAAACCAAGTAAGCCTTTACTAATTTTGTTAAGCAAAGGCTCGCTTTTGGTGGTTTATAATAACATTTCAATAAATTTTGGTAATTCTGTTAAAGGTTTAAAACCCTGTTCCTCCATATTGTCGGAAATTGTTGTCAATTCAAAATAGGAAAGTAACGTTGCACATTCATATTCCCCTATCATCTCTTCTATAAGTGAATAAACTGCAACTAACAAATCTTCATTTTCTGTTTCAGTTGAATCTAATGCTACTTGAAGTCCTAACATTTCTGCATCTTCTGAGTTTTCCATTGGCATAAACCACATTTTTTTGCTACTCAAATGATACTCTCCAAAACTAACACTAACATTCGCTCCTTTACCTTGCTTAAAGGCTACAATATCCCAAAAATCCAAGATTGGTGATTGTTCATAAAGATTTATTAAATCCTCAAAATAATCCACATCTCCTTCGGCAGTAAGGGTTAATTTTCTACCATTTGTAGCCAATTTACTTATTTCAAAAGACAACCCTTCGCTATATTGTTTCAAATCACTATCAAGTGAATTTAAAATTTCGTCTTTTTCTTCTACATTTAAGGAATCTAAATCCATTAGTTTATCGCTTTTGGTTTTAAAGCGATTCCAAAATTCTTCTATTGTTATTTTCATCTTCATTTATTTGTTTTTATTTACTCAATCAAGTGTGCTTCAATTTCAAGTTTCACTCCAAATTTGTCATATACTTTTTCCATTACCAAATTTGCCATTTCCAACACATCTTTCCCCGTCGCTCCTCCATAATTCACCATAACTAAGGCTTGTTTTGCATGCATTCCTACACTATTATAGCGTTCGCCTTTAAAGCCACATTGTTCTATCAACCAAGCTGCTGATAATTTAATCGCATCTTGCTGAGAAAAACTAACTATTTGGGCAAATCTTGATTTTAAATCTTCAAATTGCTCTTGGCTTATTGTAGGATTTTTAAAGAAAGAGCCCGCATTTGGCAATATCTCTGGATTCGGAAGTTTTGAATCACGTATTTTTGTAACTATATCACACATTTTTATTGGTGTGATAGGATTTATATTATTTTCTTCCAAGTATGATTTTATTGCAATATAGTCTAATTTTGGTTGATATTGCTTATCCAATAAGAAAACTACCTTATAAATCAGCTCTTCTTTATGTGAGGTTTTCCAACGTGAGAATCTGTAATCAAATTCGCAATCACGATTCATTATTCTATAATTATCGGAAGTTTTCATATTGTGTACCTCCACCCAAAGAATGCGATCTGCTACCTGCATGCCGTATGCTCCAATGTTTT
Organism: uncultured Bacteroidales bacterium; assembly: GCA_937881815.1. Taxonomy (GTDB): domain Bacteria; phylum Bacteroidota; class Bacteroidia; order Bacteroidales; family P3; genus Onthomorpha. Next base: position 30,654 of record CALGEC010000041.1, read on the forward strand.
GAACGGGTGATGCTCCTACTTGTCCTGGAATTGCCGCCAGATTCTCCAATCCTGAATATCCATTCAAACAAGCCCAACGCACAAACTCTGCCCAATTTTCTCCAGCACTTACTTCCACAGCCACAGAATCCACTTCATCGGAAATTATCTTTTTACCCTTATTTTCAATCTTTATTATAGTGCCATCATACTCCTCTTTTAGAAAAATAGTATTGCTCCCCCCCGCGAGAATATGCACTTTTTGAGATTCATTGAAAACTTTATCTATTTTTTCAAAATCTTGCTCAGAATTAAACTCTACAAATTTCTTAGCAACACAATCTATCGCAAACGTATTAAGTGATTTAAGATTTTTAGTCTCCATTTTTTCATATTTTTACACTGTACAAATTTACATAAACTATGCGAAAATAATAGCATTTTGTCATATTTTCATCAAAAAACTTTCATAATTCAAAGATAACTTATATTTTTGTAGTCTCTTATTTGAAAAAAATAACATAAATGACACATCAGACTTTAGATTTCAATGGAATAAATCTGCATTATCAAGACGAGGGTAATGGAGACATTGTTTTGGTTTTGATTCACGGGTTTATGTCAGATTTAAGAGTGTGGTCGTATTATGTTTTCTCATACATGAGAGAAATAAGAGTTGTTACAATCGACCTTTTAGGTCATGGACAAAGCGAATGGTTTGAAAACACTCCAAGTACTATGGAGTTGCAAGCTCAAGCCGTTAAAACAGTTTTAGATCACTTGAACATAAAGGAGTGTGTTATGGTTGGGCACTCTATGGGTGGTTATATTTCATTGGCTTTTGCAGAAGCATATCCTCAATACTTAAAAGGATTGTGCCTTCTTCATTCTCATGCCTTGGCAGACAGCGAAAGAACAAAAGAAAAAAGAGAACAAACTTGCAATATCATAAATCAAAACAGAGCAAGTTTCATAATCAATTTCATTCCTAATCTTTTCGCACCTGCAAATCACGATAAATTTTATTATGAGATAAAAGACTTACAAGATTCCGCTCTTGAATCAAAGGCAGACGGGCTTATTTTAGCACAAAAAGGCATTGCAACTCGCACATCGAAAATAGAACTTCTCAAAACAATAAACACACCGATTTTATTCATTATAGGCAAGCAAGATTCTCGTATTCAATTTGACATGGCTATAGCACAAGCAAGTTTTCCTAAACATTCCGAGATTTTAATCTTAGAAAATGTGGGACACATGGGGCATATCGAGTCGCGAGATATTATAAAACAACGCCTATTGTCGTTTACATACTCTTGTTTTGCCCTTTAAACAAAATGAGAGACTTTACAAAAGGAAGTATTGGCGGAAATATTTTTCTATTTAGCATTCCCCTTATGTTGGGGAACTTTTTTTTGCAACTATATAACTTTGTTAACAGCATATTTGTAGGACATTTTCTTGGCGATCAGGCTTTGGCCGCAGTAGGTACGGTTTATCCTATTGTATTCTTTTTGATTTCTCTAATAATTGGAATAGGCTCAGGAGCAAGTGTTGTTGTTTCCCATTTTTTTGGAGCGAAACAATTCGAAAAAATTCCTTTAATCATAAGTACTTTTTATATTTTTTTCATAATCCTCGGACTTGTTGTATGTTCTCTTAGTATGATTTTCACAGAGGAGATTTTCTCGTTGCTTAATCTTGAAAAAAATGTCTGTGAGTTAGCAATTTCTTATATGAGAATATATATGATAGGTATGTTTTTCTCATTTTGTTTCAACAGTGCAGTAAGTATACTCAGAGGATTAGGCGATAGCAAAACACAATTATACTATTTGATTGCCACAAACATATTAAACGGCATTCTTTCTTACATTTTTCTTGCTATAATGAAGTGGGACTTAAACTCTACCGCATGGGCGACAGTCATTTCGCAAGCAATAGCATTTATTACCTTGTTTATTCACTTGCAAAAAACAAATCCTTACATCAAAATCAAAAAAGCAGATAAATATTTCGACAAAACAATATTAAAAGAGATTGTAAAAATTGGTTTTCCAACAGGAATACAACAATCGGTTATTGCACTTTCCCAAATATTCATAATAGGAATTGTTGCAATATTCGGTTCCGATGCTCTAACGGCATATTCAGCCGCTTCACGTGTTGAATCTATTGCTCTTTTGCTAATATTAAATTACTCTTCTGCACTATCTTCATTCGTTGGTCAAAACTATGGTGCAGCAATGTATTCAAGAGTTAAAAAATCTCTTTCTCACTCTCTTCAAATCACAAGTATCATAAGCATTATTACTGCTGTTGTATTTTGTTGTTTAGGCAAAGAAATAATGAAACTTTTCTCACAAACTCCTGAGGTTATAGAAATAGGTTTCGACTACTTATTTATAATGGGATTATTTTGGATAACGCTTAGTGCGATGAATATTTTTCAATCTTTTTTCCGTGGTTTAGGCGATACCTTCTATCCTATGCTAATCAGCATTCTTTCTTTATGGATAATAAGACTGCCTCTTTCTTATCTACTTTCTTTAAATATGGGAACAATCGGCATCTGGATTGGCGCCCCTGTTTCTTGGACAATTGGATTAGTAGCATACCTTGTTTATTATAAACGTTCTAAATGGATGAAAACAATATTTAAAGCGACAATCATTCTATTTATGTTTGCAAGTCCTTGTTTGCTAAACGCTCAATCTTGCAAAGATTTCCTTTCTCCTTTAAAGATTAGTCTTGCTTCTTCGGGACATTTTGGCGAATTGCGTTCCAATCACTTTCATTCAGGGATTGATTTAAGAACAAACGCAGTTACAGGTCAAGCAGTCATTTGTCCTTTCGATGGAGAAGTATCAAGAATTAAAGTACAAGTTTATGGAGGAGGCAAAAACCTTTACATAGACCACACAAACGGTTACACTACCGTATACATGCACTTAGAAAATTATGCAGGAGAAATAGCTGATTATGTAAAAAAGCATCAATACAAAATACAATCATACGCTTTTGACCTAAATGTACCAAAAGGCAAGCTAAAACTAAAAAAAGGAGATACAATTGCCTTTTCGGGTAATACAGGTTCCTCAGGCGGACCACATCTTCATTACGAAATACGAAACACTGCAAGTCAAAAAACAATAAATCCTGTATCTATGGGCTTAAAACTAAAAGATGAACTCCCTCCTACGCTTTATAGTGTAAGAATTGTACCAAACGACAAAACATCTACAATAAACGGCAAAAACCAAGAAGCATTTTTTGACATAAAAGCAAGAAAGCCCTCACTATTACAAGACACAATAAACGTAGAAGGAGATTTCTATATTTGTTTTGAGGCTTACGACCGCTCAAATGGCAGTACGGAAAAAAACGGTGTTTACGATTCCAAACTCTTTGTTGATGAGAAAATGATTTTTCGATACAACAACAATGCCTTTTTCTTCACCGAGCAAAGATATGCAAACGCCATAATAGACTTTGCCTACTATAAAACAAAAGGTAAAAGAATGCTACAAACCAAACAATTACCCGGTTGTAAATTCTCAAACGTCACTTACGCAAACAAAGGAATAATAAGCGTAAGAAACTCAGAAACAAAAAGAATAACAATCGTTTTAGAAGACGAAAAAAAGAATAAAAACACCTACACCTTCTTTTTGAAATCCGATGGAAACAAAGAACAACAAATAACGCTCAATACACAACAAAAAGGCATAAAACACATTCCTTACACCAAAGGATTGACCTTTAACACAAACGATTTAAGTCAAATTTCCATACCTGCGAATGCCCTTTACGAAGACTTAGACCTACAATACACCTACTCGCAAGGAAAATACGGTTGCATACATCAAATAGGCAACAACACAGTGCCTTTACACAAAAAATTCACAATGAAACTCCGCTATAACCGAGAGCTAAGCAATAAAAACAAAGCCCTAATCGTAAGAATAAGCGACAAAGGAGGCAAAACATCTATCGGAGGCAAAGCAGAGGGAGATTACATCGTAGCAAGCACATTCGATTTAGGACGTTACACAATAGAAATCGACACAACAGCACCAAAAATCACCCCTAAAAACTTCAAAGACAAACAAAGACTAAACCCAAAACAAAAATTCATTCAAATAAAAATAACAGATAACCTTGCAGGCATAAAAAACGTAAACGCCTACCTTAATGACAAATGGCATTTAATGGAATATGACGGCAAAACCTCCACAATATTCTGCCCCGCAAGCGAAATTCCAAAAGGCGAAAACAAATTAAAAATCATCGCAACAGACGAAAAAAACAACAAGACAACAACAACATTTACCATTGTAAAGTAAAGGAGAAGTAAAACAATAGGAAAATATAAAATAAACTTGTTTTTCCACAAGTTAAGCCCAAATGCTTGCGATATTTTCAACTCTAAGAATTCTAATTGCAAATTTTGAAAATATAATTCCTTAACTAAAAACCACTAAATCAAAGACTTAACTTTTTAAAGCCCGAAATTTGCCAAAAAAGTCTTTGATTTTGCCAAATTTTTCGCTGTTTTTTTCAATTTTTTCTTTGATTTTTTCAAAAAAAACCTTGATTTAATTTTTTCTATCCTTGATTTAGAAATTTCTATCTCTGATTTAGAAAATTCTAAACGAGCTTTTCGTAAAAAAAACTCCAAATTTGCGAAAAATTAACCCCAATTTTCGTCAATTTTTCGCAAGAATTTTTGCAAAAATCTCAAAATGAAATTTCCTTAAAATAAAGATTTTTACCTGTAAATTTTGAGTTTGAAAATTAAGAGTTTCTATAAGATTTTTTTGTGCTTTTAAAAATTTGTTATACCTTTGTGTGCTGAAAGATTATTAACGAAAAATTATGCCTATGGTAATAGAAAAAGAAAGATAATTTAGACTTTTTAAATTTTAATACGACATAAAAAGCGTTTTTGCTTATACTTGATTCTTGAAACTTCGACAATTTCAAAGAAACTCATCAATGTAAAGCAGTAAACGCTCACGAGTAATATCGTGGGCTTTACTTATTTGATGAGTTAGGTAGTCGAAGACCTCAAGAATCAGTAAGAAAAAAAAGTCCCACGTTTTTTTATGCCTTGAAGTCAAAGAAAGAAATCATTTAATCGCCATTTGGGACTTGGCAATCAAAGAAACTTTTTAAAAATAAATAGTAATGAAAAAATTAACATTGATTTGCGGATTATTTGTTTCCGCTATAGTTTTGATGACTTCTTGCAGTAAGTCGTCAAGTGAAAGAGAAATTGCATATGCACCAGATTTTATTCCATTCCAAACAGAAGAAGATGGAGATTTTGGTTTGCTTGGCAAAGATGGAAAAGTGTTATTTACAGAAGAATTTGCAGATGAAATCAATCCTGCTTTCGCTGGAATGTTTGTAAAAGAGAAAGAAGGAAATTTATCTTTGTATAAAGCAGAGCAAAAGCCTGTTGTATTAAAAGGATACGAAGAATTGTTTGACGCAGGTGCTATGCAAGAAGGATTAATGCCTATTACAAAAAAGAATGAAAGAGTTTCGTTCATAGACAAAGAAGGTAAGGTGCAATTTACTCTTAATCCTCACAACGGAAAAGAAATAATAAAAGTTGGTTATTTCAGCAATGGACTTGCTTGGGTTTTATTAGAAGACGGCAAGTGTGGATTTATTGATAAAAAAGGTAAAGTCGTAATCGAACCAAAATACACTCACGTAATTAATTTCCAAGACGGAATTGCTTTTGTTGTAGAAGAAAAAGGAGAAGTATTGATGATAGACAAAGCTGGTAAGGTTGTAAAAAAATTAAAAGACTTAATTCCTTTTGCAATTGAATTTGCAGGAGAAAAAAATCCTATTCCAATCTACACATCTCAATGGATTGATGGAAAAATGATTTGCATTGACGAAGAAACAGAAAGTTGTGTATCAATAAATAAGAAAGGTGAGATTATTAAAAAGTATCCTAAAAATCTCTTAATAGTTGATTGCATAGGAGATAACTACGTGTATCTTGATGACAAAGAAGGAAGATGGGGAGTAAACAACTCAAAAGATGAAGTAGTAATAAGACCTAAATACGAAAGACTTCAAGCAATAAATGAAAATCTTTACCTTGCGAAAAAAAGCAATGGAGAAAGTGTAATTATAGACCAAAACGGAGAAGTCGTAAAGCAATTGGACGATTATAAATCTGCGGTTTATTACAACGGAGTCATATATGCGAAAGTAACACACAACAAATATGAACTTTTAGACACAGAAGGAAAACTATTGAGTCAAGAAGAATTTATCATAGATGATTTAGAAAAATTATGGACTCCTTGCAGTTGGATTTGTAGCTCAGATTACTTCAACGCAGAAGAATTGGCTAAAAAAATTGCTGCAAGCATTACCGATAAAGGAATTGGAAATTTAGTTATTGGTTCAGCATTTAACATTGGAAAACCTGAGGATTATAACTATAATAAGTCTGATGCTCATTTTAAAGATATTAGTAAGTTTGGTGTTAATGCGAATATTCTTTCCCATAAGGGATCTTTTCTAATGAGTATATTTGCTGGTACAGATATAATCATATCTCAATATGATGAAGCAGAAGGAAGATATATTAAATCATTTAATCCAAAAGCCCAAATTAGATATATAAATTTCTATGTATATCCAAGAGGAAATGGATTAGCGAAAGAAAATCTTCAAACATCAATTCAAATTTCAAAAACCTTAGCAACAGAATTGAAAGCAAAAGGTTGGAAAACTTATGTAGAAAGCAAATATGGTTATGTATTAACAAAAGGAGATTTACGTGTTGGTAACTGGTTAAACGAAGGTACATACATGCTGGGAATAGGCTATAAAAATTTATTAGAAGATGAAAACACAGAGAAAAAACACCTTGAAAACGACGATAAACGCATAGAAGAAATACTTGCAGGAGAATAATTAATTTTCTAACTCAAAGAAAAACGCTCGTGAGTCTTTGTTTTATTCAGACAAACGAGCGTTTTATTTTTTTAAGTCTTTGACTTCTTTGTTTGTTTTATTTCTTTTCTGGTTTTGGTCCTCTTGGACGTTCTGGTTTTCTTTGAGGTTCTACGTAGCCTTCTGGTTTTGGCAATAAGACTCTATGAGAAAGTTTAAATTTACCTGTCTTTTTATCTATTTCTATTAGTTTTACTTTTATTTTATCGCCTACTTTCAAAACGTCTTCTACGTTTTCTACTCTTGACCAATTGATTTCGCTAACGTGAAGTAAACCATCTTTGCCTGGAAGAAACTCTACGAATGCTCCGAATGTTTGAAGGTTTTTAACAACTCCTTCATATTCTTCTCCTATTTCTGGAACTGCTGTAATACCTTTTATTCTTGCTATTGCGACTTCTACTCCTGCTTTATCTACTGAAGAAATTTCTACTTTTCCTACTTCACCTGCTTCTTCTATTGTGATAACTGTGTTTGTTTCTTTTTGAAGTTCTTGGATTACTTTACCTTGTGGTCCTATTACTGCTCCAATAAATTCTTTTGGAATTGTCATTGAAACTATTCTTGGTACGTTTGGTTTGTAGTCTTCTCTTGGTGCTGGAATTGTTGCTTCAATTATATTCAAGATGTGCATTCTTCCTTCGTTTGCTTGTGCTAATGCTTGTGCTAAGATTTCGTAAGAAAGTCCGTCACATTTGATATCCATTTGACAAGCTGTGATACCATCTCTTGTTCCTGTTACTTTGAAGTCCATATCGCCTAAGTGGTCTTCGTCTCCTAAGATATCAGACAACACCGCCCACTTTCCGTCTTTTGCAATCAATCCCATTGCAATTCCTGATACTGGTTTGTGGATTGGAACTCCTGCGTCCATTAACGCTAAACAGCCTGCACAAACTGTCGCCATTGAAGATGATCCGTTTGATTCTAATATATCTGATACTAATCTAATAGTGTATGGACATTCTTCTTGTGTTGGGATTACTTGTTTTAAGGCTCTCATTGCTAAGTTACCGTGTCCGATTTCTCTTCTTGAAGTTGAGCCTGAACGTTTTACTTCTCCTGTTGAGAATCCAGGGAAGTTGTAGTGTAAGATGAAGTTATTTTTTCCTACAACCATAACTCCGTCTATTGTTTGTTCATCAAGCTTTGTGCCAAGTGTACATGTTGTTAATGATTGTGTTTCTCCACGTGTGAAGATTGCAGAGCCGTGTGGTGTTGGCAAGTATCCTACTTCTGCCCAAATAGGACGTATTTCGTTTAGTTGTCTTCCGTCCAATCTTACTCTTTCATTCAAAACCATATCACGCATTGCTTCTTTTTCTACTGCGTGGAAATAACGGTCTATCATAAATGATTTTGCTTCTGCTTCTTCTGCGTCAAGTGTTTCTATGAATTCTTGCTTGATTGCTTTAAATCCTTCTCCTCTTTCTGATTTTGATTTTATTCCTTGTTTCGCAAAATCATAGCATTTTTGATATACTGCTTGGTGAAGTTTTTCTTTTAATTCTAAGTCGTTTTCTTCGTGGCAGTATTCTCTCTTTTGAGTTTTTCCTACCATTTCTGTAAGTTCTCTTAGTGCTTGGCAGTGAAGTCTTATTGAGTCATGAGCTTGTTTTAATGCTTCTAACATCAATGATTCTGAGACTTCTTTCATTTCCCCTTCAACCATCATGATGTTATCTTCGGTTGCAGCTACTATTAGGTCTAATTCTGCTCTCTCCATTTGTTCATAATCTGGATTTATCATGAATTGACCGTCAATGTATGCAATTCTACATTCTGATACCGGACCATTGAAAGGTATATCACTAACTGCTAAGGCTGATGCTGCGGCTAAGGCTGCTAAAGCATCAGGTGGTGTTGTTGGATCTCCTGAAATAAGTGTTACTTGTACTTGTACTTCTGCGTGAAAATCATCTGGGAAAAGCGGTCTTAACGCTCTATCTATTAATCTTGAAATTAAGATTTCATATTCGCTTGGTCTTGCTTCTCTTTTGAAGAATCCTCCTGGAAATTTACCTGTTGCAGCATATTTTTCTTGATAATCTACTGTCAATGGCATAAAATCCACATTTTCTCCTACTTCTGTTTTTGCACAAACTGTGGCTAAAAGCATTGTATCGCCCATTCTGACAACTGCTGAGCCATCTGCTTGTTTTGCTAACTTGCCTGTTTCGATTTCAATTGTTCTTCCATCGGCTAAGGCAAACTGTTTTTTTGTTCCTAACATCTTTCTTCTTTCTTTTTTTACCTCTTCCAAGAGGAGCGGCTTGGATAAATTTCTTCTTTTCTTGTTTTGCTCCTACATACAATCAAAAAAAGGCAATTAGAAAGCTAATTGCCTTTTTTCTTTTTATCATACAAATTAAGTATTACTTTCTTATACCTAATTGTTTAATCAATTCACGATATCTTTCAATATCTCTATCTTTTAGATAGTCTAATAAACGTCTTCTTTTACCAACTAAGTTTACTAATGCTCTTTTTGTAAACAAGTCGTTATGACTTTTCTTTACGTGTTCTGTTAGATGTTGAATTCTAAATGTGAACAACGCTATTTGAGCTTCTGTTGATCCGCTGTCTGCTTCGCTTTTGCCGTATTGAGCAAAAATTTCTTTTTTCTTTTCAGTTGTCAAGTACATACTCTAACTACTTAATTTTAATATATTATACTTTTTCTTCTTTTTCTTTATGAGTTTGCAAAATTACGAATTATTTTTCATTCTGCAACCTTTTCTTTATTTTTTTTTCAAATAACTTAAAAAACAATATAGATAAACCCACTCCTATCAGGTCGGAAAGATAATCCCTTATCTCAAAATTTCTTTTACACCATTGATAGGTTAAGGCCTGTAAAACCTCGGTAAATAAGCCAAATAACACCGCTATAAATAGCGAAATAATGTATTGTTTTTTTATTTCCAACTTTGAGTTTAACAATATAGAACTTTGCAACAAAAAAGTGAATATTGCAAATAATCCACAATGCATTATTTTGTCTGAATATGGTATATTAAAGAGTGAATTACGATTTTGTTGCAACAAATCATTAGGCAAAAGCAACATAACAAACATTATCAACACCCAAAAGGTAAGCAATATTACCGAGAGGTATTTATATTTTGTTTTATATTGATTTAGCATAAATAAAAGAAAGATGCCCGAAATAAATCGAGCATCTAAAACTTAATCGTTATTGTTTAATTGAATTATAATCCTATGAAAGCTGAATATGCTGCTGCATCTTTCAATTCTTCTGCTTCTGCTGGATTTGTCATTTTTATTTTGATAATCCAACCTTCTCCGTATGGATCTGAATTGATTGCTGCTGCGTTATCTTCTAATGCTTCGTTAAATTCTATTACTTCTCCGCTTACAGGCATCATTAAATCTGATACTGTTTTTACTGCTTCTATTGTTCCGAATACTTCGTTTCTTGATATTTCTTCGCCAACTGTATCAACATCTACGAATACTATATCTCCTAATTCGTGTTGTGCATAGTCAGATATACCGATGTATGCTACGTCTCCTTCTATTCTCAACCATTCGTGGTCTTCTGAATACTTAACATTTGATGGAATGTTCATTTCTTATTGTTTTTTAGTTTCTAATTTTATTATTTGGTTTGCCAAAATTACTCATTTTTATCGGATTTCAGACAATAGTGAATAATTTATTTTTTAATTATTGCTTTATTACTCTAAGATTCAATACCTTAGAATTGATTTTCATTTGCAACAAATACACTCCTGATTTTAAATTAGAGAGATTTATCTTGTCTTTTTTGCCTTGAAGATTCATTACTTTTCTTCCTGTTAGGTCTGTTAAATATTGTAGTTCATACTCTTGATTATTCGCATCTATAAACAAAGTATTTCCAACAGGGTTAGGGAATAGAGTTATGTTATTTTCAACTTGAACTTGATCAAGACCTACTAATTGTATTGCTTTCTTAACTGCTTGATGTGCATCTATCTTTCCGTATCCCCAAATATAGTTTGGCACTTGTTCTGTGTAATCATCTTGTCTTGCTGTTGTTGTAATTATATCTTTAATCTGAGATGGTGTCAAATTAGGATTTGCTTGCAAAATCAAAGCCACTATTCCTGTAACCATTGGCGAAGACATTGAGGTACCTGACAAAGTTGCAAAAGGATATTCTCTACCATTAAATTCCACAGTTGTTTTTGCTGTTGGTGGTTCTGTTGCAAATGATGAAACAGCTGATACAACTAATTGTCCTGGTGCAGAAATATCTGGTTTCAAATATTGGAAAAGATTTGGTCCTTTACTTGAAAAACTTGCGATATTCGAAATTGATGATGCACTATTGCGTCTTCCTGCTTTGTGAGCTGCAACCGTAATTACTCCTTGACCTAATCCCGGCTCGCTTATTGAATATTCACTATCTCCTGAAATATATCCATTTGCATGCCAAGTAAACGGTAATCCCCAATTACCAACACCCGTTGTTAAACAAGCAACATTCCAAGCATGAACAATACCCTGAGGTGCTGCAATCACTAAAACAGCATGGCAAGTAGTGTTATGATTTGTAAATCTCACTTCCCAATCCATTAAAGGTCTCGCATTTGTTCCAAAACGTGTAGATGCTCTATATATTAAAGAATCTGTATCGTTCAAAGCAACGGCTGTTTGAGGCAATACACTACCATCTGTTGTTAGAAATTCACTTTCGTAAAGCAACTCCCAATTTCGTGAATAGATTTCAATCTTTGCAGAAAATGTTGAAAGGCTATCTCCTGCCAAAGACACTGTTTCTCCCCAATAATGTCTTGAAGATGATTGTGGTAAGTCAAATTTAAATTCACTTCTTATTGTATCTTGTTCTTCAAAAACTGCTTTGATGTGAAAATTTGCATTTCCATTGTTTCCTGCACTTGAAACAAACACCACACGGTCTTCTTCCGACATATTTTGTATAAATTCATCTAACATTGAAGTGCCATCCATATAGCCAAAGCTATAAACACCCCAACTATTGTTTATCACCAAACGTTTATTCTTTGCTTTTGCAACATTTTTCATCCAAACGTATGTATCCATCACATTAGCCTCATCTACAAGCCAAGTTCCCATTAAAAGCTCTGCACCAAAAGCAACTCCACGATAATCAGTTCCTGCACCAGCTCCTGAAGCTATTGAAGCAACATGTGTTCCGTGATAACCTTTGTCATAAATATTATTAGTATCACATTCAGCCGCAAGTAATTCTTCCTTAGTTGAAAGTTCCACTCCATAATCAAAACCTGCAGGTGGATTTCCTGCTGTACGGAATTGGTCCCATGCTCCTATTATTCTATAATTTTCCATAAGAGTATCATAAAACACAGGGTGAGTGTAGTCAAAACCCCAATCGGCTACTCCTATTATCACTCCTTCTCCATTAAGACCATAAGGCATATCAAGTCCTTGATGAACATAGTCTGCATTTACATCTTTCACAGCATCTTTCAACTCAGGCACTCCCACTTTTCTTGCTGCGTCTATTTCAATTATTTTGTCGGATTTAACTAATTTTTCCAACATATTCACCTCTGCTCTAAGAGAAAGAATATTTCCACTTCTTGAACGCACCTTACAACCTAACTTTTCTATTTCTTCATTTGTTGCATCAGAGACAACCTTTGCCACAAGTGAAATATATTCTTTTCCATCTATTGTTTGCAAAGAAAATCTTTGAGGAAACATTTCCTTTTCGAGCTTTGGACTATTTAGATTGGTCATAAAACACCTTAATCCACTACCAATTATTTGAGAACTTGCAAAATAACTTCCCAAAATCATAGAAATAAATAAAACAATCTTCTTCATATAATTTTACCTTTTAGTTGGTTGCAAAAATACGCTATTTCTTTTAAATTTTTCTTTGTTTGCGTGTTTTTTTCTTTGTGTTAATATTTTTTTTCAAAGAAATATTGCGATATTAAAATAATGTAGTATCTTTGCACATCGTAGTAAGGAAGTAAAAATACAATTAATAATGAGAAAAGTAGCAATATTTTTAGCAGCAATAGCATTAACAACAGGTGTTTTTGCACAAAACCCACCAACAAAAGATATAAATTGGTTTGGACAATACAATTTCAATGACGCCGAAGATGCTGAAGAAAACACAGGTATTAGACGAACAAAGCAAGGACCCATTGCGCCAGCGACTCTTTTGCTTTTAGGTTTAGGCGGAGCGGTTGTTGGAACAAAGGTTGTTCGTAACAGAAGAAAATAAGCATTCCTGCTAAATTAGAAAAGATAAAAAAATATCCATCTTCTTTTTAAGATGGATATTTTTTTTGTTTTCAAGAAAACAAAAAAAAAGAGACACGCTAAAATTTAACGTGTCTCTTTTTGTATTATAAACAACTACTAATTGTATTCGTTGATTATGTCTTTTACCATATCAGGAGTTAAACGTCCGTAAACTTTATCTCCGATTGTTACAACAGGTGCTAATCCGCAAGCTCCAACACAACGAAGGCAATTCAAAGAGAATTTACCATCTGCTGTTGTTTCTCCGATTCCAATACCTAATTGACGTTTGAATTCATCAAGAACTTTTTCTGCACCTCTTACATAGCAAGCTGTTCCCATACATACAGAGATTGGATGTTCTCCTTTTGGTATCATTGTAAAGAATGAATAGAATGTAACTATACCATATATTGTTGCAACAGGTACATTAAGTTCCATTGCTATCAATTCTTGTACTTCTGCTGGAAGATAACCAAATTCTCCTTGTACTTTGTGCAAAACATTGATTGCTTCTCCTGGTTGATTGCCAAATGATGCACAGATTTCTTTTATTTTATTTATCTTACTTTCTGATAATTTTACTTTTGCCATAACTTTTAAGTTTTAAAGTTTAATTACGCTTCTACTTCTACTTGTTTTGATTTATCGAAATAGTGTGTATGAAGTAGATGGTGAGATTTTTCTCCACAAGGAGTTCCTAAATATTCATCATACAATTGTTTTACGTATGGATTTTCGTGTGATTTTCTCAATTCTTTTCCTAAATCTTCTTTGTAGATTGCTTCAAAACGTTTTTCTACTATTGAGAAATCTCCATGGTGATAAGGTTGTCCTGCTCCACCGATACAACCACCAGGACAAGCCATTACTTCAATTGCGTGATATTGAACTTCACCTTTACGAACTTTATCTAAAAGTTTTCTTGCATTACCCAATCCGTGAGCAATTCCTAAATGAATTGGTGTTCCTGCAAAATCTATCGTAGCTTCTCTTACACCTTCTAAACCTCTTAATTCAGTGAAATCTACTTTTTCAAGAGTTTTTCCTGTGAATACTTCGTATGCTGTACGAGCTGCTGCTTCTATTACTCCTCCTGTTGCTCCAAAGATTACAGATGCTCCTGTTGATGCTCCAAGTGGCATATCAAAATCTTCTTCGTCTAATGAGTTGAAGTCAATGTTGAATTGTTTTATCAATTCTGCAAGTTCTCTTGTTGTTAATGAGAAGTCTACATCTGGATTTCCATCAACTTTAAATTCATCTCTTTGACATTCGTATTTCTTAGCAACACATGGCATTATAGAAACTACAACCATGTCTTCTCTCTTTATTTTTAGTTTTTCAGCCCAATAGTTCTTTGCTATTGCTCCAAACATTTGTTGAGGAGATTTTGCTGTTGAAGGAACATCTAACATATCAGGATAATTTGTTTCAAAGAAATTAACCCAACCTGGACAACATGATGTTAAAATAGGTAATTTAACATTCTTATCTCCTTCCATGAATTTTTGGATTCTTCCCAATAATTCTGTTCCTTCTTCCATTATTGTAAGGTCTGCTGCAAAGTCTGTATCGAATACATAGTCAAATCCTATTCTTCTTAATGCTGCAGCCATTTTTCCTGTAACAATTGTTCCTGCAGGATATCCGAATTCTTCTCCTAAGGCTACTCTGACAGCTGGTGCTGTTTGAACGATAACTGTTTTTTCAGGATTATTGATTGCTTGTATAACTTGACGTGTTTGATTTACTTCACTCAATGCTCCAACAGGGCAAGCCATAACGCATTGTCCACACATTGTACAAGATGATTTTACAAGATCTTGTTCAAATGCTGTTGCAACAACTGCTTCAAATCCTCTGTTTACTGCACTTAATGCTCCAACTGTTTGTAATTCGTTACATACTGTTTCGCAACGACGACACATTATACATTTATCAACATCTCTTATGATTGATGGAGAGTTGTCTTTTCTATATGTTGATTGTTCTCCTTGGAAAGGAATTTCTCTTATTCCTAATTTTTGAGCTAATGTTTGTAATTCGCAATTTCCGCTCTTTGAACAACTCAAACAATCTGCAGGGTGGTCAGAAAGGATTAGTTCAACAACAGTTCTTCTTGCGTTCACAACTCTTAAAGAGTGAGTATGAACTACCATTCCTTCCATTACCTCTGTTGCACAAGCTGGAGCTAAGTTTTTTCTTCCTTCAACCTCAACAACACAAACTCTACAACCACCTGGTTTGTTTTCTAATTTTTGTCCATTAAGTTCATAATAGCAAAGCGTTGGGATAGATATACCTGCTTTTCTCGCAGCCTTTAATATAGTTTGACCTTTTTCTGCTACAACCGCTTTACCGTCTATTATTAAATTTACTGTTTCCATTTTTCTTTTCTTAATTTGTTGATTAGACAAAACCTTATTGGATACTAATTGCATTGAATTTACATTTTTCAATACAAGTACCACACTTGATACATAATTCAGTGTTTATTGTATGCGGTGTTTTCTTTTCTCCTTGAATTGCATTAACAGGACAATTTCTTGCACAAGCTGTACAACCAACACAAACATTAGAATCTATCACATATTGCATCAATGATTTACAAGCACCTGCTCTACATTTCTTATCTTGAACGTGTTCAACATATTCATCCCAGAAATTATTTAATGTAGATAAGATTGGGTTTGGAGATGTTTGACCTAAACCACAAAGAGCAGTATCTTTAATTACACCTGCAAGATTCTTTAAGTTTTCAAGATCTTCCATTGTTCCATTACCCTTTGTTATCTTGTCAAGGATTTCCAACATTCTCTTATTTCCTATACGGCAAGGAGAGCATTTACCACAACTTTCTTCGCAAGTAAATTCAAGATAGAATTTCGCTATGGCAACCATACAAGATGTTTCGTCCATAACAACCATTCCACCTGAACCCATCATTGAGCCTGCTGCTATAAGGTTATCATAATCAATTGGAGTATCAAGATGCTTTTCTGTCAAACAACCACCAGAAGGACCACCTGTTTGAACAGCTTTGAACTTTCTTCCATTCTTGATTCCTCCTCCAATTTCGTAAATTACTTCTCTAAGAGTAATTCCCATTGGAACTTCAATCAAACCAACATTATTGATTTGACCTGCAAGAGCAAATACCTTTGTTCCTTTTGACTTTTCAGTACCTATTTTATTGAACCAATTTGCTCCCTTTAATATAATAATAGGAATATTAGCATAAGTTTCTACGTTATTTACGTTAGTAGGTTTTTGCAAATAACCGCTTTGAGCAGGGAAAGGTGGTTTAAATGTAGGTTCTCCACGTTTTCCTTCCATAGAATGAATAAGAGCTGTTTCTTCTCCACAAACGAAAGCACCTGCTCCATATCTTAATTCTATATCAAAAGAAAAATCTGTTCCAAATAGGTTTTCTCCTAATACGCCATATTCTCTTGCTTGTGCGATTGCAACTTGTAATCTATGGATTGCCAAAGGATATTCAGCTCTAATATATACTAAACCTTTTGTTGCTCCAATTGCATAACCGTTAATAGTCATCGCTTCGATAACAGAGTGAGGGTCTCCTTCAAGGATACTTCTATCCATAAATGCTCCTGGGTCTCCTTCGTCAGCGTTACAAACAACGTATTTTTGATCAGCGTGATTCTTTGAAGCGATTTCCCATTTCATTCCAGTAGGGAATCCTCCACCTCCACGACCTCTTAAACCAGAAAGTTTAATTTCATTGATAACTTGTTCTGGAGTCATTTCAGTTAAACATTTTGCAACAGCCGCATAACCATCACAAGCAATGTATTCACCGATATTTTCAGGATCAATAAAACCACAGTTACGCAAAGCAATACGTAATTGTTTTTTATAGAATCCCATGTGTTTTGCGTCAGAAACGTGTTCTTTCTTTTCAGGGTCTGTATAAAGCAAACGAGTTACTTTACGACCTTTTATAATATGTTCTTCAATTATTTCTTGAGCGTCTTCTGGTTTTACTTCTGTGTAGAAAGTATTATCAGGCATTATCTTAACGATAGGGCCTTTTTCACAGAAACCAAAACAACCTGTAAGGATAACTTGGACTTCATTTTCCAAACCTTTATCAAGCAAATTGCTTTTTAATCTATCAGCAATCTCTTGACTTTGAGAAGCAGTGCAACCAGTACCTCCACAGACCAAAATATGCATTTTAAACTTCGCCATATATTTTCCTCCTAAATTTGAGTTAATTTATCTATTTTTGTTATTTACCTAATTTATCAAGGATTTCATCAACTTTTGCTTTATCAACATTACCATAAATCACTGGTTCTTGATCTGGAAATGCAACTTCAACCATAGGTTCCTCTGAACAACGTCCCATACAGTCAGTTTGATAAACCACAACGTCTAATTTCTTAGCGTCAACTTGTTCCAAAAAGTAATTATAAATGGATTTAGCACCAGCGGCAATACCACAAGTACCCATTGCAACCTTTATTTGCACCAAACCATCTTTGTTACCTTTTACCCTAGTGTCAATTATTTCTTGAACACTATTCTTCAAAGATTCCAAATCTTTTAAAGACTTTATTTGTGCCATATACTTTAAATATTAAAATGTTTTTAAAAAAATTTTATGCATTAAATAAAACAACTGCAAATATATATATTTTTTTTAAATACCAATAATTTAACGCAAAAAATATTTAAATCAGAGAAAAAAACATCTCATTTTTATGTAATTTCAAAAATAATATTTATTATTGCAAACTCAAACAATAACATTTTGGCCATGAAAAATGAGATAATTTTAAAAGAAGGTTTTGGCGATTTGCGATTCGGAATGCAAATCAATTCAACAATTGATTTAATTGGCAAACCATCTGAGGTAGAAGAAATTGGAGAAGACTTAGAAATGCCTGCAACAGTTCTTTATTATGAAGAAAAAGGACTAAGTCTATTTTTTGAAAACTTAGATCAAGAAAAACTCTCTTGCATCAACATAGAAACAGAAGATATTCTTTTATTTGGCAAACAAATCTTTGGCAAAACATCAAAAGAAATTGTTGAACTAATGCGAGAAAACAAAATCTTCGAACAAACAATGGACAAAGAAGAATGGGGAGAAGAAAGAATCTCATACGAAGAATACGCAATAGACTTCTTCTTTTTAGAAAACAAATTAAACTCTGTAACAATTGGAATCTAACACAACACCCGTTTTATCTACATCTTACTTTCCTTGCATTGCTTATTTCTCTATTTTAAATAAGCACGAAAATGTATTGATTGAAACACAAGAAAGTTTCAAAAAACAAACCCATAGAAATCGTACATACATACTTTCTGCAAACGGAGTATTGCCCTTAATCGTACCAATACAACGATTCAAAGATGTATCATTGCCAATTTGTCAAACAGAAATATGCTATAAAACACCTTGGCAAACAAATCATCTAAGAGCAATCGCATCCGCCTACGGAAAAAGTTCTTATTTTGAATACTATTTCCCACATATAGAACAAATCTTAAAAAAGGAGCATCGCTATTTGATTGATTTAAATCAAGAAATAACCATGCTCCTTTTACAAAAGATGAAAATCTTAACCAAAATCACACCTACCTCATCTTACGAAAAAGAAATCAAAGAAGATTATCGTGAAGCCTTTGATAAAAAACGCATATTCACCGACTACACCACACAACCCTACTTTCAATGCTTTGAACACAAATTTGGATTTCAACACAACCTAAGTGCATTAGACCTTTTATTCAATTTAGGACCAGAATCCAAACAATATCTCTAACCCTTAAAAGCAAAATAAAATACTTTCACCACAAGTTAAGCCCAAATGCTTGCGATATTTTCAAACAAAAGATTTCCAACTGCAAATTTTAAGAAATTTAATTCAAAGAAAAACGCTCGTAAGTCTTTGTTTTCATTTATTTATTCTTTGATTTTAAAACCACAAAGTTTCTTTTTCTATCCTATCAAACTCCACTTCGTAATCGT
>CALGEC010000042.1 GCA_937881815.1 uncultured Bacteroidales bacterium
AAATTTATAGAAATTTTGTTTACATCCGAAAATTCGTGGCGATTCTAATTTATAAGAGCAAAGAAAAATGCGTGCAATATTATGAAATTATCGCACGCATTTAGCATTAAATGTAGAGAAAAGTGTTTTGGTTTTTTATTTTTATTGAATTGTTATTTTTCTACTTACAGGCTGATTGTCCATTATGAATTTCAGCACATAGGTTCCTGCTTCTACGGTTGAAACGTCTATTTCTCTTGGTAGTATATCCCACGCTCTGATTACTCTTCCATAGGAATCTATCATTTGTGCTTCTTTTAATTCTATTGCATTGGTTTCTATAAAGAGTGTTGTATCGCTTGGGTTAGGATATATCTTCAATGATTTTCCGCTATATTGGTCTGGTGATAGCGATTGTTCGCCTACGGTTACTTGAACTACTTCTGTCCAAGAGGAAGTATCGCCTACCGAACATATTGCTCTTACTCTGAAATCGAATTGTTGTCCCATATCAAGATTTCTCAAAGTAAAACGAGGATATAACGAAACCATAGCAGAGGTATAATTAACTGCTAAGCGTTCTTTGTATTGTATTTCCCATTGAATATAAGGATTGCCTTCTACTTCGTCCCATGTACATATAATGGTTTCATCGCCTTTTACTTGATAGTGCTGACATACGAAATTTTCTGGTGTTAAACAGGTTTCGGATTGTGAGGAAGTTGTAAAGTATTCTTCAATAAAATTCAGTGCTTGTTGATTTCCGCAAGAGGAATAAAGGATTACTTTGTATTCTTGCATAGGTTGAAGGTTAGAAATCATAAATGGTGAAGTTATATTAGTGAATGAAAGTGTGTCGGCTTCTTGTGTGTTAATCAATGTAAGGTTATGCTCGGTTATATTGCCAATTGTTTGCCATTCTATTTGAGCTGAGGAGTGTGAAATATGAGTTACGGTTAGGCTTTCAGGGCTTAGGCAAGTGTCTTTAATAGAAAACTCAGTTATTGCATAGGTTCTTTCTTCAATTGTATCCATTTGACTGCGGATTGCAAAACGAACATTATCTGTTCCTAAGAATCCCATTAACGAAAGGCCGTTTTCTCCATTTACAAAATAGAAATCCATTTCTTGCATTGCTTCTCCATTTACCGAAACAAAGAGTTTTGAGTTCACGCCTTGTAATGAAGAATAATTAAAAGTAAGATATGGATTTGAAAGAGTGTTTAATTCAAATATTGGAGAGAATAATGTATCGGCTTCTACTCTCCAACAATCTGAAAAATTACAAAAAGAACTTAATGTTGAAAATGTGATTGAATCTTCTACGTAATAAGGGAATTCGTTTTCAGGATAGCAAAGTGTATGCAAGAAAACTTGTGAAAAAAGACTTGTATCTTGTGTTGAAGATATGGTCCTGACTTTTATTTGATAGATAGAGTTTGGTAAAAGTTGAGTCAATTCTATGTGATTGAGATTTGTTTGCTGAAATATTGAGGTATTGTTAGAGGTTAATAACACTTCTACCTCATAACTCTCTGCTTCAAGGTTGTCGTCCCAAGAAATTGTAGCCGTATTGTAAGAATAATCATTTACAACTAAGTTTTCTGGTGGTAGAACTAAGGTTGCGGTAGTGAAAGTAAAGATATCGGAATAAAAACTTTGCTCTTCTCCACAATCTGCCTGCACTCTGAAATCATATTGCGTACTTGGAATAAGATTCTCCAAAAGATGATTTGGAGTTATCGCATTAAGTTGTGTCCAAGTTGTGTCTTCACTTTGTTTGTATTGTAAATTAAAAACATTTTGATTTTCTGCAAACTCCCAAGTCAGCATTGCAGAAGAAGATGTTATGTAATTAGCTTGAAGATTCTCTGGAATTGCACAATAACGAGCAGTTAAATAAATGTCATCTATTGCAATAGCGTTAGAAGTTGGTGCTTGTGGAGTGTTATACCAAACAAAAAGCAATCGTCTTGTTGTTCCAATATGATGAATTGGCAATTCTATGTGTTCTCTTATCCATTGATTATTGCCTCCTCTATAAACATTTTGCCCAACTTGATATTGTGCATCAGGAAGGTTGTTTATGCTAATAGAAGTTCCTGGTGCGACAAGATAAAGTTTTAAACCTGCATTTTGAAGTTCAGAAAAAGTGTGATAACTAAAATCAATATAGAAACTTTGTGCATATTCAGGGATATAAAAATCGATATAAGCGTAACTAACCGAAGAAACGCTGTTATTGGAAGCGTAATTATTTCCGTTACTTACGTGAAGAGATTTACTACCCACTACTCCATTGTTTATTGCAGAAGAAATCTTCCAAGGATTCTCTCCTGCATTGAATGATCCTATTAGTTGATTTTCGTTATTATCTTCAAAATCTATTTGGATTGGTAGTTGTAAAACACTATTTTGGTGTAAATATTTTGCATAAAGGTATTTCCACGGACTAAATGTGCCTTGACAATTTGTTCTTATTGCAAATTGATATTGTTGCCCTTCGTTAAACTCTTGCGAAAAGTTGTATTCGTAATTTTGTGTTTGATTTATGATATCGTAATTATCGGGATTTGTTCCTACTTCGCCACAAACTATTTGCCAAGTATTTGTTCCTTCTGCTGGTTGCCACTGTACATTTATTAAATTATTGTCTATGTAGCCTAAAAAAAAGTCTGCAACTCGCGGACAAAGAGTATCATCACTCAAAGTATAGAAATAATTTTCTACACTCCAAAGGCTTGTATCTCCATCAACATCTATCATTCTCACCTTCCACATATAACGTGTGTTTGGACTAAGTTCACTAAGGTAAGCAATAGTATCGGTTAGCGTTATAAGGGTTTGTTCTTCTGCAAGTGCGGCTTGATAAACCAATTGCCAAAAATCCGCATTGGAATTATTACGCCACGAAAGTGTTGCATTATTTATGTCTATTTCTCCACTATTTAAACCAAATGGAACATACTCTTGTGTGGTTTGCGAATAAGAGATGTTTACTGAAAACAAAATTATAACTAATGATAATAGGACTTTTTTCATATCTATTTACTTTATTCAGTTATTTTTTCTTTGATTGTAAAATTAAATTGTTTGCTCAAAAATAGATTTTGTTTGTATAACAAAAAGTAATAGGCAGCTAAAACTAATAAGGAAATAAGTGCAGATAAGGATTGTGAAAGAGAAAAGATTTTTATGCTTAAAAACAAGGCTATAACAAGTAAAATCAATGGCAAAACAAAGGCTATAAAAACTGCTTTCATACCTAATTTTGTACTAATAGTGATTACAACCTCATCTCCTATGTTGTAATTTGCAGTGTCTTTGCTTTTAATTTCTATTTCTTTGTCTTTTTTGTCTAAGCTTGTGCATGCTCCCCTTGCATGACAAGAAGAGCATGTGGATTTTTGCTCTATTTTTACCACCAATTTGTCTTCTTGTTTTTTTATAACAATTCCTTTTTGTTCAACGCAATCTTCTCTCATAAAAAGTTTATATTATTGCCACCATATCTTTTTCTATCCAATATTCTTTACCATCTTCTGTTTGGATTCTTATCTTTTCTAATTTTCTTTCTTTAATTTCTACCTTTTGTCCTTTAAAGAGTTTTGTTTTGTTATCGTTTTCTAAAGGTAGTTTAATAACTATCGCATTGTTTTGAGAATGTATCGCATTTTGTCTTGCAATACCAAAAGAGAATGAAGCAATTGTTAAAACCAAGCACGATAGCATTATATAGAAATAAAATACTTTTTTATCGAAACTAAAATAATAGATAAAAAACAATAGAGCGGTAATAAGCAATAAAACAATTGTTAATATTGCCCAAGTCATTGGAGAAAACAAAGAATAGATATTTTTTAACCAACTAATCAAAAAGAAATCTGGAATCTTATATACATCTCCCATTAAACGAGTTTTTGAGATTTTGTTATTGGTTTGATAGACTTTGTTATGAGGTGATAGTTTCAAGGCTTTTTCATAATATAAAGTACTATTAACATAATCACTCAAACGAAAATATGTATTGGCTATATTGTTGTAAAGTTCTGCTGATGCTTCTTTTTTTTCTATTTGTTTGTAAAGTTCAAGGGCTTTTTCATAGTCTTGTTGTTGGTAGGCTTTATTTGCTTGATTTAAATCTGCGGCTTGAGAAAATAAAGTAGTCATTAAAAAAATTAAAGCAGTCATTAAAAAAGTTTTTTGAGTGTTTCGTTTTTGCTTCTTAATCAATAACATATTATTTTCTATTTCTGTGATTAACTCTTCTGTTTGTAAAAATAATTCATTGTATAACTCTGCTCCTTTATTTTGTGAAAAACGCACATATTCGCACTTTTCTAATACGGAAAGTGTTTTGTTTGATAATTCTTGATTTAATTCACTTTTTTGAAGTTGAGTCTTAATATTATCAAGATTCAAATCATATCGAGAAATCTTGAATTTATCTGACAAATAGTTCCAAAGAGCTTGTCCTATCTCTGTTTCAAACTCTGTTGTTTGATTTGTATCAAGATATATCTTAGCTTGTTTTAATCGTTTTATTGCAACCTTATTGGCTTTCTTTAATCGAATTGCCACAACGTCTTTATTCTTTTCTATTTGTGTTTTTGTAAGTTTTATCATCAAAATCAGCAAGAAAATTATCAGTGCAATCACCCCATAGAACAAATAACTATGGAATGGTTTTGAGAAAATAATATTAGAACTATGGTTTTGTGGAGTATCAATTATATCCATATTTTTATATTTCTCTCTTTCGGTGAGTTGATCCACTAATTCATTACTATTATTTCCCTTAGTTATTGTCAAAGAATACTCCTCGGTTGTTAGAGTTTCATAATTGTTTGTTTCGGTATTATAGTATGTAAAGTCTAATGAAGGTATTTTGAAATTTCCCTCTACTCTTGGAATAATCACATATTGAAACGTTCTTTCGCCTCTTTGTCCTGCGGAAGTTTTTGTTATATTGTCCGATATTTTTGGGTCAAATACCTCAAATTCATCTGGTATTTGTAATTGTAAACCATCAATCAAGGTTAGATTTCCTTGACCTTTTACTATGTATTGAAGAGTTATTGCTTCATTTGTTTTGCAGTGAGTTGTATCTATTTTAGATTCTATAGTAAATTGTCCAACTGCTCCTGAGAAAGTATGATCTGTCGCAGGCAATGGTTCTACCTCTATTTCCAAAGAGTTGGTCTTTAATTTTTTATTTACAGTTTCAAAAACAGGTGTTACTCTTGAAAAGAATGGATCGTTAAAAAATGCATCAAAGAAAGGATCGCCTGTTGATTGTCTTTGACTTCTTTGTGTACCTGTTTGAATGTGTGCAAGGACTTCTAATCCCATTGGTGCGATTTTTAATTTTCCTGTTTTTTGAGGATAGACTAATACTTGTCTTAGTGTTGCTACTTGATATGCTTTGCCGTTTATAATTTCTCTTTCAAGAGAAGGGGTTGTTTGATTGTCTAATTCTTCTACCCAAAAGCCTTGTGAGGAAGGAAATTTATCAACCTGATATTCTGAAATAGGTACAAGAGTATATATTTTGTAAGAAATAATGATTTCTTCTCCCAAAGAAACTTTTGTTTTGTTAGGAATTGCTCTTACAAACACTACATTCTCATCTATTTGTGTAATTTTAGGTTGTGGAGTATTTTTATAAGGATCGTAATTAGGGGCATTCTTTGCCCTTGTCTGCATACTTGGATTATTTTCCACCTTAACATTTACCGCTTTTGTGTAATAGGTTCTGTCATTCACCGTTACTTTTGCGGGAGGTATTGTAATTGTTCCTGCATTAAGACTTTGCAAAAAATAAGTGTAAGTGGTTGTAGTATTGCTTTCGCGTTTTCCATTGATAATACTAACAGATGAACTTCTCAACACATTAGGTCCACTTAGTATATTAACGTCTTGAAACGTTGGAGCAATAAAATGTTTTGGTTTATCATCATTTACAACAAAACTTACTTTAAACCTCTCTCCTTTTCCAACTACTTTTGGAGCTTGAACTTTAAACTCAACCTCCTGAGAAAATAAAGGAAGTGAACAAATGAACGCTATAATAAATCCTAATATGTATTTTTTCATTTTTTACCAGTCTTTTTCAATGTATCTTTTTTGAACTTGTTGTTCTTCTTTTTTCTTAACTTTTTCTAATGTATTCTTCTCGTTATTTTTCAATGCCTCCAACATTCTTTCTGTATCTTTTTTATCTTTCATTCTTTGTTGTTGTGGAGGCTGATTTTGTTTTTGGTTATCTTCTTTCTTTTGTTCTTGTTCTTTTTGTTGTTGATTTTGTTTCTGTTCTTGCTCTTGTTGTTGCTGTTGTTGATTTTTATTATCTTGTTGTTGGTTTTGATATTTATTTAACAAGAATTGAGTTAGGGCTAAGTTATACTTTGCCGCACTATCATTAGGGTTTAATCTAAGGGTTTGCTTATAATCTTCAAGGGCTTTTTGTAGGAATTGTGTATTTGAACCTGCCTCAGAAGTGGTATCTGTATTAAACATTTGGAAATTAACATTTCCTCTATTGTATATAGCATTCGCATTATTAAGTGTATCGTCTAAAGAACTGCCTTTTAAATATCCTTCGTAATATTTTAAAGCTGTTTGTAATTTTTCCTGATTTTGTTGTTTGTAACTTGCATTTGCTAAATTGTATTGTGCTTTTAAATAATTGCTATCTGCAATCAATGACTTACGATATTGTTCTTCTGCTTTTACGTAGTCTTTTTCTTTATACAAATCATTACCATCTCTTAATTTATTTTTCTCTTTATCACATGAAGAGAAAAATACAAGAAGGCAAAATATTAACATTATATTCTTATTCATTTCCAAAAAATAATTTTCTGTTTATGTATTTATTTCTTCTTTCAAAAATAATCCATTCTAATACTAAAAAGAATAATGAAATGAGTGCAAAAATATAGAACTTGCTATCGTAGTTTTTGTAGGCTACTGCTTCATACTCGTTTTTTTCCATCTTATTTATTCTTGCTAAGATATTATCTAATCCTATTGAAGTATTATTTGCACGAATATAAACGCCATTTCCTTCTTTTGCTATTTCCTTTAGCAAAGCTTCATTAAGTTTGGTAAGAACTATATTTCCATTCCCATCTTTCTTGTATTCACTTCTGCCATACTTATCAAAAATAGGGATAGGGGTTCCTTCTGTTTGTCCTAAACCAATAGTATTTACAACAACACCCTCTTTTGCTATTTCTTTTGTTGCATCTAAGGCTCCTTCTTCATTGTCTTCTCCATCTGATATAAGAATAATACTTCTTGAACGTTTTGTTTCATCTTGATTTTCAAAGGCCGAGAAAGCTTTCTCTAAACTTTCTGCTATTGAAGTACCTTGTGTTTCTATTAATTTTGTGTCTATAACTTCTATAAAGGTCTTTGCAGCAGTGTAATCAGAGGTTATTGGAAGGTGAACAAAGGAAGTGCCTGCAAAAACTACAATTCCTATTCTATCTCCTTCTAATTGATTTACTAATTGTGTGAGAGATTGTTTTGCTCTACTGATTCTATTTGGTTTTAAATCTTCTGCTAACATACTATTAGAGACATCTAAACACACCATTAAGTCTGTTCCTGTGCGTTCTTTCTTTTCTATTGATGTTCCTTGTTGTGGATTAGCTAAGGCTAATATTAAGAAAAATAAAGCAAGGTTCCATAGTGTAAATTTAAAGTATTGTTTTCCTATTGATAAGTCTGGAATAATTATTTGTTGAGTTCTTTGCTCTGCGAACTGTTTTAGTTTCTTTTTTTTCGCCTTAATATAAAAATAATGTAGCAGATAAAAAAGTGGAATCAAAATCCATAAATATAAAAATTGAGGATTCTCTAAACGTATCATTGTCTTACGGATTGGTTCTTAAATAAGTTTTACGTAAAATCATTTCTAAAACTAAAATAATCAAAGCAGCTAAAAGGAAATTACCGCCTACATCTTTTGTGTGTTTGTAAAGAGATACGTCTATTTTAGTTTTTTCCATTTTGTCAATTTCTTTGAATATTTCTTGTAAAGAAGAGTTTTTTGTAGAACGGAAATATTGTCCTCCTGTAGTGGTTGCAACTTCTTTTAATAATTCTTCATCTATTTTTACTTCAACATTTTGATATTGTTTACCAAATGGCGTGTAATATGGATAAGGTGCGTGTCCTTTTTTACCTATTCCAATAGTATAGATCCTAATATTGTATTCTTTTGCTATACTTGCTGCAGTTATTGGGTCTATTGCACCCATATTATTCACTCCATCGGTTATTAGAATAATAACTTTGCTTTTTGTTTTTGTATCTTTAACTCTATTTATCGCTGTTGCTAAACCATCTCCTATTGCTGTTCCGTCATCAATTTGCCCACTTTCTGTTGAGGATAGAAGATCTAATAAAACTTTGTGGTCAATTGTTGAAGGACATTTTGTATAGGCTTCGCCTGCGAAAACAACTATTCCTATGTTATCGCTTTTCCTATTTTCAATAAATTCTTTGGCTACATTTTTTGCAGACTCCAATCTGTTTGGTTTAAAGTCTTCTGCCAACATGGAAGTAGAAACATCTAAGGCCAAAACGATATCTATCCCTTCAATGCTTTTTTCATCGGTTGAAGAACTTAATTGAGGTCTTGCAACTGCTATTATAACAAGTGCAATTGCTAACATTCTTAAATAATCTGGCAATTTCCTCACTCTTAATTTCAGAGTTTTTCTTGCTAATGAGAATTGAGAAACATCAGAATAAACAATGGTTGTTGCCCTTCTTTTATCGTAATATCTTTGAAAAAGAAACATCAAAGGCAGTAGCAATAAAAGTAATAGCAAATAAGGATATTGAAAACTTATGTTATTTATCAGATTCATTTGGCTCTATTTCTTCTTTTGTATTTATAACAAACTCTTTTGCTTCCGAAAGCGTGTTTTTATCAATCATTTGATTTGTTTCGTATTTTGCAAATTTAACTAAATCCGAGGTTGTGAATATTTTTTCTAATAGCAAGTAATTGTTTTGCGAGATATTGTTATTTAACTTCGCTTGTGAAAGAATGTCGCTACTTGTCATCTCTGAGGCAAATATTCTAAATCTTTCTTCTAAGTAAACCCAAATAATTTCTGTTAATTCTGTGTAATATTGCTTTTGAAGATTTTGTTCGCTTAATTTTTTCTTCGATAAATCTTCTAAAGATTGTAAAGCTTTGATATGAGGTGGTATTTGAGGTTCTTCTTTTATAATTTCAGGGGTTTCTATGTTTAATTTTCGCTTTTTCATATACCATATCAAGAAATACAATCCTACTCCTATTAATATAATAGCCAACAATACATATATTATAGGTAATATTTCTTTAAAGGAGAATTTCTCTTCAAGTATTGGTTTTATGTCTTTGATTTCTATTTTATTGGTATCTATTGGATATTCTAATATTTCTATTTCAGTAGGTAATACTGCAAAATATTTATCTTCACTATTTCCCACTTTTACAAATACACCCTCTCCTATTTTCTTATTTCCACTTATGAAACTTGTATAGTATTGTTTGTATCTTAAATATTTTTTGTTGCTTTCTGTAATTGTGTCTATTATTGTGTTTTGTAATTCTAAACTATCACTATTATTCTTATTCACAATAAGGGTCTGTGAACTTGAGTCAAAAGGTACTTTAAACGTAAACTCTATTCTATCGCCAATGTTGTAGGCTTTTTTATCTGATAAGCCTATTACTGTTTGTGATTGTAAATTAACAAAACCTATAATAGTTAATAAAACAAGTATTATTATGTTTTTGATTTTCATTTTATGCTTTTCCTCTTTTTGAAAATAGTTTTATCAACGATTTTATGTAATCCTCCGATGCCATTATTTGAACGCTATCAACACCATACTTAGTAAATTTAGCCAAATTCTCATTTTGTATATCATATCTTTGTTTTACAAAATTTTCTCTTGTAATTCTATCTGAGGTATCTATCCATTTCAATTGTTTTGTTTCTGCATCTTCAAATTGTACTAAGCCTATGTTTGGCATTTCAAACTCTCGTCTATCGTTTACAAAGATTGCTGTTAAATCATGACGTTTTGCTGCTATTTGTAGGCTGTCATCAAACTTTCCAAAGCAGTCTGTTATCATAAAACAACTTGCTCTTTTTTTGATAACATTACTTAAAAAGACTAATGGTAAAGAAAAGTTTGTCCCTCCTTCACTTTTACGAAACAAAAGCAACTCTCTAATTATTGTTAGTATGTGAGAAACTCCTTTTTTAGGGGGAATGTATTTTTCTACTTTATCTGAAAATAGTATCACACCTACTTTATCGTTGTTGTGTATGGCTGAGAATGATAAAACAGCAGCTATTTCTGTTATTATTTCGGATTTTAATGATTGCTCGCTACCAAAAAACGTTGAACCACTGACATCTATCAATAACATAACTGTTAGTTCTCTTTCTTCTTCGTAAACCTTTACAAATGGTTTGTTATTTCTTGCAGTAACGTTCCAATCAATATTTCTTATTTCGTCTCCGTAAGCATACTCTCTCACTTCACTAAATGTCATACCTTTTCCTTTGAAGGCACTATGATATTGCCCTGCAAAGACTTCTTGTGAGAGACGTCTCGCCCTAATTTCTATGCGGTGAACTTTTTTTAATATTTCTTCGGTGGACATATCTTTTTACGGAACATCTATTCTGTTTATAATTTCTGTAATTATATCTTCCGATTTAATATTTTCTGCTTCTGCCTCATAGGTTAATCCTATTCTATGACGCATTACATCTAAGCATATACTTCTTACATCTTCTGGAATTACATATCCTCTTCTTCTTACAAAGGCTAGGGCTCTTGATGCTAAAGCTAAATTAATTGTTGCACGAGGTGAGGCTCCATAGTTGATTAAAGATTTTAATTTTCCAAGACCGTATTCTTCTGGATAACGTGTTGCAAAAACTATATCTGTAATATAATTTTCAATTTTAGCATCTAAATATACTTCTTTTACTATTTCCCTTGCGCGAAGAATATCTTTAATAGAAATTATAGGAGTTATGGATGTTTTTTTCGCTGCTATCTGTGTTCTTAATATTTCTTTTTCTTCTTCTCTGTTTGGATAATTTATAACTACTTTCATCATAAATCTATCCATTTGAGCCTCTGGCAAAGGATATGTACCTTCTTGTTCGATTGGATTTTGAGTTGCAAGAACCAAAAACGGCTCTTCTAAT
Source organism: uncultured Bacteroidales bacterium (assembly GCA_937881815.1). Lineage (GTDB taxonomy): Bacteria > Bacteroidota > Bacteroidia > Bacteroidales > P3 > Onthomorpha. The sequence goes on from CALGEC010000042.1 coordinate 11,223, forward strand.
TTGTAAGTCTCTTCTCCTATCGTTACTTGACGCTCTTGCATCGCTTCTAACAAAGCAGACTGAACTTTTGCTGGAGCTCTATTGATTTCATCTGCTAAAACAAAGTTTGAAAACACAGGACCTTTTTTAACAGTGAAAGTTTCTTCTCTTTGAGAATAAATCATCGTTCCTGTAACATCTGCAGGCAACAAATCAGGTGTAAATTGTATTCTACTAAATTTTGCATTGATAGTTTTAGCCAAAGCAGTTATTGCTTGCGTTTTTGCTAATCCAGGAACACCTTCAAGCAAAATATGACCATCTGCTAACAATGCTATTATCAATCTTTCTACCATATTCTTTTGTCCTACAATAACCTTTGAAATTTCAAAATTCATTGCATCAACAAAAGCACTTTCTTGTTCAATTCTTTTATTTAATTCTATTATATCCATAATTATATAGTATAAATCACCTTTTTTGAGAGTAGAAACGTTATTTCCTACCTATTTATTATAAACTTGAACTTGCAAAGTTAAGAAATATTAAAATAATTCTTTGTTTTAGCAAAATATTTCTTTGATTTAAGAAATTATTTCTTTGATTTATTTTTTTATTTCTTTGATTTTTTGGCTAAAATATTTTGGTGCATTATTATTTTTTTGTACTTTTGCCGACTTAAAAGATGAAAAGTTTAATAATATTTAGAAATAAAGAAAAGTAAGTTATGAAAAGCAGAAAGTTACTCTTAAGTTTAGCAGTGTTCTTTCTTGTTGGAGCTTTCGCTCCAGCTAAGGCTACTCCATTTGTAGAAGGAGAAGGAGAAGAAGGTACAGAACCAACTATCACTGGTTGGCACCAAATAGGTCCAAACAATGTAGCAGGACGTGTGCGTACCTTAATGTTTGACAAATTCAACGATGGTGTTATCTATGCGTGTTCACCATCAGGCGGATTGTTTGTCAGCGTAAACGATGGAAACAATTGGCAAGAAATACCTCTTGGAGAAGGTGCGAGCCGTTCTTACGTTGCAACAGCAATTGCACAAGATGAAAACGGAAAACTTTATGTTGGAACAGGAGAAGGTTATTATTCTGAATCAGAAGCAGGTAAAAAACACTTCAAAACAGGTATGATTGGAAACGGTGTTTATGAATCAAGTTCTTTTGAAAAGAATTGGGCAACAAACCTACAATCTGATGAAGAAAAATACCAATACGTTGCAAACAATATCACTTTCACTCAAATGGCAGGCACAGCACCTGAAAAATATGACATAATGGGTGAATGGAGCTATATTAACGACATAGCATTTGTTGGAGGAAAATTATTCGTTGCAACAAAGAATGCAGGTTTAAAAGTATATGAAAATGGCACTTGGTCAAGTAAAGCAATCGATGGAAACTCTATGGTAAATGTTACAGACATTAAAGTTTCATCTAATGGAAAAATAGCAGTTGCTTATGTATATACAGGCGATGCAGCAGTAGCAGTAGCAAACGATGCTAACTCTGACTTCTCTCCTTCATTAACAAAACAAAGCATTGGTTTAGTTAACGACGACTTTATCAACAAAATAGAATTATCATTCTGTATAAATAATGCAGATAAGCTTTATGCCTTAATGGAATATTACAAATATACAGAACAAGGTTATTATAGAAATGAAGCGATCTATAGATTAACAGAACAAGGATGGGAAAAAGCAACATCTTCTTCACTTTACCTTAACGCTATGGAAGGAATGTCAATCGCTATTAACGACAGAGATGAAGAATTAATCTATGCAGCAGGAGGAGAAGTTGTATCTGGATTTGATGCAAACAATGACCCTATTTTCTATTACAATACAATAGCAAGTTCTTTAGCAGAAAGAAATAGCGGACTTTACGTTGCACCAGGAGTACACGCAATAGCATTTGATCCAAACCCTCAAACACCAGAAGATTCATTAAAAATCTATCTTGCAACAGATGCAGGAGTTTATATCTACAAACAAGATGAATTAGTACAATCAGTACAATGGTACGCTTGTAACAAAGGATTAACAACAGCTCAATACTATGACGTTACCTCAACAAACGATGGTGCAGTATTTGGAGCAGCACAAAGCAATGCGATCAGTTATATACCAACTCCATCAACAGAAATAAAACCAGCAGAAACAATTTGGGCACCAAATAGCATCGGTTTCTCTGAAATAGCTAATCAAGTATCACCTTATGTAGCTGACATAGCATCACAAACAGGTTCAGGCGTTTTAGCATCAGCTATCCACCAATCATTACCTCAAGTAAAAAAACCTGTAGTTTTAGCACGTCCATACATGGCAATAACAAGAGCTTATAGTGATAACAACGATTACGAATCAATAAATGACCAAACATGGAACTATGGTTCAGGTTCAAACCTTTCTTTCATGCACGGAAACATAACAAAATCTCCTGAAAAAGCTCCTTTCATTACACCTATTGCATTATGGGAATCATTTGATGCACCTGAAGCTACAAGAAATACAGTTTTCTTGGTAATGAATGACAAACTAACTATTAGAAGAGGTGAAACAAACTATATGTATAGCCATGGTTTTGAATTAAAAGATGGAGATAAAGTAATAGTTCAAAGCAACAATCTTGGTTATCCTTTCTTCTATGAATTCACAGCAGAGGAATATGGTACAATTACATCAGAATATACAGGAGAAGAAGTATTGGATTTCATAACAACTCAAGACACTTCAATAGAAGTAGCAAACCCTATAAGAAACAGATTATTTATAGCATCAGCAAATGGATTGTATGTAACTAATGAAGCTATGGATTTCACAAAAACATTCCAACCAAACAATCCAAACTCTCTACCTTGGGTTAAATTATTCAACTTCTCTTCAACAGAAGAAGGAAAACGCCAAATAAGATCAATAGCTCCTTCAATGGACGGAAACACAGTATTGATTGCAGTAGACATAAATGCAACAAACCAAGCTCCTGAATCATCTAAGATATACAGAATTTCAGGATTGAATCAACACAATCTAAGTGATTTATCAACTTTCCTTGGTTCTACAATGGACCCACAAAACTTTACTTCAGCTGAAATCGCATCATTTGAAAGAAGTATTTCTTCAATAGTTTATGCAGACAACGAAACAGCAATAGTAACTCTACAAGGATATGCACCAGAAGCTAATATCTACAGAGTAGGAAACCTAAATGCTGAAAACGTTGAAGACATTACATTCGCAGAAATAACATTAGGAGAAAACTTACAAAAACCTGTTTACACAGCGTTAGTAGAAAAAGTAAGCACTGATGGAAAAACAGTTTACGTAGGAACAGACGACGGAGTTTACAAAACAACAGACTACACAGCATCAAATGTTGTTTGGACAAAAGAAGAAGCATTCCCTTCAGTTCCTGTTTACGACTTATTCCAACAAGAACAAAACTTACCAGAAATTCAATTTACAACTTACATAGCAACAAACGCTCAAAACAACGTTTACAATGCTACAAAACACCCAGGAGCTATTTATGCAGCAACTTACGGAAAAGGATTATTTATGAACTATGACAACATAGCAGAAGAAAGACCAGAAGCCGTAAGCTTAAACTCAGCAGAACAAATAGCAACAACAAACATAGATTTATATCCAAACCCTGCACAAAACAGAACAACACTAAGCTACAGCTTAAATTCAGCATCAAATGTTACACTTAACATATTTGATATGAACGGAAGATTAGTTTCAAGCTTAGAAAAAGGACGTCAATCAGCAGGATTACACACACAAGAAATAGCACTATCTGGCTTAGACAAAGGTGTGTATATGATACAAATCATAACAAACAACGCAACACAATCATCTAAATTGATAGTTCAATAATAGAGATTACAAAATGAAATAGGACGAAGTTGCAAAGCTTCGTCCTATTTTTTTATACTACTAACAATAAGAAATATATTTTTCAGTTATAATATATTATGAAGAAATATTTTTTAGTAATCAGCATATTGATAATATCAAGCCTTGCCACAAAGGCACAAATCGGAGGCAGTTCAATTTATTCCGTACTAACCCTGCATCCAGACGCAAAAACAGCAGCCTTAGGCGTCGATTTTCTTCCATGTTTTAGCGATGATATTACAGCAATAATAAACAATCCCTCTACCCTTCGCAAAGAAAATCACAACGACATAGGAATCACATACACCACACTATTCTCCGGCATCAATCAAGCCTCACTTGCATACAGCCACACCATAGATAAAATTGGAAGTTTAGCACTTGGAGTACAATATTTAAACTATGGCAGCTTCGATATGACAGAAGAAAACGGCGATGTAGTAGGAAAATTTGCCGCAGCCGATTATGTCTTCACTCTATCTTGGGGAAAAATGTTAGATTCAAACGTTTACATTGGAGCAAACCTCAAACCCGTTTTCTCACAATACGAAAGCTATAATTCTTTCGCATTGGCCATAGACCTTGCCGCAAGTTATCAATCCACAGATCGCACTTGGGCTCTTTCACTTATGGCAAGAAATATGGGAAAACAAATAAAAAAATTGGCAAACGAAGACTTCTCCCTCCCATTTGACCTACAACTTGCAGCAAGCAAGAAATTAGCACACGCACCCTTGACAATATACGGAGCAATCACCAACCTACACAAATGGAACCTAAGAGAAGACGACCCATTGAATCCAAGAGACGAAATAGACCTTAACGGAGAGATTACAAAAGAAAATAAATTTGTAGGAATACTTGACAACGCATTTCGCCACCTACAAATAGGAGTTGAATTTGCACCTTCAAAATATTTTTACATAGCAGCGGGCTATTCTTGGAAACAAAACCGAGAAATGTATCTTAAAGACGCATTCTCACTTGCAGGTTTATCCTACGGAATTGGCATAAACTACTCACGCTTCCGCCTTTGCTACTCACGAAACGAATATCACCGCTACGGAGCCCCTAATTACATAAGCCTTATAGTGCAATTATAATTTTCAAACTTTATTAAAGAAAAATAAAACGCTCGTTTGTCAAAATATTTCAAAGACTCACGAGCGTTTTTCTTTGAGTTATATACAAAGGACTTACTCTACGCCCCAGATTTTAACGGTTCCGTCCCATGAACCGCTTGCCAAATATTTCCCGTCGGGACTCCAACTAACGGATCCGACGCCATCTAAATTTCCTCCCGAGGTTCGCAACAATTTAAAGTCTTTCGGAGAAGCACATTCTATCTTTGGGACTTGCGTTTCAGTAGGTTGCATCTGTGTAAGATTGATTTCTTTTTCTTTCATTTCTTTTGATATTTATTTTACAAAGAAGCGTAATTGTTATATGCCAAAAAAATTCCTACTTCCTTAATTTTCAAAATCTATTTCAATATAACTAATATAAACATCAATACCTTCGAAAGTTCTTTTGTAGATTTCTTTTTCTTTGTTGCAGATTTTATCAAACTTTAAAGCCTCGATAAATCGTTTGTAATCCTCGCGATTACTATTTCCTTTCGTTTCATTATACTTATTTGTTTTAAAGACCATAATCGGCATAAAGACTACATTACCATATTTTTTTGCTTCACAAATAGAACCTGCCAAATAATAAAGTAGTTGATAACGTATATTATTTTCAGGTTCAGAATTAATACTCTCAGCACTTACATTCAAGTAAGTATCACAAAGTTCCTCAATTCTATTTTGTCTATTACTGTTTGGATCTTTGATTTTTTCCTGTTTTGCTTTTTTGTATGCTTGATTCAAAACTTCATTACCAAACTTTTCATTAACCTTTGCTTCAATACATGCTAAGATACGTCCCTTTTCACTTTCTCCCCAAATAACTAAATCCTGCATACGAGGACTGCTATATTTATCAAAAGGACTCGGATGTTCTATTTCTGCAGATTCAAATTTTGGATTAGAGAATCCTAATGCTTTAAAATACTCTTCAATCTTTTTGATTCCATCAGATTCTTCGATGTTTGGAGTCGTGAAATACTTCGCTAAAGTACATGCACTTCTACCTTCTTCCCAATTACTCTTTCCATTATCTTCTTTACTCTTTTTATCAACTTCTATAAAAGCTGTTTTCCAAGATTCAAGATCTGTAATTAACAGATTGTTTTTGTTTGAAATTTTCATATCTCTTTATTTTTATAATTTATAACGACAAATGTACGAATACATTTTTTAATTTAATACCATAAAAGCAATATTTTTCTGCAACAAGTTTTGGTTTCATAAAAATAAAATGGCGTTTTAATAAACTCTTTTCAAGATTTAAGAAATTCTTTTCTTACTTCACCTCCCAAATCTTTATACTTCCATGAAACGCATTACTGACAATGTGTTTTCCATCGGGACTCCACGATAGCGAAATAACGCGAAGTTGATGTGCTTTCAAACTTTGTAGACAGCAACCACTATTTACGTCCCATATCTTAATATCTCCATCATACGAACCGCTGGCAATATACTTTCCATCGGGACTCCACACTACTGACATAAGCCAATAAGAATGTCCGCCCAAGATTTGAATACACTTACCACTGTTTGCATTCCATATACCTATGCTTTTATCATCTAAACCGCAAACTACATATTGCCCATTCGGACTCCACGCCATTGAATCAACCCAATAAGGATGTCCTTTCAAGGAATGAACCTCTTGATAGGTGTTTGCGTCCCATATCTTGAGGGTTTTGTCCCAAGCACCGCTGAAAACGTATCTTCCGTCGGGACTCCATGCAACGAATACAACTTCTTCGGAATGCCCTTCCAAAGTTTGAATACACATTCCGCTGTCTGCGTCCCACAACTTAATGCTTTTATCTCCCGAACCGCTGACTAAGCGTTTTCCATCAGGACTCCACCTCACCGAATAGAGATAATCGGAATGTCCTTCCAAGGTTTGAAGACACTTTCCGCTGTTTGCGTCCCATATCTTAATGGTTTTGTCGGCAGATCCACTGACAACTTTACTTCCATCGGGATTCCACGATGCAGAATTAACCCTTTCTAAATGTCCTTCCAAGGCTTGAAGACACTTTCCACTATTTGCGTCCCATATTCTAATAGTTTTGTCCCACGAGGCACCAATAATACGCTCTCCATCGGGACTCCACGATACGGATTTTACACCTTTAGAACACCATTCCAAAGATTTCGTAAGTTCTTTTCTAAATTCATTCATACTATATAAAATTTTATGTTAGTTTTTCCTCTTTTCGAGACACACAAATTAAATGCTAGTATATATATAATACGAATGAGATTTTTTTTCAAGGCTTACGAAGGCTTAAATTCGAGACTCAAAACGCCCCTTATTTATTCTACTATCCTGATTTCAAAGTTTTTATAAAATTTTACTTTAATTGCATTTTTTTTGACTTAATTTCAAAATAAGGAATTAGCACAAATAAAAAGACCTTTCAAAAGTTGGAGAAATTTGAAAGGTCCTTTCGTTTAGCAGAAATTAGTCTTCAGCAAAATATTTCTTGAATAACTCAGTTTCTTCTTTACCTTTCATCAAATCTTCCCAATACAAAGCTTTTACGTTATCTGAATATTCTTCCGATATATAACATTTTTTAAAACGCTCAAATGAACTTACGATATTTTCATTCTCTTTTGGAAATATAAATATCGAAAACTTATTTTTGTCAGTAACACGAATAACATTACGGAATAGCTGATAGTCATTGAAAAAATTAAGAGATGGTATATTTGTCTTATCTTTCAAACACACACAATCGGCTATCATGCTTTTGTAAGTGCTTTCAAATTTTTCATTATGTTCTTTATCGTCTTTTGCTTTCCCGAATCCGTTTTCTGTGTATTTGATTTCAAAAAATATTTCCTTGCAAGCATCTTGCTTTATATAGAAATCGAATTCTGTTCCCTCGTTTTCGTAAGGCTTATACTCAAATTTACATTCTGCATCATTTGTTATAGGAGTTATTTTCTCGCTTATCAAGTTTACCAACTCCTCTTTTGCTCTTCTATTATCACTTAACATTGGTCTGAAATAGTTATAGCATAACATTTGAGAAGAGTTTAGATGACGTGCATAAATATGTAGTTTGTCCAAAAAGCCAAAAGGATTGTTTATTTCTTTGATTTCTTTTATCAAATTGTCGAATAGAGTTCTCTCAATATTACATTTGTTGTTCTCTATCTTTTTGATAAGTATATGATTGTAAGGTTTATCTTTCCATTTACCTCCTACAGGTAAATTATTGTCTTGTGCATATTTGCACAAATGAGCTTTTCTGTTTTCTGAATAATCTTTCATTTCTGTATTTATTTTCTTTGTCCAAGTCCCAAATGACGATTAGATGATTTCTTTCTTTGACTTCAAGGCATAAAAAAACGTGGGACTTTTTTCTTACGGTTGTTTGAGGTCCTGAACTTACCTATCTACCAAATAAGAAAAGCCCACGATATTACTCGTGAGCGTTTTCAGCTTTCTTTTTAGTAGATTTATTTGAAATTGTTCAGGTTTCAAACAACCAAGTATAAGCAAAAACGCTTTTTATGTCGTATTAAATTTACTTAGTCTAAATAATATTTCTTGCTATTTTACCATAGGCATAATTTTTCGTCACTAATTTTTCTGCTTACAAAGGTATAATAAATTTTTAAAAGCACAAAAAAAAACTAACACAAACCCTTAATTCCCTAACTCAAAATTTACAGGCAAAAATCTTTATTTTGAGAAAATTTCATTTTGGGATTTTTGTGAAATTTCTTGCGAAAAATTGACGAAAATTGGGGTTAAATTTTCGTCAATTTGGTTTTTTTTACGAAAAGCTCGTTTAGAATTTTCTAAATCAGGGATAGAAATTTCTAAATCAAGGATAGAAAAAATTAAATCAAGGTTTTTTTTGCACGAAAATCATTGAAAAAATTTGAAAAATCAAAGAAAAAATTAAAAAAAATCAAAGACTTTTTTGGCGTTTTTAAGGCTTTGAAAAGTTAAGTCTTTGATTTTGTGATTTTTAGTTAAGGGCTTATATTTTCAAAATTTGCGATTGGAAATCTTAAAGTTGAAAATATCGCAAGCATTTGGCGTTAAGTGGAGGGAAAACTAATTTATGGCTTGTTAGAGAAGTGTTGTGGTGTCTTGAATTTCTCAAAAAAATAATGAAGTCTTTAAATAGGTCGTAATAAAAATTTATGTATCTTTGCAATATGGAGATTAGGGACATTTTACCTGCGTTTTCTTTGGGGCTTTCGCCTATGGAAGCAGTTACAACGCCGTGTTTTCGTCAGATTTGCAAGACTTACGGGGCTGATGTGCTGTTTAGTGAGTTTATTTCCTCTGATGCACTGACTCGTGGCATTGAGTCGTCTTGTAAAAAGATGAATTTTGATGAGTCGGAACGTCCTTTGGCTGTGCAGATTTTTGGAAATAATGAGGCGAGTCTTGTTTCTGCTGCTGAAATTGCAGTGGAATCGGGTTGTGATTGGGTGGATATAAATTGGGGTTGCCCTGTTAAAAAAGTTGCAGGTAAGGGTTGTGGTAGTGGGATTTTGAATGATATTGACAAAATGGAGTTTTTGACCAAGCGAGTGGTGGAAAGTGTGAAGGTTCCGGTGAGTGTGAAAACTCGTTTGGGGTATAGTGATGACAATAAGCCGATTGTGGAGGTTGCTGAAAGGATGCAAGATGTGGGAGTGCAGTTAATTAGTATTCATGGTAGGACTCGCTCTCAAATGTATAAGGGTGAGGCGGATTGGTCTTTGATTGGTCAGGTGAAAAACAACTCTCGAATGACGATTCCTGTCTTTGGTAACGGCGATATTGACTCTGCGGAAAAGATGTTGGAGTATAAAAATAGGTATGGAGTAGATGGCATCTTGATTGGAAGGGCTGCGATGGGTAATCCTTTTATTTTCCGACAATGTAAAGATATTTTAGAGGGCAAAAGCCTTAGTTTGTTTCATATAAAAGAAAGAGTTGCGGTTTGCAAACAGCATTTAGAGGGGTTGAAAGAGTGGAGAGGTGATAGATATGCAATTCTTGAAATGCGAAAGTTTTATAGTGGGTATTTTAAGGGCCTGAATAATTTTAAACCTTATAGGATTCGTTTGGTTACTACTAATAGTTACCAAGAGATTGAGGAGATTTTATCGTTGGTAGAAAAGGATTTTGATTATGAGTTTTAGATTGCAATCGGATTTTAAACCAATGGGAGATCAGCCTGAGGCTATTGAACAACTTGTTAAGGGAGTGCAAAGTGGCAATCGTTCACAAGTGCTTCAAGGTGTTACAGGTAGCGGTAAGACTTTTACTATTGCAAATGTAATAGAGCGATTAGGAAAGCCAACTCTTGTGATGAGTCATAACAAAACCCTTGCTGCTCAGTTGTATAGTGAGTTTAAGAATTTTTTTCCTGATAATGCTGTTGAGTATTTTGTGAGTTACTATGATTATTATCAGCCTGAGGCTTATATTGCAACGACTAATACCTATATAGAAAAGGATTTATCAATCAATGATGAGTTAGAGAAACTTAGACTTTCGGCTGCTTCTGCTCTTTTATCGGGTAGGAGAGATGTAATTATTGTTAGTAGCGTTAGTTGTATATATGGAATTGGTAATCCTGAGGATTTTAAGAATGGGACAATATATATTTCACTTGGACAAAGGCTTGAAAGAAATAAATTCTTGTTGGATTTGGTTGATAGCCTTTATTCAAGAAATGAGATAGAGTTTTCGCGAGGTAAATTTAGGGTTAAGGGGGATGTGATAGATATTTATCCTCCTTATTTAGATTATGCTTATCGTCTAATCTTTTGGGACGATGAGGTTGAAGCGATTGAAACAATAGAACCTTCATCTGGACAAAGAATAGATAAGAGAAGCGATATTGTAATCTATCCTGCGGGCAATTTTCTTACCAATAAAAACACTTTGCCAAGAGTTTTACGTCAAATACAAAGCGATATGTTTGAGCGTTGTGAGGAGTTTAGGAGTTTAGGACTTCATTTAGAGGCAAAAAGGCTTGAAGAGAGAGTAAATAATGATTTAGAGATGTTGCAGGAGTTAGGTTATTGCAGTGGAATTGAAAACTATTCTCGTTATTTTGATGGACGTAAACCTGGAACACGCCCTTTCTGTTTGATAGATTACTTCCCTGATGATTTTCTACTTGTGATAGATGAAAGCCATGTTACCGTTCCACAAATCAGAGCAATGTATGGAGGCGACCGTTCAAGGAAAGAATCTTTGGTTCAATATGGTTTTCGTTTGCCTTCTGCCTTTGATAATCGCCCGTTAAAGTTTGATGAATTTGAACAATTACATTCCGAAACTATATATATATCTGCGACACCGGCAGACTTTGAGATAGAACAATCAGAGGGAGTAATAGTAGAACAAGTCATTCGTCCGACAGGACTTCTTGACCCTTTGATTGAAATACGTCCTGCACAAACACAGATAGATGACCTATTAGATGAAATAGAGAAAGTAGTAGGAAAAGAAGAAAGAGTTTTAGTTACCACTCTCACAAAAAGAATGGCAGAAGAATTAAGTCGCTATTTAACAAATCTTGGAATAAGAAACAGATATATACATTCAGATGTAGAAACTCTTGAACGCGTTGAAATAATGCAAGAGTTGAGAGCAGGAGTCTTTGATGTGTTGATAGGAGTAAATCTTTTAAGAGAAGGCTTAGACTTGCCAGAGGTTAGTTTAGTTGCAATTCTTGATGCGGACAAAGAAGGATTTTTAAGAAACGATAAATCGTTAATTCAAACCATTGGACGTGCTGCAAGAAATGCTAATAGTAGAGCAATTTTATATGCCGATAAAGTAACTAAATCAATGCAAAAGGCAATAGATGAAAATGCTAAGAATAGAAAAAAACAAGAGGAATACAACAAAAAACACAATATTATTCCTCAACAAATAAATAAAAAACTACATCAAAACAATATTACCCCTACTAAAAACGTATTAGAAGAAAGACCAACTCAAAAAACAGCGGTTGTTTTAAAGGAAAAATCAATAAAACAATTAGAAGAATTGATGTATAAAGCGGTTGAAGAGTTGGATTTCAATAAAGCAGCAGAATATAGAGATGCAATATTTAAATTAAAGGAAACTAAAAAATAAACGAGATATGGAAAACAATGAAATAAAACAATTAGAAACTATTTGTGCACCAGCAACACCTAATGCCACTTCTGCAATAGGAATAATTAGAGTTACAGGAAGAAGCGCTGTATCTATAATAAAAGAAATCTTTCGATCAATAAAAGGAAAGAAAGCAGATTTTTCCTATTCGATTAAACCTAAAATAAGAATTGGATATATCATTGATGAATACAAAAATATAGTTGATGAGGTTGTTTGTTTAGTTTATCATGCTCCACGTTCATATACAGGAGAAGATTTAATAGAAATCCAACATCATGGTTCGCCATTTATACAACAAGAAATCATTAAAATTCTTCTTGCAAATGGTGTGAGAATGGCAAAAAACGGAGAGTTCTCTCAAAGAGCCTTTCTTAACGGTAAGTTAAACCTTTCGCAAGCCGAAGCAGTAGCAGATTTGATTTCTTCACGCACAGCAATAGCTCATCAAATCGCACTAAACCAACTAAAAGGTGGCTACCAAAAAACTTTAAAAGCATTAAGATCGGAACTGCTTAATCTATTGACTCTATTAGAATTGGAATTAGATTTTTCAGAAGAAGATGTAGAATTTGCACAACGTAAAACCCTTGAAGAATCAATGACTAATATTGAAAAAACATTAGAAGTGCTTATAGATTCTTTTGATATGGGTAATGCTTTCAAAAATGGAATACCTATTGCGATTATAGGAAAACCAAATGCAGGCAAATCAACCTTGTTTAATGCAATAATAAATGATGAAAGAGCTATAGTTTCTCCTATTTCAGGAACAACAAGAGATACGATAGAAGAAATTGTTAATATCAATGGAATAGAATATAGATTTATTGATACAGCCGGCGTAAGACAAGCTACAGATCCAATAGAAGCAGAAGGGATTAGACGTTCATACAAATCAATAGAGAACGCAAATATCATAATATATGTAGCCGATGTTACAGAAATGTCGCCTTCCGAAGCCCAATTAGATTTAATAAAAATAGATGAAGAAATAAGCTTAGAGTCTAAAAAAATAATAATAGTTGCAAATAAATTTGATGGGAAATTGCTTGTAAAAGAAATAAAAGAATGGGAAAATTTAGGTGCAGTAAAAACTATTGCCAAGGACAAAGACGGAGTAGATGAAATAATAAATAGAATAACTACTATATCAGAGAATAGTATGTATAACTCAAATATTCTTACTACTAATGCAAGACACTACGAGGCAATGAAGAAATCTGTTTCAGCAATCAAAACCGCAAAAGAAAATTTATTAAACGAAAGCCCAACAGACATAATAGCAATAGACATAAGAGAATCCCTACACTATTTAGGCGAAATCACAGGAGAAGTAACAACAGAAGAAGTCCTCGCAAACGTATTCTCAAAATTCTGCATCGGAAAATAAATGGCACTTTTTTGAATTGAAAACGGATGCAAAGAAAACCGTATAAAACGCAAATATCAGCAATTAAAATGCTATAAAACAGCAGATTGCGGTATTTGCGTTTCTTTGCATGCGAAATCGTTGCTTATTTTGCAGTATCAGATATTTGTTTTAATTTTGTCCCCCAGATGGTCCCCCGAGACAAAAAAGGCACTAAAATTTTGTCCCTTTTTGTCCCTCGGGATTCTCGGGGGACAAAAATTGAATAGTAACGACTAATACTGTAATCAAATGGCAAAGAAAATCGATGTACAAAAAGAGCCTGTCAAGCTACGTGAGAAAGTGCTCAAAAATGGAAGTATCAGTTTATTCCTTGACATATATAGTAATGGCCGTCGCCACAAGGAATATTTGAAACTGTATCTCATCAAAGCTACCACTCAGGCTGAGAAAGAACAAAACAGAGAAACATTGGCAACTGCTCAAGCAATAAAAGCAAAACGCCAAATTGAAATTCAAAATGGTCAGTACGACTTCACTCGTCAGTTCAAGGAAGACATATTGTTCCTTCCCTATTTCAGAGAGATGATTGAAGAACGAGGTAAAAATGCTGATAGTAAAGGTAACTATGGCAACTGGAAGAGTTGTCTTCGTTACTTGGAAATCTATTGTGATGAGAAGACTACATTCCGTGATGTTACTCCTGAATTTGTACAAGGCTTCAAGGATTATCTTGACGTTGCAGACAAGGAAGACTTCAAACGTGGTCCTAATGCACCAAAGCGTGTTTACGAAAAGCTATCAACCAATACAAAAGTATCATACTTTAATAAATTGAGAGCTTGCATCAATCATGCATTCAATGAGCGAATAATCCCAACCAATCCTATAATTGGCATTACAGGGTTCAAAGCAGAAGAAGTAAAAAGAGATTATCTCACTTTTGATGAAGTCAAGCTACTTGCTAACACCCCATGTGCTTCGCCACTGTTGAAAAGAGCTTTTCTTTTCTCCTGCTTAACTGGTCTCCGTGCGAGTGATATTGAAAAATTGACTTGGGAAGAGGTCAAGAAGTTTGGAGAATATACAAGAATTGAGTTCAAGCAGAAGAAGACGGGCGGACAGGAATATATGGACATTCCTGCCCAGGCAGTCAAATATCTCGGTGAACGAGGAGAGCCAACAGAACGTGTCTTTAGTGGATTTAAGTATGGAGTTTGGATAAGCACATATTTGAGGAAATGGTGTGACGCAGCAGGAATTACCAAAAAGGAATTGACATTCCATTGTGGTCGCCACACATTTGCCGTTCTTATGCTTGATTTGGGAACAGACCTATTCACCGTCTCAAAGCTTCTTGGTCATAAAGACATCAAGACAACACAAATATACGCTAAGGTACTTGACAAGAATAAGCAAAAGGCTGTGTCATTGATTCCTAGTTTGGATGATTAATTTATGGAAAGTATGGAAACAATGAATAGACAACATGCCGTTATAGCAATGGCCAAAATAGGAAGATTGGTTAAACAACTTCGCTATTGGATTGATGCAGAAGCTGACTCGGATCTATATTTCGCAACTTTTGATGAAGACATAAGCCAATCTAACGAATGGTCTGACATCCTCTATAAATATCTGAAAGAGAGTTCTTGTAAGACTGTTGCAGAAGAGTTTGAAAGAATCGGCTTAATAGATGACATTGAGGAATATGTAAATAATAAGAATGGTAGATTGGATGCAAGATTACGTCCAAATCTTATATGTTTCATTAAAAAGATACATAAGATTGAAGCCGTTGTAAGAAAAATCAAGGCTGAGAATAAAGGTGAATATCCTGATTTGATTCCGGCACTGGCAAACGAACGCACGGTCGATCTATTGCAGAGAGCCGTTGACGGAGGTCTTCTTGATGAGCATTATATGCCATTAGAAACCACCACTGGTTCACAACTCAGAGTAATTGCATATGCTATAGCTACCATTATGAAGTTTCCCAATAGATGTAAGTATGTCTATTTCGAGAGACAATGGAATAGAGCGAGTTATCGTGTAGGTGCTGTCCCCTTGGCTCAATCTGAACAAGGCAGAGTGAAACATGAGTATGCAATGAGTTTATATCCTGAAGCAGATTTTTCATCGCTCCTTCAGGTATCGAGTGACAATGACACGTTCTACTGTCCTTATCCAAAGCAACGAATCAAACGTATGTACCTGGATTTAGTGGAAGGTGGATATATAGCTCACTATACGACATTGGAAGACTTTCAAGGGATATTTGATGCCAACAAGTTCGCCAAACCTGTTGAATGGATAAAAAGCCAAAGACAATTATCATACTTCTTAACCGAGGCTTTTACACCCACGAACAAAAGATTGGTATGGGTTAAAGCATGCTGCTGTTTTAGAATCTTTGGCAAGGTCCCTAATAAAGAGTGTATGGTCTCTGGACTAGGAGAACTTAAAAGAAAGGGTGTGTATGAAACATACGTTCCAGAACTGAAGAATATCGCAAAAAGATATAATGCTAAGTAGTTGTAAATAAGGAAATAAATTCTCTATGAGAACTATATATATAATTGAATTACAAATTAAAAATCAAGAAACAATGAGACGAAATTTATCTTGCCTCATCTCTCTTTTTTGACAAATTTGTAAGGCGTTCGACCTACGTCAGTCCTAAAATTGGGAGAAAAGGCCTAGCTGAATTGCTCAGCACAGCACATGAACTTTTTCAAGAAGAAGTCATTTCATCTAAGAAAAGTTATAAACGCTTTATGAATGACTATCTAAATTCAATCAAGCATCACGACAACGAAGATGCATGGAGTAAGAACGGTCACGAGCAGAATTACAATATTGTATTGACGCTTTTGACTGAGCACGAAGGATTGGTTAGAAATTATCTCTCTAAACCGCAATTTACGCAAGATGATATTGACCAACTTATAGTTGAGTTTTATCGATTTGATATTCCACAAGAAAAGTCAAGTCCGATTGCGACTGAAGAAATCTCAAATGCACGACCAGTTGGTATTCTTAGTGTAATCAATCCAGTAACCCAAAAACAGATAGAGCTTATTGTACATATTGCAAATAAAGTTAACCTGTTTAAGGAACAGATTGATGAAAGCGATGCCAAAGCTCTTATGGGTGAAATGAAGATCAGAAGCCTTAGTTCTTCAAATAATACAAGAGTTGTTCTTTTCTTTGACAGATTGGCTTCACACGGTATACTTGTAAATACATGGCAAGTAGACCTTGCGAAACGCCAAATGGTACGCAGTTCCTCTGGTTGCAAATACCTAGAGCAGCACGATTACTCGTCTACTCTCTATAGATTGAAAGAACGCCCTCCGTCACCCAAGGAACGTGAATTGCTTTCATTGATAGACAAGATTGTTGAGAAGTCAAAGGAAGAAAAGTAAGAAAAAAGAAGAAAAAAATGTTGAGAATTGTGTTGAGAATGATGTAGAGAATCAACATTCTCAATTTTGTGAGCCAACTCATCTCTGTAGCTTTGCCCTCGTAACCGGTTATTACTGAGGGCAAAGCCTTTTTTATTCACTTCAAAAATTAGAAAGATGAAACAAAGAAGACAAGAGATGAGGGAAGCCATTTCCCCACAAACCATCCAACATCTGGAATCAAGCGTACAGAACCTTCATTCGATGTTGACAAAGCTTGATAAAAGAATAGAATCAGAGATCAATAAGATTGACGATAAGATGTGGACACTTAAAGAAGTACTCACATCATCTGAAGCTTGCATGTTTTTAGGTATATCGCCTAGCTATCTTTACAAACTCACCTCTGCCAAGCTCATTCCATATTATAAGCCCAATGGTGGTATGATATTCTTCAATCATGCCGAATTGAAACAGTGGGCACAACAAAATCCTGTTGTCGCTAGAGCTTTTGATAAGTCTAACTCAAATACCGCATCCCTATGACTCCACGTGAACTAGAACTATACATCGAGAGACTTAAGAGGGCTCAAGAGATGATTGAAACAAATGACATTGGTCAGTTTCAAGAGAAAATAATGGAAGTTAAGAGCTATCTAGAGCAATTCAACGGATTGCATGAATTGCTTAAGCACATGAAAGCTATTTCTGAGATTGCATATACCATCAAAGAGTTTTATACTATTGATGAAGCGTCTAAATATCTGGGCTTAAGTAAAAGCACCGTGTACAAGATTACTTCAAACAGAGAGCTTACTTACTATAAGCCAAATGGTAAAAGTATTTTCATTAAGCGTGATGACCTACTCAAATGGATTAACCGACATCAAGTACGCTCAATAGATGAAATCAATGCCATTGCTGCAACTAAGGCTCATAAACTAGCAAAAGAACATCAACGAAAATCGAACAGAGTATGAAATCACTGATAGATATGAGGAATGGTGCCAAAATTGACGGTACCAATTACAAACTACTCCTGAAACATATAAGGTTGAATGTAACTGACAAATACGAATTCCCTCCTGAGATTATTAAGGTAAATGGAACAACGGTAGCAACATTGGGAAATTTTAGTGCATCAACAGGCAAGCCTAAGAGCAAGAAAACTTTCAATGTATCTGCACTAGTTGCATCTGCCCTCTCTGGGAAAGAGGTACTGAAGTATAAGACTATTCTGCCCCAAGGTAAAGAACGCATCCTCTATGTTGACACAGAGCAGAGCAAATGCCATTGTCATAAGGTCATGCAAAGGATTATGAAGTTGGCCGGCTTGCCCATTGATAAGGAAGATGACAGAATCCTATTCTTCGTCCTCAGAGAATACACACCTGAGCAAAGACGAGAAATCATCAGTTGTGCTTTACAAGAAGAAGAGAATATCGGGTTAGTTATAATAGATGGTATCAGAGACTTGATCCATGACATCAACTCACCGGGTGAATCCCTGAATATCATCAATGAGCT
This sequence comes from uncultured Bacteroidales bacterium, assembly GCA_937881815.1. Classification (GTDB taxonomy): domain Bacteria; phylum Bacteroidota; class Bacteroidia; order Bacteroidales; family P3; genus Onthomorpha. The sequence continues at coordinate 29,671 of CALGEC010000042.1, forward strand.
TATGAGATGGTCCAGCTACTACGAAATGCATATTCACACGGTACTTCATCAGAATAAAGGTGATGACAATACACGAGGACATATTGGTACAGAGCTTAATAATAAAGCAGAAACAATATTGCAGGTTTCCAAGAATGCAGAGAATCCTAATATCAGTGAAGTCAGAGCTGTGCATATTAGAGATAAAGAATTTCAGCCTTTTGCTTTTGAAATCAATGAAGATGCATTGCCACAGTTGGTAAACAACTATAAGTTTACAAAGACTAAGGAGAAAATATCTTCATATGCAGACATGAGCAATGAACAGCATCTTGAGGCTTTAGAGTGTGCTTTCAAAGACAAACAAAGTATGGGATATCAGGAATTGTTGGATTCCTTAAAGACTGGTTATGCGAGCATTGGGTACGCAAGAGGACGAAATACTATTGTCAAACTCTGCAAGTTCTTGTCCAATATAAACGTTCTAATCAAGGAAGAACAAGGATACATATTTGATAAAGAACCTCTCTGCTCAGGAAGCAGTTTAGTTTAGTTTGGGTATATATATAAGTTGGACTAAACCGAATAGATATGAATATACTTGAAGCAAAGCAAATAAGCATAGTAGAATATCTTAAACAATTAGGGTATCAGCCTACCAAATCAAAGTGTGGACAATATTGGTTCAAATCTCCATTCAGATCTGAGAGAACCGCATCATTTAAGGTTGACAACAACAAGAATGAATGGTACGATTTTGGCGTGGCCGATGGAGGTGATATTATCCTACTTGGGAAGTACCTATTCAATACAAGCAGCGTTAGTGAAGTACTATCTATACTAAGCAATCAGGTCCCGTGTGCGGATTCTATCAGAATCAAGCCATCGACCATACAGCCTCCCCCTATAGAGGATATGTTTAGGAATGTAGAAGTCATCCCTCTCAACAACTATGCATTGTTGTCGTATGTCAAATCTCGTCTCGTAGACATCAACTTGGCAAAACAGTATTGTCATGAGATTCATTACAAATTACGTCAGAGAGCATATTTTGGTATTGCTTTCGCCAACCGTTCAGGTGGTTATGAAATCAGAAATTCCTATTATAAAGGATGCTACAAAAATAAGGATATAACCATGATATATATGTGCAATGGTGTAATACAAGAACACATATGTATATTTGAAGGATTTATGGACTTCCTTTCCTATTTGACACTGGAAAAAGTTGACAACAGATTCATCTGTATAGAATCATCCACAGATTATATGATTCTAAACTCTATAGGTAATTTGAAGAAGTGTCTCGAAGAACTGGATAAATTCTCATCTATCCATTGTTATTTGGATAATGACACAGCAGGACAAAAGACTGTAGAGACAATCAGAGGTTTATATGACCATAGAGTCTTTGATGAGTCTGTAAGGTACCAGGAATACAAGGATCTTAACGACTATTTATTAGGAAAAAAGAAATAAAACGAATCAACATCAGATTTAGGGCGACTCAAAAGGTCGTCCTTTTTTATTACCCTTTTCCTTCTCAAAGTATGATATTAAAGTATGATTTATAATATTTCAAACAAAATCGCCCCTTCCAGAGCGGTTTTTAAGAAGATTATTTCAATAAATCATATTTAAGCCTTTCCTTTGCATCAAACTTTAATCATAATTAAATATCATACTTCAAAAGATGAGTTCATACTTTATATTCGCAATTGCTCTCACGGTGGCATACATCATCTACTTTGCAGTAATGATTATGCAGGACCTTTACGGAAAGAAGAAAGACGGTAAAAATGATGTAGAGGTGTTTTCGGTGACAGATGACCCTGATGAAGGTGTACAGGTGTCAGAAAGCGGCTCCGGTTTCAGCATTGGAGAGGAAGATTACACTACCGAATATTTGGAACAAGAGAATGCCCCAACTCTCGATGAAAATCCAGAGTCATCCACTGATAGTCCATCTCCAATTGCTGAGATTAAATCACAGATAGATGAAACTATGGATACCGTTGAGTCATTTATGTCAAATCCTTGCACAGATGAAAAACTACAGTTGGCCTTAATTAATGGAGGTCATATTGATGATGATACAGAGCTGGATTGGAAAAAGGTAATCAATGAATTATGAAGTTAACCATATTAAAACCATGCTTGCTTATCATGATGCTTGGCATAATACCAATGAGTGTATATGCCAAATGTGGAGGTGTTAATTATAGCTGGGGTGCTGATGCTCTTGCCTCCATGCACGACTATGTAGTCACAATGATGCTTTATGTCTTATACATCTGCTATGCATTGGCTACAGTAGTTGGTATCATATCAGCTCTTCAGATAACAATAAAAATGAATATTGGCGAAGACGGTGTAAAAAAAGCCATTATGATGTTAGTCGGAGCTATACTCTTTATCATTAGTGCTTCAATTGTCTTCCCTGCTTTCTTTGGATATAGAATCTGGTAGTTATAAACTTATTGTTTCACTTTTAATTAAAATCTTATGTATCAGAAAGTAAAAAGTTTTTTTAAGAAGATGGCAGCCTCTAAGAACTTGAAGGCATTGGCCATTATGTTGTTGTGTGGTGTAGGCTCAGTCTATGCTCAGACTACAGCTGGAGACTATTCGGCAGGTACAGGAGCATTGACCACTGTAGCCGAGGAGATCGCTAAGTATGTTCCTATCGTTGTCAAGTTGTGTTATGCAATTGCCGGTGTTGTAGCCGTAGTGGGTGCAATTTCGGTTTACATCGCCATGAACAACGAGGAACAGGATGTCAAGAAGAAGATCATGATGGTCGTTGGTGCTTGTATCTTCCTTATTGCTGCGGCTCAGGCTCTTCCTCTTTTCTTCGGCATTGGAGGCTAAACCTAAGGTTTCATGAGTAAGGATAGAAAAGAGTCCTATCCTGATTACCCTATTTTCAAGGGGTTGCAAAGACCCCTTGAATTTATGGGTATTCAAGGAAGATATATTTACTGGGCAGCAGGAACCATTGGTGCAGCCATAGCAGGATTCATTATCGGCTACTGTATCGTAGGGTTTATATTAGGACTGATATTTCTGGCTACAGCATTAGTAATTGGAATTGGACTCATCTTATTAAAGCAAAGGAAAGGCCTACACACGAAACAGAACAAAAAGGGCATCTACATATATGCCTATTCAAAGAAGATTTAAGAAAGAAACCATGGCTAATACATGGCTAATTTAATGTTGAACGTGGGTAGGTTGACATAACAGTTGACCTACCCCTATTTATTTCTAACTGATGGTTTTATATATCATACTCATATTCACAGCTCTCTGCATAGGAATGGCAATTTCTGTGTATGCATTCGGTACTGGAGGTAAACGCAAGCATATCTTCCAGGATATCTATTATTCTGTAGAAGACAATGATGGCATTGGTGTACTCTATACGAAGAAAGGAGAATACTCTGCTATCCTTAAGGTTGATAATCCAGTACAGAAATATTCGGCAAACATAGATGCATACTATGAGTTCACTCAGGCATTGACAGCTATTATGCAGACGCTTGGTGAGGGCTATGCCATTCATAAACAGGACATCTTTGTTAGGAAGCAATTCAACGACGAAAGCGGAATCAATCACGAATTTCTATCAGAATCATACTTCAAGTATTTCAATGGACGTAACTACACCGAAAGTACTTGTTTTCTGACAATAACACAGGAATCTAAAGGGAGTCGTCTATTCTCATATGACAATAAGAAGTGGAAAGAATTCCTTGTAAAAGTACGAAAAGTACATGACCAGCTCAGAGATGCCGGACTTCATGTCCGTTACTTGTCTAAAACAGAGGCTAGTGAGTATGTCGACAGATATTTTGCAATGAACTTTAAGGATAAGATTATCTCTATGTCAAACTACAAAGTTGATGGCGAGACTATCTCAATGGGAGGTAGAACAGCAAAGGTTTATAGCCTTATCGATGTTGATCATACCAATCTACCCTCTATTATCCGACCATATACCAATATCGAGGTAAATAATGTGAGTATGCCAGTTGATCTATTATCAGTGATTGACAGCATACCTCATGCAGATACAGTCATCTATAATCAGATAGTATATCTCCCTAATCAGAAGAGAGAACTATCGATGCTCGACAAGAAGAAAAACCGCCATGCTAGTATTCCTAACCCTAGTAATCAAATGGCGGTTGAAGACATTAAGAAAGTCCAAGAGGTTGTAGCTCGTGAGAACAAACAGTTGACATACACTCATTTCAACTTAATTGTCTCTGTGCCTGAAGATACTGATATTCAAAAGTGTACCAACCACTTGGAAAATAGTTTCAGCCGTTTGGGTATCCATATATCCAAACAAGCCTACAATCAATTGGAGTTGTTCGTAGGATCGTTCCCTGGTAACTGTTATACAATGAATGAAGAGTATGACAGATTCCTAACTCTCGGAGATGCAGCGGCATGTCTGATGTATAAGGAGCATATACAACATAGTGAAAACACTCCGCTAAGAATCTATTACACAGACAGACAAGGAGTTCCTGTGGCTATTGATATTACAGGTAAAGAAGGAGCAAACAAACTTACAGACAACTCAAACTTCTTTTGTTTGGGACCATCTGGAAGCGGTAAATCTTTCCATATGAATAGTGTTGTAAGACAGCTCTGGGAGCAGAACACAGACATTGTCATGGTAGATACTGGTAACTCTTACGAAGGTCTTTGTGAGTATGTGGGCGGTAAGTATATAGCATATACTGATGAGAAACCTATTACGATGAACCCTTTCAATATAAGTAAGCAGGAGTTAAATATCGAGAAGATAGACTTTTTGAAGAACTTGATACTGCTTATATGGAAAGGCTCAGACAGTCAAATACCAGAACTGGAGTTCCGTGTAGTCGAACAGCTGATTACAGAATACTATGATTTCTACTTCAATGGAGCACAACCCTATACCTCTTCACAAAAGGATTCTATCAAGAAGAATCTTACAACAATGGAGAAAAGACGAGGTACAGACTTGATGCAAATCCATGATAAGATTACCGATATGATATCGACATTGGAGAAGAGACGATTGGCATTGAACATAGAATCTCTGTCTTATGACACATTCTATGATTTTGCGTGCGAACGACTCGACCAGATTTGTGTGGAGAACAACATTACGACCATTGACTGTGACAACTTTGCATATATGCTTCAGAACTTCTATAAGGGAGGTAAGTATGAAAAGATCCTTAATGAGAATGTGGATTCTACGTTGTTTGATGAGACATTCATCGTGTTTGAAGTGGATGCAATCAAGGAAAACAAGCAGTTATTCCCGATTGTCACGCTCATCATTATGGATGTATTCCTTCAAAAGATGCGTCTGAAAAAGAACAGAAAATGTTTGGTCATTGAAGAGGCATGGAAAGCTATCGCCTCCCCTCTTATGGCCGAATACATCAAGTATCTGTATAAGACAGCAAGAAAGTTCTGGGCTAGCGTTGGAGTTGTCACTCAGGAAATCCAGGATATTATCGGTAGTCCTATTGTGAAGGAAGCTATCATCAACAACTCAGATGTTGTGATGCTACTAGACCAAAGCAAATTCCGTGAACGATTTGATGAGATTAAGGCAATCCTTGGTTTGACAGATGTAGACTGCAAGAAGATCTTCACAATCAACAGACTTGAGAATAAGGAAGGTAGAAGCTTCTTCCGAGAAGTATTTATCAGACGTGGTTCAACAAGTGGTGTCTATGGAGTTGAAGAGCCTAAAGAATGTTACATGACCTATACAACAGAACGTGCAGAAAAGGAAGCATTAAAACTGTACAAGGCTGAACTTAAGTGTAGTCATCAAAAAGCAATTGAAGCCTATTGCAGAGATTGGAATGCAAGCGGTATAGAGAAATCACTTCCATTTGCACAGAAGGTAAATAGTAATGGTAAAGTACTAAATATCAATAATTAAAAAATGAAACGACACTTGTTCATAATAATCATACTGGCAACAGTTTCAGTTCATAGGACGTATGCCCAATATTACAGCATCAACTATGATACAAAAACTGTTGCTGCGATGGCTGCTGCCTTTGGAACAGAGGTGGTGGCAGAGAGTTATTACAATGAACAAGTAGCAGCTATACTCAAACATTATAGTGCAGCAGAAGTTGCTACGGCTGGCATTTTTGCAAGTAAGTTCCTAGAAAGGAAGGCGTTGACAGACCTTGGTATATGGAGCAGTGCCACAGAGAACTATTACTACCGACGCATTTACCACATGGTAGCAAACAAGATTATACCAAAGATATGGATTGTTGCTGGTCAAATGCTCCGTTCACCACATAATGCAATCTATTGGGGCAGTTATCTAGTGAAGATTTGTGACGAGGTTAAGACTCTTTGTATGCAGTTTGAAAGCGTTGTAACAAATAGCACCCTTTCATTCAAAGATGTCATGTTCCTTGAGTTTAAGAGTGAGATTGCCCAAATATTCAGACTGTCAGAGATCGGGAATATAGACTGGGAGCGTTTTTTTAACGATTTGAGTAAAGTACCCAACAATTTCAACTCAGAAAACTTAAAAGCAGATATAGATCACCTATATCGTGTAGGTGCCAACCTTGCTTCTGCTGGCATAACAAATCTTGGCGATGCATTATTACAGCAAAGCAACTTCCATGAACTTATCAATGGGAATGTATCCAAAGTAAAGGATATATACGACAACTATAGTGTATTATTTGAGCAACTGGAACATAACACAGGTAATACCTTGCTTGCATTGGTTGGAGGAAAGGACAATGTTGCAGGGCTTTTTCAGCTGAGTGATTATAATCTTACATCATGGATGACTGATTATCTTGAACAGACTAAAGGTAACTATTACACCCAGCGTTGGTATATCGCCCGTAGAGACCAAGGAACAGAGACACTATGTGATTACTATCCTCCTACTGATGATAACAGCATATTAAATGGCAGTCAATGGGTGCGTTTTAACACGTCAGATGCCAGTTTCTATCCGAATGCTCAACAAAGAGAACAAGTGTTATCCAATTCTGAAAGTTATGCAGGATGGTCAAGAAGCAAGGTTAACAATCTTAATTCTAAGAATGACGGCTATAACTATACCATCAACTATTACATGTCAGGGTATCTGATTAACAAAGGCAGTAAGTTAGTAAAGAAAGCCTATGCGTATGAAATCCATGTATATAGAAGTTGGAATAACGAAGAAGTGGTTTATGAAGACTACTTCGATTCATATACCATGGATCTGAATACATTCAAGGCTCAGATGAATGCCAAACTATCCGAGTATAATGAAAACGAAGAAGGATATGTTTATTATCTGGAATCTGACAGCAAGAACTACTATCAGGCTTCAGATGAGATGAAACTACAAGGTTGTGAGACCGTAACGATAAGCGTTACCTGTTCCGATGGAGCATTGCTTGGTCAAGGTTCAACACAATATAAGTGTCGCCAATGTGGAAGTTCTTTGAACGCTCATAGCAAAAGCTGTGCTATGACAACTACCATCTCAGAGAATGATGTTGACCTTTCTGAACTTCATCAAATGAAAACAGAAGCGGACAACAAAGTATCACTTCTTCAAACGCAGATCAATCAGCTTGAAACAGAGAATAAAGAACTGCTGAAGTTAATATCTGAAGCAAGCATAGAGGATGCAGTTGCACTTAGACAACGCTATAATCAGAATCAGGATACGATTGATGAACTACGTTCAGAACTAACGACTTGGCAACAGAAACAATCTGAAATCAATGACGCAATGAACGAAGCTGGTCAGGATAATGATGTAGCAACTGATGATTATTATAGAATACCGGCCATTATGCAAGATTGTAAAATCGCATATAATCTTACATGGCAAGATAACGGTAATTGGAGTGGATATACATTCATTCGTAAAGCTACGATGCCTAACATAAATGGCATTATAACCTTTAGTGCAACCTTGAAGATTGCGAGAAAACCCAAATACTTTTTGGGCATAAAGATTCATAGAGCCATACTACAAATTAACTGGGAACTTACTTCCGAGTACTCGCAGACACATGTGGCAGAGGTTATAACTCTCAATCACGATATGTCTGAAGCTGAGAAAAAGAAAATTGTCAACGACAAAATCTCTGAGATAGCAAGGCAATATCCAAACTGTAAGATAACAACAGAATACTCATATAGTGAACCTATCGAGGAGGAGCCGAACAACGATGTAATTCATCTTCTTTGGTCCAGTGACAGACTTGAGATTGCACGTGAGGTTGACTCTAGAATAACTAAAATCTATGCGGACTTGGTTTCGCTTGAAAAGATGATGCATTACAAAAGAGACATTGTAGATGTGCTTAAGGATGTTCTTCCTCCTTTGGAATATGATTTAGGAAGAAGAAAAACGCTCATTGAAGAGTGCCATGACAGATGGATTGATAACGCTAAACTACGGAATAAGCCATGAAACAGAGATGTATCATTATAATCATGTTCATTTGTCTGATGCCTGGTGTCGCCAAAGCGCAATGGACGTTTGATGTTCTCTCCGTAGAAGCATACATCAACGACCATAAGAAGCAAAGAAGCTTATTGTTGGCTCGTTCAACATTGGAACATAGCAACAAACTTCTTCATGAGTATACTTCTGATGAAGTCGGTGGCTACAAAAATCTTAATGTGGATTTGGACAAATATACAAGAGCATTTGATGTCATTGATGTAATGTACCAATCCCTTAGAACTGCACTGAATGCACGAAGTACATATAGTGAGGTTAGCCAAAGGATTGTGGACTACAAAAATCTCTTGACAGACTTCAATGAAAAAGTGGTCAAACGAAAACATATCGAATTGGCAGACACGCTGATAATCTCAATCAATGCTAGGATGATAGAGAACGTGGCAGAAGAGGGAGAACATTTATTCAGGTCATTAAGCGATTTGGTGCTTTATGCGACAGGTGCTGCTGCATGTTCGACAGCAGATTTGATGTTAGTGCTGGATGCAATAAACAATTCAATGGACAACATTGAAAAGCTTTTGAACAGAGGGTATTACGAGACATGGAGATATATCCAGTTACGCATAGGATACTGGAAAGAAAAAGTATATAGGAAGAAAAGCAAACAGCAGATAATTAACGATGCCTTTGGCAGATGGAAAGATGCCGGGTATAACTATAACAACTATTGATATGAAAAGGTTTTTGTTGGCAATAACATTAGTAGTCAGTATGACCAAAGTTCATGCTCAGGTCTCTGTGACATATAACCATGACTCTCCAAAACAGAATCAGTTCACAGTCATGGAGGTGGGCACTGGAGCTTTAACGCCTGATGCCTATTATTGGGCATTACATAACAAGTATAGGAAGAATGCAGCTGTGAAAAATAAACTTGGTTATCGTACCACAGCAGGTATAGGATTATATAATCAAAAAGATGAAGCAGAAAAAATAGATTCTTCCTTGACCCAACGAGCCAAAATTGAGGCATTGAATGTTGCAGACAGACAGGTAGACCTTGCCTGGCAAGTAGAAGGTAACAAGATAACATCAGCAATGGAGAATTTTGGCATCAACATCAACCGTATTGTTGCTGTGGGAGGAACACCAAATGAAAGAGAGCGTTGGGATGGACTCTTTGACATGTATAATTGTGCAATAAGAGCAACAAGAGAGGCATACATGCCTAATGCTCAGCGTAAGAAGGAGTACCTGAAGATATATGCAGAAGTTGAAAGTCAAAACGATTTATTGATCAAGTACTTAGTACAACTTCACAACCGTTCACAAACCACAGAGATTTTAGAAGCAGAGAATCCTGTAAGAGTCAATAAAGCAACCATTGCAGCTTCAGCAATGTCCCGATGGAAATCATCCAGTCAAAAAGGAGGAAGTGGAAACGGAGGAAATTCAAATGGTAACGATAATGAAGAGGTGATTATTAAATAGGTGTGTAACAAAAAAAAGAAAAACAATGAAGAATCAGTTACAAATATTCCGCAATCCCGAATTTGGAGAAGTAAGAACTCAAGTCGACGAGAAAGATGAACCTTGGTTTTGTGCAAAGGATGTTTGCGATGCGTTGAAACATACAAATAGCCGTAGAGCGATTGCTCAATTAGTAGATGAGGGGGATGTAACCAAACGTTACACCCCTACCTCTAGCGGTGACCAACTGATGACTTACATCAACGAGTCAGGACTCTATTCACTTATTCTATTCTCTAAGCTTGAGAGTGCAAAGCGATTTAAGCACTGGGTGACATCAGATGTTCTTCCTACAATTCGTAAGCGTGGAGCATTTTTTACTAATGATGCTCTTGAACGTGCCGTAAGAGAACCTGATTTCTTAATCAAACTTGCATCGGCCATAAAGCATGAGAGACAGCAAAAAGAGATGTATGCTCAAAAGTGTACAGAACAAGGTGAGACTATCAAGCAATTGGAGAAACAATCTGCATACGTTGATTATGTTCTGCAAAGCCCTAGCTTACTGAATATAAATCAGATTGCACAGGATTATGGTATCTCAGCACAATGCCTTAACAGTTTGTTAAGACAGCACTTAATTCAGTACAAGAGCAACAATCAATGGATCCTTTATGCGAAGTACAAAGACAAGGGATATGTGCACAGTACGACCCATATCTTAGACAATGGCATTGTGGTAATGCATACACAATGGACTCAAAAGGGACGATTGTTTCTATATGAGCAATTGAAATCCTGGGGCTTCTATCCTATTATGGAGCAACAAGATATGATTAAGAGAACAGACTTATTCTCAATGGACTATGGCAGATAATGGTATTATTTCAACTTTTGGGATCAACTTGTTGGAAGAAGAAATTGATGATGTAATCTTTCAAACCAATGAGTTTCTGTGTGATGCCACATTTACTGGCACACAAGGTCCATTTTGGTGGATTCTACAGATGTGTATGGCGTTAGCTGCACTATTTTCGATAATCGTTGCAGCAGGAATGACATACAAGATGATGGTCAAGAATGAGCCATTGGACATCATGAAATTGTTCAAGCCATTGGCTATTTCGTTCATATTATGTTGGTGGTATCCTCCAGCCGATACTGGAATGGCCAATAGCAACAGCAGTTGGTGCTTCTTGGACTTCTTGTCATACATCCCGAACTGTATAGGCTCTTATACGCATGACCTATATCAGGCTGAAGCAGCACAGATTACGGATAAGTTCGCTGAATTGGAAGAACTCATCCATGTTAGAGATACAATGTATAGTAATCTTCAAGCTCAAGCTGATGTAGCTCACTCTGGTATATCAGACCCTAACCTTATCGAAGCTACAATGGAACAGACTGGAGTCGAAGAGGTTACGAATATGGAAAAGGATGCCAGTAAGTTATGGTTCACTTCACTAACATCAGGTATCGTAGTTGGAATAGATAAGATTGTCATGCTTATAGCCCTGATTGTATTCCGCATCGGATGGTGGGCAACTATTTACTGCCAACAGATTCTTCTAGGTATGCTGACAATATTCGGACCGATCCAATGGGCATTCAGCCTATTACCGAAATGGGAAAGCAGCTGGGCAAAGTGGTTGACGAGATACTTGACGGTACACTTTTATGGAGCTATGCTATACTTTGTTGGCTTCTATGTTCTGCTACTGTTTGACATCGTATTGTGCATTCAGGTCGAGAACCTTGCTGCAATCACTGTTAATGAACAGACTATGGCTTCATATCTACAGAACTCATTCTTCTCAGCTGGTTACTTGATGGCTGCATCTATCGTAGCACTCAAGTGCTTGAACCTTGTTCCAGACTTGGCTGCATGGATGATTCCTGAAGGTGAGACAGCATTCTCAACCCGAAATTTCGGTGAAGGTGTTGCTAGTCAGGCCAAGATGTCTGCAACTGGTGCAATGACCTCTATGATGAGATAACATAAACTGTAAAATAAAAATTATGAAGATTGAAAAGAAGATCGAGCATTGGCTCAAAGATGAGAATTTTTGTGATTACTGTAACACAAGAATCAATGAAGAGATAAAAGAAATTCTATTGAATGGTGCGTATGACCACTTCTTTGAACTGTTGGATGAAGGCTTCGATGGAAACGACGAGTACGTTGTTCCATTGGTAGAATACTTATCGTGCAAGCTTCACTATGCAAAGCTATTGAAGAATAAAGCTAAAAGAGAAAGTATCATCTGGTGGGTATTTACTCAGTTGAATTATGAGGGTTTCTATACAAGAGTATTCGCAACATACTTTGATCCATTGGTAAAGGAGACCAATATCACCATTATTAAGATGCTGAGAAAAGAGTATTTGCTATTACAAAAACAAAGTGCATAAGTTATGGTAATCAAGAATTTGGAGAATAAGATAAAACTTGTCGGAATTATATGTACTGCATTCCTAATTGGGTGTATTCTGATAAGTGTTTCCAGCATCTGGACAGCCCGTACAATGGTTACAGATGCTCAGAAGAAAGTCTATGTACTTGATGGCAATGTTCCTATCCTTGTCAATCGTACGACAATGGAAGAGACACTTGATGTAGAAGCCAAAAGTCATGTTGAAATGTTTCACCATTACTTCTTTACACTGGCTCCTGATGACAAGTACATCAAACATACAATGGAAAAAGCCATGTATTTTATTGATGAATCAGGGTTAGCCCAGTACAATACTTTGAAGGAACGTGGATTTTATTCTAACATCTTAGGTACAAGTGCCGTCTTCAGTATCTTCTGTGACAGTATCAAATTCGATAAGCCTAATATGGAGTTTACCTATTATGGTAGACAGCGAATTGAACGACGTAGTAACATACTCATGAGAGAATTGGTGACTACAGGTAAACTGATGCAAGTTCCTAGAACAGAGAATAATCCTCATGGCCTTTTGATAGTCAATTGGAGAACATTGATAAACAAGGATATTGAACAGAAGACAAAGTCTAACTATTAAGCCTCATTGATATGAATGTTAAAGGTTTCAGAAGGATGCTCTTAGGCGAAAAGATGCCCGATAAGAACGATCCACAGTATAGAGAACGCTATGAACGTGATGTAGATGCTGGTCGTAAGTTCGCAAAAGCTGTAGGTATAGACAAGGCTGCTGCTAAAGTCCAACTCTTCGCAAACAATCATAAGAACTTGTTCTTGATAATCATTTTCAGCTTTATGATAGGTTGTTTTGCTTGGAATATCTACAGAATAACAACAGTGTATAATAGGCCAGAGAGTCAGCAGACGGCAACTGAGCGTCAAGATAGCATCTTACGCTCACGCCATAGTTTGAACAATAAACAAACAATTGAAAGATATGAAGATAACCGATAAAATTAATTTCAAACAGCCCAAGTACATGTTACCGGCTATCCTTTATATTCCGTTGTTGGTTGCATCATATCTCATATTCGACCTATTTGGTGCAGAAAAAGCTGAGATACCTGATGAAACTCTTCAGACAACAGAATATCTGAATCCAGAGATACCTGATGCTGCTATTCGTGGTGATGGTATCGGAAGTAAGTACGAAAATATGACCAAGTCTTTTGGTAAGATTGCCGATTATTCAGCGGTTGAGACCATCGAGCGTGAAGACCCGACAGAGACAAAAGAGAGTTATGAATCCCAATATACGGAGGAAGACATTGCCCAAATTGTAGAGAATACAGACGAAGAGGCTATGACCGAAGCCAAGAGAAGAGAGCAAGAAGCATTGGCCGAATTGGAAAAAGCACTTGCAGAAGCTCGACTTCGTGGCCAGCAAACGGTATTAGAGAATCAACCAACAGAACAAGATACCGTAAGCAGTTCCCCTCCTACCATAACGATGAAAGGTGAACTATCTGAAGACAGTAAGGCTGTAAACGCTATAAGTGAAAACGATGAAGCTTCGGAGGTGGTTAAGAAGGTCAAAACTTCGTCTGATTACTTTAATACGTTATCTCAAGAAGATAAAGAGCCTATGCTGATAAAGGCGATTATCGATGAAAACATAAAAGCTGTTGATGGGTCCAGGGTAAGATTACGATTGTTAGATGATGTTGAGATAAACGAGACCATTGTAAAAAGAGGTACTTACCTATATGCCACACTGAGCGGCTTTTCATCACAACGAGTAAAAGGTAATATTACAAGCATTCTGGTTGGAGATGAATTGGTAAAGGTCAGTCTGTCTATATACGATACAGATGGACTTGAAGGATTATATGTTCCATCGAGTCAATTCAGAGAAACAGCAAAGGATGTGGCAAGTGGAGCCATGAGTGGTAATATGACCATCAATAGCGGAACCTATGGAAACAGTTTTTCTCAATGGGGAATGCAAGCTATTCAGAACGCCTATCAAAAAACAACAGGTGCAATAGGCAAAGCCATCAAGAAGAACAAGGTAAACCTGAAGTATGGAACATTCGTGTATATCATTAATAGTAAAGAACAGAAACAAAATTAAGGTTATGAAACTCGGAAAAATATTTAGCGTAATGAGTCTTGGATTGGTATTCTCTTCTCAAGCATTCGCACAGCAAACCTATCAGGAGATAGAACAGCTGACCGTCAATGAGTCTGTAACAACTGTAATCACTGCATCAGAACCAATTCGTTTTGTGGATATATCTACCGATAAGGTTGCTGGCGATCAACCTTTAGATAATGTCGTCAGATTGAAACCCAAAGAACCAGGCCATGAAGATGGTGAAGTATTGGCTATAGTAACGGTTGTTACTGAACGATACAGAACTCAGTATGCGTTGGTATATACCACACGAATGACAGAAGCTGTAATAGATAAAGAGGTACAACTTCGGGAAATGAATGCATATAACAATCCTAAAATATCCATGTCTACAGCTGATATGGTAAGCTTTGCCAGACAAGTTTGGAACTCTCCTGCAATGTTTCGTAATGTGGCTCACAAAGAGCATAGAATGGAAATGAGGCTGAATAATATCTATGCCGTAGGAGACTACTTCTTCATAGACTTCTCTATCGAGAACAAGACTAACATCCAGTTTGACATAGATGAGATAAGGATAAAGTTAGCCGATAAGAAAATTAATAAAGCTACTAATTCTCAGATTATTGAACTCACGCCTGCATTGATCCTTGAGGATACGAAATCATTCAAAAAAGGCTATAGGAATGTGATTGTCATAAAAAAACTTACATTTCCTAACGACAAAGTCATCACTATCGAGATGACCGAAAAGCAGATTAGTGGCCGTAACATCAGCTTAAATATCGATTATGAGGATGTTCTTTCGGCAGATTCATTTAACAAGGTATTATTGGAGGAACGATAGTATGAAGAAAATAATGTTTTTGATTGCAGCATTAGCCGTTATGGTAGGTACTGCAAATGCACAGAACCGTTCGGGAAGACTGAGTTTAGGAACAGGTTTGTTGTATGAAAGAGGCATGGATTTAACCTTAGCCTATGAGTATGAAACCAAGTATCATAATAGTTGGGAGTTCTTTGCTAATGCATATCTGAAGTGGGATGACTGCTCAGAGTGCAACCATATCTGTCCCCAATCATTTTGGAACAACTATAACTCTTATGGATTTGGTGTAGCTTATAAGCCATGTGTTATTAGAGGAAGAAACCATCATGGCAACCTACGAATCGGAGCTTCAGCAGGAAGTGATACAAAGAGTTTTTTAGGTGGTTTTCATCTAGGATATGAACACAACTATGTACTCCGTGGCGGATGGCGTTTGTTTGCTCAAGTGAAGAGTGACTTAATTATTAAAGGCGAAGATCTCTTCAGGACTGGAGTTGTATTAGGAGTTAAGATACCACTAAACTAATGATTGATTATGAAGAAAATACATTTCATTTTGATTGCAGTTATAGGGCTTATGTGTGTAGCGTGCGACAAACATATAGAAATGCCTGATTTGACATTGAAAACGGGACATGTTCTATGTACAGACGGAAGTCTATTGCCTTATAGTGAGTATTCCAATTCAAAGAGAAGAGCTATTGCTGTAGTGTTTCATATCAACCATAATCAAGACGTACAAGGTGATGGTTATGCAGTATATTTGAATGATATATACCCAAGCGAGTTTGCCGATACTTTGGGTATTAAGCAAGGGACATCGTGTAGCATTACAGCCCATGATGGTAATGAGAATACCTACGCTCTTCTCAATACAGCAAAGGCTGCATCACCTTTAGCTGAATCAGTTTTTGCCATGTGGCAATATGGACAAAGTGCCTATATCCCATCTGTAGAGCAAATGAGGCTTTTGTATTCAGCTAAGTCTACTATTAACCCGATATTGGAACAACTTGGTGGAGAACCATTGCCTGATGAAGCAGATGATTGTTGGTATTGGACCAGTACCGAGGTTGACGGTCAAGATTCTCACAAGGCATGGCTCTACTCATTAGGTAGTGGTGCTATGCAAGAGACCCCCAAGTTACAAGCTCACCGTTCTCGTCCTATTGTAACATTAAACAAATAACTTTAAGTCATGGAAGAAAGCAAGGAATTACAAGGTTTTTATAAGATATTCAGAGCCGTCATCTATATCTCTGTCCTATTGGAGTTCTTTGAATATGCTATTGACCCAGCTACACTTGATAGTTGGGGCGGTATTCTATGCGACATACATGGACGAATCAAGAGATGGATGATATATAATGACGGAAATCTTATCTACAGCAAGATTTGTACGTTCATTCTGATTTGCATTACATGTATTGGAACCAGAAACAAGAAGAAGTTAGAGTTCAATGCCAAGAAACAAGTCATCTTACCATTAGCCTTTGGTTTGGCACTTATTGGTACATCCATTTGGTTATTCAATAATCCAATGGAAATGAGATTGTACACTCTTCCACTGAACATCATACTATACATGATAGCGTCTCTTATTGGTGTTATACTGATCCATATCTCTTTTGACAATATTTCAAAGTTCCTGAAAGAGGGACTATTGAAAGATCGCTTCAATTTGGAGAATGAAAGCTTCGAGCAATGCCAAGAGCTTCAAGAGAACAAGTATAGTGTAAATATCCCCATGAGATATTACTATAAGGGAAAGTTCCGTAAGGGATGGGTAAACATCGTAAATCCATTTAGAGGCACTTGGGTTGTGGGTACTCCTGGTTCTGGTAAGACCTTCTCAATCATAGAACCGTTTATCCGTCAGCACTCTGCTAAAGGCTTTTCTATGGTAGTGTATGATTATAAGTTTCCTACTCTTGCCACGAAGCTATACTATCATTACAAGCTGAATCAAAAGCAAGGAAAACTTCCTCAAGGTTGCAAGTTCAACATTGTCAACTTTGTGGATGTAGAATACTCTAAACGAGTAAACCCAATTCAGCTCAAGTATATCAACAGTTTGGCTGCTGCATCAGAAACAGCCGAAACGCTTCTTGAGTCTTTGCAGAAAGGAAAGAAAGAAGGTGGTGGCGGTAGTGACCAATTCTTTCAGACATCAGCAGTCAACTTCTTAGCTGCATGTATCTACTTCTTCTGTAACTGGGAGAAAGAACCATACGACAAGGATGGAAATATACTCACAGCTGAAAAGAATCAAGACCCACAAACAAAGAGGATGATTCCTACAGGAAGAGTCTTTGATGCTAATGGTAATGAAGTTGAACCAGCCTATTGGTTGGGGAGATACTCCGATATGCCTCATATTCTGTCATTCCTCAATGAAAGTTACCAGACTATCTTTGAGGTTCTAGAGACAGATAACGAGGTAGCCCCTCTCCTAGGTCCATTCCAAACAGCAATGAAGAACAAGGCCTTTGAGCAGTTGGAAGGTATGATTGGTACTCTGCGTGTCTATACTTCACGATTAGCAACAAAAGAAAGTTATTGGGTATTTCATAAGGACGGTGATGACTTTGACTTGAAGGTTTCGGACCCCCAAAATCCAAGTTATCTCGTTATTGCCAATGACCCAGAGATGGAAAGCATTATTGGTGCTTTGAATGCTCTTATCTTGAACCGTCTTATTACTCGTGTAAATAGCGGTTTAGGCAAGAATGTGCCGGTGAGTATTATTGTCGATGAGTTACCAACGCTTTACTTCCACAAGATTGACCGTTTGATAGGCACAGCCCGTAGTAACAAAGTAAGTGTTGCTCTAGGTTTTCAGGAATTGCCACAGCTGGAAGCTGACTATGGCAAAGTTGGTATGCAGAAGATTATAACAACTGTAGGTAATGTCGTATCGGGTTCTGCTCGTTCTAAAGAGACATTGGAATGGCTTTCAAGTGATATTTTTGGAAAGGTTGTACAGCTAAAAAAGGGTGTAACAATCGACAGAGATAAAACCTCTATCAACCTTAATGAGAACATGGATAGCCTTGTTCCGGCATCAAAGATTTCTGATATGCCTACAGGTTGGGTATGCGGTCAAACTGCTAGAGATTTCGTCCAAACCAAAGTCGGTCCCAATGGTTCCATGAACATTCAAGAATCTGAGGAGTTCAAAACTTCTAAATTCTTCTGCAAGACAGACTTTGATATGACTGAAATCAAAAAGGAGGAACAAAACTATATACCTCTCCCTAAGTTCTACAAGTTCAAGTCCAGAGACGAGCGTGAACGTATTCTATACAAGAACTTCGTTCAAGTTGGCGAGGATGTCAAAGCTATGATTAAGGAAATCCAGCAGTATAAAGTTAAGTGAGGTTTATAGCCTCACTTTTTTATTTTCTGATGAAATGCTCAATTGCTGAATGCACCAATATGTAATGAGTCTTAGTTTGTTTGCACTGCTTCTCAAAGGGGTTGTAAAACTCCAGGCACAAATCTCTATACAAATCTGGAAGTTCTTTCTTAATTTTGGATACTAATCTTTGGTAAGAACACTTTCTAGCTCCTTTCATAAGGCTATACCATTCATCAATACTAATACTTGCACAGTTGGTTTCGTAATACATAAGCACAAAATTTTAGTTATTATTTCCCTCATTTGAGATTAATTTCTCTTTTGAGGATTTTTCATGTGCTTACGGACTTATCAGAATAAGTTTTAACGCAAGTAATATATCTGAATTTTATGTATGAAATTGTAGAGATATAGCAAAGCGATACTTGAGGTTAACGTTCTGATGTAACTTTGCACAAGGAAAATACTCATGAAAAGAGATAATAATGTGCTTTAGTCATAAAGTTGAAATCATAGCAGTTAAAAGTGATTCATAACTGTAAATTGCAATTATAAGTGAATAAAACGCAATTATTTTTCTATAAACCACTTTTTTATTGCCTTAAAATAATGGATTTTGCTGATTATCCACTATATTTGCATTAATAAAACCATAGAATATTACAATGATGAGCAAAGAAATCAATAGAATCAAAGTTGTATTAGTAGACAAGAAAAGAACCAACAAGTGGCTGGCAGAGCAGCTGGAAAAAGATCCAGCTACGGTCTCCAAGTGGTGCACCAACTCGGCACAACCGAGTCTTGAGATGCTGATTAAGATAGCCAAACTACTTGAGGTTGAAGTAAATGAATTGCTTCGACCTGAATCTGAACATTAATTCTCTGCATTTACGATACATGTCTTTAGAACAAACATATAATCTTACATTTACTGCCGGTGCATTGCTCATGAATGAGACGTGTGCTGTTGCCGAGGTATTCGTGGAATCGGGCTACAATTGGGAAATAACCAAGGAGCGTGCTTTCAAGGAAAACCTCATGGAGAAGGATAAGGTCTCTACCAACAAGAGATTCTTTTCCTTAGTAAAGCAACGCATCGAAGCATTGAATGAAACAGAGCTTGACATGTTGGTCACAGGAAACAACTCTATCCGTAGATTGCTTCTCCTCTTGGCCATCTGTAAGGCCCATGCCCTTGTTTTTGACTTTATCTTCGTAAATGTCAGAGAGTGCTTCTTCAATATGCAAGAGAAAGTGACTCATGCCAATTTCAATGAGTTCTTTAACGAGAAGAAATACATTCACCCTGAGTTGGAGTCCATTACCGACCTTACGGTTAATAAAATCCGTCAGGTAGTATTCAAGATCCTTGAGCAAGCTGAACTCATTGAGTCGGTTGATACTGGCATCTTGAGACGTCCTTATCTCCCAGAGAAGGTAGAAGAAGTTATCGTAAAGGATGATCCCAAATGGCTGGGTGTGTTTTTGTATTCAAACAACGAAATAAATAATGCCAGAAGTTTGTATGAATAACCCTATACTCGATATGGACATCCTCTTCGAAGGAGTCTATCAGAAACTGGTGTCGCCTGATTTCGGACAGAATTTAGGTGGCGAACTTCCTTTGTTTATCCAGCAGATACCTGTCAGCAAACAATCGGAGTTGACCTATCAAGCCAACCGACTTGTGTCACGCCTTGCAAAACAAGGTAAAAAGGCCATTATCATCGACCTCTTTGACTTAAGTGTCAAGATACTTGATGAAGAAGGTGTTCTACAGACATTACTGGAAGAAGAAAAAGAACTCGACTCGGATGCTATTTCTTCGACCTTGGATAGTATCTTGGATATAAAAGAGGTGGTAATACCTCGTATCAATGACATTATTCAAGAGGAAGCACCTGATTTTACTTTCATCACAGGTGTTGGCAGAGTGTATCCATTCATGCGTTCTCATGGCATATTGAACAACATTGAAGAACTTGCAAACGAGAGCAACCTTATATTGTTCTTCCCTGGAGATTACAACAATCTTCAGCTCTCATTGTTCGGCATCATCTCCGACGAGAATTATTATAGAGGTCACAACCTTAATGATATTAAATGTTCCTACGATAATATATAAGCAATATGATACAGGAGTTTATCTACAAGAAAGATATCACCCGTGAGATTAACGGAGTTATCAAGGCCGATAGTACATCTGCACTATCCGAAGAAATTACCGAGTATGTAATCACCGCAGAGCAATTACGTCTCTTGCCAAGACTGTTCGATACCTTGGTTCCACCACACAAGGCAAACTGTGTATGGATTTCGGGTGACTTTGGTAGTGGTAAGTCTCACCTGCTTAAGATCTTATCGTATGTCCTAGAAAATAAGCTGGTCATTGACGGTCAAAAGTGTGGTGACCTCTTTGCAGAGAAAGCCAATGACGACTTCGAACTCAAAAGGAACATTGTTACAGCATGTAAAATCCCAACCGAGAGCGTCCTGTTCAATATCCAAGAGCTTCACGACGGATTGGGCAAGAATGTAAACGACCCTGTATTGGCCATCTTCCTGAAGGTGTTCAACAAAAAGTTTGGCTATGATGACAAGAAACCTGAGATTGCAGAAATAGAACGTTACTTCGACAACCAAGGCAAATACGAACTTCTGAAGTCAGAATACGAACGTCTTCACAAAGAGAAATGGGAAGATGCTCGTAAGGCCATTATGCTCAAACTACATAAGTTGGCCGAGGTAGTTGCCGGTATTGAAGGTATAGATAAGGATACTGCTGAGAAAAATATCCGTGCCCAGATTGCCAATTTCAAGATGGATATTGACAGTTTTGTAGCCTTGGTAAAAGACCATTTGGCCAAGCAACCACAGAACAGCCGTTTCATCTTCTTTGTCGATGAGGTGGGTCAGTTTATCGGTAAGGACGTACATCGTATGCTCTCACTCCAGACCATCGCTGAAGGCTTGACCGATAAGACTGAAGGAAGAGCCTTTATCGTAGTGACTTCACAGATGGATATGGAATCAACTGTGGGCGATTTGAATGCACAACAGTCTCATGACTTCTCTCGTATTCAAGGTCGTTTTACCACTCGTATTTTCCTCACCAGTGCTAATGCCGATGAGGTAATCCAACGTCGTTTGCTTGAAAAGAAAGAAGATGCTCAAGCTATCTTATGTAAGGAATACGACAAGCAGAAGAACATCATCAAGAGTCTCTTCAACTTTGGTGACCAAAGCCAGTTCAAGAACAACTATAAGAATGATGAACAGTTTGCTCGTTGTTTCCCATTCATGGATTACCAGTTCAACCTGCTCCAGGCATCTATCATCGAACTGAGTAAGAATAATGCATTTAGCGGTAAGCAGCAATCGGTGGGTGAACGTTCTATGTTGACTATCACTCAAGATGTTGCCAAGCTATATAAAGACAAGGAACTTGACCAAATCGTACAGTTCTGCGATATGTACGAGGGACTCCGTGGGGTATTGCAGACAAAAATCTCTTCAGATATCCAACAAGCAGAACGTACACTGAATGATGAATTGGCATTGAAGGTGCTCAAGGCGTTGTTCCTATTAAAATATGTCAAGGGATTCCCATCAACTCTTGACAACATCACTCGTGTCATGTTGCCTACATTGGATACTGACTTCCCTGCATACCGTAGCGATATTCAGGAAGCCCTCAATAAACTGGTAAGACAGTCCTATATTGAAAAGGGTGCTAACGATGAGTACCACTATCAAACAAACGAGGAAAAGGACATCGAGACAGAAATCAAGAACGAGGATTTGCGTCCAGAAGCTACAAACGAAGAGTTGAAGAAAATCTTCCGTGACGAAATCTTCTCCGACTCAAAAATTAAGCTTTCAAACTACAAGATCTTCTCATATGGTAGAATGGTGGATGAAGTACTTGACGGAAGAGACTCTGACATGTTCATCCATTTCATCACTCCGTTGAATAACCTCATGAGCACAGCACACGAAAACATGTGTATGTACTCCATGCAGCACGCCAACCAGCTTTGTGTTGTGTTAGGTGAAGACAAGTATTTGGCAGAAGATTTGGTAATGTTCAAGAAGGCTGATAAGTGCTTGACTCGTTTGCTCTCTCGCAACGATGATGGCTATCGCCAGCAAATTATCTCCGACAAGCGAAGAGTGAACAGCCGTCGTCGTGAGGCTATCGTAAACCGCTTGATTGAGCTTTCAAAGAATGCTCGCCTATACATCGGTGGACAGGAACTGACAGATATCAAGTCTCAGGATTTAAAGAACCGCCTCACAGATGGTATGAAATGCCTTGTTGAACAGGTTTATACCAACTTGAAGATGCTCACTATTGACTATGATGATGCTATGCTTAAGACTATCATCAACAGCTCTACCAGTGGCACTATGTTCGGCACACTTGAAGACGATGTTTGTAGCATGGAGATATTCAATGAAATTTCTAAACAGAAGCGTCTTGCTGTACGTACCAAGATCAAGGATTTGGTTGACGTATTCCGTGGTGGTTCGTATGGTTGGTACGAGACTGCTATCCTCTGCATCATTGCCAAACTATATAAGATGGACAAGATCTCTTTCCGTTACAACGGTGCTCCAGTAGCTGACAGAGACATCTATACAGCATTAACCAACTCCAATCAGCAACAAAATACCATTGTTGACATTGAGGAGACTATTACTACATCACAAATTACCAAGTTGAAGGCTCTTTATAAAGAGTTCTTCAATGATGAAAGTTGTGTAGCCATCAGTGCCAAGGATGTTCATAATGCTTTCATTGAGCGTATGAAGCGTGAAGTTGAAGACTTGGGTGCGATTGCCGGTCGCAACCGCTTTGAGTTTGTCAAGCCTCTCGACAATGTGGTTTCATCATTGCGTTCCATCGCATCAATGGTATATCCAGGTTTGTATCAAAGCATCAGTAAATTGGAAGATGCATTGGATGATAAATTGGATATTGCAGATGAGATTGCATCATTCATCAAGGGTGCACAGTTCACCATCTTCGCCAAGATTGAGACCTTAAAGAAGGGTAATCAGGCTAACTTAAGCTATGTGTCTCAAGAGAATATTGAGATTCTGAATCGCATCTACGAAAGCCGTCAGCCATGGAAAGAAATGACCAAGGCTAATGAGGCCTTAACT
>CALGEC010000043.1 GCA_937881815.1 uncultured Bacteroidales bacterium
CAATACTATCGCAACCGTTTACAGAAGTTAATGTTTGAGTGTAAACACCTGCTTCACTTACATTAAATCCATTTTCTGTGTAAACTTGACCTTGACAAATATTTGCAGAAAGTTCTGTATTAAAGATTGGATTAACATTTAAAGTAAGAGTAACAACGCTATCAGCACCATTTGACGCAGTTAAGTTTTGTGTATAAACTCCTGATTCGCTTACATTAAATCCATTTTCTGTATAAGTTTGTCCTTGACATATTGTTGCAGTAATATCAGTGTTTATAGTTGAAACAATAAAGTTTGCAACGAAACTTGTGTCGCTTGTAAGATTAACTATTCTTGGATTTTCTGTGTTGCCATCGTTCCAAGAAAGGAAAGCATAACCCACGTTTGCAGTAGCAGTAAGTGTAGCCGAATAACACTCACCCTCAACCGTAACACTACCAAAAAAAGAATTATTTACATTTGCCACTGCATTATAGCCTTCTTCTTCCGTAATTCTATTATAAAAATCATTATTCCATTCTGAATTTATATAATTTTCCAAAGTACCACAAGGAACTATTAAACTCTTTTCATAAGAAGTATTATAAAAAACAAGACCACCTAAAATAGGAGGAGTATCTGCTAAACAAGTAATAGAGTCTAAACTATAGCAACCATTAAACACACAATTGTTAATAGAATCAACGCTATTACCAATAGTAACAGAAGTTAAACTACTGCAAGAAGAGAACGCCCATTCTCCAATAGTAGTGACACTATTAGGGATAGTAATAGAAGTTAAACTACTGCAATATTGGAACGCATAATTTCCAATAGAAGCAACACTGTTAGGGATAGTAACAGAAGTTAAACTATGGCTGGAACCAAGTGCTGCATCATCAATAGAAGTAACGCTATAATTTGTTCCTTCATAAGTTACTGTTGCGGGAATATTTGCGATTGTTATAGACGATTTAGAATTATAAACTTCTACTTCATCTGGATTTGTTGATGTTACGTTGTATTGTAACGAATCAATCCAAAATTTTGTTCCTGTTTGTGCCATAAGCACGTTTGCACAAAGTAGAGTGCAAATTAAAAGTAATGTTCTTTTCATTTTTTTAAATTTTTTATGTTTTTAATTTTTTAATTCCTCAATGAAAAGACATTAAAAAAGACGTGGACTTAGTCTTATCGTAATCTGAGGTTCTGCAATACCTGTTACACCAAATAAGAAAAGCCCACGATATACTCGTGAGCGTTCTTTCCTTATTTCTTTGGTGTAACGATTGAAATTTTGCAGATTTCAGATCACCAAAAATAAGCAAAAACGCTTTTTTATGTCGTTAAAATTCTGCTTGCAAAGGTAAGATTATTTCTTTAAAGCACAAAAAAACTTCAAACAAAGTTTTAGGAGGTAAAAATCTTTATTTTGCGGGAATTTCATTTTGCGAAAAAAAGTAGTTCCTTGACGAAAATTGAGCGAAATCAAGGGTGATTTTTCAGAAAATCGGACTTTATTTTACGAA
>CALGEC010000044.1 GCA_937881815.1 uncultured Bacteroidales bacterium
ACAATTCTCTAATTGCGGGCATCATATTTTCAATTACCGTTTTAATTGTTGGAGTTAGATTTTTAACAGTTGCAGATAAACTGCTCACAAAGTTTTCAACCAATGGTTCTAACTCTGCGTTTTTATTTGCTATTCCTGTTACAAGGTTTTCCCAAGCCGACTTCATAGAACCTGCCGAACCCGTGATTGTACCTTCTGCTTCAAGGGCGGTTGCATTCATTATTCCCATATTGCTTTGAACAACACTAATTGCGGTTGCTATATTAGCAAAAGACATATTGCCCGCCTCAACGGTAACTCCCAATTTCTCTTGTATTTCCGTCATTGCGGAAGCTTCTTGTACCAATCGTTCCATCTCGGTTTTTGTGCCACCGTAACCAAGTTTAAGATTATCAAGCATTGTGTAATTTTGCTTTGCAAAACCCTGATAAGCATTTTGTATCATTGATATATCAGTACCCATTTTATTTGCGTTATCAGCCATATCAATAATAGCTCTATTTGCTATTTCGGTTGCTTTCGCTGTATCACCATCTAATGAGCTAATCAAACTTGCAGAAAATGATGTTACAGTTTCCATATACTGATTAGCTGACAAACCCGCAGTTTTATAGGCATTATTTGCATATTCTTGTACTTTCTTTGAGCTTTCGCCAAACAAGGTATCAACACCGCCAACCAACTGTTGTTGCTGTGCGTATGATTGTACCGCTTGCTTGCCTACATCGAAAAGAGCAGTACCAACGCTCTTGATTGCACCACCAAGCATTTTTACACCCGATATAATACTATCGCTGATAAGATTACCCTTAATCACATCACCAAGCTTAAACGCCTTTTCACTTGATTTGTCAAGATTACCGTGCTGATCTTTAAGCTCTTTGTTCAAATCGTTTAACTCAGCTTCGGCATTGTTTAATTGCATCTGCCATTTCTTTGTGGTATCACTATTTTTGCCCGTTTCTGCTTCAGCTTGTGCCAATGCAGATTTCAAAACATTTATTTTGTTTTTCTGCTCTTCAATTTTCTTGTTTAATACTTCGCTTGTTGCTTTGAGCTTTTGAGATGAATTATCATTTTTATCGTATTGAGATGTAACAACTCTCATTTCGCTATTAAGCACCTTCAGGTTATCCGATATACCCCTTAATGCTTTTTGATATTCGCTTTCGCCTGTAAGCTTGACAGAACCGCCAAAACTTTTACTTGCCATTTATTGTATTCCTCCTTTCTTGATTTATTTATTTAATGATTAACCGAGAAAACCAATTAATCAGGTAAAAATTCACCTTCGTGATCCGCATATTCTTCTAATTCTCTATATGTTCTACCGCTTAAAGTAAAATCATAATGATTTTTATAATGTTTATACAGCTTTAAGAGTTTTTTTAAGGTCATTCGACCAACTTCTTTATCTGTATAACCCAATAAGCAATGCCCTACATATAAGAGCCAAGAAAAATCTATCTCATCATCTTCGGTTTCTCGGATTACTCGTTTTTTCCTTCGTTATCTCCTGTATTAGTGGATGCAACAATAAGGTTTTTAATTTTTATTGTGATTTCTTCAAATCCTACTTCACTAATCAATCTACCAACTTGTTTTGCATCTAACATAGGATTATGTTCGCCCTTTTCCTCGTTTTCAATGTCAATGCCTTCGTTAATCATAAACATAAGACCGATTTTCAAGTCCTTAAGTTTCGGTTCTTCACCATCAGCATTTTCAACAAGATTACCCCAAGCACTAAAACTACCGTATGCTTCCTGAAATTCTTCCATAACATTGATGTTAAATACCACAGGATATTTTTTCTTTGCTGTTTCAATATAACTAAGCTTATTATTCATATTTCCTCCTAAAAGTAAAAGCGGGAGCTAAACCCCCGCTATTTTATTTCGCAGGCGTAAGCAAACCGTCAAGATATGCTTCTGCTTCTGTAAGTGTTGCAAATGTTTGATGCTTTTCCCAAGTACCTGCTGTAAGTCCGTTAATAGCAGTTTCAAGAGGATATACTGTACCTTCAACGGTAGTTGTGCTAAATTCAACACTTTCGCCTCTTGTTTTGTTATCACTTGTTACCTTTGTAAATTTAACTCTTGGGAAAAATTCCACCTTGTACTTTTTAGATCCATTAACCAACTTGGGGATAATATGACCGTAACCAAATTCAGGTGCAATATCATTAATGCTTGATGTTACCTCACCTTCAGCTTCAGTATTGCCAAGCAATTCTGCACAAAGCTCATCGTTATCATCAGCAACAGTAAGAGAGAGTACACCCTTCTTAAAGCTGTAATCGCTCTCTGCAAGTCCATCATTCGCATACAACTCAGCATTGTTGTATTCAGGTGCAAACTTTTCATCAATTACCTTTTCAAATACAGGTACAACAGCAGGTGTTCCTGTAAGTGTTGCATACTTCGATGTGGCAGGATCAATTTTGTTATATTTTGCCTGTTTAAAACCTATTCTTGCCATTACAAATTCCTTTCTTTCTCAAATGATATGGTTTTGTGATAAAGTCCTGTATCTTCTTCGTACATTTCTTCGCTATCCTCAACCCATACCCAATCATTATTTTGCATTTTTTGTTTGATTTCTTTTTCAATATCTAAATAATTGCCTTCGCTGAAAATATCCACGTCAACGGAGCAAATGCTACACAACACTTCATCGTTGGCGGTCAATGCAGGAGCTTCACCTGTGATAGTCCAAGTAACATACTTTTTAGAGTTTCCTTTGTATCTCAAATGAGCAACGGGGATTTCTTCCCCCGCAATTATAAGATTTTCTAAAATTGACTTTATTTTTTCATTCATACTTAATCACCCTTAATATATTTATCTTGTACTTCCTGCATTGCTTGTTCAATTTGCTTTTTCTTAAATGATTTTCTAAAGAATGGCTTTTTAGCTTCGCCTTTGCTTGTACCATATTCTCTTGCCTGAGCAATTAATGGAATAGGCACTCCCTCGTCATTATAGCCATAAAAACCGATATGAACATTTATACCGTCATCGCTTGGTGTTTTATATACTTTAGTTATTTTTAGCCCTTTTTCCAATGATTTTGTGCTTTTAAATGCTTTTCCCATATTGGATTTTACATTGTTGTAAACAGCAGTTGCACCCGCTTTGCACATTTCACCGAACATCTCATCGCAATTCGTTTCTAAATCCTCAAATACTTTTATTAAATCGTATGGCAATTCGCTTTTGAATTTTGCCATTATTTATTTACCAACTTTGCTTGAATTTCAAGCTCTATATTAGCTTCATCAATGTTATTCAAGTATTCTATGGAATAGATTTTTGAATTATATTCAATGAGCATATCCCTTGTAATTTCCACTTTTGGAAATCTAATTGTGAAATTTGTATATGCTTTTTCAAAGTCCGTGTTGTTTACAATTAAAGTATAACCCTTTGTTGTTTTGACACTTGCCCAAGCATTGAGGACAATGCTTTTAGCTTTAGTGATAAAACCCGCATTGTCCTCTTTGCTTTCTTCTTTGACGATAGATATTCTCTTGTTATATTTACCTGCATTTATCATAGGTTATTCCTTGTGTGCATATCTAATATAGT
Source organism: uncultured Bacteroidales bacterium (assembly GCA_937881815.1). GTDB lineage: Bacteria > Bacteroidota > Bacteroidia > Bacteroidales > P3 > Onthomorpha. Next base: position 3,591 of record CALGEC010000044.1, read on the forward strand.
TTGCACCGTTCTATTTATGTTGCTTTTATCAACATATAAAGTCCTATTATCGTGCATATCCTGACAAAGAATATACACAACAATTACGAAATCAGGAAAATCATCTAAGCTTTCCCCATCTTCGCTTGTTATAGGAATACCTGTATAGCTTGAAATATAATTTTTAGCAATATTTAGATATGTTTCAATGTTGCTATCCACATCAACTCTTATGTAATCTGCAACATTTTCAATGGTAATTTTACTAACTTTTGATACCATTTTTTTATGTTCCCTCCTTTATCGAGGTTGCCCGAACATTATCGTACTACTCGTTATTAGGTTGCAGAACCTGTTACAGCAACAGCGATTTTCTGTGTATCTTCTACCTTTGCATCAAGCTCGCCCCAAGCTACTACACCAACTGCGTGCTGTGTTGCGAATCTCTCTCTAAGTACCTGAATTTCGGACTTTTCGCTTTCCTTAACTGCAAGACCTGAGAAATCACCGTACATAACAACATTCTTACCTGCTGTACCAAGAGCAGGCATATTATCGGAGCAATATACATCAGCACCCATAAGGCGATAACCCCATCTTGATGTGCTATCTCTTTCAAGAAGGTAATTGCCCTGACCGTCTTTGAGCTTTCTAATTGCCTTTCTTGTTGCTCTGTTCATTACCCAAATGCAATCTGCCTGATATTCGTCAGGTACAAGCTCCTGAAGGTCGATAAGCTCATCTGCTGTGATAGCACCAACCTTAGCTGTTGTTACTTTCATATTTGCAGAATCGTAAGAACCTGCAACACCTGCTGTCTTAGAGGTTGTACCGTTGATAAGCTCACCCTCAATAAACTTTGCAATTCTCTTAGCCATCTTATTAACTACCCAATTTGTAAGGTCAAAATCGGAGTTTCTAAGAAGTGACTTAGAAATCTTTGTCAATGCACCGTAAAGATAACCTGTAAGCTCGATTGTAGCGAACTTGTTAGATTTGCTTTCAAGCTCTGTAAATTCAGTTGAATAAGCAACTGTGATTGTACCGCTTGTGTTATCTTCCTGAGGAATATTAACTGTACCTGCGATATGATACTTTGTAGCAAGCTTATAGATGGGTGAAATTTCTTCCACTCTCTCCATAATCTTATTAACGATTGTCTTGGGGATAACCGCACCGTTAGCACCCTTTTCAAGATTTACATCAGCTCTTTCTTCAAGACCTGATACCTGATTTCTAATGTAATCTGCGAAGGACTTAATATCTCTTTCTTCAACAGTTACATCCTTTTTGATTTCAACATTTTCCATACTGTTTCTTTTTTCCTCTCTTTCGATTGTTTTATCAATGTTTTTGATGTCATTTTCAAGCTCATCAAGCTTGTTGTTTTCTTCGGTTGTCAATGCTCGTTCTTCAGCTTTTGCACCGTTAAGAAGTGCGTTAAACTGTTCAACGAGGTCGACTCTCTGTTCGTTAAGACCTTTAATGTTCATAATTCTTCTCCTTTATTTTTGCACAATGTTTTCATTGTTCGGGCTTAATTTTAATTTTGCCAATCTTTCTTCGTATGCCGAATAGTCGATTGCTCTTTGTTCGGTTTCTTCAACCGTTTCTTCTTCAGTTTCCTCAACTGTTTCTTCAGTTACCGAGATTTCCTCGATTACTTCAGTTACCGTTTCCTCCCTTTTATTGAGCTTTTCAATAACTCTATCAGCTACCAATTCTGCCAACTGTTCAATGTTTTCATCTACGATATTTTCTCTAATTTCCAATGGTGTACCCTCCTCGTTTCTCGTTTCAATGCTTGTGCCGTAATAAGCGGGAGATTTTGTATCATCCAATATTGACACTTCAACTAAATCCATATCGGTAACGGTTCGTGTAGCCATTGTCGCTTCTTGGGCGACCTCATCGGAATTAGAATAAAAGCCAAAGCTCCAACCTACCAACTTATGATTTCGTGCTTTTTCCACTACTTCAGGATCAGTAATTGTTACTTCGGCTCTCAAACCGATATTATCCTCTTCAAGAATTGCTGTACCGTCTTTGGTATTTGCAAGCTCTCTATCGGGATTATGGTTTAATAGGACTTTTACATTGTCATTTCGTTTCAATGCCGTTTTAAATGTTCCTGCTTTGATTCGCTCAATAAATCTCTGCATTACACCCCTCAAATTCATTCTTAAAGGTTTCGACCATCTTTCAACCGCATTTACATAGCCCGTAATAACAACGCTATCGTTTCTTACCTCTATCTTCATATACTCACCCCCTCTCTAATGCCTTTAATTTGCGTTCTCTTGCGTTTGATTTGTGGGAGTGGTATTTACACCCTCAACCAAATCACCGTTGTTCTGCACTAAATTTGTGCCATTTACACCCATTTTTGCAACTGTATTTGTGTTTGGTGTGTAAATCTCACCTGTATTAGTATTCAAAAGAACTTCGCCAAGATTTAATGTAATCATATCAAGACCTTCAATGGCATCATCATCTTCCATATAACGAATTTCATTTCTTGTCTTAAATCCTGTTGTGATAGCAATTCTATATGCTTCGTAACGCTCTCTCAAACTACCCTTTAGTAATTCCTTTGTATCGGGTGCAAAATAGTATGATTTCTTTTCTTTTTCAAGTAAGAAATCTCTATTTAATGCCGTTACAAATGCCGTAGCAATAGGCATAATTGCATTTTTGATAAAATCATCATAGTTAGCGTGCAAATGGAAGATTTCTCTCACTTCGTCAGCAAATGTTCTTGTCTTGGAGTCCATTTCGTTTTGTTGTGATGAATTACTTGCTTCTTGGAAATCAATACCGTCATTTAATACAACAGTATTTGCATTTCCTGAATAGTATTCTTCCCAAGCTCTTTTAAGAGATTCCAAAGATTTAGCATCCAAGTGCTTTTGCGACTTCAAAAAACCTTTTCTTGAACCACCTGTTGCTGTCAATTCATATTCATATCTTAATCGTCTTGATGCGGTTTCCAACGCTTGACTAATTTCTTCGGTCAACCCCGTGCCACTTGCTCCGTCTTTGGTATTTCTTAAAAGCTTGACAAACTCATAATTTTTATATGGTTTACCGTCAACCATTACATCAAAATTCTTAAAAATTGAATCTTTATTGCTCTGTATTGTGATTTTGCTATCCTCAACATAGAAAAGACCAACAAATTTATTGCCATTTCTCTTGATATAGGCATATCCACCTTTACCCATCAAATAATCTTCACAAATTGCTTTCTTAAATTGAAAACCATCTAATGTATCGGTGGTATCTTCGTTGATAATTCGTGTTCTATCGTCTGTTACTTCTTCCGTTGCTCTTTTCCCATCCTTGATGGTTTCCTTATAGAGCTTGAAGGGAATCATAGCAAAGGTATTGCAAATCAAATCTACACAAGCACTCACTGTTGGGATAGATAAAGCGGTTTCCCTGTTGACTTTTCCACCTTGCAATAACGCTTTCAACAACAAATCATCAACTTGTGATTCGTTCAATGTTTCCTCTCTCTTGTTTTTATTGAAAATTCCCATAGGTTTCTACCTCCTTCCCTAAAAAACTTGGCATATAAAACCATCTTCAAAAATAATATCTCTTTGAAGCAGATAAGTGGCGTTTAGTATCGCCATTACCATATCAACCTTACCGTTTGATTTTTTCTTGTGAACGTATCTGTTCATATTTGTATCAAATGTACACCTTGCATTCTCAAAATTGATTTCAAGCAACGTATTTGCTTCATATTCAAACTCTTTATTGACTATTTTTTCATATAATAGCTTTGTTGGCGGATGCAAGGTATCACTATGCTGTCTAATTTGTATGCAATTAATACCTGCTCTTTCTCCACCGTTACCGCCTTCCCACTTTTGAGCAGAGCTTAAAGCGTTATAACGGTCATATCCCAATGCTTTTATGGTTACACCGTACTTTTCTTCAATTTGGAATACAAAATCTTCAATTACTGAGTAATCAACCGTTCTATTTCCGCAAGCTATACACTTCATAGCTTCAATAAATCGCCTGTAATCTATTTTTTCAACTTGTATCTTTTCATCAATGCGACCTTCAGGAATAAATGCTACCGCATCAGCTAATATTTTTCCTTCTTCCTCAGCTACCATTGCAACAGCACAGTTATCATTCGTCATAGCAAGGTCAACGCCAATATATACGCCCCTACCTTGCCAATCTATCTTGTTAACTTTACATTGTTTTAGATCGTTAATATCAATGAAGCTCTCCGTGCCTACACCCTGATAGATGATGTTGCAGTGCTTGGTGAGGAAATTCTCCCTCGCACTCTCCATAGCAATAGCTCTTGCTCTTTTCTTCAGCAAATCTTCCCATATTTCAGGGATTTCCAATGCTACGGGATTACTTTGCTTTAAAATTAAATCATCGGTAGTCCAATTCTTTGTATTATCAGGTTCGTATAGTAAAGCAAATACCGTTTCATCATCTTCAAGATCATCTAATACACGCTTCGCATAATTTACTTCATCTTCAAAAGGATTATTGGCGGTTGGATATTTCGTTGATATAATGCATCCCAATTTATTTTTAATATTCAACTGTCCCGATCTCATAGCTTCAATAGGATATGAGTTAGGCAATGCACCTACCTCGTCAACAACAAAAGCATTTGGCAATCTACCATCCAATCTTGATGTTGAATAGGAAAGTGGCATAAACTTACTTTCATTTAGCTTAAATGAGATGTAATCTCGCAATATCTTAAATCTTGGTTCATCCTTGTGCATATACACAAGCGGAGATGCCTTTAATGTTTCGCTTATTGCTTCTTTAACCTCCCTTGATAACGTACCGTCAGGAGCAACTGAATAAAATTTACTAAATCTCGGCTCTAATAAAAACAGCAATAGAAACAGTGTTCCGACTGTATATGTTTTAAAGTTTTTTCGGCATATTTCCAAAATTCCTGTTTCATATCTTCGCCTTGCCTTATCTTCTCTATATACAACCGCCAAAATGGATATATAAAAAAGCCACTGATAATTAGTGGTGCAATCATACAACGCTTGCCCCGCTTTTAAACCTTTCGGCATTATCAATAGCTTTAATACATTTTCTATTTGTTTTACTTTTTCTTCATTGATACAGTATTTTTTGTTTTTTCCATCTGCTATCTCAATAAACTTTTTGCATTGTTTTTTTACATATTTAGGTACTTCTTTTGATTTAACTGCTTGTTTTGCATATATATACGCTTTGTTATTATGAATATATGCTTCTTTCATTGATTTACCTTATCCCCAATGCATTCAAAAGTTCATCTTCGCTCTCATTTTCTTCATCTTCGCTTCTTAATGTCTTGATGATCTTAATGAGTGTAGCAACGGTTTGGTTAGCAGATGTGGAAGTTTTGTTATACTCCCCAATAGCAGGATGTGTATATACATTTTCTCTGCCCTTTACATATTCCTTTGTTACAAGTGAGCCATCCTCTTTGATTTTCTGCTCCAATTCATTTAATATGCTTAATTGCACTTGGTATCTCTTGAAGGTTGTCAGGAAGAGGAAGTTTTGCTCAACACCGAATTTTTGAGCTATTCTCAATATTTCGTTTGCTTGTTCTTGTATATTTATATTTACCTTTTCCATTTTATTCACCTATAACAAAAGGGAGCTATTAAAGCTCCCTTTGCCCTTATTTTGTTTTCTTTGTGTCCTTTTTTACTGTGGTTTTCTTGGTTTCTTTCTTTTTTGCATCTTCTGCTTCAACACGCTTTCGCATATTCTCGTAATTTTCCCACTGAATTTGGTTCTTTGTGTTTGCCATATTTATTTACTTCCTTTCTTTACTGCATATTGCAGAACATTCGCATTTGGCTTCAAGTTATCTACCCTTGAAATCTTTGTTGAGCTTGGTTTCGCATTGGATATGTAATCGCTCAATTTGTGTTGCTTTCCTGTCTGTGCATCAAAAATGCCAACTTTACCACCTTGATTTTCAATGTTGAAAACGTGAGCCCTGCCACGCTTCCAAGCAACATAAACAACAGCTCTTGAACCATCGCCCCATTGTTGCATCTTGGAAACAATGTTTTGTTCAACCGCTGTGTTTCGTGTTCCGAGATTGCTCTCCCACTTCTGCCCAACAAAACCCTGCCCCCATCTTGACATTCCATTCATTGGATCGTTTTGTGTCATTGTATGAGGTAACGCTTCAACATCATAACCCTGTCTTTGCAACTCATAGGCATACACACAACGCTGACAGTTTACTTGATATTCCGTGCCTTTATTGTAATTAGGATTTGTGCTTGCCAACGCCTCATTTGGTGTCTTTGCTTTCCCTTGTTTCCCAAAAATAGAATTACCGCCCTTTGACGATGACGATGCTCCTCTACCGCCCATTTTCCGTTTGTTCTCCCTTCATTTTACCTTCTTATTATTACTTTTTTGTTACTTAATTGTTGCTATATTGTTAACATCCCATTATTTTTTATCGCTCCAATTCTTTGTAACTTTGTTATCAAAATATATGACCTTTATATCGCCATAATCAAATTCCAACTCACCGCCATAAACCAATATTGCTGACGGTTCAATTTGTTTAATCATTTCTCGCATTCCATCTTCCCAAATCTGCAATGCTTCTTCGTCTTGCTTTACTCCTATTGTTGATACTGATACAATACTGCCTTTAGGAATACCTAAGAAACAAAAATCAAAGGTTTCTTTTTCTGCCCAACTTACCGTTGGTATTACCCTTATACCCATTGATTGATAATAAGCTCCTATTTGCCTGCTACGGTATATATTCCATATCTTCATAGGCATCGGCATATCCATATATAAGCTAAAATCAGGAGTTAAAATACACTCATATTCCCTTAAAATATCAATGTACTTTTCGGGAGCATTCCAAAGTCGCTCAAATTGGTAATCGTCAATATAAAAGTGAATACCGCAATTTTTGTTTTTACTTGTTTTAGCGTAATTAAAGCCGATAAGATCCTCAGGGATATAATTGTTATTCTTGATAATCGGCATTTGCCAAAAGTCATTTGATAGGTTTTGGTGATCTACTATATCAAGGTTATATTCCTTGTTTGTTCGCTCTCTTTCATCCCCATAATAACCTTCGTCATCGTCAAAAATGAAATCTAAATCAAAACCTGTCAAGGTAATATCAAAATCTAAATCGTTAAGCTCTTCAAGCTCTATCTTTAAAAGCTCATAATCCCATCCCGCATCTAAAGCAAGTTTATTATCGGCTAAAATATACGCCCTCTTTTGCTCTTCGGTTAAATCCTCAATAAATAAACAAGGTACTTCCGTCATTCCCAATTTTGAAGCACCAAGCACTCTACCGTGACCTGCGATTATACCGTAATTGCTATCAATAAGAACGGGATTTATAAAACCAAATTCTTCAATGCTCTTTGCTATCTTCTCAACTTGCTTTTCACTGTGTGTTCTTGCATTGTTTTTATACGGTTTTAGCTCGTTTATTGGTACATTTTCGTATCTTCGCATCTTTCTCCTTTCCAAAAAACCTAAGGGAGTTAAAAATATTTGTGTACAGTTCGGCTAGGTTCGGTCTACTTCCACTTCCAATTATTTGGTAATTATGGTAGGGGGGGATTATTTATTAAGCTATATAATACTTCTTTAGGTATTTTACCGTCATCTGCCATCTTGTGATGGTATCTGCATAGTGTTATAAGGTTATCGTTATCTAATCTCTTATCAAAGTTATCATTTAATTTTTCTATATGATGTACTTCAACCTCTTTATAATTGTATTGTTGTACTGTGTTATATAGATTAGCTTCACATACTCTGCATAGGTATCTATCCCTTTGCCTTACCTCTATACTCTTGTTACTCCATCTCTTACTCTTCCTGAATCTATCAGCTTCAGTATCATAGGTTTTCTTTTTATAGGTCTTATAAGGACAGTGATGACCTCTTGGCACTATACCACAATGCTTACAGGTTACATAATCGCCCATTGGTTTCACCCCTTTACTATAACAAAAGGACACCCACTATATAGCAGATGCCCTTTGCATATTCTTTTACAATAGCATTATAGCATATATTGTATGTGCATTGTGTGCGACTTTGCTATATATCCATATTTTTTATGTACTTTTTAAGCTTTCTCGCACAGTTGGTTCTATCAAGGTGTATTCTATCCCCTATCTCTTCCCATTTCATACACTGTACAAATCGCATTCTTGCTATTGCCCTTACTTCAGGATCATCTATCCTATCTATTATGTTTTCTATTCTCACAAGCTCTTCTGTATATTGTGCTATCTTTTGATTTAAGCGTGTTATTAGCTCTTCTTTCTTGATAACATATTGCACAACAGGATTACTAACCCCTGAACCGTGAGGCATACCGCTTAATTGTGGTGAGCTTATCGTTGGTAAACTGTCTATTTCCCTTTTTATGTTTTCTATATCAATTTTTAAGTAATATAGTTTGTTTAATCCCCTCATTTTTCATTTTTCACTCCAAATTTTTAAAAATTTTCTTTCGGTGTAGTTTTCTCGTCATCGTGCCTGTGGTTATAGCAAGTCCAAGTGCAGTAATATTTACCACCCTCTTTGAAACGGTGTTCTATTGCAACTATAAAATTCTTACCGCACTTCGCACACTTCTCTTCTTTTATGATACTGTTAAAATTTAATGTTCCTCTTGGTCTTGGCATATTCTTACCCTCCCAAATAATTCATCTATTGAACATCCGAATACATCTGCCATAGCAACTATAAAGGTGAAGTGTGGTAAGTATTTACCCGCTTCCCAATAACTAACTGAAGATGTGTGCGTCATAATCTTGTTAGCAAGTTTAGTTTGACTCCAACCTCTCTCAATTCTTTTATTGCGGATATTTTCGCCTACGATTTCTTCTAAAGATTTATTACTACCACGCATTGTATATATCGCTCCTGACATATTCTCGGCATACTGTTTGCATTTATTTGCATCGGTATCCTTTAAATGAGGACACACCTCATTGTGAAAACATTTCTTACAAGATTTCATTTTCTCATTCTCCTTATCCATTCAAGTATTGCTTCAACCACAAGACAAAAGATGGATGATACCACCGCACAAAAAATGACATAAACTAACCAATATATTAAGTATTTCATTTGGTGTCCTCACTTTCCGTGTATTTCTTTTTGAGGTCAGCAATATCATATTCTATATGGTCTACATAATAATATTCGTCGTTCTCATATCGTTTAAAGAATCCTTCAATCTTCTCAAAAATCTTTTCAACCTCGCTCTTTGGTACAACATCGGCGGTGGGATTTAAGTTTATCCTATGGATAATTTCCTTAATAAGTCCTTCGTCTGCACCGCAATATGTGAAATCTTCTATAAGTGCATCTGCATCAATATATCGTGCCATATCATTCTCCTTTCAACTGTAATATAGGAACTGCCCAAATGGGACAAAATACCAACCACACAAGAAATCTTTCTCCAACAGAAACGGCAAGTCTATCCTTGCCTCTTTCTTTGCAATCTTTTCTCCATTTCATATAGAACGGAATAAATCCCACAAACTGCAACACGATACAACTTAATTCCAAAATCCAAAAGTTTATATTACTCACCGCCTTTCTTGGATGATTTGAGTTTTTCCAACTCATCTTCCAACTTTATAACTTTTGCTACTAATTCATTTTCCTTGTGATTGGCAAAAAGAAAACCCAAAACCCCCAAGAATGTAAGAATTGCCGAGAGCCAAAGTGGAATTGTATCAATATAAAGTGTTAGCAACACACATAGTGGCACTATAAACGCCAACAACAATGATGTTATCATTACTCCTCACCGCCTTTCATTTTCGCTCCGCAGTGCGGACAATACGGTGTTAATATCTGTTTCACTGTTGGTGTTAATAACTCATTCATATGATTTGCTAAAAGTGATTTTCCATCACAAATTGAACAAACATATAGGGAATTTGCATACTTGCCGTTGTATCGGTCTATCCACTCCCCCTCGCTCTGCTTTCGGTAACCTGCGTTGTAAAGGGCTTCGGCTATCGTTCGACTTCGGCAAGTATCATCTGCTTTGGCTATGACTTTCGCCATTTCCCCAATCTGCAAATCTTTGTCAATACGCCTATTCACACCTTCAACCAATGCTTGTTTGAATAATTCCTCATTACTCTTAACACCAAAGTTATTACTCTTATCTTGGTTTATTAGTAATTCCTCTGCTTCTTCCATAACCACACACTCGTCAATTTCCTTGCATTTATGGTGGCAACCTGATTCATCACATAGCTTTTTTGCTAATTCTTTAATATCCATCATTTGTTCTCCCTTTGTAAATTTTCAACATATTCTTGTGGAAAACCGTTCTTTTTGAATATTCGTGCCATCTCTTTATCAAGAGCTTCGTTTACTTCTTTAGCGGTTTTCACTTTACGGAATTTCCTATGCAACATTCTAAAATTGCCGATTATTCTCGTTAATCTCTTTTCACCAAAGCCAAAATAATCGTGTAAAACGATACAAAGCATCTTGGTGTACTGTGTAAACAAGGTAACTTCTTCTTCGCTTAATATACGGTTTATTTCGCTTTCTACAAGCTCATCAATAGCTTTCTTTTCGTGTTTTGGTAAAAACAAATATGATCTTAATTTAGCTTTCATAATTATGTGCCTGTGCTACCGAATCCGTTAGCTCCCCTTTCTGTATCTTCCAATTCATCAACCAATTCAAAACTTGGTGTTAAAATAGGCATAATTACTAACTGTGTGATTTTATCCCCTGCTTTAAATCCATATGGTTTATCACTATGGTTGTACAATTTAACCACAATGTTACCTGTGTAACCAACATCAATAACTCCTTCACTAACGATACCGTGTTTAACATTGAGTCCTGATTTGCTTTTGAGCATACCAACCGTATTGATTGGTAGCTCAATATGTACTCCTGTATCAACTACTGCGGAGCTTCTCGGCATAAGTATTACATCGTGTGGTGTTCTCAAATCTGCCCCTGCATCCGTTGGATAAGCTCTTTCGGGCATATATGCCCATTTTTCAAGTTTAATCTTGACATTCATATTCTTTTTACCTTTCTATCAACTGATTTTTCTATCTTTATTTGCCATATCTAATATAGCTTGATAATGTGTTTTCTTTTTGTATTTATGACCTTTAAGCTCGTTATCTGCTACCACTCCAACATAGTAATCAAATTCTTCAACTGATAACTTATCAAGCAAGTCGCTCATTTGCTCATCGCTTAAAAATACAACACCTTGTCCAATTCCACCAAGATATGTTCTGCGACTTTCTGCCGATTGATTGAATGAATGATATTCTTTTTCTTTATCTTCATCTCTTTCTTCTTCTATATCGTGACATCGTTGACTTGTCATTGACTTGTCATTGACATTGTCATTGACCTCTGCTAAAAGCTTCTTTTTTGCCCTTGATTTCTGCTGTGCAAGGCGATTATACTCTCTTATTTCCGCTAATCTGTCGGTATTTTGGTATTCTTCCCATCCAACGATACTGAAAACTCCATTATCGGTGATTATCATATCAAGGTTTTCTAATGCTTTAAGTGCAAGAATAACGGTATTTTCTTCAAAATCAAGCTCATCAGCAAGCATTTTTGGTGTATAAGGTACATTTTCCGTTAAGAATATCATACCCCCTGCATTACAACGCCCTGCCATTGTTAAGAGCATTACCCATATAAGCACAATATTGTTACCGTCAGGCAATTTGCGAAGATATTTGACCTTGCGATTATCAAACATATCAGTTGTTAGCTTTACCCATTTTACCTCTGCCATTATTGCCCCTCCGCAAATGAATATTTTGCAAATGCAACGGTTTTGTTGTAACGGTTCTTTACTTTCACCGTTTCAATTTTGAATTTCATTCCGTCTTTTCGCATTTCGCTAATTCGTGTAGCAAGCTTCGTGATGCCAAGATCAGCAAATGCTTCCATCGGTGTTATGCTTCCAAATTCATTAATGTAATTTAATATTGCATCTCTTTGTGTCATATTCAAATCTCCTTTAACTCAACTATAACTTTTGGCTGTGTTCCGTACTCTTTGGCAATATGTAACAGCGTTACTTGGCTATCGTCTTTATAAGCAATACCGTTAAGAGCATCTAATATGATTTTTGCTAAATTATCACAATCGGGCTTTTTATCGTAGTTATGATGCCCCGCTAATAATTCGGCTGTCTTTTTCTTTGAATAGCTTTTCGGTATAGGGAATATAGCTGTTATATATGCCTCTATATGCCCCAAAATCGGCTCTCTATTCGCATATAAGCTTTGGTAGGTATATTTGACTACCGCCTCATAATTGACGGTTTTAGACGGTGTATAAGTTATCCCTTGCCTTGTTACTCTCGGTCTTGCCTTTGCTATCGGCTGACCTAAAATCTCAAATTTAATCATAGATAGTTTCTCCCGTACCTTGCCCTGAATTGCTCAACGGTTTTACCGTAAAACTCCATCCATCTTGCCTGTGCTTTTCTTTTAGCATACAAATCAAATTCACGGTTTTTGTGTATTCCGTTATCGCCCATATTATGATCTTCAGGTCTTAGGAATATAACAAGTCCATCTTCTATTGATTTCCACCTATTAGCACCACCAAATACTTCGTGCCTGTGGCTACCCTCAAATCTTGTTGTACTCCACCTAACATCAGGTTTCATTATGCAAAATTCCGTCTTTTTTCTCATACTTCATCCCCCCAACAATCCCAATTTTCTGTGTGTTCTCTTGCAAATAATTCAATTCTTGGTGCATAACTAACACGCTCAATCATATCTCGCATTGTTTTAGGTTTTTTACTGTGTATTGTTTTTGCTTCATAAAAACCCGTTACACCTTGACATCTCTTTATACTGCCATCAATTTGCAATTCGTATTTATAAGGCAATCTTTTTTTGGTGGTAGCAAATATACAGTGTTCCGTTAATCCTCTGTAATACTGTCCTAACCCTATACGGTCTTTATTCCAAGTAATAAGTGTTATGTAATCAAATCCCCACGCTTTCAAAAGCTCAAATGCTTTAAGCAAAAAGTTATTTGTTACCCACATATAAAGGTGGCATCCGTCAACATCTACCAAATCGGGAATAGGCAAAGCTTTTATATCTTCTATTTTCATAAGGTTATAGTGCCTGTCTGCTCCCCTTTTTATTTTCCCCCCGCCTTTTTCTTCCCACGGTGGATCAATATAAATGGTCTTGTACTTTTTTTCTGTATTGAATATATCAACTCTCATATTTCATTACCCCAACAATCCCATCCTTGATGATGGTTTCTCGCATATAATTCTATTTTCTTTGCATTCGGATATAATCTTTCAATAATTTCGTATGCAATTTGTGGTTTTTGGCTATGCCTTTTCACCTTTTCTCTAAATACCGTATGTATTTTCCCTCGTTCTTCCGTTGCAATAGGTGTTAATTTGCCTTTATACATATAAAGCAAATATTCGTGTCCGTATCTAACTGTAAAAGCTGAAGGAATACCCGTTACTTTATCCCAAATCATTCGAGCGTGTAGCTTGTACCCAAGTTCTTCAGCTATCCGTTGAGCTTCAAAAAGGTATTTATCAATAGTCCATAAGAATAATATGGAATCACCTTCAGTAAGCGAAACAGCCTGTTCAAGGTGCTGTTTTATTTCCGCCAAAGAACACACAGGATAATCAAGCTCTTTACCGCTTGAATTTACTCGCACATTCTTTTTACCGCCCTTGCTCTGCTTCCACGGTGGATCAGCATAAATTAAATTGTATTTATTCTCTGTATTAAAAATATCAACCTTACTCATACCATTCCTCCCTTGTGTCAATGCCATATTCACTGCATACTTGCATTGTTATCTCTATAAGCTCATTCATTTCCTTTGTGCCCATCTTAGAGCTTCCAAGATAAACCTTATATACAAAGCATTCCTTACCGTTGACCTCTTGCATACGGATAAATTTAACGCCCCTGAAGGATTTTCTAAGAGCTTCTTCCATATCCACCGCAGTTATTACATAATCACTAAGAGCATCTGCACGCTCCAACACCCCACAATAGACATCCATATCATCTTGATAGGTTTCTTTTGCTATACGGTGTATGAGCTTCCATAGGAGCTTGTTTTGTTCCAAGCTCCTTTTGGATTTCGGCTCTTTGATTTCGCAAATATAGAATTTATCCATATCAAGCTTTAACAGCTCGTTAATGATTTCTTTAACTTTACCTGCACATTTCATAGCTTAAAAAGGTAAATCGTCATTATTGCCGACTTCTTCAAAATTTGCATTTGCAAAAGGATCATTAAATATTGGAGGTTCAATAGTATCTTGATTTTCTTGTTTCTTACCACCTAAAAACTCAACATTTTCAACAATGATTTCCGTTACATAAACCTTGCGACCTTCTTTGTTGGTGTAGTTCCTTGTCTGCAATCTGCCATCAATAGCGACTTTATCACCCTTTTTAACATATTGGCTGATAAGCTCTGCTGTCTTGTTATAAGCAACACAATCAAAGAAATCACTTTCATTTTGACCGTTTGTTTTGAAAATTCTTTTAACCGCAATACTGAATTGAACAACCGCTGTTCCTGAGCTTGTCTGCTTTAATTCCACATCTTTGGTGTTGTTACCGATAATAATTACTTTATTCATATATCTTTACCTCGTTTTCTTTGTACTTTTCAATATCGTTTTTAAGCTCTGCATTTTCCTTTTTAAGCTTCGCATTCTCTTTTTCAAGCTGTGATTTATCAAATTCAAGAAGAATAATTTTTGTATTCTTTTCTTCCAATATGTTGTTAAGCTCTTGCATCAATGTTTTCATTTTTCTTCTCCTTATTCGCTTTCTTCATACATTCAGCACACAAACATTTACGGAATTTTCTTTCACTATATACCTTCATTTCGGTTGCTTTCCATATCTCACCGTTTCTTTTTGGTACATCTACTACTAAACCACCGCACCCCTGACAAACAATATCAACCTTTTCGCCTTCAGGTAAATCCTCACCTGCATAAACATAAAGTCCTAATCCGTGTCTTGCACACGCTTTTGTCAAACTTCTTTGAATAGCTTTGTTAATATCCATTGATGTAACATTTTCAAAAGGTATTGACTTGTTTCTAAAATCCATAATAGGAAGATACTCGATATGCTCTATACCCTCGATCGTTACTCCTGTTTTTACCCAACAAGTTTTACCGTCAGTAAAATAGCACCAACCGTTCTCGTTCTCATAAATCGTGTAGTTTGCTGTTGGATAAGCTTTTTTAACTTCTGCCCAAGCCCAAGCCCAAGACAAATAAGTTAAACCATTTTTCTGCTCCGTATGTTCGTTTACATTAATTGCATTAAGTTTTTCAAATACTGTCATATAATTTCTCCTATTCTTTTTCTTGACAGCTTTCACAAAGTCCGTCAGTTAATTCATCTTCAAAGAACCATTCTCCGCATTCCTCGCATTCAAATGCTTCTTCGTAATCACCGTGACACTCAGGACACCCTGATACCGTTTCACTGCATCTAACGCCCCAAAATTCGCCTCTATCTTCTTCCCAAGTTTCAGGTTCATCAAATACTTGTCCACATTCACAACACTTGTATTTACTCATTGCTGACCTCCGTAATAGCAAATACCGTCTTGTTCTGCTTCTTTGCGAATATCACCCTTAACACCGAGTAAAAATATAATTGTGTTTACAATAGATTTAATAAGTTTCATTGTTGTTTCTCCTTTTCAAAATAAGCTTTCTTCATACTGTGTTTTCAACTTGTGCTTGTACTCTAAACACTCTTTATAAGTGCCTTCAAAGATGCACTTGTATTCTTCATCCCCAAAGTCATCAATAAACTTTTCATCAATGTGATATTGTCCCTCTCCGTAATAGAGGAAGAATTCAGTGCCACCGCAATAAAAGTTTTCTGCATTAACATTATTCCTTTCAGTCATTTCTTTTCTCCTTTTCAATAACTCTGCCAAATCTTGCAAGAGCTGTTACAACTTCTTGTTCCCGTTTGGCTCTTTCTTTGTCTGTTAAAATTGGTGAACGGATTGTTACCGTGTAGCGTTCCGTTGTGATTGTTTTTTCTGTGTACTGCATCTTGTACTCCTTTTACTTTGTGTCCTAAAAGACACTTGTTAAGCAAAAAAAATTTCCATTGGATCGTGCTTCAAATCAAGGCAATCAACAATCGTCTTGATTTCGCTTTGTGTAAATTCAGAAATCCCGTTACACTTGCGATAAAAAGCTGAACGAGAAATCCCAAGCAGTTCGCACATATCGGATATGCTTTTACCGTTTTCCTTCATTTCATATTCAAGCAAATTCTTATTCATCCTTTTTTCTCCTTTCTTATTCGCTTGTGTCCTAAAAGACACCTATACTATACACCCTTTTTTTGCCTTTGTCAAGTCCTTTAGGAAACTTTTTTATTTTTTTTTCAAAAATTGTTGCATTTAGGACACAAGTGTGGTATAATGGTGTAAATCATAAAGGTGGTGATTAATATATATGGAAAATAATCTCGCTCACAAGATTAAAGAATTGAGATTAAAAAATAAAATGACTTTAGAAGAGGTTGCCAATATTGTTGGCGTTGGCAAAAGTACAGTTCGCAAATGGGAAACAGGTATGATTGCTAATATGAAAAGAGATAAAATCGCTCTACTTGCTAAAGCATTGGGAACAACTCCCGCTTATTTAATGGGATGGGATGAAACCGATAAAAACGGTAAGGTAAGTAATGACAAAACAACTCCCCCTATTGGATTAACAGAGGGAGAAAAGGCACTACTAAACTTATTCAGGCAAGTTCCTGAGGATAAGCAACAGGTGGTTCTTGAAATGATCCGTCTTGCTCTAAAAACTCAACAATAGTTTTTATTGCGATTTCTATCGCCTTTTCAGGATTTGAATATTGATGAATAATGTTAAGTAATTCTTTTTCGTTGTTTGTCATTGCTCAATCCCCCTTTATCTTATGTGAACAGGTGTTCTGTTTCAGTATAATTTAACAAATAAAACTTGTCAAACCAATTTTTATATATTTTTTGCCTTGTTTGTGGCTAAATTATATCCCCGCAAAATTGGAAATTCAATACCCAAATTTGACTTTCCCCTACCTAAATTTACCGTTCCCAACGGACAAAATCGACTACTTGAAAGGACAAAATAGTATGAATAAGCAAATAAGTATTCCTGATGGAGCTGAACAATGGCTCATCAACCTCATAGAATTGAAAAACAGGACAAATATTTCCTGTAAAGAAATAGCCGAACAGGAAAATTTGGCGGAAAAATCCGTACAAAATGTATTTTCAGGCAAATCCAAAAGCCCAAGTGTTAATCTTATCCGCAGAATTATCCACGCTCTTGGTGGTAGTTGGCGTGAAATATTTGGCGAAAGTGATGCGGTTATCGGTAATCAAGACCTTGCTACATTGCAAGCCGAGGTTGACAGATTAACCGAAGAAAACAGCATTCTAACAGAAGCATTAAATATTGCGACTTTAGATCTCAATACACAAATAAACAAAGTAACCGCTTTAGAAAATGAAATCAAAATACTTAACCTGAAGCTTGAATATGAAACAAAGCTCAACGCTGTGCATAGCTTCTATAACAAGCTCATAGAAAAATAAAAGATAAAAAATAAGGAGTGAATATAATGAGTGAATTTGCAAGATTTGTATGTACAAATTTTATACTATATCTTCGTAAATCAAGGTCGGATGATCCAACTGAAACCGTTGAAGAAGTTCTATCAAAACACGAAACAAGATTACAGAATTTTATGGAACGAACATACGGTTTTAGAATACCCGAAGAAAACATATATAGAGAGATAGGTTCTGCTGAGAGCATAGCCGATAGAGAGAAAATAAAAGAGGTTCTATTAAGAATTGAAGATCCCAATATTAAAGGCGTTATCGTGGCTGATGTTCCCCGTTTATCAAGAGGAGATTTAGGAGATTGCAATACCATTATAACAAGATTTAGATATTCTAAAACACTTGTATTAACCGATAGAGAGCAATTTGACCTTGAAAATGCAAGAGATAGAAAAAACTTCCAAAATGACCTATTAAAAGGTGCTGATTTCCTTGACTATATAAAGGGAGTATTAACAACAGGAAGAGAAAATGCTGTACAAAATAGAGGTAGCTTTATTGGTACAAGACCGCCTTATGGATATAATAAAACCAAGATAGGCAAAAATCATACATTAGAACCAAATGAAAATGCCGATATTGTTAGATTAATCTTTGAATGGTATGTAAACGAAGGATTAACCTTTTATCAAATCGCTTGCCGATTAAATGAAATGAATATACCTGCTCCAAAAGGCAAGAAATGGGTGAAAGACACAATAAGAGTAATACTCAAAAATGAGCATTATATCGGTAAAGTTTACTACGGTAAAATCAAGGAAACTACACTAATCGAGAACGGTGAGTTAGTCCGCAAATCCATAGCACAAAAAGATTATATATTAGCTGACGGAATACACCCCGCTATTGTTGATAATGATATATTTGCAAAGGCACAGGAAAAAAGAGCTAATAATCCTTCTGCTAAAGTTGGCTATCCTCTTAAAAATCCATTTGCAGGCATCTTAAAATGTGGTATATGTGGAAGAGTGATATATCAACGAGGATACAAACACGCTGAAACTCGTTTATATTGCAGAACAAGACCGATGTGTATGAAATCAATACAAATGTCCCTTGTTGAAGAAGCGGTTGTTGATGCCCTTATACAATATGAATTGCCAAACCTGAAGGCAAAGCTTAACAATGATGAAGGAAATGCCTATAAAATAAAAAAATCCCTCTTAGCTACCCTTGAAAAAGAGCTTGCCGAATACAAGGCACAAGAGGAAAAACAATATGAATTTTTAGAAACAGGAAGATACACCGAAGAAATATTTGATAAAAGAAACACTATACTTCGTGAGAAGATAGAAGCTTGTCAATCAAAGATAAGAGAAACTCAATTATCAATGCCAAAGCAAATTGATTACAAGGAAAAGATCATATTGCTTGAAGAAGCAATAGAAGCATTGAAAAGTGATATATCCCCTGCCGAAAAAAACAAGTTCTTAAAAGCTATTGTTAGCGAAATTATAATGGTAACAACAACGGAAGGAAAACTAAACGATACACAACTAAACCTTACTGTAACATTGAGGTTATAATTTTTAACCTCTTGTGTACATCGTGTGTAATTATACTCAACAACATCTTCACGATGTACATATATGCAAAACCACCAATACCCTCATATTTTGCCTATATTCGTTTTTGTTGTTTACCCTATTACTTACCCTCATAAATGATTTAAATTGAAAATAGGCATAAAAAAGAGCTATACGATTATGTATGGCTCTTTATCTTTTTATAGTATTTTCTTGCTTTTCAAAAATATTTTTTGTTTACAATTTGTTTACAATTTATCTTATATTTGTTAAACACTTTATATCCCCCTTGTGGTATAATCTTATTACAGTAAAGGTCAACCGACCAAACAATGAAATGGAGAAAACAATATGAAAAGAACGGAAAGATACCCCGATACAAGCACATTCCACAATTACAATGCTAACCCCAAAAACAAGGTAACAACGGATTGTGTAATTAGAGCTATTAGCACCGCAATGGAAAGACCGTATAATGAAGTATATGAGGAATTGTTCAAATACTCCCTTAAATGCGGTTTAATGCTCAATGATCCTAAGTGCTATGACAAATACCTTCAGGAGCAAGGATGGAGAAAGCACAAACAACCTCGCAAATTAGATAACACCAAATACACAGGCGTGGAATGGTGCAAATACTTGCAAGACGGCTACGATTATGTAATTGGAGAGCTTAAACCAATGATAGCTCACATAGGCGGTCATCACATAGTCGCAATAATAGACGGTAAGGTGTATGACACTTGGAATAGTACACTTGGTGCTATCGGTAACTATTGGACTAAGGGATGAGGTGATACAATGACGGAAGCACAAAAACGAGCTAAAGACAAATACCGCAAGAAATGCAAGAAGATTGTTATTGAATTTTACCCCACCGAAGCTGACCTAATCGAACACCTTGAAAAGCAACCCAAAAAGCAAACATACATAAAGAACCTAATCCGTGAGGATATAAAAAAGGGATAGCCCAACGGCTATCCCCTATTTTTTTATTCGGTTTTAATAAAAGCATTATAACCTTTTGCTTTTAATTCGTTCATCAGCTTTTCAGCATTAGCTCTATTTGAAAAAGCTCCGACTTGCACACGGTGTAGTTTTGTGTTGAGCTTCGCCTCAATCATTTTTATAAATCTATCCCATCCTAAATCAAGTGTTCTATGGGGACAATATTTACCGTTATAATCTTGATGCTTTGTTACCCTATCAACACCCCACCCATAGCGTTTAAGTAGCTCTACGATTAAATTTACGGCATTCTGCTCTGCTTTGGTGAATCTATCGCCACCACTCTTTGAATAGCATATCTCAATAGCGATACCCTCTCTATTGCCTTTACCGTTTGCCCCATCTCCACTATGCCAAGCATTCCTATTCTCAGGAATACCCTGTACTACCTCTTTATCATCTACGGCATAATGGAACGATACCTCGTTGTTATTACTTATCATATATGATACCTCATTCCTTGCTGAAGCATCATTTGCTGTATTGTGTACCACTATGCGACTTGCCCTCATTTCATACGGGCATTTAAGGTTATATTTGTTTGTTGGTACTAAATTTTTTACTATTGTCATAATATCAACTCCTTTTAAAATAAAAAAAAAGAGGGAGAGCAAAATCGCCCTCCCTCATTCAATTTTTATCGGCTAAATATCGCCTTATAATTTTGCATAAAATTGCTTTTTTGTTCCGTTAAGATAAATAACAGGTGTATCTGTGCTATTAGGTTTAAATTCCTGAGCTTCACCGTAACCGCCATAATTGAGATTACTTGAAGTATTGACAAATAATCTTGTATAATTTGCTACCGTTGAATTGTGATTATCAACTCGGAAAAATCCTTGTTTCATAATCATTGGTAAATGTGTGTGTGAGTGTATGTAACAATCGGCATCACAAATACTTGCCATATCAGCCAAGCGAATTGCCTTTGCACCCTCTTTTCTACCTCCGCCTGATCCGTGAAGCATATAAACGGTGTAGCAAACAGGGCGATAATGCTTGTTACCTGACAGCTCGCCAAATCTCAAAAAGATAAAAGCTGATGTTGGAGAATATTTATCCTCTAACCCTAACTGCATAGCAATTAATTTTGATATGTCAATACCCTCTTTTTTATAAGCTCTATTTTCGTGATTTCCGTTTGTAATAGCAAGTATTTTATCCTTAATAGGTGAAAACAACTCAACACCCTTTTCAATTTGTCCCATAATATTAAATTGTCTTGTTTCAATATCACCTATGCTTGATCTTGAAGCATAATCAAGAATATCACCGTTAAGGACACAATAAGCGTTATCGTGTGTTGCAACATAATCTATACGCTCTTTTAATCTCTCCATATCGCAGTTATTATCACCGATATGCTCATCAGCAAATATATGCAATTCAAGGGATTTAAGCTCCTTAGATAAATTAACTTTGATTACTTTCATATTTACCTATTTTTCTTTGTTTTTCGGTTCATTCTTTTCGTATTGAGTGGTAAAGTAAAAAGCTATAATCACGGAGAACACAGTCATAAAGAGTTCTGGTGAAATAACTTTGATAATGCTCAAATAGCAGAATACCAAAGTGAGCAGAATTGTCACGATGCTTTTCACACAAAGCAATTTAGATAACCTTTCTTTCATAGCTTATCCTCCAAATTTTATACCTTTACTCTAACCTTTTCTTCACCGTTTACATAGATATAGAAATACTCAGCATACCCCAATGGGTCGGTCATACTCAGGATGCCATCGTTTGAGATGGAAATTTCGGGAGCGGGCATCTTTTTGAGCTTGTGCCAATAATAGTCGCCACGGCTACCAGGATTATAACCCTCCGTGTATGATAAACGCTGACCGTTATACAACGTTACGGATGATTCTATGCCTGTTTTACCATCGTTTATATACGTAGGATGTTGAAGTTCTAAGTTGCGTGGGTCGACGGTTTCCTCCTTCGAAGTGAACCAAGTATAAGGATCTTCAAATGCAATGTATCTGTGAGCCGACTCATCATCCCAAACAAATGCATATGCTCCAATAGTATTTACTGACGCGGGAATTGTGAAATCTTCCAAGCTGATGCAGTTTCTAAAGGCATTTTCACCAATAGTTGTGAGTGTGGAGGGAAAATCAAAAACCTCTAAATTTTCACATCCATTAAATGCATTCTGACCTATATGTTTAATACCTTTTTCTAATGATACCTGTTTGAGATTTGTACAATTCATAAAAGCACCCGCACCGATTGTTGATGTTATATGGTATGGTTGAATGGCAAAATCCAAAAGTGAAGTGCATCTGCTAAACACGGAGTTGTCAATAACTGCGGTTCTTGAAGGTAAAACTACGCTTGTAAGTGCTGTACAGCCCTCGAATGCACTTGTACCAATGCTTAAAGGTGAACCATATGATAAAGGCAGTTTATAATCATAAAGAATTCTCAAATCAAGTGTTGCCACAGGTCCAACAATACCCGTATCGTTAGCAAGTGTTTCAAATACAAGTGTCGCAGGGTTATTTGTTGGGATAATATATGAGTTTGTTAATATATTTGTAACAACTCCATCATAGAATGATACGCTGTATGCCTCTAACGGAATTTCGCAACTATAAAGGTTTTGATTTGCATCGACGAGTGTCATTTCTACTGTTGTACTACCTGAACCGTTGGAGTTGAGCATATATCTCAAATAAGGATTGTTCCAAATGAGTGGTGCTTGTAAAAATACAGTTATATGGTCGCCTTCCTCAATCGTCACACTTTCAAGAGCAGTACAACCGTAAAATGCCATACCCCCGATTATCTTCACACTTGCAGGAATGCATATACTCTTTAAAGTTGTATTGTTCTCAAATGCTTGCTGACCTATTTCAGTTACATCTGCACCGTTATATTCTGACGGGATTTTCAATGTATTTGTTAGCATAACCCCTGGCCTAACAACACGGTATGTTCCGTCTTGTTTCATTTCAAGTTCAAGATCACCAATGAAGATATGTTCGGGATTGCTAAAATTAGACACCCCCAATTTCAAGCTTGGTGCTGATGAGGTAACTTCAAAACGGTTATTTACATTGGTAGTTAAACCTTCAACATCCGTAACGGGATAAGTTTTTGTAATTTCTGCCATAGTTTCATTTCCTTTCGTAATTTATTTAACCGTATATTCTACGGCATTGCTTTGTTTCGACTCAGCTAAATGCAATTCAGTTGCAATCGTTGTAGCTGTTATTGTATAAGTTCCTGCCTTTAAACCGAGTATACCCAAATTAAAATTATCAGGTTCAAGTCCTGTCAAAGGCGGAGGTTCTTGTTGAGGTGTTTCCGTTAGCTTTTGGAATGCCTTGTCCCCATTTGTCGCTACAACTTCACCGAGTTTATGTTTTTTGAAAAATAATTTATTAAATATTTTATTCAGGGACATTGCTACACCTACCTTTTCAAATTGAATTAATCCTATCCCTCAACTCATAGAAATAACTTGAAGGCATTTCAAAATCGTGTATCTTTTGAACATCGACTTTTGCTTCTTCCGATATGAAGTGAACATTCTCGGTTATCATATAGTATTGATAGAGGATGTGGTAACACTGTTTAGGAAGAACATCCTTTTCCATTGCCCACATTTCTGTATCTTCTGCATTCATATACGCTTTGAGCCACTTAATCCATACTTCTTTGTGTTCAAGTATGTTAAATTCCTTGAAGGGATAGTTGGTGTCATCGTGAAATCCTACCGATATTTGATACATAAATAATGCGTAATAAGGGTTTTTATTAATATATTCACCCTTTATAAAGCACTCCTTTATTCTGTTGTAAAAAGGTATGCTTTGGCACTTTTTTGCCGTAGCATCTTTTGAACACTCATCCACAAAAGTTACCCAATCCTCATCACGATTATAATTAAGTTTTAACATTTTACTTCCTAATAAACACTTATGTTGCACTTGCTTTCCACCTCACATTATTTATAAAAAATTCTTTATAAAGATTGCTAACCGTATATGACTCCATTTTATTGGGAAACACAACCACATTGATTGAACCAAGGTCAGTGTGATTAAATGTGCAGTGCAAATAATAGGTTGGGTGACGATTGAATATAGCTACATATAATTCATCGGCACTATCTACCATTGTCGTAACCTCACACAACTCACCAAGTGCTTCCAAACCTTCTGTTTGACCTTTGGAATAGCCATATTCTTCGCCTTTTTGATACCCAACTGTATATCCTCTTTCAAAACCTTCATCCCACATACCGCTTGCCACCCCTTGTTCAATTTCTTGGGGCATTTGTTCAGGTGTCATTGTTGTCGGGTTATAAGGTGAACTCCTTCTTATCGCATCCGCAATAGCAGTCAAGGTTTCTTTTTTAATAAGATAAACATCACTCATTAAAACTCAACCCCCTCTGCATTCGGTAATGATGCAAGAACAGCTTGTACAATTCCTTCCGTGTTTACATTGATTTTAACAACTTGATTTTCTTCGTCAACTTCAAAGGTTACATTTTCACCTGCTACAATAGGAATATATTGGTCGAATTCAGGTTCACAAACAACATCCTCATCCAAGTTCATTATACGAGTTTTGTTGCTTATATATATGCCATATTGGTCGCCATAGCTTACATCACTAACTTTTTGGTTTTGTTCCAAGAATTTTATCTTATCCACCTTCTTACGATTAACCTCATTGATAGCTTCGGGGATTTCCTTGCTATCAGTTTCAAGGTTTTCATCGTGCTTGGTTTGGTACGGTGACAAATCAACTGATTTGATTCCCTCGTTATAACCTGCTTCCCATACTTCCTCTACCGCTTCGGGCATTTCTTCGGGAGTTATTGTACTCCCTTCATAAGTTTCAGGAGCATTCTCCCTTATTTTGTCGGCTATATCTGTTAAGATTTCGCCTTCAATAAGATAATCTTCCATTAAAAACCTACCCCCTTTGCTCTTGGTATTGATTTGATTGCGTTTTCTGCTCCATCGGTGTACCCTTTGGAATACCCAACCTTTTCACCACTTTCAATGCCTACACTGATACCCTCACCATAACCTTCGTTATATGCGGTATCGTGTCCTTCGGTTTGCCCGCTTGAATAACCTTGTCTATAGCCCTTGTTATAGCCGTTTCGATAGCCCTCAGCTTCTCCTTTGGATTTGCCTTCATCATACACAATTTGAACGGCATCAGGCATTTGTGCTGTGGTGAATTTGCGTTTATATAGAGATGGTACTAAACTTTTTATTTTTGTGGCTATTGCTTGAATGTATGCTTCTTCGTATAAGCGTTTCATCAGTAGCTCACCCCATCTCCGTCAAGCACTCCGCCCGTTATGACATACAATGCTCCGTTTTCGTATGTGGCGGTTGTTGTGCCTGTATATTTATAAATCGTACCGATGTCCATCTCTGTTGCTTTCGCAAGTATGGAGTTCATTTCTGCTTCGGTTGAGATTGGTTTTGGTTTGGTTACACTTCCTAACTTTTTTAACCTCTTGTCAAGACGTTCATTCTCTTCACCAACCAAAATATCACAAGATTCTATTAGAGGAAAATCGCCAAAAGGTTTTAAACCTGCGATAAGTTCAATACCGTGATTAAATTCTTTAAAGCCCATTGATTAACCCCCCTTATAAAACTTGAATTTCAATACTACCAACCCCCGCCTCGATAGAACGATATACATTATAATGCTCTTTATACCCATAGCCATTGGTAAATTCTACGGTTTGCCCCGTGAAACCACCATTAAAACCGTTTGCTTTAAAAGATGCATCCCCCAATTTTTGAGGATAAGCAATCCAAATGTACTGTTTTGCATTGGCATCTATTGTTACTGTTTCGGTGAATTGTGGTTTTGAGCTTGCCCAACCCGATTTTGCTCCTGAAAAGCTCCATCCTTGTCCGTTGGTTAAGTTCATTATGAAATCACTATCTATATTGTTGGGAATTTCGGTTGTACACCCAATATAGTATTTGTTGTAAAAATAAACATAAGCCGTTGCGGATTTTGTTTCCTTTTTACCGTCTTTTCTTGTTCCCTCAACTGTATAACTACCGCTACTTGATATTCCTGTGACTTTCGCAGATCCTGTCTTTGCAACAGTTTGAGATTTACCATTAAATGTGACCGTACCAACTCCTTCGCTAAAAGTCCAAGAGAATGTAATATCGTTGGTAGAACCAATTTCGTAAACCGAGTTAGATGGAGAAATTGATACCGTCATATATTTATATGTTGAGTCGGTATGCCATTGTACAAGTGTGTTAAACTGTGCAAGTTGTTCCGCTGTTAAACCAACGCCCACTTTCTCCACAATCTTCGCTACAAAATTGGCATCTTGGGATAGCAGTTGTGCCATTTCGTTGATTTCACCACTAAATGCATCTAAAATCTTTTGTGCTTCGGTTATGAAATCTTCTTTGTTTGGAATATCATTAACTGCATTTATGCTATTTTGTATAACATATTTCTTAACAGAGCTTTTCCAAACTCCTTTGTTTTCACTTTGAAATACCAACTGTACCCCAATTTCTCCGCTTTCAACAAGTAAATACGGTGGCACATCATAACGAGCTACACCGTTTTTAACTTCTAATCTTGGTGTTCTTACAGGTTCACCGTTGGGCTTTTCAAAATCAATGTATATATCATAACCACGCAATTCTTCAGGTATTGCTATCTCTAATTGAGCAGTATTTCCTTCGCCCTCTCTACCAAGTATATTAGTGCTTGTTTCGGTGCTATGGTTGGAGTCGATATTTACTGTTATTAAATCTTTCATAACATTACACCCATCTTATGAATATAAAGTGTGCCATTTACATTTGCAAGATTACCGTCTTTATCCCAAAGCTTCAAATTGTCATCGGTATATGTTGTGTTTGGATAATAAGCAAGTTTAAAACTACCACAAGTGCCGTAATCTGTGGTGTATGTGTGTGTGGGCTGTGGTGTATTGTCGGTGTTGACATCATTCTTGATATAAAATACACCCGAATGCAATCTCTTGCTAAGATCAGTCATTTCTTCAAACACCGTAAAGCACATTTTATTTATAAGCTCTCTCGCACTTGCTTCGGGCAATCTTGCTGTGCCGTTTGTAAATGCCACCGAGCATAGCAAACCATTATGTGTATGACCTTCAAACAATTTTCCAAGTTCATCATAATCGTCATTTAATTTTTCAACATCGCCTTGCAATGTTTTAACATCACCTTTAAGCGTAGTAACATCATTTTGAAGTACATCAACTTCTTCTATGGTTATTTCTTCAACACGATTTATAATATTATCAACAAAAGATGTATTATTTAACAGTGTGGTTGCTATCTGTGCGACTTCTCCACTAAATTCATCTAATACCTTTTGTGCTTCGGTTATGAAATCCGTTTTTTGAAGATTTTCATTGATATAATCTTCAGCGTTAATACTATCGTGATTGAAATATTTCTTTACGGTTGTTTTCCAAGTTCCTCCGCTTGCAGTTTTCAAAACCGCCTGTACCTTAACTTCGCCTTCGTGAGTAAGCAAATACGGAACAACTTTATAAACCGCTACACCGTCTTTGATTTCTAATTTGGGAGTCCTTAATTTTTCTCCGTTCGGTTTCATAAAATCAAGATACATAGAACAAGAGCATAATTTTTCAGGAACAGTTATTTCTAATTGTGCGGTGTTTCCTTCGCCCTCTCTACCAAGTATATTAGTATCACATTCGAATATATGGTCGGCACTTAGTTTAACTGATATTCTTTCTTCCATATTTCCTCCTAATCAATTATTTCAAATTTTTGTATTCTATCAATGATTTCATCAACAAAAGAGTTTCCTTTTAGTTTCTTGTATCTATCGTAGGAATACATTATGCTTTGTAATTGGAAGCGTGTGATTTCACCGCTTTCCTTGCAACGATCATAAATATCGAGTATATCATTTCTTAATGTACACTTTGTTGATTTGTTAATGTTTTTGACAAATCCCCAAATTACACCAAGCTCACCAAGAAAAAAGGTAATTAACACCCAATATTCCCTTATAAATTCGATTATTTCCACGCTCTCACCCCCTTTACAAAGCACTATTTGAGAGGGCTATATCAACCCCCATAGGTGCAATAACCATAAAATGCGACCATTGAGAAGCTGTTATGTGCATTCTATCACCATCTCTTGTAACTGTGCTATTAAGACCAAGATTGATATGCCCGAAACCGCTACCACTTCGCATATGAATTACTGTAAATACAGGTGTCATTGATGAATTATCCGAACCTGCAACTATAAGTGTTATTTTGTCCGTTCCGCCAAAGTTATTGACCTTTATTGTTAAACCGCCACTGCTTCCTAACAATATCTGCTTCATTGACATATTGATGTTGTTTGCCACCTTGAATACATTTAAAGCATTAACTTCTAAACTATTTGCTTCTTGCGGAAAACAGTTAATTCCTACTGAATTTTTAACAGTATCAATGAACAATGGGAATACACCTTTATTAAGCAAATACTCACCTGTAAATGTTGAACCGAAAATATCTGTTACAACTACATTGAACGAATAGGCGTTGTTCTTATCCAATGATAGAGTTTGTTTTACTTTATCTCCAATAGTAACATAATTGTTATATGTACCGCCCGACACCTTATAGCGATATTTAATCGTCATAGTGTTCTTGTTAAGTACACTTGACACCGAACCGTCAACGGTTAAATATGTTTCATCTTCATAGTTGTTTAATCTTCGCAATTCAACGGTTGCTTTTGGTGTTTCATAAGCTACCATTTTGACGGTAATTGTTTTTGATGCAGATAAACCTCTACTATCGTATGCAGTGAGCTTTAAATCAACATTTCTTGCACTGTTTATTGTGCCAAATTCATATTGCCCCTCTTTATTACCTGTTTTTGTGATACCGTTGCATTCAAGCTTATAACTTGATATGCTTGCTCCGTAATTTCCTGTTGCGGAGTGAAAACGAGCTTGTAAATTCGATTTGTTTTGAACAATTTGTGTATTATCACCCGTAATCGCAACAACTGAGCTATTACCGTCAATGTAATCAAAGCCGTTAATCGTGGGGATCTCATTGCCCCTGACCTTATATGTATTGCCGTTATCCCTTGTCATTGCTACACCATTCCAACTGACAACAACTCTATATGCTCCGCTTTTAGCACTTGGAATACTTAAATATTGAGCATCTTTTGACGCACTGTCATTAAATCCTGTTGCCTTATTACCTGCAACCTTTCCTGAGAATATGCTTGCTCCGTTGCTTTTAGCATAGCCCGTGACGGTGAACTCTCTTCCCAATGGATTGTAAAACTCCAATGTTAGAGCATCACCAATAGTAAAATCAGGGCTATTTATACAATGTGGATAATTATATGTGCTTTGTGTATAAGTTGAGCTATCGGTTGTTAATTGACTATCTTTTCTTCTTACACGGAGCTTGAATTGATAGCTTGTATTTGCGGTTAATCCGCTTACAATGTTATTGTTCGGTAAATTGTACCAATTCGCACCGTTATCGGTGGAATACCAAGCATAATCAAGGGTGCTATCAGAAGTAAAATGATATGTAACACTTGTTTCATCTCTTTGACTAACTGAAAAGCTTGTTATTTTGGCATATCTTGATATTGTGGGAAGCTCCCAAGAACCGCTACCTCTACAATTTACAGCAATATCATATATGCCCGCTTCAACACTTGCACTGAATGATCTTGTACCGTTAGCGGTGTGATATATTTTCTTATAACCGCTTGCAATTACTGTATTTACCCAAATTTCCCTTCTTGTGGTTGAATTATAAACAGTTTCACCATCAATAACAACTTTGAAATTGCCACCGATAACAAAACCGCCTACACCCGCACCAACCAAGCTCCAATATATCTCTTTGTAATTGCTTGCTATATTTGTATTGTCAACCGACCAATTAAATGTTAAATATCTGCCTTCAGCAGATGTTGTATTAAATGATCCTGAGCTTACTTGTGCCATATTTCCCCCTAACTAATAGCAACAAAACCAACACCAACGTTTGAAGCAGTTGATACAGGTACGATTTTGATTTTGCCCGCTATTTTTATCTCATTTTCTACCTCAGCATTCTTCATAATAAAGACATCACCATCTGCCAAATAGATTATTTGACCGTTTTTGTTATACCCCGCAAGCCCTACTTCTGCATTGAGCTTGACATAATCGCCATTTTGTGCATATACAGTTAAACCCTCTTTATCCATTAAAGCAGTTAATCTATTAGAATTATCGTATAGCTCAAATGTACCGCTTGAATTGTTTGTTGCACCCAATTTAAGTGTTCCACCCTTAATCAATGATGCAGTTAAATTGATAACATTAATTGCTTGCATATTTAATGTTCCGTCAATAGTCCAAGCACTATTAAATGTTCCCTTAATACCCGTACTACTAAAGCCAATGCCTGCACTATTGACTTTTATGCAATATACCGCTTCTTCTTTGGGTAATCTATCAACTATCAGTATTTCGTTACCGTTATTTATAACATTGCTTGCAGATAATACTGAATTAATGTTTGATGTTGCTTCGTTAAGCTCTGCGTGTAATAATGCGGAACTATCCGCAATTTTCTTGTCATTATCTATATTGACAATAGTTGCTACTTCATTTGCTAAATTCTTGATTTGTTTTGTGAAATTGCCAAATTCAATAGATGTATATCTTTCTCTAATAGCATCGTACTTAACGGATATAACCTCTAAAGGAATATCAATTTTGCACTTTGGATGTTTTACCCAAATTATATCTCCAACATCAGATATGTTATCTATCTTTGCCGATACGGTATAGTTTATCTTTGGCACTTTGTTTGCTTCTAAGTATTTCAATGCTTCTTCGTGTAGCCACTCTTCCCACTTCTCAACAGAGGAAGGAACATTCTCACCGTCTTTCACTTCATACTTAAATTCAACCGCCTTTGTGTACGGTATATCATATATTGGTAAGCCATCTTCGGTAAGAGATTCAATATAATCTAATGCGATTTCCTTATCTCCATCCTTTACATAAGGCAATATTTTTGTACAAACGCTATCCCAATTTTCCTCAACCTTAATATCGGTGATGTTCTTGTTATATGCCAATACAACGCCTCTGTCTTGCCCTATGCTTGACCATATTTTGAAATCAAAGTTATCTCTAACCCAATGACCACCATATACGCCTAAAAGGTCATTAAATACCGCAAATAAGGACTTTCTAACCGCTACCGTTGTTTCTAATGTGGTAATATTACTTATAACGGTAAGGGGACTTGTTGTGTCCGTATTATCGTTATAGTGATTAAGAGCATCATTGCAGTTTTTCTCTACTGCTGAAGCATTATTGATGATATAATTCTCACTATCATAAGACAAATGCCACGCTTTGCAAGAGATCCTATTGTTTTGAATAATGGGATTATCACACCTGAAGCATTGAAAATCTTTAACACCCCAAGTTTTAGGGGTATTAACTCTAATTATCATTCCTTTTTGGTAGTATTCACGATTATCAAGTATATCTTCCAACTCAATGTAATAATCGCCATTATCAACCTTTGTTATCTGTGCAAACAACGGATTAAGCACTTTTAAGCCATTATGATTAAATAATCTTTCCGTAGCTTCATAAACTCTAATACTCATTACAACCACCTACTATACTTTGTAATTGTTATGCTTGTTATTGCTCCATTCCAAGAGAGTGTATTATTGCCTTTTTCAAAGATAGGGAAATCACCGTTCATATTCCTATTTTTTAGTGCGTTATCCCAATATGCATCTTGCTTTTCGCTATCAATTATTACGGTATTTTCACCTTCAGGGAAGGTATATGTGCATATCTTGTTACCATTTAAGGTGAATTCAACCGTTCCCGAACCTTTTATTGTGATTAAAGGTCTTGCTGTATGATTACCGAGATTTTCAATAATCATACTCGTTCTATCGGATGTCGCTTGACGGGCGACCTCTACACGATTGTATTTGAACGGTTGAACTCTAAATGTTACCGTTGCAACCCTAAATCTCCCTAATCTTGCATAATCTATGCCTTTGATTATTCTTGCTATGTAATATCTCTCAGGTTCATTGCTAAATACTATTTCGCCATTCCCTGTGAAAAATTCCATTACTTTATCAAGATCAGCACCGATTTTCAAGCCAATAGCAACGGTTTTGTCATAGCTCTCATATCCCATTTCTTCAATAATTGAGCCATCAACACCGTCAATTACTGTTTCCTTTGCTCGCATATTCGGTTTTGTGATAGGAGGTAATTCGCTTATTAAAAGACCTTTTATATCTCTGCTATCTTTGTTATTCCAAATGATATAATTCATTAAGCATATACCTCCCTTTCAACCGTACTAACGATAAATGCTCCCATTTCTCTATTATTCATTACTACTTTTACATCTTTCAATGCTTCCTTAAATGCAGTAACCAAATAATCATAGTTAGAGCCATAAGAAGAAGAGGATGTATTCATATTTACGCTTGTATCAAATTCCGTTGGAATAGCACTTTGCATATCTGCTGATACATCTGCCATAGTATCACCAAAACCTTCGCCAATACCAAGAGCCAAATTCTTACCGATTTCATCCTTGAATAATGTTGACGGTGAATGAATGCCAAAGAAATCTTTTATGCTATTAACTACACCACCAAAGAAACCGCTTATTTTTTGTCGCAACCATTCTTTTGCATTATTGATGCCGTTCCACATTCC
Organism: uncultured Bacteroidales bacterium; assembly: GCA_937881815.1. GTDB lineage: Bacteria > Bacteroidota > Bacteroidia > Bacteroidales > P3 > Onthomorpha. The sequence goes on from CALGEC010000044.1 coordinate 36,586, forward strand.
CTCAATTAAGTTTTTGCCTATGTTTGTGAAATTTGTGATTGCTTCCTTCGCTGAATTACCAATATTGCTAAATACTTCTTTAATCTTGTTCCAAGTATTAATAATTGCGTTTCTAAATCCATCACTTGTGTTCCATAACACAACTATTCCTGCAACTAATCCCGCAATAGCACCCACTATTAAACCAATCGGATTAGCTAACAAAGCACTATTCATCAGCCATTGTGCTATTGTTGCTCCTTCGGTTGCTATCTTAAATGCTTTAAAGGCACTTACTGCTTGTTGTATTAATGTTACAATTTTAAAAGCACCTAACGCCGTTGTAATTCCTACAATGGTTGATATAATAATTGGACCGTTTTCTTTTATGAAATTGAAAAAATCTCTTATATCATCAAAAGCATTTTTTAATTTTTCAAAAACATCTTCAGGCAATATCTCTTTTGCCAACTCCGCAATAATTGGTTTTAATTCTTCACAAAACACCCGTCTTTCTCAAATTTCAATTTAAAGATATTTTTTATTGCACCAATAAAAGTATCGTATCCAGCAAATACAATTGAAATTATTAGGATTATTTTTGGTTGCACCAGCT
>CALGEC010000045.1 GCA_937881815.1 uncultured Bacteroidales bacterium
AGAAACTTTGTGGTTTTAAAATCAAAGAATAAATAAATGAAAACAAAGACTTACGGTGGCGTGGAATCTTTTTTATTCCCTTTTCATCAAAGGATAAGGGTTGTTGGAAAGCGTTTTTTCAATTTGCTATATAGCAGATAAATCAACAAACCTAAGACTATGCCTAACAATCCTCCACAAAGGACATCGCCGGGGTAGTGAACTCCGCAATAAACTCTTGAATAGGCGGTGAGAAACGCCCAAAGCAGAAGCAAAATCCAAGTCTTTGTTTTGCGAGAGAGCAATCCGAAAACGGTTGCTATGCAAAAGGCATTTGTAGAGTGCGAAGAAACAAAGCCATATAAGCCTCCCTTGCTTGTATATACAAGTTGAAAGTCTTTAAACTTTACAAGAAAAACATCTTCAAGTGCATGTGAGGGACGAAGTCTTTCAAAAACGTCTTTGAATCCAACGACCGACACTCTATCTCCTAAAAGAAAACAAAGTCCTATTAGAAGCAAAACAATCCACCAATGTTTTTTGAAATTCTTGTAGGCAAAGCAAACGAAAATGCTTGCTACCACAAGAGCAAAGAAAAGGTGTGAAGAAATAACGGCAAAGAACCAATCAAAAAAATCGTTCCTTGCCGCATTTATCAAATAAAACGCTTGTGTATCTAAGTCGTTTAGGTATTCTATCATTTATTTAAGACTCTCCAAAGTATGTCTTTGAGTTGTGGAATATTCTCTCCTGTTACCGAAGAAATGAAAATACTTTCTACGTTTTCGGGAAGAAGTTTTTTCATCTCGTTTTTCATTTGCTCATCAAGCATATCACACTTTGTAATTGCCAATACTCTATCTTTATCAAGGAGTTCAGGATTGTAGCGTTCAAGTTCTGAAAGCAATATGTTGTATTCTTTCTTTATGTCATCACAATCGCAAGGTATCATAAACAAAAGTGCTGCATTTCTTTCAATATGACGCAAGAATCTATGTCCTAAACCTTTTCCTTCTGAGGCTCCTTCAATTATTCCGGGAATATCTGCCATTACAAAACTCTTATCATCACGATAAGACACCATTCCAAGATTTGGAACCAATGTTGTGAAAGGATAATCTGCTATTTCGGGTTTTGCAGCCGAAACAACGCTTAACAAAGTGCTTTTACCTGCATTAGGAAATCCTACTAATCCTACGTCTGCAAGTATCTTTAATTCTATTATTTTCCAGACTTCAAGTCCGTCTTCGCCAGGTTGTGCATAGCGAGGTGTACGATTTGTAGGCGATTTAAAGTGATCGTTTCCTAAACCACCTCTTCCTCCTTTTGCAATTATGACTTGTTGTCCGTCTTCAACGATTTCGCACTCGATTTCTTTGGTTTCAAAGTCTTTGCAAACCGTCCCCAACGGCACATCAACAATTACGTCCTTTCCATTCTTACCATGAAGACGGTTTTCGCCACCATTTCCTCCTGCTTCTGCAATTAGGTGTTTGGTATATTTAAGGTGAAGAAGAGTCCAATACTGTTTGTTTCCTCTTAGTATGATATGACCGCCTCTTCCGCCATCTCCTCCATCAGGACCGCCTTTTGCATCGCCCTTTGTCCTAAGAAGGTGTGCTGAACCTGCACCTCCTTTTCCAGAACGACAGCATACCTTTACGTAATCTACAAAATTCGATGCCACTTCTTTAAGATTTTAATGCTTTATCAACAGTGTCGCAAACGTTTTCAAATACTACTTCAACATCTTCATCACCGTTTACGCTGTAATACTTATTTTTATTTGTATAATACTCTCTTACTTTATTAGCACAGTTTTCGTATGTTTCTAATCTGTGAATTATTGTATCTGTGTCTAAGTCGTATATGCGTTTATCATCGGTTTTACTTCTTGTAACTAAACGTTTAACGCATTGAATAGGGTTTGATTTTATTTCTACAACACATGTAACCGATGAATGTATTCTATCTAAAATTCCATCTAAGATATAAGCTTGTACGTATGTAGAAGGGAATCCTTTAAATACGAATCCTTTTGCGTTTGGATTGTCTTTTATTTTCTTTTCAATCAATCGTATTGCCACCTCATCAGGAACATTATCTCCTTGTTCGATATATGGCAAACAAATCTTACCTAATTCGGTGTTTTGTTTGATTTCTTCTCTTATCATTGCACCTGTTGAGATGTAAACCAAAGAATATTTTGCTGCAATGCGTTTTGCTTGTGTTCCTCTGCCCGATCCTGGCATTCCATAAAGAACAATATTTCTGTAAGCAGTCTCTAAGGTTTCTTCTATCTTGTTTGTAAGACGTGAAAAGACTTCTTCCATTGTTCCAACACCGTTTATTGGGTAGTAAATGCCTTTTTCTTTGTAGAAATCAGCAACAGGTTGAGTTTTTTCATCATATTCTTTGAAGCGGTTTTTGATTACCTCTTCATTATCGTCTGCTCTACCCTCGATTGCTGCACGTTTAAGCATTCTTTCTATCAATTCTTCTCTTGGAACTTCCAAACTAAGCATACAAAGCAGTCTTCTGTTCATTCTATGAAGCAATCCTTCCAAGATATAGGCTTGAACAACTGTACGAGGAAAGCCATCGAAAAGTATTCCGCCGTTATCTTCCTTCTCAATTATCTTTTCTATGATTTGAACGATTAATTCATCGCTTACTAATCCTCCTTTATTGATAATATCCTTTGCTTGCAAACCTAATTCGCTTCCTGCTGCAATTTCTTTTCTTAAAATATCTCCCGTAGAGATATAAGTAAGGTCATATTTCTTTACTAATTCTTTTGATTGAGTTCCTTTTCCTGCACCAGGAGCTCCAAATAATGCTATATTTAACATAATCTATAAGTTTTTTCTTTGATATACACTATTGAGATTTCTTCCTTTGTCGTTAAAATCTAATCCGTAACCAACAATAAAGTCATTCTCAATAGACTTTCCTATGTATTTTATATTATAATTTCCTTTAAAATTTCCAGGTTTAAAAAACAATGTGCAAACTTCAAGACTTGAAACTTTTTCTTGTTGTAAGTATTCAAGAAGTTTTTGCATTGTTAGACCCGAATCAACAATATCTTCTATTATTACCACGTCTTTCCCCTCCAAAACGCCCTCAGGCAAGCCTGAAATCTTCACTTGATTTGTGCTTTGCATTCCTTGATAAGAGGAAACTTTGATAAAATATGTTTCACAAGGGAAAGAAAACAGACGAAGCAAGTCCGAAGCAAAAACAAATGCACCATTTAAGACTACTATAAAGACAAGATTTTTGTCTTTGTAGTCTTTATTGATTTGTTTTGCACAACGCTCCGCTATTTCTTTTAATTGGCTTGAATCAATTATCTTTTCAAAAACAATATTCTCTATTTCCACTTGATTTAACATAGGTGCAAAGGTAAAACTTTTTTGTATAAAAACGCTACCATTCTATAATAAATTCACTATCTTCAAATTGCTTTTCTTCTTCCTTAGGTTGTTTTTCTTCTTCCCACTCTATAATAAATTCTCCCTTTTCTTGCTTTTCCCATTCTTGCTTATCCTTTTTTGCTTCTTCAAGATTAAGTTTAAAATCTCTATCAATAGATTTTATAATTTCACTTTTGTCTTGATTTACTTTTTCTTTTACCTTTTTCATATCACTTTGTAGGTTGAATTTAAACTTAGGATCGTTTATAAATCCTTCAACCTTAACAAACACCTTGGTATTTCGCAAAAGGTTTATAGCAAATTGATAGTCTATTTTATTATCTAAATCGTGTTTTCCAAAGCATTCAAAATCCACAACATTGGTTTTGACTTTTATTGGTTCAAAATTCAAAGAAGAATTATTGAGCTGCAAAGACGATTCAATGTTTTCAAACCTCACATCGTTCAATGCTTCTTCTTCTACAAAGAGTGAGAGTTTTTTCATTAAAGAAAAATCTTTTAATCTTCCTTTTGCAATAGTGTAATTTATGTTAAAGGAAGATTTATCACTCAAAAAGTTAAAGTTCTTATCGAAATAAAGATTCAAAACGCCATTTGCCGACAAGGTTCCTTCTAAATTCTTATCGGTAATTACGTTTTGAGAAAAGTTCTTTAAAGGTTTGAAGGTTTGTTTTATATTTATGTTTTTTACTTGACAATTTGCGTTCAATACATTTTCTTTTTCTCCCAAAATAAGTTTACAATCTTTTGTGCTAACGCTTCCTGAGAAAACCTCAAACTTCAAATCATTGGTTGAAACCACGTTATTGGAATATTTAACCTTTCCTTTGATGTTTTGAAGCACTAAATCATTAAACTTATAGCGACTCAAATCAAGATCAGCTTTTATTTCCTTGTTCTCAATTGTTGCATTAGCGTTTAGTTTTTCAGAGTTAAATAAGGCAGAGAGTTGTTCTATTAGTATTTTCTTTGTGTCAAAGGTTATATCACAAGACATATTATCTACAACAACTAAGGGCAATCTCAAATCCTTAAAACCAAAATTTTTAATCTTTGCTTTACCAGAACAAATCAAAGAATTAAAATCTTGAATCTTTGTTTTAATTTTCAAATTCGCTGAAATATTTCCTTTAAGCACTTGAAGGCTGTCTTGCTTCAAAAAAGGCTTAATATCTTCGAGCATTAGGTTGGTTTTAACCTCTGCATCAATTTTTATATCCGAAAAATCGCTAACAAGCATTCGTCCTTCAAAAAATCCATTATTTAGTTTGAGAGAGAAATCATCTATTTTCAATTTTGAGGTTTTTGAATTGCGATTCTCTCCGTTTGAATAACTGCCTTTTAGCGTAATATTCTCACAAAATATATTTTGTTTCTTATTTCTTAATCCTCCTTTTGCTATATCGAAATTAGCATTTATTTCGGGTAAAGTCTCCTTTGAGAGTTCTCCTTTTAAGGTTAGAGCAAAATTAACTATGCCATCGCTTTGAAAACCTTTTAATATATCTTTGCTATTGAGTCCAAGAATTGAAACAACCTCTTTTAAATCTATTTGTTTACCAACTAAGGCAAGGTCAATTGTTGATTGATTTTTATAGGAGTAAGCTCCCGCTAAATCAAAGAGCATTTTCCCTAAATAAAGCTCAGCTTTTTTAATGCTAAGCATACCCTTGTCTGTATTGTTGTAGGCCTTAATTTCACAAGTTAGGGGTTGAGGATTGCTAATCTTTAATTCATCAAATGCAAAGGCTTCAATAGTTAAATCTGTTGCTAAATCCAAGTCTTGAAACCTCGCTGAGAAATCTCCTTTTGCAGAAACCTCATCGGCTTTCGCCTTTAAAAACAAGCGAGAAATATCGTTGCGAAAACTAAACTCTATATCCTTAAACTCTACTGAATTAAGAGCAAAAGCAAAGTCCGATTCAGTGGATTTTTCTTTACTTTGTTTCCAAAAAACATAGTTGCTTTCGCCCTGAGAGTTGATTCTAAGATTGATTTGTCCTTTCTCAACCGAAACTTTCTTTGCTATGTAGCGTCCAGAGAGAATATCTAAAAGATTAAACTTTACTCCCAACTCCTTTACTGCTACAAACCTATCTTTTTTCAAAGAGTCTAAGACATCATTTATCGCAACATCGGAAAAAACAACCGAAACCATAGGAAAAGACGAAAGAAACTCTACGTCAATCTCCTTTACCATAACCTCGGTTAGTAAAGATTTATTTATTTCCTTTATTGCGACTTGTTTAATCTTTTCTTGATTAGCCCAAACAAAAACAAAGGCTGAAAGAAAACACAAAACGAGCAAAAGTATTATCAATAATAATATCCTTCTTGCTCGTTTTGTCAATTTAAAATGAGGTATTCTCATCTATAACATCTTTAAGAAATTGATTTCTTTTTCAGTTAAAAATCTACATCTTCCTCTTGGCAAATCCTTCTTTGTCAATCCTGCAAAACTTACTCTATCCAACTTCTCAACATAGTAACCCATAGCCTCAAACATACGTCTTACGATTCTGTTTTTACCACTATGAAGTTCTACTCCTACAACTTTTTTGTCGTTGTAATATTCTACGAATTGTATGTCATCAAATCTTGCAAAACCATCTTCTAATTCTATTCCGTCAAGCAAAGATTGCATATCGTTTCTTGTAAGAGGCTTATTCAATTCTACGTGATAGATTTTTCTTGCACCAAAAGAAGGATGTGTAAGCTTCTTTGTCATATCTCCATCGTTAGTAAAAAGCAACAAACCTGTTGTATTTCTATCTAAACGGCCGACAGGATAAATTCTTTCTGTGCAAGCCTTTTCTACAAGACTCATTACGGTTTTTCTTTCTTGCGGATCGTCAAGCGTAGTGATGAATCCCTTTGGTTTATTAAGCAAAAGATAGACTTTTTTCTCATGAGAGAGTCTTTCTCCGTCATAACAAACAACATCAGAGGTAGAAACTTTAACTCCCATTTGAGTTACAACCTTTCCATTCACCGTTACAGCTCCCGAAGCAATCAAAACATCTGCCTCTCTTCTTGAACAAACACCAGAATTTGCAATAAACCTATTTAAACGTATGTCTTTATCGAAAGATTTTGTAGGCTTTTCGCTATATGTATTTCTTTCACGCTCAAATCTCTTTGGCTCTCTATCGAAAGTCTTTTCCTTGCGAGAAAATCTCTCTCTCTTGTCTGAAAATCTTTCTTTCTTATCGGAAAAACGTTCTCTCTTATCTGAAAATTTCTCCTTTTTATCAGAGAAGCGTTCTGCTTTTTCAAACGATTGTATTCTCTTTCTCTTAAACTCTCTTGGAGCTTGCTCGCTATCTCTTTCAAACTTTTTTGAAAAAGGCTTTCTCTCTTCTCTTTTCTCTTTGTTAAAGCCCCCCTTTTGAGGTCTTTTCCAATCTCTATTTTCGTTTCTTCTTTCCATTTCTATAACTTTTACCGATATTCCCATCGGGATAATTTTTGCAAACTGCAAAGATACAACAAAGAAATAAAAAGAGAAGAAAAAAACTAAAAGAAAAACAAAAAACAAAACGCTCGTGAGTCAAAATTAAATCAAGACTTCAAAAATACAATCTTTGCTTATTGTTTCAGAAAGTGAAGACAAAGTGTTGCAAAAATTTTGCAAATCCATATTTTTCCTTTGATAAAAAAAATATCATCGCATGATACGACTCTTACAATGCGATTGTAATAATAAGAAACAAAGAAAAAAAAGAGCGACTCTTTGTTTGAGTCGCTCTTTTGTGTTATTTGATTGTTAAATGTTATTCAACTATCA
>CALGEC010000046.1 GCA_937881815.1 uncultured Bacteroidales bacterium
TAACAGTGCAATCATCTTTTAAGGTAAGAGAAATAGAAATACATAATGCCTTAGGACAAGTTGTGTTAAGAAAACAAGGCGGTCAAAACATTGAAACAATAGATGTATCAAATCTTCAAAGCGGTGCTTACATTGTAAGAATAAAAACACAACGAGGCTTTGCAAACAAAAAGATTTTGATAGAATAAAACGCAGAGTTAGAAAAAATAAAACAGCGAGATAGAAAATTATCTCGCTGTTTTATTTTTACAATTTGATTGACTAATATTCATCTTCGTGGAAGAAGAAGTCTTCTTTTGTTGGATAGTCAATCCAAATGTCTTCAATAGAATCATAGATATCGCCTTCATCTTCTATCTCACTTAGATTCTCTACTACTTCTGCTGGAGCTCCACTTCTCAAAGCATAGTCTATCAACTCTTCTTTTGTTGCTGGCCATGGAGCATCTTCCAATTTTGAGGCTAATTCTAATGTCCAATACATCTTTTTAATGTTTTTGTTTAATGCTTATTTATATTCTAAACGTTATTGTTGCCAAAATGTTTCTTGTTTGCCTTTTTGAAGCATTATATACCTACTTAATTGAAATAAATAATCAGATAAACGATTGATATATTGCATACAAAGTAAGTTTACTTCACACTCTTGCGATAGGGCTACCATTTTTCTTTCGCAACGTCTACAAATTGTTCTTGCAACATTGAGATGTGCCGCAGTTTTATCACCTCCCGGCAAAATAAACTGCTTTAATGGCGGCACAAGCTCACTCATTTTATCTATTTTAATCTCTAAAAACTTTATATCTTCTTCTTTTACTTGTGGCATTTTGAGAAGATATTCTTCTTTTTCGCAAGCAATTATGCTTTCAATGTTAAATAATACGTTTTGTATTTTCACCAAATCAGAAGCAAGGTTTTCTTCTACGTATTCTCTGCATAAGCCTATGTAGGAAACTAATTCATCTAAGTCTCCATAGGTATCTACTCTCAAAGAGCATTTTAAAACACGCGTTCCTCCAACTAAACTTGTTGTACCTTTATCTCCTGTTTTTGTGTAAATCATAAAAAAGCAAAAATTATCTAACTACTCTTTCAACTGAAACAATTTCTGGAACAACTTCCTTAACTGCTGCTTCAACTCCGTTCTTTAAAGTCATCATTGCGTGAGGACAAGAGCCGCAGTGTCCTTGTAATTCAACGTAAACTACTTTTTCGTCTGTCATTTCAACGAAAGCTACATCTCCTCCATCTTCTTGTAAGTACGGACGTATGCTTTCTATTACTTTTTTTACTTTTTCTTCTAATTCTACTCTTTCTTCTGCTATCATATCTCTTATTTTTTTATTGTTTCTGCTATAACTTTTTCTGCTAATTCCATAAAGGCTTTTGCTTCCGGCGAGTCAAATTCCAATGAAATAGGATTTCCTGTGTCGTTTGTTTCGGAAATATCCAACGAAATAGGAATGCTTGCCAACAAAGGCATATTTAATTCTTTTGCTAATTGCTCTGCTCCTCCTTTTCCAAAGATATAGTATTTATTTTCCGGTAATTCCTTTGGAGTAAAGTAAGCCATATTTTCTACAAGTCCATAAACAGGTATAGAAACTTGGTCATTCTTAAACATATTTACTGCTCTACGAACATCTGCTACTGCTAATTGTTGTGGAGTGCAAACAAATACCGAGCCACTTACTGAGAATTGTTGTACAAGACTAAGTTGAATATCTCCTGTTCCTGGAGGCATATCCAAAACCATAAAATCTAATTCACCCCAATGTGTTTCGGTCAGCATTTGAGTAAGAGTGTTTGCTGCCATTGGACCTCTCCATAACATAGGTTGGTCTTTTTCTACAAAGAAACCAACACTCATCATCTTTATTCCAAACTTATCAAATGGTAACATTAGATTTTTTCCATCTATTTCTGTTGCCATAATTTGTTCGTTTTCGATATTGAAAAGCGTTGGTATAGAAGGACCATATATATCTGCATCTGCAAGTCCTACTCTGTAACCTTTCTTGGCTAAAGATATAGCAAGATTTGTAGCAACCGTAGATTTACCAACTCCACCCTTACCACTTGCAACTGCAATAATATGTTTAATTGGTTTCATAGCCGCATTGATAGCTTCTTGCTTTCTCTTTTGTTCTTCAAATATGTTCATATCTAATTTTTCTTTTTAAAAAGTGTGCAAAGATACTAAATAAATTGAAATCAAGTAAATAAAACACAGATTTATTTTAACAATTTCTATTTATTTTTTCTTTTTGAGTTGTTTTCTCTTGGCTTTATAGACCTCTATGACGCTTTTCACCATAGTACCTAATTCTTCTTTTTTTGCTTTTACTACTTTTGGATTTTCTTTTGCCCATTTTTGTAAAGGTTCTGCACATGCCTTTGCGGCCTTATCAAGTTCGTCTTTGTTTTTCGCTGCTTTTATTCTTTTCTCACAATCTTTGCACATTGCTTTTGGCTTATCTAATTCGCCTTCACTAAATGCGAATAAAAAAGGAGCAAGCATTAACATCAAAAATATCTTACGCATAAATATCTATTTTTATTACCGTTAAATAAGTCTTTACTTTTTTAAAAAAAATCTTTGTTTTATTCCAAGAAAGTAAGACAAAAAAAGTCAAATGCTTTGAAAAAAACATTTGACTTTTTATTTGCATAGTTTAAGTTTTATTATCCTTTGTATGCTATTGTTTCTATTTCTACCAATACGCCCATTGGTAATTTTTCTACTGCGTATGCTGCTCTTGCAGGCAACATTTCGTTGTAGTATTTTGCATATACTTCGTTCATTGCAGCGAAATCGTCCATTGAGTTTAACAAACAAGTAGTTTTTACTACGTCTTTAAAGCTATATCCTGCTTCTGTTAAGATTGCTTCTATGTTTTTGAAAACTTGTTCTGTTTGTTCTTTTATTGTTTCAGGAACTTTTCCTGTTTCTGGATTCACTGGAATTTGTCCAGAAATGAATAACATTCCGTTTCCTGCCAAAATTGCTTGGCTATAAGGACCTATTGCTTTTGGTGCTTTGTCTGTGTTTATTACTTTATTCATTGTCTTATTTTTTTAAGATTATTTGTTTTGTTGATTGTTTGTTTCCTTGTTTTATGTTCAAGAAATACACTCCGCTTTCAAATGAATCAAGGTTGATTACTTTTCCATTAACATTGCAGTTTATTTCTTTTAAGATTTCTTGACCTAAAACATTTGTGATTGTAAGACTTTCTGCTTGTGTTTCTTCTGATGTGATTGTGATTTGACCTGCTGTTGGGTTTGGAAGTACAGTGTAGTTAAATAAGTTTTCAACATCTTGTATTGAAGAGTAGTCTTTTACATAGATTGCTTTTTCTGCTGAATATTCAGAAGGACATTGGTCTAATTGTACTAATACTCTATATGTGTATGTACCTTCTGAGGTTGGTGTTTCGCCAGGATAGTTTCTTTCATTAAAGTTTAATGATTCCCATGCTTGATTATCTATGCTTCTTTCCCAATCTATGATTGTTCCTCTATAATTATTCAATTTTAATTGACCTGTTGCATTACCTAAGGCTATGGTATCATTACTTATATTTTCTGAAATAATACCACCTCTTGAAATCTTAACATCTAAAAGCACTGTGTTGGAAATATGTTCTACTACTCCGTTTGAAGTAACGACTCTTCTATAATATGTACTATCTGTTATTGCTTCTGGTTGGTAGTTTTGGCCTGTTGATTCTTGTGTTGCATTAACCCAAGAGCCTGTTCTACCTTTTTGTTGCCATTGATAAGTAAAGTTTCCTCTTCCTCCTGTTGGTTCTGTTCCTGTTAATAATTGAGGAGTTTCTCCTAAACAGAATGCTTGATCAGAAGATATTACATTATTGTGTATTTCAGGGAATGTTGTTGTAAAGCTACGTTTTGTTCCGTATGCTGTTCCTAATGTTGTTGTTAAGTATGCTTTGAAGTAATATGTCATTCCTTCTGTCAATGTATCAAGTGTTATTTCATAATTACCTATTGTTACTGTATCAACAACTGGCACAATCCAAGAAGATTCAATAGTTAAATCATCATTTTCATCAGAGGAAACAATAAATCCTTTTTCTACAAATTGGCCTTCTCCTAAATTAACTATCTTTCCTTTGATTGTTGCGTGAATAGAATCAATATTTGAGGCTGCTTGCGTCAATAATGTTCCTAATCCGCTTGGAGTATTAAATTGTCTTACCTCTCCGTAAGAAGTTCCTGTTGCACTTACTGCGTATGCTCTATAATATATTGTTGAAGAAGGAACAAGTCCTGTCAATTCTACGGTAAATACTGCATCAGTTGTATTTGCGGTAATTGTTGTTATACTATCTTGATTTAAGTTTCTTAAAGATTCTTGGTTAAGACTCCATACAGCTCCTTGTTCTGAGATTGTTGAATCTCCATAATAAAGAATTGAACCTGATACTGTTGCAGAGCTTGAAGTTATTGTAGATGCTGTTACGGTTCCTGTACTTACTGCTGGCAAATCAGACATAAAGTTGAATGTAATAACAGAATCGTTTTGGTATTGTATGCTTGTGATTGGTTTATTAGTAGGTGTACCATTCATAAGTGTATTTGCAGGAGTTGTAAGGTTTGTAAAATTTGTATTACCTGAGTTTCCTGGGAATGGAGCATTTGCTGTTTCTGTATGATTATCATTTCCTGTTGCTGGAACAATGTACCATCCTCTATTACTTGGCGTTACATTTATATCATTACTACCATTTTCTAACCATCTATTCAATCTGTTTTGTTGAGCATGGTAAATCAACATTCCTTCTCCCGGAATATAAGAGTCCCATCTTGTTTTTCTTCTGTGTTCCAACATTAAAAATTCATTATTATTTCCTAAATCTATCTTATAGAACACTGCTGAATCGTTAATTGCTGGTAAAGATAATCCATTTGCTGTTGTTGTTAATTCTATTGGTTGAGCCCAATTTGCAATTTGACGTTCAATTCCTGTTAAACCAGCAGGGGTTGCTGAGTTATTAAGATAAGAACCTGATGACATCAAATCCCAATCTCCTGGAACTGCTGCTTGTCCTCCTGATCCTGTATAGTCAGTATCGTAAAAGTCAGGAAATCCTAATACGTGACCAAATTCGTGACAAATTGTTCCAATTCCGTCCATAGCAACAGAGTTTCTCTTTTCTGCTGAACAAGAATATGGTCCAAATCTAACATTATCTTTTACAACATTAGGACTTACACTACTTCTATGTGGCCATATTTCATTATCAACTCCTGTTGAACTTTCTGGCGTTCCTGCAAAAATAATGTGAATTGCATCAACTCTATTATCATTATCATTATCGTAATCAGCATAGTTTACATCTGGATTTGCTGCATCTATTGCGTGTCTTACAAAGTAATCCATATTTTGGTCACTTCCCCAAGAGTTATTACCGCCATAATAAGCCATTGAATTAGGTAAAGTATATGGACCTGCAACATCAATATCCATAATGAATTGTTCATCTGAGTTGTCTTTATAATAATCCTTTACAGAACCTGTTCCATTGTAATTGTCTGCACTTACAAGGTCTACAAAGTTTTGATTTGTATATGTAAACGGCTTGTCGCTGAATCCAACAAGAATAACTAATAATTTTACTGTTCCTATTGAAGGATATTTCGCATCACTATTAGCAGGAAGCGATGCAGGAGAGTTTTGTTTTTTCAATTCTACTTGTCTATCTGAGTAAAACAAGTTGACAGGAAGTGTAGATAAGAATGCTATTTCCTCTGCAGTACGTTCATTTGCGTTTGAAGCGATATACTTAGATGCAACTAAGTCTCCATTTTCATCTAATACACCGTATGTAAATACACCTTCACTATTTCTTACCAAGGTATATTGGTCTAAGGTTGTTGCCCAATTTACATACTCATCTCCACCAAGAACAAAAGTCAAAGTCTTGCCATTTGGTTGGCGAACTGTAACTGCTTGTTTATTTGCTGGAATTGCAAATGCCCCTATGCTGATTGTAAGCATCAACACAACGAGCGTCATAGTTTTCAATAATCTTTTTCTCATCTTTTTTTTGTTATTTTTTTTACTATTTCATTAATATCAATTTAATATCTTTAACTAATTTTTGTGTGGTTTTATTTTCTATTCTTAAAATATATATTCCATTTGACAAATTCTCTATTGGAAGGTTTAATTTCTTTTCAGAAGTTTCAAAGGCTATAATTTCTCTTGCATTTGAGTCAAAAATCCTTATGCTTAGATAGTCTTGGCTTGTATTATTTAAGTGTGCTTGTCCTCTACTTGGATTTGGATAAACAAAATACATTTCTCCTTCTTGTAAAGTCTCTAATGACACATCTTGAATAACATTTATTTTTAATGTATCTGAATATGCAATTGGGCATTCATTCAATTGAACAACTGCTCTTAAATAAACCGTATCTAAAAGACTTGGATTGTATAATAGAGTTGTGTCTTGTTCTGAATTTGCAATAGTATGCCAAGAAAAATCTTGATTTGCTTCTTGCCAAGAAAGGATTTCTCCTTTAAACGATGTTAATGTCAAAGTATCTTCTTCACTACTAATCCATTCTGTCTTTCCTTCTATTTTGCCTCCTTTTGATTTTAACACTTTCATCTCTATAACGTTACTTTCATCTCTAATTGCAAGAGAGAAAACAACCCTTCTAAAAGAGGTTGTAGTAGTAAGTGTACCTACGATATAATCTTTTTCGTTTCCATTCTCTTCAATATCTTCCCAAGAGCGTCCTTCCTCTTTTTTTTGCCATTGATATGTAAAATTCCCTTGTCCTGCCTGAGGTTGAGAACCTAAAATCATTCCAAAATCTGCTCCTTCGCAAAGTGTTGCACCGCCTGTTATCACATTATTTTCAACAGGTATGAAATCGGTTGTAGCAGATTTCTGTGGAGCATATTTTATTCCAAGAGCAGTTATTGCATAAGTTCTAAAATAATACTTTGTTGCTTGTTCGAGTCCTGTTATTTGAGTTGTAAAAGTTTCGCATTCTCCAACAAAACTAATAACATTTGTAGTTGTATCGGGGTTTTGTGTGGTTGAATAACATATTCCATATTCTAAAATAGGAAAATCTCCTGCAACTAACACTCCTCCTCCTACTGTCATTGAAGTTAAATCAATATTTGTTGCTGAATTTGTTTTCAAAATTGGTTGTCCATCAACTGTGGTGAAGGTTTTTATTTGTCCATAAACAGTGTCATAATCCGAAATATATGCACTCCTATAATAGTATGTCTTAGCATAAAGAAGATTAGTCAAAACTGTTGAAAAACTATCCGCATTAAACTCGTTTGTTTCAAAGAATTGCTCGGTAGAAAAGTCTGGTAGTGTATCCAATGCAAAACCTTTGAAAGTGTAATTATAAATTCCTTCATATACTTCAAAGCCTTTGACTTTATAAGAAGTGTTTGAAAGTTTTACATTCTCATGAGAAGTCTCTATTATTGCAGAAGAATCAGGTATCATAAAACGGAAACTAATGCAATTATCACTTGTATCTCTTGTAATGCGGGTTATTGGTTTGTTTAAACTTTCTCCGCTCCACAAAATACTATTTGGTTGAGAATAATCTGTGAAAAAATTATTGTATTGAATAGAAGGGAAAACATCTGTTGCAAGTGTATTATCTGCATCATTTCTATCCGCTTCTTCAATGTCATATTTTTGATAATTAGGGTCGCAATTTATATTATAATCCCCCTCTTGCTTAACGTGAAATATCAATCCACCACTATTAGGCAAGTATGTATCCCAAGAGGATTGATGTCTGTTTTCAAAAACAAAAAATTCGTTTTCATAAGGTGTTGTAATAATATATGCTTTATTGCTATCTAAAAGCGGAGGCAAAACATATTCCCCTGCAAGAGAAAGTGTATCAAATTCTAACCAATTCAAACGATATTTTTCGTATGCTGTAAAAGAAGCAGGCGTGTTACTATAATTATTATAACTACCAGAAGCCATAATACTCCAAGTGTTTACTGCTGTTGCTTGCCCACCTGAGCCTTCGTAATCGGTATCATACAAATCCGGAAGACCTAAAACGTGTCCAAATTCATGACAAATAGTTCCAATACCATCCATTCCCGAACCCATTTTTTCAGCAGAACAAGAATAATCCTTTAAAGTAACTCCATCAAAGGTTATATCAAGAGAATCAAAAGGATAGATACTCCAACGATGTGGCCAAATAGCATTTGACTCTCCTGTTGAAGCCTCTCCTGCTCCTGCAAAAATAACGTGAACAGCATCTAACATTCCGTCATTATTCATATCAAATTGAGAAAAATCTATTTCACTATCTGCCAACACACATGCCTCCGAAATCATCGCCTTTGGATTAACATCAGAGAAAGAAGGGCCTGTCGCACCATAATAAGCCATAGGTTGCGACAAAGTATAAGGACCTACAACCGTAGGATTTAATTCTAATTGTCCAAAAGAAACATCATAATAATAATCCTTCACACTCCCGGTTGCTCCATTACGGTTATATCCCGGTTGAGAAGCCAAAGAATCAAAGTCTTCCCTTGTGTAAGTAAATGCTCTATCTGCAAAAGAAACTAAAATAATCAACAAATTATTCTCTCCAACCGTAGGATAATTTGTTTCTATTTTTTGGAATGCTTCTTTTCTACTCGTGATTTGGTTATCAGAGAAAATTAAGTTCTTGTTTATTGAAGAAAGAAAGTCTATTTCTGCCTTTGTTCTTTGATTAGGATTTGCCGCCAAATAAGAAGATGCTGTTAAATCACCATTTTCATTAAGATAAGCATAACAATAATCTCCATTTTTATTCAACAACAAAGTGTAATTATCGATAGAGCGAGCAAAATTAACAAACTCGTCTCCGATTAAATAAAAATCTAATAGCCTATTATCAGATTGTCTTCTATTTTTCATTGTAGTATCGGCAGGAACAGCAATTGCTTGCGCAGAAACAAAGAAATATATCAGAAAAACAAAGAAATATTTTGCAAAATTAAAGTTTTTGTTCATTTTTTTATTGTATTTACGTTTCATTTTAAGGGGACAAAGATACAACAAAATTAGATTTTCACAAAATTGGAAATAAAAAAAGGAGCAATCCTTTTAAAGAATTGCTCCTTGAAATGTTATTTTGTGTTATTACTTACTAACAACAAATTTCTTTGTTTGTTTTTCACCATTAACGTTCAAAGTATAGAAATATGTTCCGTTAGCCAAGTTTGCTGTGTTTACATTAACTGTGTAGTTAACACCTGCATTTTGGTTTCCTTCTTCCATATTCATAACTACTCTTCCCATTAAATCTGTGATAACTATGCTAACATTACCAGCTTTTTTCAAAGAGTAAGATATTGTAGCATTGTCAGTAGCAGGGTTAGGATATGCGTTCAATGAAGTAGCAACTGCTATTTCTTCTGATAATGAACGAGTAGAAGCATCTCCTACAACCATGTGGATAAGTGGAGTTTTTCCATCGCAATATTCAGGGAAATAGAATCTACCACCCCAAGCATAGTTTACTGATGCAGGTAAACCAGGAGTAAAGATTAACATTAATGATTGATAGTAGTTTGTACCAGGTCCAAATGTTCCAATACGAGGGTCATCAGCAGCAATCATAAATCTACCGTTAGAAGCCATTCTGTAACAAGCATAGTAAGTTTCACCAGCAACTAATTCAACGCTGTTTTTGAATGGAAGATAAATTGAACGGAATTCATTAGAAGTAATAACATCTAAGTATTCAGGGTCTGTACATAAACCATTGTTAAGGTCTGATGCTTGTAAAGTGTAAACTTCTGATTCAACTGGAACATCCCAAGCATCCATTACTTCAACAACTAAAGCATCTAATGATTCTGCTTCCCAATTAATTTTTCTTAATTTTCCTATGATTTGAGCACCTGCTTGGCAAGAGTCTAATGCAGGAACAACTTCAACTCCATTGATATATACATCTCTATCTGTATTATCTGCTGTGAAAGGAATACAAACTTCATATCCAGCTCTATTCCATGCAGCTTCATCTGTTAAATATGTTGCAGCACCTTGTTGCACAAATCCATATTTGAAGTTACCCCAACTTTCAATAAGAACGTTGCGGTCTCTTGACCAACGGTAAGAACCATTTAAGTCTGCTGAAGGTTCAACAACATTGAAATAAACTGTATCATCTAATGCTATTGGATTTTCCATTGCTGATGCATTAACGAAAGAAGCTAAAGCGTATGTTCCAGGAGTTCCTGAAGGTAAGTGTGTACTAGCAGCCATCAATGTAACATTTCTTCTTGCTGCGAATGTTGTATCAGAACCATTTACTGCGTCAGCAGTTTTTACTGTTGTATTTCTTAATGTATCTCCTGCAGATAAGTTTACATCAACTTGTGTGTAAGTATCTTCACCATCTTCTGTTTCTGCAAATTGAATAGAGTAGATAGTGTTTTGTAAAACTGCATCATTGTAGTCTGTTCCACCTGTATTTTCAACGTCAACTGCATAAATTAATGTATCAGGAGTAACTACTGCAGGTAGGTTGTGGTATCCTCCTAAATTGTATTGAGATTTTACGATATCAACACGGTGTTCTGGAGATTCTTGATAATTAATATCATCTAAGAACCAGAAATAAGAGTGAGGTTGTCCGTCATCCCCAGGTTCGTTTGCAGGAGAAGTATAACGGAATCTCAAATAAACTAAGTTTCCTACTGTGTTTGCATTAGGAGTGTTTTTAGGTAAAGTTAATCTTTTTGCTCCTATTGCAGATTCGTTTGAGTTAATTTCCAACCCTTTTACATAAAATTCTAATGAATCATAAGTTGTGAAATCAGGAGTATTTGACCATTCAATGAAATAACGTTCAGAGTTAAATCTTTGAATTGCACTATTGAAATAAATATCAATACCACTTAATTCAGTTGCATCAATTGGTTGATTGAATTGAACGTAAGCATCCATTACTCCTGTTTGCAAACCTTGGTCCCAAATAGTTAAAAGGTCAAGATAAGCAAAACCATTATCCCAAGTTGGATTTTCATAACCTCTTGATGGATCAAATATCCACCAACCATCACCTTCAGGGTTTTCATCAGATATACCTAACAACCAATAGTTAAGATAGTCTCCTTGAAGACCAAAATAGCTATTTGTATCTGCTTGAAGATTCCATCCCCAACCTGCAACAGTGTGTGCTGCATTTGTTCCGAATGTATAATCAGTTGCAGTAGAGAAATCACATAACAAAGTTCTATCTCCATCTTTTGCTGTTCTGTTCACATTCTTTTTTACTTTAACTGTTTGTCTTTCCATTTGACTAACAGCTTTCTTTTGCATTTGTATGTCAAGCTTTTGCATTCCAACTTGTGCAAACAAGCCAGTTGAAGCCAACATCAATGCTAACGCTAATAATGTTCTTTTCATTTTTAATTGTTTTTTGTAAGTAATTAATTATTTTTTCACTTTTAATCGGGTGCAAATATACTACTTTTAACATTATCTACAAACATTATTATTGTTTTTTTGTTCATTTTTTCTTTAATTATCTTACCTTTGCACCTAAAATAATTGAAAAATGACAGTACATTTTATTGCTATCGGTGGTAGTGCTATGCATAATCTTGCTATTGCACTAAAACAAAAAGGATATAAAGTAAGCGGTTCTGATGATGAAATTCATGACCCTGCTCTTTCACGTTTAAAAGCTTATAATTTATTACCAGAATACATAGGTTGGAATCCCGAAAAAATAACAAACAATTTAGATGCAGTAATTCTTGGAATGCACGCAAAAAGTGATAATCCCGAATTATTAAAAGCAAAAGAATTAGGATTAAAAATATATTCTTATCCTGAATATTTATATGAGGCAAGCAAGGATAAAACACGCATTGTTGTTGGAGGAAGTCACGGAAAGACTACTATTACAGCTATGATTTTACACGTAATGCAGCAACTTGGTATTGAAACAGACTATATGGTAGGAGCAAAACTTGAAGGATTTGATGTAATGGTAAAAATAAGCGATGCTAAATATATGGTATTAGAAGGAGATGAGTACCTTTCTTCACCTATGGATTTGCGACCAAAATTTCATCTATACAAACCTAACATCGCAATTATTAACGGCATTGCTTGGGATCACATTAACGTATTTCCTACCTTTGATATATATATTGAACAATTTAAAATCTTTGCAGACAAAATAGTTCCTAATGGCAGTTTAGTGTATTTTCAAGACGATGAAAACATTGTTAAAATTGCGAAAAGCACAAGGGAGGACATAAAAAAATTTCCATACAAAGAACTTAGCGAAGAATTAGTAAAGAAATACCCTTTAAAAATTTTCGGCAAACACAACCTAATCAATATTTCTGCTGCAATGATTGCCCTTGAACAAATAGGAGTAAAACAGGAAGACTTTCTTAAAGCAATGCAATCTTTCAAAGGAGCTTCAAAACGATTAGAATTAATAGCAGAAACCCCTACACAAGCTTTTTACACAGACTTTGCTCATTCCCCTTCAAAATTAAAAGCAACCGTAGAAGCAATGAAAAATCAATTTTCCGAGAGAAAATTAACAGCTGTTATGGAATTACACACTTTTTCTTCACTAACAAAAGAATTTCTTTCTCAGTATAAAGGTTGTATGGACTTAGCAGATAATGCGGCTATCTACTTCAATTCTCACGCACTTGAACTCAAACGTCTTCCAAACCTTGACAAAAATTTAATATACTCTTGTTTTGCAAAAGAAGGACTACAAATCTTTACAACAAAAGAAGAGGTCGAAGAATTTGTAATTAACAACAGCCAAAATCAAGAAAACATACTAATGATGTCTTCTGGTAATTTTGGAGGAATAGACTTGAAGGCATTAAGTCAAAAAATTCTTAAAAACTAATAGGCACAGAAAGTCCGAATCTTTGTTTGTATTGTAAAGTAGAGTTAAAATCCTTATCCATTATTGCTTGAAAATTAATAAATGCGGTAAGGTATTTACTCACTTTTATATTTATGAAAACTTCCGTATTTATATCGGTATCTAATAACGGTTTGTGGTAATCATAAAATAAGTCTAGTTTTACAAGAAGATTAACATTTTTAAAAATATCTTTTTGATAGAAAAATTTTGCATAGCTACCAAGTGAAAAAAGAGCACATTGACCAGCCTCAGTAAAACCAAAAATTTCATTTCCTCTCAATCTATTGTCGGTAACAATTGTTGTTTTACCTGCAAGGAAAGAAAGCATTGCCGAAAAGCCTTTATTTTTATACTCCCAACCAACCGAAGAAGTAATAGTTATAGGAGAAAGAGGAGCCGAAACCAAATTACCATCTTTAAAACCTTCATCAAATTGCGATTTTAAATTTATCAGCGCAGAATAGTTCCAACTTTTAATCATCTTACGAGAATAAATAGAGTTTAATTCTATTTTATCATCGCTTTTTTGAAACTCATTAGCAGGATCCTTAAAGCCATTACCTGTTTTATCTTGCCAAATCATTCCATAAGCCAACTCTATTGAATTATCCCATTGATTATCTCCTTTCTTATAATTATAGAATCCTTTATAGAAAGAAGAAAATGCAAAAGAAGAATACCCCCCTGCACTCCAATTTGAAAGAGTCGCTTGTTCACTATTCAATAAAATATTATTCTTAATATTCCAATATTTTACACTATCCTTTTTTTCTTCCCCTATTGCAAATGTTCCTATTAAAAGAGCAAAAGTTAAAAACACTATTTTTTTCATTATTTCTTCATTTATTTAATTTATACATCAATATTGTTTCAACTATTATCGTAAATAAAGCAAGCAAAAGGAAAAGATAAGAAAATGGCAATTTCTTTTCAACAGAATATTCTTGCAATTGCTTACTTACTTGTTTTTTATCAGCAAACTCCATTATACTCTCTTTTGGCGAATAATTCAAAGAAAAGCCACTTATAATCTCTCCCTTATTCATTACATTATAGTTTCCTGATTTATTTATTTGATTATACAATTTCAGCGCATACTCCTTTTGATTTTTAATCATTTGACCTATTATCTCAGTAGAATCACTCACACTCTTTACCACAAGAGGCTGTTCAGAAGATGGAACCGGTATTATTTCATCTTCACCTATTATATGATACAATTGATTTGCTTGTTGTGAAAGCACGCATATATTCCATAAAATTGGAACAAACAAAGAATTATTCACAAAGTCACTAAACACAGTATCTAAACCTACTGAAAAAAGATACACATTAGAATTTGTCTTTGGAGAAACTACAAGAAAATCATCTGAATTGGAAAACGACAAAACCCCTTGACTTGCACTTTGAGCGGAAGTTTTTATTGGATAATACATTTTCACATTAGGCAAAAATATATCCTCATTATCCTGAGAGAAAACATCTTTAAATAAAAAGTTCTCCTTATCATATCCACTCACTCGCATCGATTGTTTTTTCAACTCTTCAAAATAGGGTAAAGATAACGATATTAAAAAAGAATTAACATTTTTTACATCCATTTGCAAAGAAGGAACAATCAATAAAGATCCCACGTTCTCCACATATTTCTTTAATTCCAAGCTTAAACCCTCATTTATAGTTTCTATTTCATTTAAAACAATTATACTATAATTATTAAAATCATTATACGGAGGATTAGACAAACTATAATTATCAATAGCCACCTGTTCTTCATTTGAAAACAGACGCATTAGATATGGATTTTCTCCTTTTTGATTAAGCGATAACACATTTACTTTTTCTTCTACTAAAATAGTAAAATAGTAATCATTATCAAAAACCACAGGAGAATCCATAATACTCACCTTTGAGTGAAGAATACCGTTTCTTTCAACATTAAAACTTAAATCAAAAACCCTACTTTCTCCTTCCTTCAAATCCACACTTGAAATTGCGACTTGTTTATTATCTACAAAAAGTTTCAAAGGCACCTTTTCCACATCTTGTTGCGAAGAATTTTTAACCCTAACACGCAACTCCATAGAAGTTCCCTTAATAATACTTTTATTTTCACACCAAAGAGAATCTACAAAAATATTATTTATACCATCTCTTTCCACACCCACAAAAACATTCTCTATCAAATCCTGCTTAAAATTCTCTTCATCCAAACAACTCTTTTGGAAATCCGAAACAAAATAACAAATCTTATTATTTCCATTTTGATTTTCAAGTAATTTATGAGCAGTATTATAAACTTGACTCATCATTCTTGAAGAGGGGGAATGCTCTATTTGAGAAAGCAAATAACAAAATCTATCTCTATCCACAAAATGCCTTTCCTTACCGGCAAGATCCATTGTAAGCAAACAGAATTTATCAGTTTGTTCATACATATCCACTATTTCTTTCGCCTTTGCCTTTACTTTATCCAAAGGAGTTGAGAAACTATTGTCCACAAAAACCACAACCGTATTACCACCCTCTTTTACCAAAGACTTTTTATCAGCTTTCAAATAAGGTTGTGCAAATAAAAAACAAAGAAAAATAATAGTCAAACAACGAAAAAGCAACAACAACCATTTATATATATTGTTTGTTTTTTTTGATTTCAGCTCAATTTCTTTCAAAACCGACACATTAGTAAAATACACCTTTTTAAATCTATGAAAGTTAAAAAAGTGAATCACTATCGGAATCAACAAAGCGAATAAGCCAAACAAAAAATAAGGATTTTGAAAACCCATAACAAAAATATTTTATGCAAAATTACAAAATTTGTTTTGTAGGTTAAAAGAAAACAAGTATTTTTGTAAGAAATAAACATAAAAAATAAAGAAAATGAAAAGAAATCTATTACTAATAAGTAATTCTACCAATAGAGGTGAAGCCTATTTAGGCTGGTGTAAAGAAATGATTCAAAACTTTTGTCAAGAAAGTGGAGTAAAACGTGTATTATTTATTCCTTACGCAGGAGTAAGTATGGGATACGACAACTACGAATCAAAAGTAAAAGCAGTTTTTGAAACAATAGGACTTGATTTATATAGCATTCACAAAGAAGCTGATGCAAAAAAAGCAGTAGAACAAGCAGAATGTATAGCAGTTGGCGGAGGAAACACATTCCATCTTGTATATGAATTATACAAAAACGGAATTATGCAACTAATATCTGAAAAGGTAATGAACGGAACAGCATATATGGGTTGGAGTGCAGGAAGTAACGTAGCAGGTCCAAGCCTTAAAACAACAAACGACATGCCTATCATAGAACCTGAAAGCTTTGATTGCATGAAACTTGTTCCTTTCCAAATCAATCCTCACTATACTGATTTCTTTGACCCAAAACACGGTGGAGAAACAAGAGATGACCGCTTAAATGAATTCATAATCGTTAATCCAAACATTTGGGTAGCGGGAATAAGAGAAGCAACAGCCCTAAGATTGAAAGAAGGAAAACTTTCTTTGATAGGAAGAGACAACAAAATGAAAGTATTCCACGGCGGAATGGAGCCAAAAGAATATTCTCTTACAGATGACATCAATTTCTTGATGAAATAAATGATAGAAAAAGAAGTAGAAATTTTAAAAAACGGTGGGGTAATACTTTATCCCACCGATACTATTTGGGGAATTGGTTGCGATGCTACACAAAAAGAAGCAATCCAAAAAGTAATTGATATAAAAGGACGCACAGGTGAAAAACATTTCATTCTCCTTTGCAAAGATGTGGAAATGATAAGCCAATACGTAGAAACAATCCCACAAAAAGCCTTAGACCTAATAAAAGAAACAACCTCTCCCCTAACGATAATCTATCCCAAAGCAAAGAATCTTCCACTTGAAATGCTATCAAATGACGGCACAATAGGCATTCGCATACCAAATCACCACTATTGCCAAAATCTTTTAAAGGAATTAAACCGTCCCTTAGTAAGTACGTCTGCAAATATCAGCGGAGAGCCAAGTCCAAAAGGCTTTCAAGAAATCTCAAACATCATAAAAGAAAAAGCAGACTTTATTTCCCCACAAGAATTTCAAGCAAAAGGCACACAAGCATCAAGCATTGTAAAAATATTTGAAAACGGAGAGGTTTTAAAAATACGATAAGAACAAAAAATAAAACGATTTTAGAAAAATATTTCTTTGTTTTATTAAAATAATTCTTTGTTTTTTTTATTTTTTTCTTTGCTTTTTTTCATTTTTTCTTAGACTTTTTTCGTCAAAGGCATAATTTGCGAAAAACAACCTCATTTTTCATCAATTTTTCGCAAACAATTTCGCAAAAATCCACAAATAAAAGTTCCGCAAAACAAAACACTATCTCTTATTACAATAAAAAAAGCGGTGCAACAAACGCATTGACATCGCTCAATGTCAATAATTGACATCGTTTTACAAGGGCTAATCCCTCTGAGGTTCTGAAATACCTAATTCGAAGTAAGTCAATGCTACGGCAACCGCTCTAAATCTATTTTAATTTAAAGTTCTATTTTCTTTATTTCATCTATTACACTTTCTCCTCTTTCAAACGCATTTAGCATATCAAATATTTTATCGCTCCAACCTGCAAGTAACATCACATCATCTTTGAGTTGTCTTATCGGTAATTGACCATAACCTGCCAAATCAAAAAGATAAAGTTTTGCATCAGGAAAACGTTTCTTATATTTATTCCAAGATTTTTCTATGTATTTATCTCCACACAAACTATCCCACATTTGCATATCTGTAAAGAACATTACTTTATCTATCTCTTGATTATTTTCTAATAACCAATCAATTACCTTATATCCATTAGTAGAATATCCAACCTCATTCATAAAAGATTGCATCCATTCAGCATTTGCAAGAATTTCTTTCGAACCTCCTATTATTGGTTTCCAATCATCACCAAATATTCCTGTGATTACATTTTTGCATTTTGTTTTTAAAGCAGATGCTAACAATATTCCAATATCATAACGCATTATTTTGCTATTACGAGAAACAGGAAAGTCCATTGAACTTGAAACATCGCAAGCCAAAAGCACGCTTGTATTTTTATCAAACCCTTCAATATTATCCGCAGAGTAAGCAACAGCTTCTTCAAGTGCTTCAAGAATATAATTTGTCTCAGGAGTAATTACAGTTTTCGCTTCTTTGTATGCTGAATAGAAACGAAACGGCATTTGTTTTGAGTTTTTAACAGCGTACTGAGAAGAAATAATTTTGCAAATCATATCAATAACTTCTTCATCAACCTTTACGCTCAAAATATTTCTTAAATTACGCAAAAGAGCCATATATCCTAATCTATCACTCTTAACAAGACGAGTCCAACACTCACGTTTCGCTGCTATTTTTTCTTCTTCGCTTTCATATTTTCTTTGACCTATTTGCGAAAGTTCTGTTTCCCATGTATAAGGTATTTGCAATTGATCATTAACTATTTTATTAAATAATTCTTGTTGCGTTTCATCTTTTGCTTTTGGGTGAATTAAAAATAGTGCATCTTTAAGTTTGATAACAGAATTACTCCTATTATACTTTGCAAACTGATATTCGTCAAAGCGATTAAAGGATTGTTTTAATCCATTTTTAATTTGATTTGATAAACGATTGAGTTTTTTATAGTTTTCTTCTTTTGGATTTCTTAATTGATAACAAGCAAGTAATTCCATAATCTCATCTACTCGTTTTACTACTCTTTCTGTTGTTTTTGCAACTAAATTATCTCCGTTATGAATCTTTGCAAGTTCTACAATCAAGAATAAAGGAATGCTTCTTAGATTTAATTTTTCCCTTGCATAGATTGCCAATTGTGCAACAAACAAAGGACTAACTTTTTTAATAAGAGAAGAAATTCTTTCTAAACGTTCATCTGTTTTTTCATAGTAATTATCTGCCACCAATGTAGTTACAACAGCAGAATACAATTCTAATTCTGGCAACATAGCATAAGCTTTGTCATTTTCGTAATTTCGTTTTTCTTTTTCTTTGTTTAAAATGCTATTGTAACTCATTTCTCTTTTATTTTTATAAAAAGCAAGGCAACAATCGAAAAGAATCTTTTCTCGAACTCGAAGTATTTCTTTTCTACGACACTTGCTTGTTTTTGTTTGACGATGCAAAATTATAATCTTACTACGCAATCTTTTTGCGTAATTAGAAAAAAATGAAAAATATTTTTTAAATTTGTAGCCAAATCACAGAAAATTAAAAGATTATGCCCGCAAATAAAAATGCACTTATTAGATATAAAACAATAGATAATTGTTTAAGGAATAAATATAGGCGTTGGACACTTGAAGATTTAGTAGAAAAATGTAGTGAAGTTTTATATGAAATGGAGGGGATTAAGAAAGGTGTTTCTGTAAGAACGATTCAAGGTGATATTCAAATGATGCGTTCTGATAAATTAGGATATAACGCCCCTATTGAAGTGTATGAGCAAAAGTATTATAGATATTCCGACAAGGATTATAGCATTACAAAAATTCCTTTAACGCAAAAGGATTTTGAACTTATGCAAGAAGCTGTCGATATGCTAAGAGAATTGGAAAACTTTGAGCAATTTAGAGAGATTTCCGACATTGTGAGTAGGCTTCAAGACAAATTATCAATTGCAAAAAACAATACAAAACCTATTATACACTTTGACAATGTTAAAGACTTAAAAGGATTAGAATTATTAAACCCTTTGTATAATTATATTTCACATAAACAAACTATTAAAATAACATATCAATCTTTTTCTTCAAAACAACCGATTGAATTCCTATTATTTCCTTATTTATTAAAAGAGTTTCGTAATCGTTGGTTTCTTTTCGGCTCACGGGTAGAAGATTTAATCCTTTATAATTTAGCATTAGATAGAATTATCTCTATTGAAAAAACAGATATTCCCTATCAAGAAAACCCAAACTTTGATTCAGAAACCTTTTTCAATGATATGATAGGTGTAAGCAAAGACATAAACGACAAACCGAAAGAAATAACCTTTTGGGCA
This sequence comes from uncultured Bacteroidales bacterium, assembly GCA_937881815.1. Taxonomy (GTDB): domain Bacteria; phylum Bacteroidota; class Bacteroidia; order Bacteroidales; family P3; genus Onthomorpha. The sequence continues at coordinate 19,984 of CALGEC010000046.1, forward strand.
ACAGCAGAACAAAGCAAATACATTGAAACAAAACCTATTCATAGTTCTCAAAAAATTTTAAATCATAATCCAGACGGAAGTTGCGTTTTTTCAATAAATGTAATTGAAAACTTTGAGTTGTATTCTACGTTTTTAAGTTATGGAAGTGGCATTAAAATCCTCTCTCCTAAAAGGGTTGAAAGGTATATGAAAAGAATGTCGGAAAAACTCTTTGATTTATATAAATAAAGCAAAGAAAAAAATAATTTTTTCTTTGCTTTATTTTATTTTTTCAAAGAGTTCACTCAGCAAAGCCATAATTTGCTAAAAAATAGCCTCAATTTTCGTCAATTTTTCGCAAAAAATTTCACAAAAAATTACAAAATGAAATTTCGGCAAAATAAAGATTTTCACCACAAAACTTTGAATAGTAGAATTAAAGGTTTGTATAATGTTTTTTTGTGCTTTTTAAAAAAATATATACCTTTGTGGGCTGAAAATAACACAAATAAAAAAATAGTAAAAATATGGAAAAAATAAAAAAATTAGGTTTAATTATCACGTCAGTGATATTATTCGCAGCCTGCGAAACAAATCATACTTGTGAATGTAAATACACATATTGGGGATTTACAGGAGATCTTGAAAGTGGTGCTTCTCATATTTTCAAATCTGGTGAAACTCCTTGTGAATATTTTGAAGGAAAAGATACTCATGAAGAAGTTGATGCGTTTGATCATAGTGGAGATAAATATTATGAATGTAAAGAAGTTGATTAAAATTAATTGGAGATAATTAACTCAAAGAAAAACGCTCGTGAGTCTTGGTTTTATTCAGACAAACGAGCGTTTTGTTTTTTTGTTTCTTTGAAATAGTTTGTTAAATCATTAAAAACAGTAAAAATTTGAACAAAAAAAGAAGTTTTATTTCCTTTATTGTACAAAATTTTACTATTTTTGCAAAATGAATAACTTATTATACAATATAGGAAACATACCTATTACAAATTCAATCATTGAATCGTTATATCCTCAACTGAAATCAGGTGAGAAAAAAGTTGATTGGTTAGAAAAAAACGAGTATATCATAAGATTGAAACGAGGACTTTATGTTTTAAACCCTAAATACTCTCATAAAACTCTTTCTAACGAATTAATTGCTAATCACATTTACTCTCCTTCTTATGTTTCACTTTCTTCTGCTCTTAGATATTATGGACTGATTCCTGAGGCTGTTTACACAACTCAGTCAATGACTATTAAGCATTCTCGAAATTTTCAAACTCCTATTGGGAATTATAATTACAAATCTATTGCAAAAGAGGTTTTTCCTATTGGTGTAAGAAGTGTTATTAAAGATGGTTATGCTTTTCTTATTGCTTCTCCTGAAAAAGCTTTGTGTGATTTAATTGCATGCTCATCTAAGGTTAATCTTCGCTATTTTAAAGATGTTGAAACTTATCTTCAAGAGGATATTCGCTTGAATATGGAGGAGTTTTATAGGTTTGATGCAAATATTTTTGAACAATATATTAGGGTTGGTAAAAAAGCTAACTCTATTTCTACTTTATTAAAATTTCTTCAACAATGACAAATGATATTTTTCAAACTATGCTTTCTCGGTATGAACTAACGAGTGAACAAAGTAAACGAAATGCTATTTTTGAAGTTAATCAACAAATAATTCTTGCAGGACTTTATGCAGGTGGTTTCTTTGATTGTGCAGCATTTTATGGTGGAACTTGTTTGAGAATCTTTCACGGATTGCAACGTTTTAGTGAGGATATGGATTTTTCTTTACTTTCTCAAAACGAAAATTTTGACTTTACAAAGTACTTTCCTTCTATTATTGATGCTTTTGCTATGGTTGGACGTAAGGTTGAAATAAAGAAAAAGGATAAAACTAATTTTGGGAAAATAGAATCTGCATTTTTAAAAGACAATACTGAAGTTTTTGATATACATTTCCAAACAGAGAAATCAATAAAGATTAAAATTGAAGTAGATACTTGCCCTCCTTTAAAATTTAATACTGAACAAAAATTATTATTACTACCACACTCTTTTATGACTCGTTGTTTTACTCTTCCAAATCTTTTTGCGGGCAAAATGCATGCTTTAGTTTATCGCGCATGGAAAAACAGAGTTAAAGGGCGTGATTGGTTTGATTTTGAGTGGTATGTTCGCAATAACGTAAATCTTGATTTTAGTCATCTAAAAGAAAGATGCAGTCAATTTAATGGCGAAGAAATAACAATAAACTCATTTAAAGAAAAACTCATTGACAGGCTTTCTTCTACTGATATAAAACAAGTAAAATCAGATGTCTTACCTTTTGTTCGCAATCCAAACGATATAAAAATTTGGTCAAATGATTATTTCATTCAATTAGCTAATATGATAAATTTTTCTTAGTTCCATTTTGTTAACAGAAATACCATTGCAAAATTTGCGTTGCAAAAATTTCCGCAATGGTATAAATTATCAAGAAAATACTAATTTTATTTTTTCCTTTTAAAGACTCTCTTTGTCCAATAAGGCAATACTAAGGAGCCGAGTATGAGATATGGATAGTAAGTAAACAATCGCCAAATTAAAGCAATGGTTGCGTGAGTTCCTTGTGGCATAAATTCTCCTATAAATAGAGGAAAGGCAAATTCTGCAACGCCACTGCTTCCCGGAGTTGGAGAAATGCAAAGTATTACCCACATTACTAATTGTCTTGCAAAGATTAAAAGATGTTCTCCTACGGGTGAGAATGCAAGAAGTATGCAATTGACAACTAAAAAGCGCGATGTCCACGAAAAGACTGTGCATAAATAGGCTTTTGCCCAAAAAACAAATCCTTTTCCTTTAAATTCTTGAGAGGAGGTTACTATATCGTCTCCCATTTTCTTGGTTTTGTCTTTTATTTTGCGGAATAGTTTTTTTTCTGCAAGGATATAGAGTAGTTTTTTAAAGCCTTGCGGAAAGAAAAATATGGCTACAAGTATTACAAGTGTAAGTAGGCACATAAATCCATAGCCTATGAAAAAGATTTGTGTTTCTCCAAATTCGTATCCAAGGAATGTGAATCGGAAATCGGTGTTAAAGGCGAGGCTTACGCCAACTATTAACACTACAATAGGGGTTACGATAATGTAGAACAACTCATCTAAGAGTGCTGTTATCATTACAATTGCCGTTGAGCGACCTACGGGAATTCCTTCTAAGCTTACGATAAAGAATGCTAAGGCTGAGCCTCCTACTACTGAGGGTGTGATTGCTGAGCCAAACTCCCATAGCATTATTACTTGGAAGGATTGTTTCCAAGTGAGTTGTTTGTCGGATAAAAGCCTTATTCTATACATGTACATCAAGTCTCGCATTACGCCGAAGCACAATGCAAGGAATAAGAAAAGAGTTGAGGCCCAAGTCCAATTGATTAAAATATCTGTTATTGCACTTGAATCGTTTTTTATGTCTTTTAATATTAGTAATACTGCTACCCCTATTCCAATTAATAAGGGTAGTAGTATTCTTTTAAAGCTAAATAATGATAAAGGATTCTTCTCCGACATTATTTCTTTTTAATATTATTCTTTTATCAAGTCTAATTTTGGGTGAGGTAATGCTATATTTTCTTTTACTAAATAATTGTAAACTTTTTCGTGCATTTCACCCATTATATCCCAATAATCTGCATTTTTACACCAAAATCTTATGTCAATATTTATTGCAAGGTCTGTTATAGATACAATAGCTGTTGGTTCAGGTGTTGAGAATATTCTTGTATCTTGTTTTGCTATTGCTATTAATTCAGGATTTATTTTTGCAATATCTACTCCATGAGCAAGATTAAATTTAATATCTATTCTTCTGTCTTCCATTTTTGAATAGTTTATAACGCTTGCTCCTGATAATGCTCCGTTTGGAATAGTAATTACTTTGTTATCTGTTGTTACAAGTGTTGTTGTGAATATCATTATCTCTTTTACTGTGCCTTCAAAGCCGTTTGATTCTATGTAATCACCAACTCTGAATGGTCGAAGCACTAATAAAACTACTCCTCCTGCAACATTTTGCAATGTTCCTGAGAGTGCTAAACCTATTGCAACTCCACAAGATGCAAGAATTGCGGTAAATTGTGTCATTTCTACTCCTAAATAGCCTATTACAGTAAGTATTAACAATACTTTTAGAAGAATAGAAATTAAAGAGATAAGAAATGGACGTAAAGATAAGTCTAAGTTCTTTTTTTCAAATCCTTTTTCAAGTTTTTTTACAAGAAATTTTATCAATTTAAAGCCTGCCCATAGGATTAAACAAGCGATAATTAATTTGGGACCAAATTCAAAACATATTGTTTTTAAAAATCCCATCACATCTTCCCAAGAGAATGAGTTTGCGTTTAATAATAACATAAGTTTCTTTTTTTATAATTAATAATTCTTTTTTCTTAATACAAGAAATTATTGTAAGGATAACGTATTGCGTGTATTGTCTTTACTCTATCGTAGATTAACTGACGCAATTCCTCAATATTTTCTTTGTTTTTTGCTGAAATAAAAACTGTATCTTGGCTTTCGTTAGACAGATATGTTTGTTTCAAGTCTTCTAAACTCCAATTTTCTTTTGTTTTTGGTGTCAAATCGTCCTCGTCTTGTTTGATATAAGTATAGGCATCTATCTTATTAAAAAGCAATATTGTCGGTTTGTCATTTGCTTTTATTTCTGCAAGTGTATTATTTACGACTTTTATTTGCTCTTCAAAGTTTGGATGCGATATATCTACTACATGTACAAGCAAATCGGCTTCTCGCAATTCGTCAAGAGTGGATTTAAAACTCTCAACCAAACCATGTGGAAGTTTTCGAATGAATCCAACCGTATCGGTCAAAAGAAATGGCAGGTTTTCTATAACTACTTTTCTTACGGTGGTGTCTAAGGTTGCAAAAAGTTTGTTTTCTGCAAATACATCACTCTTTGAAAGCAGATTCATTAGAGTTGATTTTCCTACATTGGTGTATCCAACTAAGGCAACACGTACTAAGGACTCTCTATTCTTTCTTTGTACTGTTTTTTGTTTGTCTATCTCTTTTAATTTTTCTTTTAAAAGAGATATTTTCGACAAAATGATTCTTCTATCTGTTTCTATTTGAGTTTCCCCTACACCTCGCATTGTCAATCCTGCACCTCCTCTTTGTCTATCAAGGTGTGTCCACATTCTTGTAAGACGTGGCAAAAGATATTGATATTGTGCAAGTGCTACTTGTGTCTTTGAGTGTGAGGTTCTTGCTCTTTGTGCAAATATATTAAGAATTAAGCCTGTGCGATCCAAGACATGACACTCCAAAGCACGCTCAATATTTCTTGCTTGCGAAGGAGAAAGTTCATCATCAAAGACAACCCATTCCAATTCGGCTGCTTTAATGTATTCTTTTATTTCTTCTAATTTTCCACTGCCTACAAACGTGCGAGGATCTTTGTAAGGAAGTTTTTGAGTAAAACGTTTTTCAACCACAGCTCCTGCAGTATCTATCAAAAACACCAATTCATCAAGATATTCCTCAGTTTGCTCAACACTTACCTCAGGAGTTGTAATTCCAACTACAACACATCTATCCGGTTCTACTTTGTAATCTATCATCTATGCTTACTTTTGCATATATTGTTCCAAAAGTCTTTGAACGTATTTGCCAAAAACGTCAAATTCTATATTGACAATTGTTCCTACTTCAAAGCTATGGAAGTTTGTATGTGAATAAGTATAAGGTATTATAGAAACAGAAAATTCTCCTTCTTTGCTATCGACAACCGTAAGGCTAACTCCATTTACTGAAATAGAGCCTTTTGGCACTGTCATATTACCTTCTTGTTTTTCATATTTGAAATAATATCTCCAAGAACCGTTTTCATCTACAACTTTGAAACATTCTGCTGTTTGATCTACGTGTCCTTGAACTATGTGTCCATCAAATCTTCCGTCCATAAGCATTGAGCGTTCTACATTGACTTCTGTGCCAATTTTCCAAGTACCTAGATTTGTTTTATCCATAGTTTCTTTCATTGCTGTAACGACATATTGTTTTTTTTCTTTGTCAAGTTTTACAACTGTCAAACAACAACCATCATGTGCAAAGCTTTGGTCGATTTTCAACTCATCTGCTATGTCGCACTCTAAGGTAAAATGAAAGTTTGTGCCTTCTTGCTCGATGTTTACTACACGAGCCATACTTTCTATTATGCCTGTAAACATTTTATCTTTCTTTTTTGATTATAAGTTTTCTTTATGATATTGGTATATCTTTTCATATAAATGTATTCTATCTTTTCCTCTTACGTTGTGTTCGTGATCAGGATATATAAAGTAATCTACTTGTTTTCCTGCTTTGATACATTTATTGATAAATTCCAATGAGTGTTGCATTACTACGGTTGGATCTTGTGCTCCGTGGATTATAAGAAGTTTTCCTTCTAATTGATCTGCATAATTAAGAAGTGAAGATTTTTCATATCCTTCTTTGTTATCCTTTGGTGAAGACATATATCTTTCTCCGTACATTATTTCATACCATTTCCAATCAATTACAGGGCCACCTGCTGTTGCTGTTTTGAAAACTCCTGGATTTTTCAATTTTAATGAAATAGTCATAAATCCACCGTAAGACCAACCGTCAACGCCTATACGATTTTCATCTACGTATGGAAGAGTTTTCAAATAATTTACTCCATCCATTTGGTCGCTTACTTCAATGCTTCCACAATTTCTCCATATTGCACTTTCAAATTCAAAGCCTCTGTTTGCCGAACCTCTACTATCTACTGTCCAAACTATGTAGCCTTGTTGTGCAAGGAATAAAAAGAAATTGTTTGCACCAGATAACCAACTTTCTGTAATGAGTTGTGCGTGTGGTCCACCATATACGTAAACTATTACAGGGTATTTCTTTGTTGCATCAAAGTTTAAAGGTTTTATCATACGTGCATATAAATCTGTACCGTCTTTTGCTTTGATTGTAAATACGTCTATTTCCGGTTTATCTAAGTCTGCCCAAGGGTTTTCTGATTTATAGATTTCTTTTACTTGCTTTGCTTTGTTGTCATACAATGCTACGCGTCTTGGTTCTGTTGAACTACTGTAAGAATCCAAGAATAAAGTTCCGTCAGTTGAGAATTGAGCGTAGTGAGTTCCTTTTTCCGGTGTGCAACGGCGTATTTTCTTTGTTTTAAAGTTGTAAGCGTATAGATTTTGCTCCAATGGAGAGTCTTGTGTTGAATAAAAATACACCTCTGTCGCTTTTTTATTGAATCCTTCTATTGAGTTAATCATCCAATTGCCTGAGGTAAGTTGAGAAATTAAAGCCCCGTCTGTATTATATAAGTAAGCGTGATTAAATCCGTCTCTTTCGCTTAGGAAAATGAATTGTTTGCTATTGTTAGGTAAAAAGAATATTGGTGATTCTGGTTCAACATATTTTTCGTTTGTTTCTCTTAACAATACTTTTACTTGATTTCCATTTGCTACATCATATGATATAAGCGACAAATCGTTTTGTTTGCGATTTAGTTTTTGAATATAAAGCATTGTTCCTTCCGGATTCCAAGTCAAGTTGGTAAGATATGCTTCTCTTTCTTCAAGTGAATTATCTTTTCTTGTGTTTAATTCAACTGTTTTGTCGCTTTTAGAGTCGTAAACCAAGACTTTTACTTCGTGAGATTTCATTCCCGCCATTGGATAGCGTATTGGAGTTTCTTCTGCTTCACGAACAGCAGTGTTTACCAAAGGATATTCTTCTACCATGGTTTCATCCATTCTGTAAAATGCTAATTTTGTTGCATCGTTTGAAAGAAAGAATCCTTTTTCTATTCCAAATTCATTTCTATGTACTGCAACTCCGTAGGTTATTCCTTTTCCTCCGTCAGTAGTTAATTGTTTTGGTTCTTTGCCTTTTGTTGAAAACCAAACATTTCCTTCAATTGTATAGGCTGCACTACCATTTTTCAAATCTAATTCAAGATTTTCTGCTCCTTCTTTTATTTTGCATATAGGGGTTGCTTGTTTTGTTTCTATATTGTAGTGAAAAATTGTTTTGCTATCGGCACTTAGAAACGCAAATTCTTTTTCTGAAATAAATTCTATGGATGCAAAATGTTTTAAATCTGCTGTTAAATCATCTTTTGTAAGAATTGTTTTTTCGGTTTTCTTATCTCCGATTATTAACTCTTCAAATGTCTTTGTGTAAGCATACATTCCGTTTTCTCCAACAAATTGTAGGTTATAAATTCCTGTTGGATAGTATTCTCTATCTTGTAGTTTTTTTATGTCTATAAGACCTTTTTGTGCGAATGCTCCAATATTTGAAAATACTATCAAAAGAGCAAAAAATAATCCTAAGTTTCGTCTCATTTTTTCTTTGTTTTATTTTTTTATTTCTTTGTTTTAATAAATTATTTCTTTGTTTTATTTTTCTAATACTTTGACCAATTTCTAAATCTCAAAGAAAAGACTCCAAAAAAGGCTTCTTTAAAGATTTTCATACTCATTTTGCTTGAACCTAAAACTCTATCTGTGAAAATAATTGGCACTTCTTTTAGAGTAAATCCTAATTTGTATGCGGTGTATTTCATCTCTATTTGAAATGCATAGCCAACAAATTTTACTTTATCAAAGTTTATGCGTTCTAAAAGTGCACGTTTATAACAAGCAAAGCCTGCTGTGGTGTCGCCAATCTTCATTCCTGTTATGAATTGCACATACTTAGAAGCATAATAGGACATCATAACTCGTCCCATTGGCCAATTGACAACCGAAATCTTTCCATCAACATAACGAGAACCTATTGCCATATCTGCTCCTTCAACACAAGCTTTATAAAGGTTGATTAAATCTTTTGGAGGGTGCGAAAAATCGGCGTCCATTTCATAAATATAATCATATTTTCTTGCAATAGCCCAACGAAATCCATGAAGATAGGCTGTTCCCAATCCTAATTTTCCTTTTCTCTCTTCTATAAATAATCTATCTGGGAATTCATTCATCAATTTCTTTACAATATCGGCTGTTCCGTCAGGAGAATTATCCTCAACCACAAGAATATGAAAGGCCTTCTCTAAGGAAAAAACATATCTTATTATGTTTTCAATATTTTCCTTTTCATTGTAAGTCGGAATTATTACTACACTATCGCTAATAGTCATATCCATTTTTTTATTCTTTATTTTTCCAATAAAAATCCTATTTCTATTCTATCTTTTCCTTCCCACCCTATTAGTGGGTGAGTGTTTGCATACGATGCAACTATGATATTATCTTTGTTTACTCCATTTTTCACAAGTAAATCGGTAATTATTTTAGCTTGTTTATCAGAAATGTCTTGTGCTTTTTCATTTCTGTTTACCGAATGAACGTGTATAGAAATTGTTGTTATATAATCCTGAGTTTTTATACTATTTGCAAGATATTCTATTTCCTTTTTACCTTTTGGGGTAAGTTCTGTCAATTTCTTTTCACTAAATGGAGATTCTAAAAGGCAGAATTGCTTTGTTTTAAATAAATCTTCTATTTTTTGTACTACAATTTGAGAATTGTCTTGTGAGAAAAATCCTAAATATCCCCACTTTTGTGCAATTAGATAGTATGGTTTATCGGGTTTAAGAAAGGAAACATATCCATTTTCATTACTTTGAACAACTGCAATCGTATCCAATTTTTCTGCATCTAATATTATCACATTTTGTTGCAAAAAATTCCCTTTCTTATCTAAGACGTATGCACTTGCAAACTCTAAATCAAGGTCCATAAGATAACTTCTTTTGTTTGATTTGTTTGGACCTGCAACTACAAGTTTATATTTGTTTAAAGAAAGCACATAGTCATCTTTATCTGAGTTGATTTTTTTACCTAAAAGTATTGGCATACTCCAATTATCCACTACGTTTGTGTCTTCTCTGTGTGAAATATAAACATCTAATCCTCCATGATTCACACCTGCGTTTGAACTAAAAAACAATGTTTTTCCATCAGAGGAAAGAACTGGTGAAGTTTCATTAAATCTTGTATTTATAGATGGTGGTAATAAAATAGTATCTTGTTTTGATAAGTCATTGGTTTTTATAATGTATATATCTTCGTTTTTATTGGAAGATTCAGGTAAGTATCCGTTAGGTGTGTGTGCAGAAAAGACTATATTGGAGGAAGAAACTATATCATTTTCATCAAACTCTTTGTCAATTAGATTAAGAGAAACTTTACTTGATTGAAGAAAGTTACGAATTAAATCACCACTTATTCTATCGTCTTGTTTTTTTGTGGATTTCTGTTGTGCTAAATATCTTTCTAATAAACGTTTTGTAAGAGAATTATTTTTCTTAAAGAATAATCCTCTATGGTTTTTAAGATCATTGTTGTTATAATTTGTTTTCCTTAATAGGAAGTTGTAATCCTCATTTAATTTTTTTGCAGTCAGAACTATTTTTGATTGTTTATAGTCGGGAAAAGCCTCTTCTATAAATGCTATATTTGCTTTGGTTGGATCGGATAAATAGTCTTTTATAAATATATTAACAATTGCACTATCATATTGATATTCTAAAACAGTTTTTAATCCTTCTACTGAAAGATGTTGCATAGATTTTTCTTGTAATTTTTGAATTATTTGAGCAAGTTTTGGGTGATTAGGATTGTTCTTTACAAAAGAAATCATAGAACTTAATGATGAATTTGAGACAACCTCACTATAAACAACATCATTAAGCTTTTCATTTGCTAGTTTTACATAAACACCATTTGGAAATCGCTTTATATAACTTTCGTACTTTTCCTTAGTATTCTCTTCCAATGTATTTTGAAATATAATGCGTTCTATTTCTTGCAGAGCTTGTTGTTTATATTTTTCATTCTTTGTTTTTTCCACAAAATCCTCTAATTTAGATAATTCTCCGCTTTCAAGAACTTCCAAAGATATTATCTCATCAATAGCTTGTTTTGCTAAATTGGCTTGAATTGCATCTGGAAATTTTGCAATATAGTTTTCATAGTCTTCAAGTGTGTTTAACATTTGTGTTTGCTCAAAAGCAATTTGCTCTAATATTCTTTCTGCTTCCTTTGCGTATTTTGTCTCTTCTTGAAAACAATGAATATAAATTTCTAATTGCTCTATGTCTTTTGAATTATAAACCCTGGTAAGTTCTTGCTTGCAAATTTCTTCTAAAGACACTACTTCTCTTTGCTCAATGTTGTTTAGACGTTTGCCATAATAATATGCCGAACACGCATTCTTTTCGGGATTGTTCTCTTGATTATAATACAAATACAAAAGTTCAAGACGCTCAACATTATTTGTATCTTTGAAAGACGTTTGTATTTTTTCGTAAACGAGATTATATTCTCCTTTATTCAAAAGTTTTATAATAGATTTCTTCTGCGCAAAACAAATAAAGGGAGTTATTGAAACAATTATTAGTAATATGAATATTCTTTTTAGATTCATTTAATAGATACTTTTTTATTTTACTTCTATCGGATAGTGTTCTATCCATTGTTCTTCAATCTTTAAATCTACACTATAACGTCCTTGTCTAATATTATCATCAAACACTATAATTTCGCCATTGTACTCTCTTTCCTCTACTAACTCGTGATCTTTATTCCAAATTCTTATTTTCTGTAATTTATGTACTCCATCACCATATAGCAATATTCTTTCGTTGTCCTCCCAAAGATAAACTCCTGAATAATCTTGATGAAGGTTATATATTGCCTTTGCTTTAATAAAATGTATTCTATATTTACCATTTGTAGTTCCTGCTTCTAATCGTGTTTTTACACTAGCTGAATCACATAGGTTGTAGAAATTATTTTCGTTTTTATCTTCCAACAACACAAGTATATCTTTAGGCAAAACAGAGATATTATCTAATTGCAATTGCACGTTATCGGTTTGTCCAATGTACAATCCTATATCAAAAGCAGCTGGATAATCAGGAAATGTGTTTACAGAAAGTTCTTCTCCGTTAACTAAAAAATACACTTCGGCAGCCTGCTCACTTGTTCCGAAAATTTTGTGTGCATCATAACGGTCAAAATCATATTTAGCTTCATCATTCATTCCTATTAAAGCATATTGTATTTTACCTTCTACTACTGCAGATAGTGTAAGGTAATTAGTATTTATCAAGGATTGTTCACCTGATTTTGGAATATATTGATGCTGTCTTTGAAATGTAATTTCACTATTGCCTGATATTGTTTCAACAAAAAATGCTTCTAACGATGGTATCAGTACGTTTTCATTTGGATCCACTATAATAGGGTTGTAAACTTTGCTTTCTTTATCTAATAGAAATATTGCATTTCCTTGTATTTTTCCGTCTATTTCTTCAAATAGTTTTTTGGAACTTAGGGGCGCAGTGAAAGGATTTCCTACAAGATTTTTCTTATCATGATTATTCTCAACAAGAGTAAAAACAGTATTGCTATTACACAAAACACCTTCATACTTTACATCTAATGGTGATTTTGTATAAACAGCATAGCCTTTGCCTGGTAACAATACAAAATTTGGGTCTGTTAAATATTCACTCCAATAATCGCCGTGTTTACTTTTTTTACCTGTATTGTATTGCATTAACCATGTATCATTATTATTGCGTTCCATTGAAAATAATGCTGCTTGTGTTTTATTTATTGGACTTGTCAAATAATTCCAACTTTCTCCCAATAGATTTTGATGCACAGTAAAATAGGACATATTACCATACATTATGTCTCCTGAAACATAAAACATTTTATTTGCTTCTATTTCAACATTTACACTATCTCCCAAAAATAGCATAGAACACATAGCATCGCAATCAACCTTTACATTACAACCATTATTTATGTAAACAAAATCTTCCATTGTTGGTTCGCCTTCTGGTTCCCATACATTAGGATTACTCCAATCACCACTGCGTACAAGACGTTTTATTTTCGGGTAACCAAAATACAATTCTGTTATGTCTACCCCTTCTGGGTTATAAATACTTATTTCAAGTCTATCTGACATATAAGGAGATTCTAACGGCACACAATAACTCAAACTATTCACTTCGTCTTCCATTTCACAAAGAAGTACATCTTTTCTGTACCATTTATAATTTATTTGAATACCTGTATAATTCTTTTCATTATATTCAAATAGCGATAATTCTTCTTGTGTTAATTTCAAATTAAACTGATAATCTCGTTTTGAAAATACAGGAAAAGTAAACGAGAGTTCTCTATCAGTTAATGGGAAATATAAATTTGTTATTTGATTGTCTATAAAATCGGTAGCCTTTATAGAAGAACAAGAAGCTGTTAAAGGGATTACTAACGGTTGCCTTAATTTACTTGTATTCAATACAAGTTCTGCTGAGTGTTCTCCTACTTTTTTAGGGATATATGATATAGAGAAAGGCTGAGAACCCTCTTTTATATCTAAAGATTTGGCTGATAGTTTAAAACAATCCTTATCCTTACCTCTAATTTCAAGACTTACATTATTTCTTATATATTTTCCTGTAACAATCATTCGTATTGTTTCAGGATAGATAGAAGGTATTGGTATATGATTAAAGAATAATTCACTAATAGAAAAAGTCTTTCCATTTTTAGATACTTCCACCATAATATTTGATGCTATTCCATTATATGGATCATTCTTCGATTCAACCAAAATATTCTTTATTTGTATTGCTGGATTTACACCTTTGCCTTTTATTTTAGATATTTTCCATGATATTTGAATATGCTCTTTGTTTTCGCACTCTTGCGGCAAAAACACTTCATCAAATTCTTTGGTTGTAGGTCTTCTACGAGTAGAAAAGGTATATGATTTATTATTTTCATCTAATACATTTTTCCATTCATCGTTTGGAGAAAGTCTATATTGCAAAGTCGCACTCCAGGTTGCTTTTGAGGATTTCAAAGAATAACTTTTCCATGACAATTTTACACTTTCTTGACTTAGAGTTGATAAATTCAATATTATTCTACCTGTTTGTAGTTTTTTATTCTCTACTTCAAAATAGATAGAAGAATCCTTTTTTGTATACTTATCTTTGTCAAAATTTGGTACAATAAAGTTTGATTGTTTTAAAGAATGAATATTATACTTTTCTGTATTATCCTTTTGAGAATAAAGCGTAATATTTACAACAAATAAAAATAATCCAAGTAATGTTATTCTTTTTAAACTCATAATTTATTCTAATACTGCTCTTATTTTATAATCCTCTATTTTATATATTGTTGTTTTTTTATTTTGATATCCGAAATTTTCATCTTTTCTCTCAAAATAGAAATTACTAATAACCTTATCTACTCTATTTAAATTAGGATTATGAATAAAGTCTTCTCCATTAGTTATTAAACTATTAACAAAAAACATTGTTATATCATAACCTAACGTTGAATAAATTCTATCTGGTTCTGTCTTAAAATGTTCTCTATAATCTTTTACAAAATCTACAAAATTTATATTTGTATAATCATTGAAATGATTTAAAGTAAAATGATAATTATACTTTTCTAACAAAGAGTAATCTAAATGAGGAAACTCTATCCAAGAATAATCTGCAAACAAAATCAAATCTGCATCACCTTTAAAACTAAAAGAAGACAATAAACGCTTTGCATAATTTTCATTATCTCTACTATTACCTTTATCAACAAGATTTATTACAACGTTTTTCTTTCCGTCTTTAAACTTAGAAGATAATTTTGAAGATTGTTTATTATAATCCAATATAGACCAAGTGTTATTACCCTTAGCTAGCAGTTGTTGATAATAATCTAATACCATTCTTAACTCAGGTTTATTATCATGTACAACAATAATGTTTGCATCTTCATAATTCTTTCTAATATATCTAATAGTAGTTTCAATTTCCGCAGCAGCAGAAGGCTGTATTTTAAACACATAATTATTGTCCAATATAGATAAATCCTCACTCATTGGATTAACAACAGGTATCTTTTCTCTCTTTCCATAATCGGCAATAATAGAAAAAGGTTGCTTAAAAACCAACGGAACAATTATATCCATATCTTTCATAATTTCCGACTTTAAGGCCTCTTGCACTTTTACCACATCATTATCCCCAACATCATAAACATAACAATCAACCTTAAAACCTGCTTTTTCTAAATTATTTAAAGCGATTCTAATTCCCTCATAAAAATGTATATAATCAAAGCATTTATACCTTTGACGTTTTTTTTCATCTATATTAAACTTCGTAAAAGTTAGTTGATCAACATAATCGTAATTCAAAGGCAAAAACACAGCCATATTTATTTTACGAGATCTATCTGCTTTCTTTTTTCCTCCTGACTTTGGATACAAAGCATTTGAGGAAACCTTTATTGACTCTGTTTTCTCTTCTTTAAAAACATGTTGATTTCTTACTGTTATAGGAATCTTTACAACTTGACCTGCTTTTAAATTTTCCGCTGTTAAGCCTGGATTGACCTCTATAATATCCTTTTCTGTCAAAAAAAAGTTTCTTGAAATCCTATACAAAGTTTCACCCTTCTCCACCTTATGGATTCCAAGCACATCATCGTCATTGCCATTATTAGTTTGCGAGTATGTTGTCTGAAAACATACCAACACAAACAAAAAACAAATCAATTTAATAAAACTTCTCATAACGATAATTTTTAAAAATCTATAATTATTCCCATTCAATAGTTGCAGGAGGTTTTGAGCTGATATCATAACACACTCTATTAACTCCACGAACCTTATTTATAATTTCATTAGATACTTTTGCCAAAAACTCATACGGCAAATAAGACCAATCAGCTGTCATTCCATCAACAGATTCCACTGCTCTAAGAGCAACAACTCTTTCGTAAGTTCTTTCATCTCCCATAACACCAACAGATTGTATAGGAAGCAAAACAGCACCTGCTTGCCAAACCTTATCATACAATCCATCTTTTTTCAGATTATCTATAAAAATAGCATCAACCTCTTGAAGAATTGCTACTTTTTCAGCAGTAACATCACCTAATATTCTTATAGCTAAACCAGGTCCTGGGAAAGGATGACGACCTAAAAGTTCATTTTTCAAACCTAAAGCTTTACCAACTCTTCTCACCTCATCCTTAAACAAAGACCTCAATGGCTCAACTATTTTTAATTTCATATAATCTGGAAGTCCTCCAACATTATGATGAGACTTAATTGTAACGCTTGGACCCTTTACACTGCAACTCTCAATGACGTCCGGATAAATTGTACCTTGAGCTAACCATTTTACATCTTTGATTTTTGCGGCCTCTGCATCAAAAACATCAATAAAAGTCTTACCTATTGCTTTTCTCTTCTTTTCAGGGTCGGTTAATCCTTCAAGAGCAGAATAAAATTCTTTTTTTGCATCAACTCCAACGACATTCAAGCCCATTCCCTTATAAGAAGCCAAAACATCTTCAAACTCATTTTTACGTAAAAGACCGTTATCTACAAATATACAATTAAGATTTTTACCTATTGCTTTATGTAACAAAAGAGCAGCAACAGAAGAATCTACTCCACCGCTTAATCCCAAAACTACTTTATCATCTTGTAATTTTTCTTTCAAAGCTTGAATTGTTGTATCTATGAAAGAATCCTCTGTCCAACTTTGCTCACAACCGCAAACTCCAACAACGAAGTTTTTAAGAATAGTTAAACCATCTATTGAATGATAAACCTCTGGGTGGAATTGAATTGCATAAGTTTCTTCACCATCTATTTTATATCCAGCATTCTTTACGCTTTCTGTTGAGCAGATTACCTTATAGTTTTCTGGCATTGACTCAATTGTATCGCCGTGAGACATCCACACCTGAGAGTTTTCTCCTACTCCTTTAAATAAAGCAGATTCTTTATCTATATAATTCAGATGTGCTCTACCGTATTCTCTAATTTTACTTGCCACAACATTTCCGCCAAAAGCCTGTACCATATATTGAGCGCCATAACAAACTCCTAAAACAGGCATTTTACCCTTAAACCATAAATCTGGCTTTGGTGCATCTTCATCTCTTACACTACAAGGACTACCACTAAGAATTACCCCTTTCACATCATCAGAGAACTTAGGAGGATTGTTAAATGGATGTATCTCACAATAAACATTTAATTCTCTTACCTTTCTTGCAATCAACTGCGTGTATTGTGAACCGTGATCTAATATTATTATTGTTTGCATTGTTTTTATTATTTTAATTCGTTAAAAAATATCCATTGTACTAAACAATTTTCAAAATTACAAAAAATATTTCAAAACAAAGAAATAATTTTTTAATTCTTTGAAATATTTTTCTAATTCAAAGGAAAATTACTACCTTTGCCAAAAATAAAAAAACTAAGTTATGATTTGGATATCATGTTTTGTAGCAGCATTTATTCTAGTCTATCTTTTGATGCCTATTTTCATTAGATTGATGGAAAAATACAAAATATTAGACTCCGCTGGCGGAAGAAAAATCCACAAAGGCTACACCGCACACATGGGAGGCGTAGTAATATTCGTTGCTTTTGCAATAGCAATGTTTTCTTCCGTACTTCAAATGGTAGATAAGATAAACATGATAAAACTTTTAGCCTTTATAATACTTTTATCCATTGTTGTAATTCTAGGAATTAGAGATGACATGAACTCTCTTTCTCCAAGAATAAAACTATTCTGTGAAATAATAGTAGGATTTCTTTTTTGCTATTTAGATATCAGACTTTATAGTTTCTATGGCTTATTTGGAATAGAAGAATTACCTATTTGGTTGTCCTATATACTTACAATAGCCCTAATAATCGTGGTTTGCAATGCCTACAACCTTATCGACGGAATAGATGGTCAAGCAGGAATGCAAGCATTATCTGTTTTCATTTTCCTTGCAGGCTTCTTAATGCACCTAATCTATACAAAAAACGTACTGAAATTAGATTCATTTTTTGCAAACGCAAACTTTTGGATGATAGCCTTTGTCGCAATTATCGGAAGCATTGTTGGATTTTTAGTTTTCAATTGGCAACCAGCCAAAATCTTTATGGGCGACACAGGAAGTTTATTTATAGGCACACTAATTGCTCTTTCAATAATTATGTCGATGAATTATAGCGGAGCAGACCCTATTTTGATTTACGGATATGAAATAAAAGCAAAAATTTTAGTCTTTCCTATGTTTTTCTTTTTGCCTTTTGCCGACACCTTACGAGTATTCATTTCAAGAATAAAAAGAGGCAAATCACCATTCTCGGCAGATAAAACTCACATACATCACTTTTTTTTACGCACCGGCTATTCGCATCAACGCACAACAATAACCACTTTCGTAATTTCAGTAATTGTATCACTAATATCAATCATTGTTGCATTTCTTATTAGCGATTTATATTACATTCTTTACATTATTTTAATGTGGATTACATACGTTTGTGTACTTCGTTTTACTCTTCAAAAAAAGATTGCAAAACTAAAACAAGATTAAAGAAATGGAAAATACAGAATCAGTAATAAAATATAGTGGTGTAGATTTAGAATTTGAAAAGACCATACTATCAGGAGTAAACCTTGATATAAAGAAAGGAGAATTTGTTTACCTTATTGGAAAAACAGGCTCAGGAAAATCCTCTCTTTTAAAATCAATCTATGCCGACATTCGCATAGACGTAGGCTCAGCATACGTTTGCGGATTCACGCTAAACGGATTAAAAAAATCAAAAATTCCTTTATTAAGACGTAAATTAGGAATAATATTTCAAGACTTCCAGTTATTAAAAGACCGTTCTGTTTACGACAATCTTGCATTTGTATTAAAAGCAACAGGTTGGAAAGATAAAAAAGCAATGAACGAACGCATTCTTCAAGCCTTAGACGATGTCGGATTATTGATGAAAGCAAACGAACAAGCGTGTGATTTAAGCGAAGGAGAGATGCAAAGAGTTTCTATTGCAAGAGCAATTGTTAATCAACCAGAATTGATTTTAGCAGATGAGCCTACGGGAAATCTTGACCCGATTACAAGCGAGGAAATAGTGAAATTGCTAATGGAAATAAACAAAAAACACGGCACAACAGTACTTATGGCTACTCATGATTACATTGTGCTTGACAAATTCCGTGCAAAAGTAATTGCTTGTGAAGATGGAAAAATTGTTTCATAAACTCTGATTTATGAAACGAATATGCGTAAGCGTAAGTAATGATTTAATTTGTGATAACAGGGTAAATAAAACCTGCAAAAGCCTTGTCGATTATGGTTTAAGAGTAAAACTAATCGGCAGGGCTTTTAAATATTCTCCCCTTTTACCCTCTCGCCCCTATCAATGCAAGAGATTGTCTATTATTTTCAAGAAAAATGCCATTTACTACGCAGAATTAAACCTTAAACTATTCTTTTACCTACTTTTTTCAAAGCAAGATTTTCTTTGGGCAAACGATTTAGATACTCTACTACCTAACTACTTGGTTGCAAAACTTAAAAGAAAACCTCTAATCTTCGATTCCCACGAACATTTCACACAAGTTCCTGAATTAAAATCCAATCCTTTTGCGCAAAGAGTATGGAAAATCATAGAAAAGCACAGCATTAAAAGTTGCGATGCTGTTTTCACTGTTTGCAACCCAATAAAAAATTACTTTAAAGAAGAATATAACAAAGAAAGTCTTGTAGTTAGAAATATTCCTCCAAAAATATTTTTCAGACAAGAAACAATCCCTTCTTCAAAAAAAGAAAACATAATTGTATGGCAAGGAGCAGTAAATATAGAACGTGGTTTAGAAGAATTATGTGAGGCGATGCAGTGGATAGATGCAAGACTTCTCATTATGGGTGAGGGAGATATAAAATCAGATTTAGAAAAAAAAGTAAAAACACTAAACCTTGAAAACAAAATACACTTCCTTGGTCGATTGCCTTTTGAAGAAATGATGAAAAAAACAAAGAGTGCAAAACTTGCAATCTCAATTGACAAGGCTACAAATGGTAATTACGCAATTAGTTTGCCTAACAAAATTTTTGAATACATTGCTTGCTCAGTACCTGTTTTAGTTTCACCTCTACAAGAAATAAAACTAATAGTAGAAAAATACGAAACAGGGGAATTTCTCTTTTCTTACAATCCGCAAGACTTAGCAAAACAAATCACAAATCTGTTAAACAACGATTCAAAGCTTGATTCAATTGCAGAAAATTGCAAAAAAGCAGCCGAAGAATTGTGTTGGGAAAACGAAGAAACTCAAATTTTTAAAACAATTAAACAATTAGAGAAATAATGCTTTCAATACTAATTCCTATTTATCAAGAAAATTGTGTAAACTTAGTAAACGACTTGCTTTTTCAAGCAAAGGAGTTAAATTGTCAATGGGAAATATTGGTATTTGATGATTGCTCCCCAATAAAATGCGAAGAAAACATAACAATTGCTCAATTCCCTAACGTAGAATACAGAGAATTAAGAGAAAATCTTGGACGCTCTCGCATAAGAAACCTTTTAGCAGACACAGCAAAAGGAGATATTTTAATATTTTTAGATGGAGATAGTGGCATAGTTAGAAAAGATTTCTTAAAACGCTACTTAGAAGCAATCGAAACAAAGGATGTAGTTCGTGGAGGCACGGTTTATTGCAGCAAAGACAAATGTCCAAAAGGCTATGAATTACATTGGAAATATGGAACAAAGGTTGAAGCAAACAAAGCTCTGCAAGGCAAAGATATGTTTACGACAAATAACTTTTGTATTCGCAAAAAAGTTTTTTCATCTGTTCGTTTTCGCGAAAACATCAAAGGTTACGGACACGAAGACACCTTATTTAAACTTGATTTAGAAGAATTTAATTTCTCCTTTCAAAACATTGACAACCCAGTTGAACACTTAGGATTAAAAACTTTTAAAGACTTTATTTCTTCTAATGAAAACGCTGTAATAACTCTAAGAAATATTTCATTAAATCAAAGAAATAAAAAAATAATTCAAAGAATTAAAATCGTAAATGTGTACAATAAATTAGAGAAGTATCATCTTGTTGGATTATACGTGCTTTTCTATAAAATAACAAGAAGACTTATGTTAAGCCTTCTTGCTAAAAAAAATCCAAGTCTTTTTATTTTTAATTTATATAAATTAGGCGTTTACTGCAAAGGTTAAATTCCTAAACGTTGTCTTACAACCTCAAAAAGCAATATTGAAGCTGCTGCTGAAACATTAAGACTTTCTATTTCGCCTTTCATAGGTATTTTTATTAACTCATCAGACATTTTCAACATTGTAGGACTCACTCCACTTTCTTCGTTACCCATTACAAGCATTAAAGGCTCGCCTGCATTGATTTGAGTATATAATGCGTTGGCTTTTTCACTTGCTGAGTAAATCTTTATATCGTGTGCTTTTATTGTATTAACAAATGTTTTAAGGTTATTGATTCTGCAAACAGGTAGGCGCAAAAGTGCACCGGCTGAAGTTTTTATTGCATCTTGATTAATAGGCGCTGAACCTTGTTGAGGAATTATCAATCCATTTGCCCCTGCACATTCAGCACTTCTTGCAATTGCTCCAAGATTTCTAACATCTGTTACATTATCCAAATAAATCAAAAAAGCCTTTTCTCCTGTTGCATCTATGTGTTCAAACAACTCTTCAAGTTCCCAATACTCTATATTTGAAAGTTGAGCAACTACACCTTGGTGATTTTGCTTTCTTGAAAGATAATCAAGTTTTTCAAGCGGAACATATTGTTGTTGAATATTCTTTCCGCTTTGTTTGATAAGGGCTTTAAGTTCGGTAAATAATTTTCCTTGTAAATTACTTTGAAAATAAATCTTGTCAATTTGTTTTCCTGCTTTTATTGCCTCCATTACAGGACGCAATCCATATACAATTTGATTTTTTTCCATATCTCTTTATATTATTTTACCATCTTGCATAATTAGTCTTCTATCTGACATTTCTGCAAGTTCATTATTATGTGTTACTATTAAAAATGTTTGTTTATACGTTTCTCTCAATTGAAAAAACAACTCATGAAGTTGCTTTGCATTATTTGTATCAAGATTTCCCGATGGTTCATCTGCCAAAATAATTGCCGGCTGATTGATTAAGGCTCTTGCAATAGCAACTCGTTGTTGTTCTCCGCCAGATAATTCCGAAGGTTTATGCTCTGCCCTATCGTATATATTTAAAATATTTAACAATTCCTTTGCTTTTTCTATTGCTATAGAACGTTTTTCTTTTGCAATCAAAGCAGGCATTATAATATTCTCCAAGGCAGTAAACTCATTCAATAAATAATGGAATTGATAAACAAATCCTATTTCTTTATTTCTAAACTCCGATAATTGTTTTTCATTTAATCCACTAATATCTCTGCCGTTTATTTCTATTCTACCACTATCTGCTTTATCTAAGGTTCCTATTATATTCAACAAAGTAGTCTTTCCTGCTCCTGAGGCTCCAAGTAGAGTTACTATTTCTTGTGAAGAAATAGAGAGTTCAACGTCTTTCAAAACTTGTAGACTACCATAATATTTGTTTAAGCCACTTATTTCTATCATATTATTTTTCTATGTTTCTATTATTAAATATCACAAAACCAAATCCAAAAGACACTCCCCATGGATTTTGTTTTCCATCTCTTTGATGATAAGAGAATGTTAAATTAAAAGGTCCTACAGGAGTTCTTGCCACAAAAGACGTATTGGCAATAAAGTATAATTTAGGGAAAGGAGGACCATAAAAAGGATTTTCATTTTCTTTTGTAATTATTTGCCTATAAGGAAGGAATAAATAAGTACCTATTCTTGCGGAAAGATTTATTCCTAACATATTATCCATAAAAAAAATATTTTCCATACCTATTGCCGCATACTGATTTGCTCGATACTCCGGCATATAGTTTGTTAGAGTTTCTATTGTCGGTGTATAGCTACCTGCATTTAAAAGGCTGGATTTATAGGTCGAAAACAAATCTTGAAAAGAGTAAAAAACATCTCCTCGTAAGCCCAAAGTGTAATAAGAATTAAAAGGAATGTGCATTCTGCTTCTTGCACTCATTTGCACCCAATTATGTCTTTGAAATTCATCTTTATGTTCTGAGGTATTACCTGAATAGAATCTTTCTTTACCATTAACATATTGAATACTTATTTTTTGATAATACCCCTTGGTTGGATATTGCCAAGCATCTAAACTATTATATTCGTGATTGATTGAAAAAGCAAAATTATTGAATCGTGTTTTATCGTTTGTATCTAATGAAGTTATATAATCCCTATTAAAATAACTATCCTCCACCTTGCCAAATCCAATCTTCATATATAAGACATCTTTTATTTCCATTGGCATTCCTATAGAGATTTGTACATTTCTTTCTTCTTGTTCTATGTAATTTATTGGCGAATAAGATAAAATACCTTTTTTCAACCTAAAATAATTCCATTTATTAATATTGCCCTCTACCTCTAAATAGAAAATATTTTTTGTTGCAAAGTCTATTCTTGAAGAAAAAGAGAGTGAGTTATAATATCGACCAAGATAAGTGTTTAAATTAAGAAAGTAGGCATGCCTATTCAAGAAATTATAATTTAAACCTGCATAAATAAAACTTGTAGGTGAGGTTGAAATATGCCCTCCTAAATCAAGGTTTATATAACGCTTAGTTTTAACATTAAGATTTAAAATATAAGCATTGAAAAAATTATTATAAAATAAACTCGGTTGTATATCTTTTATATTTCTATCAGCATACAAAGCAATATAATTCCTTTTTAACGTCTTAGTATTTAAAACACTTTGATTAAGTCCTTGTAAAATAGAGGCAGAAACATAATTCTTTTTACCTCCCTCTACTCCTTGTACACTGATTGCCTTTATTTTCAAATCAGGTTTTCTATCATTGAAATCTTTTCGCTTTTTCGCCAAATCATAACCATCAACAGAATCTACCAAAAAAGTTCTTATTTCTTTTATTTTTGCTTCCCCTGCTTCATAACCAAGCCTTTCACATTCTTTCATCTTATCAAATTCCATTATACTAATACCTGTAAGGTTTGGTTCTATCAAAACAGCACTCTGACACTCTATTTTATAATCAGAATCCTGCGTTAGCATATTTTCTAAGTAAGAACGCATATCACCTTCCTGTGGGGGTGCAAAATTACCCGCTACTTTAACACCAATAATTATATCTGGATTAAAATTATCTAACATTTCTTGTGCCGGAAAGTTATTATACATTCCTCCATCAAACATTATCTTTCCATCAATCTTTATTGGCTCAAACATAAACGGAAAACTCATTGAGGCTCTTATTGCTAAGCCTAAATCTCCTTGACGTCTAATACTCGCCTTTGAAGACTCTATATCGGCTGTCACACAAAAAAATGGAATCATCAAACTATCAAAATCCCCATTTGAAACTTGGGTAGCACCAGAAAAGATTTCCATAAAAGCATAGTCCATTTGCACAGGATCAACTACACTTGTAGGAATTTGAAGTCTCAATTTATCTTCTGCATCCATTGAAAAAGTAATTACTTTTGCAGAAGGTTTTTTCTTTTTAAAATAATAAGTATATTCATCTTCTACCTTACCACTCACCCAATACTGAAACTCGGGAGAATAGAAAAGATTTGATATTTCATCTAAGCTATAACCAGAAGCATATAAGCCTCCGACAATAGCGCCCATAGAAGTCCCACAAATATAATCAATAGGTATATTTGCTTCTTCAAGAGCTCTTAACACGCCTAAATGTGCTAATCCTCTCGCTCCGCCACCGCCGAGAACAACTCCTACGGTTTGACGTCTATTCTCCTGCCCTGAAACAAAATTACAGAGCAAGAGAAAAAACATCAATAAAAAGCATAGCCTTTTTTGCATCAATCAAATTATTTGATTTTAGCCATAGCTTGTTTTAAGTCGTTTATAATATCTTCAACGTTTTCTATTCCTACAGAAAATCTCACTAATCCATCGGTAATTCCTGCTGCCTCTCTTGCATCTTTTGGAACCTTTGAGTGAGTCATTGAAGCAGGGTGCTGAATCAAGGTTTCAACTCCACCAAGGCTTACTGCCAAAATTGCCATCTTTACATTATCCATTAAAGTGCGTCCTGCTTCCAATCCACCCTTTAAAGAAAAACTTATCATTGTTCCCGGGCCCTTCATCTGCTTTTGAGCAAGATCATATTGTGGGTGATTAGCCAAGCCAGGGTACTTAACCCATTCTACTTGCTCACATGTAGAAAGATATTGAGCAACTTTCATTGCGTTTTCTTGCGCCCTATCAACCCTAATTCCCAAAGTTTTTAATCCTCTTATTACAAGATATGCTTGATGAGGGTCCATATTGCCACCAAAGTTCACCATAGCGTTGCGTAACTTAGCATAAACCTCAGGTTCTTTTGCTGCAACAACTCCACCTACTATATCAGCGTGTCCGTTGATAAATTTAGTAATAGAATGCAAAACAACATCTGCTCCTAAGTCAATTGGATTTGATAGATATGGTGAACAAAAAGTATTATCTACTACAAGCAAAGCACCATTCTTATGAGCAATCTCCGCACAAGCAGCAATATCGCTTATTTCCATTGTTGGATTTGCAGGTGTTTCTACATAAAGCATCTTAGTATTTGGACGCATTGCCGCTTTCACAGCTTCAATATCAGCAGTGTTTACGTATGTAGATTCAACTCCAAAACGCGACATATGTTGCTCCATTAAAACTCGTGAAGCCCCATAAACAGCAGAAGAAGACACAACATGATCCCCTGCATTCAAAAGACCTAAATAAACAGTACTAACAGCCGCCATACCCGATGCAACCGCCACTGAATCACAAGCATGTTCCAATAAAGCAATTTGACGTTCCAAAGCCTTAACCGTTGGATTGCCTATTCTTGTGTACATATATCCTGGTTTTACACCTGCGAAACAATCTGCTCCGTCTTGTGCTGACTCAAACGAAAAGGTAGAAGTTTGATAAATAGGAACAGTTGCCGAGCCGTAAGCGTCGTGATGACCGCTGTAATGAATCAATTGGGAATTAAACCCATAATCTTTTGGATTTTCCATTGTATTTTATTTTTTTAATTATTTTACTTGTGCAAATATACGACAATAAAACGAAAAAGAGAGCAGGTTTAAAAACAAAAAAGCCTCTGAATAACATTCAGAAGCTTTCTTTTGTTTTGTGGTGCCACCAGGAATCGAACCGGGGACACAAGGATTTTCAGTCCTTTGCTCTACCAACTGAGCTATGGCACCTTTTCTGCGTTTTTTGCGAGTGCAAAGATACAACATTTTTTTTAACTGCAAAACTTTTTCTTCATTTTTTTATATTTTTTTTGTAATTTTGCCAACACAACAAGCAATTAAAATGAGATTTTACACAAAAGAAGATAGATTATTTGAAATGATATGTTCGGATTATCAGTTACTTAATATCATTTCACGCTTTGGCTTAAACTTAGGCTTTGAAGAAAAAACAATTTCAGAAGTTTGCGATGAAAATTCCATTGATTGCAACACTTTTTTAGCGATAATCAACTTCACAAAGAACGATGGAGAGAATATTTGGCACCTAAACGAGATTTCTCTTCAAACCCTTTGCGATTATTTAAAACAATCTCATAGTTATTATTTAGACTTTCTACTTCCTTCTATTAGAAGAAAACTCATAGAAGCAATTGGAGTATTGCCAGCAAACGAAATAGCGAGTTTAATCTTAAAATTCTATGACGAATACTGCATAGAGGTACAAAAACACTTGAAGATAGAAGACAAAGAGATATTTCCATACGTAGAAAAGTTGATAAAGGGCGAAGTAGAGCCTAAAAGAAATCACTCAGACACAATGACCTCGCTTCATCGCAAGCCTTTGGACCAAAAACTCTCCGAATTAAAAGAACTAATCATTAAATACTTCAAAAGCGATAGCAATAACTATTTAGTAAACTCTGTTTTGTATGACATATTCCTTTTGGAAAAGGATTTAATCTGTCACTGCAAGTTAGAAACGCAAGTCTTTATGGAGGAAATCAAGAAATTGGAGAATAAATACATAGAGAATCCATCCTTAATTCAAAAAAACGTTTTAGAAGAAAAGGAAATCCTAAGCGAAAGAGAAAAAGACGTGATTGTTTGCGTTGTAAAAGGAATGACCAACAAAGCAATAGCCGACAAACTCTTTATTTCTATAAACACAGTTACAACCCACCGAAGAAATATCGCAAAAAAACTAAACATACACTCTTCCGCAGGACTTACAATCTATGCAATAATGAACAAACTTGTAGATATAAAAGAAGTAAAACTTTAAAAAAGAAAATAAAGCAAAGAAATAAAAAATAAAACGCTCGTAAGTCAAAACACGAAACGCATTCTTTATTAATATACACTTTAATTAAACAACATTAAAATGAAAACAATATGCACCATACTCCAATAAATACAGAAATAGCACTTAAAAAAATAGCATTAGATGTTTTATGTTTGCTTGCCTCTTCGTCTATTTCTTCAATTGTTTCTGTATGATTTGTTTTTACATCATAACAAATTCCGCTTTTATTTATGAAAAATTGTATGTAACCCTTAGACTCAATTGTTGTCGCACTTCCAGAACCTTTGAAAGTGTTGATATCGCTCTCAAATACACTTTTTTCGTAAATTATAATAATACCTTCTGCTCCATCGGAAAATTGTTTGTCGGGTGCTCCAAGTGTTGTTACAATTTGATTATGGCTTTTACCAACATATTCTTTTTTATATTCTTCCTCTTTTGAAATAGTAGTGTATTTATATGCAGTACATGAAGTAAATAAAGATACTATAACAACAATTATACCAATTTTCAAAAAACTATAACTTTTCATTTTATCTTCTTTTTATTGATTACGTAATATTTTTCGTTTATAATTCTTTCAGATTACAAAAGTATAACAATTTTTTTAAAGCACAAAAAATCATATATAAACTCTTAATTTTCAAACTCAAAATTTATAGGCAAAAATCTTTATTTTAAGAAAATTTCATTTTGAGATTTTTGCAAAAATTCTTGCGAAAAATTGACGAAAATTGGGGTTAATTTTTCGCAAATTTGGAGTTTTTTTTACGAAAAGCTCGTTTAGAATTTTCTAAATCAGAGATAGAAATTTCTAAATCAAGGATAGAAAAAATTAAATCAAGGTTTTTTTTGAAAAAATCAATGAAAAAATTGAAAAAAACAAAGAAAAATTTGGCAAAAACAAAGACTTTTTTGGCAAAATTAAGGCTTTAAAAAGCTAAATCTTTGATTTAATGGTTTTTAGTTAAAGGCTTATATTTCCAAAATTTACAATCGGAAATCTTTTGTTTGAAAATATCGCAAGCATTTGGGCTTAACTCTTGGTAAAAGTTTTTTATTTTACTTTTAAAGCCTATTTAAACGACACAAAAAAAGGAGTTGAAACTGCTTTCAACTCCTTTGTAAAATTAAAGGTTTGTATCACCAAT
Source organism: uncultured Bacteroidales bacterium (assembly GCA_937881815.1). Lineage (GTDB taxonomy): Bacteria > Bacteroidota > Bacteroidia > Bacteroidales > P3 > Onthomorpha. The sequence continues at coordinate 48,448 of CALGEC010000046.1, forward strand.
AAGATAAGCCCTTATTTTGTTATGAAATGATAGTGTGAGCCATAGCGTTCAAAGGCTGCTCTATCTAATTCTTCTCTATGGTCAGGGTGAGCAACTGAAATCAACAAACGAGCTCTTTCTTGAAGACTTTTTCCGTAAAGATTTACTGCACCATATTCAGTAACAAACCAATGAATGTGGTTTCTTGTTGTTACAACTCCTGCTCCAAGTGAAAGGGTGTTAGCGATTTTGCTTATTCCGTTCTTAGTTACAGATGGCATTGCTATGATTGATTTTCCGCCTTTGCTTCTTGAGGCTCCGTAAATGAAGTCTATTTGTCCTCCAACTCCTGAGAAGAATTTTGTTCCCAAAGAGTCTGCACATACTTGTCCTGTAAGGTCGATTTGAAGTGCTGAGTTGATTGCTGTCATCTTTGGTTGTTGAGCCACAACGAAAGGATCGTTTGTGTAAGCTACGTCCATCATTGCAACCATTGGGTTATTGTGTAAGAAATCGTAAACCTTTTGGCTTCCCATTAAGAAAGTTGAAACCATTTTTCCACGATCTAATGCTTTATTTCTTCCGTTGATTACTCCTTTTTCTACAAGTGGAAGAACGCCATCTGCAAACATTTCTGTGTGAATACCTAAATCTTTGTGTCCGCCAAGTTGTGCAAGCACCGCATTAGGAATTGCTCCGATTCCCATTTGCATACAAGCTCCGTCTTCTATTAAAGCAGCACAGTGTTTTCCTATTGCGATTTCTTGTTCGTTTGGTTCTGTGAAATGTCCCGGCATTAAAGGAGTGTCGTCTTCAACAAATATGTCTATCATGCTCATTGGTATCAAAGCATCTCCAAATGAACGTGGAACTTTTGGATTAACTACCGCGATAACTGTTTTTGCTGTTTCTATTGCTGCAAGAGTTGCATCAACGCTTGTTCCTAATGAAACAAAGCCATGGTCATCCGGTGGACAAACTTGCACCATTGCTACATCACAAGGCACATATCCTTCACGATATAGCTTTTGTGTTTCGCTCAAAAAGATAGGAATATAATCTGCATAGCCTGCTTGAACGTCTTTTCTTACGTTTGAGCCAACGAAAAAGGCATCGTGTTGGAATATTCCTTCAAATTCTGCACTCGCATACGGTGCTTCACCTTCTGTATGTAGGTGATGAATGTAAACATTCTTAAATTCTTTGTTTCTTCCTCTTTCACACATTGCATCTATCAAGCACTTTGGTGCCGAAGCAACGCTACTTAGGTGTATGTGATCGCCACTTTTAATACATTTTACTGCTTCTTGTGGGCTAACTGCTTTATATGTGTTATTCATTTTATTGATATTTTTTTGTTTCGTGGTGCAAAATTACACAAAACTTTTCGTTTTAAACAATTTAAAAGCGATATTATTCGTTTTATTCAAAACTTAAATTTATTATTTTTATGAGAATTAAATCTTTTTTATTGATTTCTGCCTTTATTTTGGCAAGTGGTCTCTCTGTTGCTCAAACAGAAACAAACCAAACCATAGAAACTATTTTCAATAGGTCGAGTGTTCGTTCTTATTCTGATAAGCAAGTGGAAAAAGACCAAATAATGACATTGCTAAGAGCGGGCATGTCGGCTCCAAGTGCGGTAAACAAACAACCTTGGGCTTTTGTAGTAATTGACGACAAAGCTTTGATGGAAAAAATCGGCGAAGAATTGAAAAATGCCTCTATGATAAAGAAAGCATCGTGTGCAATAGTTGTTTGTGGCGATTTAAAATTAACCTTAGAAGGCGCTGGACAAGAATATTGGATTCAAGACTGCTCCGCTGCTACTGAAAACATTCTTTTAGCCGCTCATTCTATGGGCTTAGGTGCTGTTTGGTGTGGAATTTATCCTGGAAAAGATAGAATAGAAAAATTAAGTAATTTACTATCTTTACCAGAAAATATTATTCCTCTTAACATTATTCCTATCGGAGTTAGAGAAAAAGAACAAGAACCAAAAGACAAGTGGAAAGAAGAAAGAATACACTGGAATAAATGGTAATTATTTGATACGCACTCTTGGGTCCAAGAGTGCGTAAATTATATCTGTCAATACGTTTATTATAATAAGTATTACACAAATCACGATTAAAGCTCCCATAAGCACAGGAAAGTCATATTTTTCTAAGCTATCAACAATCACAACCCCTACTCCTTTCCAATCAAATATGTATTCCACAAACACAGCTCCTGCAATTAAGCTTGCAAACCAACCACTTATTGAGCTAACTATTGGATTAAGGGTATTTCTTAAAGCGTGTGAATAAATTATTTTAAACTTACTTAGTCCTTTTGCTTTTGCTGTGCGTATGTAATCTTGCGAAAGTACTTCCTTCATTGTACTTTTTGTCAATTCGGTTATTACTGCAAGCGGACGAATTCCAAGGGTTATTGCAGGCAAAATAATGTTTTTCAAACTCAAATACTCTCCTTCGCCAAAATCATCTACACTCCAAAGGCTTCCAAACATTGAAAGGCCGGTGTAATCTGCTAAAAGGAATGCGAAAACCCAAGCAATCAAAATTGCCGCAAAAAAAGACGGCAAACTCATTCCAAGAGATGTTATAACAAGAATAATCTTTTCCAACCACCCATCTTTGAAAACAGCCGCCAAAGAACCGAGAGTTACCCCAAAAACAAAAGCAATTGCAATACTTAATAAAGCAAGATAAATAGTATTTGGGAAAGCCTCTTTGAGAATATCAACAACGGGTTTTCCGCTTTGATAACTTCGTCTTAAATCAAAATGACTTAAATCATAAATATACTTACAATATTGATGATGCAAGGGTTTGTCCAATCCCAATTCTTGATGTATTGCTTCAATACTTTTTTCGTCTGCTCTTTGTCCAAGCATCATTCTCGCAGGGTCGCCAGGGAGAATGTTAAATAACACAAATACAAGTGTTATTACACCAAACATCACAAGGAAACCATACGCTATTTTTTTAAGTATAAACTTTATCATTATTCAGTTGGCAAACTCCTCCATGACCATTTGTTTTCAACCCTTCCTTTTGAGATTTGAATCAAACCAGGATTTGAACGAAGAATTGTTTTTATGGATTTATCATCGGAAGAATAAATCAAAAAATTATTGGCCTTAGTATATTTTTCTAAAAACTCAGCACAACCCTCAGTATTTGAGGCAGTAACTATCAATACTCTATTGCCTTTTTGCATTAACTTTTCGCAATAATCTAATATCTTAGTTAATCCTTTTTCATTTGCTTTTCTTAAATCGTATGAAGTAATCATATACAAATCCGAAGTTGTATCTGAAAGTATATCTATTGTTTCATCTTCTTCTCCAACATCTAAAAGAGTTAGCGAAAAGCCATCTGCCGCAACTGTATTGGTGTTTTCTACTCTTGAATCAACAAAAGACCATTGTTTTGCAAAATCTGGATTAACCTTATATTCTTCCATAAGTCTTTCCATTGTAAATTCCTTTATCTCTCCTGTTGAATTATTTTTATATTTTGCATAACTAACCGGTGGTGTTACATCATCACCAACAGGAACCATTTGATTTCCTATTTTCCACGCTCTAAAATCTATCACAGGTTCATAAACCGCACTGTAAACAGAAAAGAAAATTATAAAAGCTCCAAAAATAGAGGTAAGCAATTTAGAATTTACTTTGCTTAGTCCTAATTCCATTTTACGTTCCAAAAGAATTATTCCTACCAAAATCACATCTAAAACAACATTCTTCCAAAAAGTCTCCCAATTCGTTAGTTTTATTGCATCACCAAAACAACCACAATCATCAACTTTATTGGTTAATGCATCAATAAAGGTAAGTATGGTGAAAAATCCCATAATAATAGCCGCCGAATACTTAGATAGCTTAGGAAAAAAGCCAAAAAATATCAAAACACCTATCATAAATTCTAAAGAACTAAGAAGAATAGAAAGTGTTATAGGAAGAAATGAAATTGCATCAGTCAGCCAATTCATTCCAAAAACAGCTATATATTCTTCTATTTTGTATGCAGTTCCCCAAGGGTCAACTGCTTTTACAAATCCTGAGAAAATAAAAACTCCTCCAAAGATTACTCTTAATAAAATCGAAATAGCTTTCATATTATAAACCTAATTTAATACTTGCAAAAACAGAATAATTAACTATATCTTGATAATTAGCATCTACTCCTTCGCTTACCTTTGTTTTTCCTTGATTATCCTCTATTTGTTTTAAGCGAAATATTTTCATTAAAATCAAATCCGTAATAGAACTAACTCTCATATCTCTCCAAGCCTCAGAATAGTCGTGATTTTTCTTTAACATAAGATTTTTTGTCTCATTTGCATACTTATCATACAAAGAAAGAGCTTTTTCTATTGGCAATTCCATTTCTGCACTATCCTTTAACTCTATTTGAATCAAAGCAATAATACCATAATTTATCATTCCAATAAACTCCGAGAGTATTCCCTCGTCAATCATTTGTTCTCCCGATTCTTGAATACTTCTAATACGTGAAGCTTTTATAAATATTTGATCTGTAAGGGAAGATAAACGTAAAATTCTCCAAGAAGTGCCATAATCAGAAAGCTTTGCCTCATACAATTCTCTGCACTTTTTTATAACATTATCGTATTCTACATTAGTATTATTCATAATTTTTACTATCTTTGCTCTGTTAAAAAAATTAAAAATGTTTAGCGAGGGTAAAATTACAACATTTTTCAGAAAGCAAAGTATTATTTGCAAAAAAAATATTTTTGAATTAGACTCCCCAAAACTTATGGGGATACTAAATATCACAGAAGATTCATTTTTTGACGGAGGAAAATATACCAATTTAGATAAAGCTATATCAAGGGTTCAAACACTTATTGAACAAGGAGCAGATATAATTGATATAGGGGCTTGTTCTACTCGACCGGGCTCTACACTTGTTTGTGCAAAAGATGAAATTGCAAAAATTATTCCTACATTAAAGGCCATAAGAAAGCAATTCCCAGATATTATTATTTCAATAGATACTGTTTGGAGTGAAGTATCGCGTGCAGTTGTTGCAGAAGGAGCAGATATTATCAACGATATTTCCGGAGGAGAGTTTGATAACCAAATGCTAAAAAGCATTGGAGAGTTAAATATTCCTTACGTACTTACTCACAATGGAGAAATAAATAAAATCAATCAATATTTTTCCAAACGTATTGAAGCTTTGTACGAATACGGTGCAAAGGATATAATTTTAGATTTAGGCTTTGGTTTTGGCAAAACATTAGAAGAGAACTATTTCTTACTTGCAAAACAAAAAGAATTTCAAATCTATAATTTACCTATTCTAACAGGGCTTTCCCGAAAGAGCATGATTTACAAAACACTTAATACTTCGCCAGATAAGGCTCTTAATGGCACAACATTTTTACATGCTTTTGCTCTTCAAAATGGAGCAAATATTCTAAGAGTTCACGATATTGAAGAAGCAAAACAATGTATTAAATTATTTAATGAATATAAAAAACACTTAAAACAATGATATTAAACGCTATTGAAGGATTACCAACTTTTAAAATAATAGATTTTGTAGACATTCTACTAGTTGCAGTATTATTCTATTATCTTTACAAACTTCTTAAGGGTACTAATGCATTGAATATCCTTATTGGATTTATTCTTGTCTATATTGCAAGTGCTATTGTAAAGTTTCTTGACATGAAACTACTTACAGAAATTTTGGACCAATTCATTTCTGTAGGAGTAATTGCGCTTATAGTGATTTTCCAAAGCGAAATTAGGCGTTTTCTTATTCTTTTAGGCTCAAATGGCTTTCTTGACAAATGGAAAAAACTTATTTTCTGGAAAAGCGACAAAGCAACAAAAAATAATTTAGACGTTTCCTCAATAGTATTGGCCTGCAACCATCTTTCACAATCCTACACAGGAGCGTTAATTGTAATATGCAAATCAAATCCTCTTGAACAAATTATTCAAACGGGAGATATTTTTTCCTCTGAAATCAACTCTCAACTTTTAGAAACAATATTTTTCAAAAACACTCCTTTGCATGACGGAGCAGTAATAATAAACGAAAACAAAATTCAAGCTGCTCGTTGTATTCTTCCTGTAAGTAAAAATAGTGATATTCCTGCTTCTATGGGATTAAGACATCGTTCTGCAATAGGGATTACAGAAGTAAGTGATGCAATCTCGGTAATAGTAAGTGAACAAACAGGAAAAATTTCTGTTGTTAAACAAGGAATTGTAAAACACGGCATAAGCATCGATGAATTACAAACTTACTTAGATAAAGAGTTTAATTCATAAAAATATTTGAAAGTTTCTCGCAACTATTTTGCCAACTATATTCATTGAAAACATAGTTTTTCCCTGCTTTTGCTACACTTTGCGACAACTCTTTATCATCCAACATCTTTATTATGCAATCCGCATACTCTCTTGCATTGTTTGCAATAAAGATTTCTTCTTTATCTTTTGCTCTTAACGCTTGATTTGCCAAAGGACTTGTAATACACGCTACATTCATCGCCATTGCTTCAAGCAATTTGTTTTGAAGGCCCGTTCCTATTCGCATTGGAGCAATAAAAAGTTTGGTTCGAGAATAATATTCTTTCATATCCTCTACCCAACCTGGCATTATTACTCTTTCATTAGCCAATTTTTCTAACCAAGAAGGCAAACCACCTCCTGCTATCGCTATTTTCACATCGGGTTTCTTTTCCCAAACAAGTGGCATGATTTCTTTTATCAAATATTCTGCCGCATCAATATTAGGAGCATAACTCATAGCACCAGAAAACAAAACATCAAAAGGTTTTTCCTTTGGTTGAGGATATGTAAAATAAGACTCAGCTACTCCATTTGGGATAATATGTACTTCATTCTTTCTTGGGCTTTGCAACAATTCTCTATCAGCCTGAGTAATTATAGTAAGAGCATCAAAAATATTAAACATTTTACTCTCATACCTTGCTAAACGTTTAGCTTCTATTGAAAACAAGATTTTTTCCAACAACCCAGAATTATATGCCCTACGTTTCATATTCATAGAGAGCGTATCTTGAAAGTCTAATACTTTCTTATTGCTGATTTTCTTTGCATAAGGAGCCAATCTAACAAATTGAAAATAACAAACCTCTATTTTATTTTTTTGAATGAATGAATTAAAATTTTTTTTCGCTCGTTTAGAATTATAATACGCTGTTTGAAATGGCAATAAAGTAAAGATTGAAAAACAAACTCTTAATAAACTTGAAAATATATTTAATCTTTCTATATGAACGGCTTTACAATATTTCAACAACTCTTCTTTTGCCTTTTCTTCTTCATCTTTATAGTTTAGGCAAAAGAGATAAACCTCGTGTTGTTTAGCCAATTCCTTTATTTGATAATAGGCTCTAAGTTTGTCGCCTTTCATCAAAGGAAATGGTATTCTTGTTAAAACCACTGCTATTTTCATTGAATTTGTTGATATAGTGATAATAATTGATTAACTACCTCATCATTAGAATATTTCTCTGCTATAAGTTTGTAAGCCTCTTCTCCAATTTGTTTACACTCAACAGGATTTTCTACACAATATTTTATAGTCTCAGCAAACTCTTGTGGAGTGTTTGCAATCAATATATTTTTTTTATTTTCATACATTATACCCTCAGCAGCTATTGTTGTAGCAATCACAGTCTTTCCAATACTCATTGCTTCTATTATTTTAATTCTAATACCGCTTCCACTAAGTAAGGGAACGACCATTATTTGTTTGCTTGTCATAAAACGAATGCTGTCATCGACCTCTCCGACTATATGAACACCTTCTATATTGGTATCCTTTAACCATTGAGGCATATATCTTCCTGCAAAATATGCCTGCACATTAGGAGTAGATTGTTTAATCTTATCCCAGCACTCTTCTAAGAACCATTTAATTCCTTGTTCATTAGGATGCCAATTCATACTACCTATATGAAAAATCGTATTTTTTTCTTCCAATACATCAGCAAGCAATTCAGGTGGATTCATTCCAAAAGGAATTCCTTTACACAGCTTACGAAGTCCTTGACTCTTGAAATACTGTGCATCAACCTCTGTTACAGGACTAACAGCATCATAATCATTTATATGATTGAGCTCATAATATTTCAAAGTCATTGCCAAATGTTTAATATACCCTCTTTTAAATGGTGTTTTTGTAGATTTATATATTCGTTCCCAAATTTTATGTTCTATATTTGGTGCGCGAAGAACTATTTTTGCTCTACTAAGTTTTCGCATTATAGGAAGATATGGTGTAAGAAAGATGCTCTCAACTTGAATCACATCAAACTCTTCTGCTTTTAATATTTGGGCAAGTTTTTGCTTCATTTGCTCATTGATGAATCGCTTTACGTGATAACTCTCTCCACACAACCAAGCAACAAGTGCTCCAAGTATTTTTATATCTAAATCAACAAATACTGTTTCAAAACGAGTTTTTTCTACATATTCCTTAGGTAATTTTTCCACTTTACAAGGGTGTTTCTTGGAGTGAAAACTTAAAACCTTAACTTCGTGACCTTTATTTATCAATCCTTCTGTTATATAGTGCATACCCATACTCCCGCCATCTAAGGCAGGAAAGGGTGGTTTATAACAAAATTGGAGTATTTTCATTTCTTCTTTTTATATATTTTTTTTATCTTATTTACTATTTTTTCCATGGTTTTACCCCACACCTCTGCATTCATTATGCCTGCATCAGTCGTTGCTTTTGCTGTAAGAAATAATCCAATAGGCAAGAAAATGAATGTTGAAAGCCACATACCAACCCAAATAGGTATTTCTTCTTCTCTCGCCGCATTTTCGCCCATTGTTCCTACTATGTAATAGATTATAAAGGCTAAGGCTGAGACAACTATCGGCATTCCTAAGCCTCCTTTTCTAATTATCGCACCAAGCGGAGCTCCTATAAAGAATAATATCAAACAAGCTACTGAAAGCGTAAATTTTCTATGTAGTTCTATTTGATGTCTTCTTATCATATCTTGTTCACTTCCTAAACGCAAAAGATTTGTGTTAATTTCATTGTAAAGAAATTCTACTTTACTTGCAGTAACGTGATTTATTTCTCTTTGTCTATCTGAGCCAAGGGAAGAAAGCTTTGAATAGAAATTTTCTTGTTTTTGATTGTTTTGGGCATTTATTGTAAAATTTTGCTGTGCCAAAGAGCCAACAGTTTTTATGAGTATATTTTCATTTTTATGCAAAGTATCTAAGTTCCTATTCAATGCTTTTATATCTAACATCTTATAATGCCCTTCGTATCTATCTTCTTCCGCTTCTTTGTATGCAAAATCAGAGATATCAAACCTTAATATTTGTTCTTGAAAGTTTAATCGCATTAAAGGAGGCGTAGAGAGACTTAAATCCGACAAATCTTCATCGAAGGTAAAGCCTGAATAGAGTTGAAAAATGAGTGTATTGCCGTCTGCAGTTGCATACATTTGTCCGCTATCGGCTATTGTAACATTTACATTTCCTAAATCCTTTGAATGATCATAGACAATTATATCTTTCATATAGCGTCCTTGTTCATCTTTACTGCCAATTTTTATGGTGTAATTCTCAATTTCTGAATAGAATTGATTAGGTTTGATATTCAAGGTAGGTTTTTTCGTCTTTACCTCATACATAATTGTCCTTAATTTCATATTTGCGGTTGGAATTACGTTGTTTGAGAAGAAAAAAGCCATAATTGACAACAACAAACTCACTACAATTAAGGGACGTAATACTCTCCAAAGCGATACACCTGCTGCTTTCATTGCTACAAGTTCATACTTCTCTCCAAAATTACCAAGAGTCATAATAGAGGCAAGAAGCAAGGCTAAAGGCAATGCCATAGGCACAAGAGTAGCACAAGCATATACGACAAGTTCTAAAATAACCTCTATTCCCAATCCTTTTCCTATTATCTGCTCTATTTGTTTCCATAAAAATTGTAATAGGAATACAAAGAGCGATAATGAAAAGGTCATCACCAAAGGCCCTAAATAAGATTTAACTATTAACTTGTCTAATTTTTTCACTTTCTTTACTTCAAAGAATTAAACTACAAAAATACTAAAACTTTCAATACAACAGATAATTCTTTGTTTTAAAAAAATAATTCAGCGTTTTATTTTAGTAAAACAAAGAATTATTTTAATATTTCTTTGAAATAAAAAATGGCGACTGAATATTTCAATCGCCATTTCTCAATTTAATTGTTACGAAAAGTTATTTAGTCATCATATCCTATTAGATTTCCATTTTTATCGAAGATTATATCTATTCCATTTTTCAATTCAACTTCATAATCTCTTCTATCTTTGCTGATTTTTATTGCAAAAGTAGTTGGATGTTTTGCTGTTATGTAGTTTACTATTGCACTTGGCATTGCCGCAGTAGGAATTCCTGAACCCGATTTCACTTCTATTTCTGTCCATTCTCCTTTTTTATTGAAATCTACATTTGAAGTATCTTCAAAAATCACTTCATAATCTTTATCCAACAAGTCTTTATCGTGAAAGATTATTGATATTGTTTTATCAGAGAAATGAGTTTTAACAAATGATTGTGCTTCTGCTGGCAATTGATTAAAATCTACTGCTATTCTTTCTTGACTTTCGCAAGATACAAGTGCTAAGGCCATTATGGCAAACAATGCTATTTTTTTCATATTCGTTATTTTTTTAAGTTATTATTTTTTTATTTCCTTTTTACACTTGCAAAGATATAAGCCAATTCTGAAAACATTCTGAAATAATTACTTTTTTGCAATAATAAATCTATGTTTTTTTTCAACAAACTGATAATCAATATCTAAATTATGCTTTTTACATATAGTTTTTATCAATACCAAACCCAATCCTGTAGAATTTTTCTCATTTGATTCCTTATAAAAATAGTTAAAAATCAGTTTTTCGTTAAGCGAAGTCTCTTTTCCGCTATTACTAATCACCATTTTATCTTTACTAATATCTATTTTTACTTCCCCTTTTTCTTTGTTATGTATAAACGCATTTTTCAAAAGATTGTTTATCATCATTTCACAAAGAAGAGAATCTATGTTTAGTTCCAATATTCCTTTCTCTTCAAAAATTATAGTAATATCTTTTTGCGAAAAAGTATCATTAAACAGCTCTATTTTTTCTTTTACAACCTCATTTACATTTATTTTTTCTATGTTATTGAACTGATCATTTTCTATTTTAGATAACAAAAGCAAAGATTTGTTCATCTTAGTCATTTTTCTCAGTATCGAAAGGGTTGTAAACACTTTTTGCATTTGCTCCTCTGTAAGGGTTTCATCTTCAAGTAAAGTTTCTAATTGTGTAATACTTACTGCGAGAGGTGTTTGTATTTCGTGTGAGGCATGGCCTAAGAATAATTTTTGTTGTTTATATGTTTCTTCTGCCCTTAAAGTTGAGGATTTTGCTGCATCAAACAGCTCTTTTATTTCTTTTATATCACTATTACTATCGGGAAAGTTTTGAGTTTCTTTTCCTAATTGATAGTTTCTTAACCAAGAAAGCAAAACATAAAGCGGTTTTAAGCTTTTTTGAAAAACTTTATAATAGATTGAAATAACCGAAACAATGAGTAGAATAACTATAATTATAACTAAGAACAATATTCTTTCTCTTAATTCATATTTTTCTAAGGTTGGAGTATATACTGTTAGTTTATAATAATTATCTTCAATGTCATAGAACGGCATTACTAACATTTTAGAAGGTTCTGTTTCATTTCGCTCTTTTATAAAAACATTTGTATCAACAAAAGACATATTTTCCATCTCCAAAGCTTCTTCTTTTGTTATTTGTTCTATAAAAAAAGAATTATTACTACCATCATAGAGTATGGAATCTAATTTTCCTTCATTTTTTTCTTGAATTAAGCGAAATGCATACAATTCTAAAGAATCCTCTGTCTCATCATCTATTTCATGCATTACAGCAAAATAAAAGAATATAGACCATAAACAAATTAAAATGCTTATTACAATTCCCGCTCCTAAGATTACTTTATATAGAGACTTCATCTTCTTTTTCTACTAATTTATATCCTAATCCATATATAGACTTTAATTCCAATGAAGCATTAGATTCTTTTAATTTTTTACGTAGATTTTTCATCTGTGCATACAAAAAATCATAGTTACCCATAGAATCAAAATCCTCTCCCCAAACAAACTCTGCTAATTGTTCTTTATCAATTAGCCTATTTATTCTATTGGAAAAGAAATCTAATATTTCAAATTCTTTTTTCTTTAAAATAATTTCTTGATTATTTACAAGCACTTTCTTTTCATTGCTAAGAATGCACACATTTCCAAAACAACCATTTTTTTTCGTTGGATTTTTACGACGGATAATTGTTTTGATTCTTGCTGACAATTCTGCAATATGATAAGGTTTTGCAAGATAATCATCAGCCCCTAAATCTAAACCACTCACTTTATCATCTATTGAATCCTTAGCAGATAATATAATTACATTATCTTCTCTTTTAATATCCTTAAGGGTTTTTAAAATCTGTAATCCATTCCCATCAGGCAACATTATATCTAAAAGAATACAATCATAAGAGGTTGCTATAATTTTATCAACTGCTTGTTTAAGATTTGTAGCAAAATCTACTTGATATCCCTCTTTCTCCAATTCTTTTTTAGTAAGAGAAAGTAGGTTTTCTTCATCTTCTATTATAAGTATCTTCATATATTTACAAAAAAACCTCAACACAAATAATTATGTATTGAGGCTAAAATTATTATGAAAAAGTTAAGCTTTTTTTACTTTGAAGGAAGAACTTCCACTAACTCAATACGAAAATGAAGCAAGCTACCTGCGGGAATTTCTTCTGTATGTTGATTACCGTATGCAAGGTCTGGATGTATCCAAAATTCATAAATAGCACCTTGATTCATCAAACAAAATCCTTCCACAATACCCGGGATAAATCCATTCAACACTGAAATTGTTGGATCACCTTCTCTTTCAAATGTATTTTCAATTGTAGAGGAAAATGTACCATCTGTATTTAATACATTTAAGGAATAATTGAACCTTACTCTATCATCTGCACTTGTAGGTTTCTCCCCTCTTCCTTTTTTTTCTATTCTGTATTGTAATCCACTTGTTGTGGTCATTACATCTTTCTCCTCTTTATTCTTAGCAAGAAATGCTTCTGCTGCTTTTCTATTTGGCTCTGCTATTTTGTTTAATTCTGCCATTTGTTTTTGCATCATTACTTCTTGATAAGACTGCATTGTTTTTTGAATTTGCTCTTGTGTTAATAAGCAAGTAGTATCTCCATTCAATACTTGTTGAATTGCTGTTGCAAAGACCTCAGGATTTAATTCCACTCCTTGTGCTTTCATTTGCATTGCTTGACTATAACCCATTATATATGAGACTGAATCTGTCACATTCTTCAAACTACTTGCAGAAACCTTTGCTTCTTTTTGCGAACAAGCTACAAATGTTACCGACATAAAAAGCATAACACTTGTCAAACGAAATAATTTCTTCATTATTTATCAATATTATTATAATTAGAGTGCAAAATTAGAAATATTTTATTGATAAATTATTATTTTTCTAAGAAAAAAATAGGTAACTATAAACGAATTGTTTACTTTTGCACAAAAATTGCAAACCAACTTAGTTAAATTATATTTTTTTACATAAAGTAATTTAAAAAGATTCAAGAAATGAAGAACAAGTATAATGATTTAATTGAACAAACATTTGAATTCCCACAAGAAGAATTTAAAACAGAAGAAAACGAATTATTATTTCATGATATTCCTTTAATGGATATAATCAAGCAATATGGAACTCCTTTAAAAATTACTTTCTTACCAAAAATTACTTCGCAGATTCAACGTGCTAAACGACTGTTTAATGTCGCTATTGCAAAGACTGATTACAATGGAACTTACAATTATTGTTATTGCACAAAATCTTCTCACTTCTCTTTTGTATTAGACGAAGTAATAAAAAATGATGTCCATCTTGAAACTTCATCTGCATTTGACATCAATATAATTAACGAATTGTATGAACAAGGAAAAGTTGGCAAAGAGCAATATATATTATGTAATGGATTTAAACGCCCTCAATATATAGAGAATATAGCCGAGTTAATAAGAAACGGTTTCACTAATGTAATACCTATTATTGATAATATGGAAGAATTAGATGCAATGAATACGATTGTAGATTGTCCTTGTAACGTTGGTATTCGCATTGCTTCGGAAGAAGAACCTATGTTTGACTTTTACACATCTCGACTTGGCATTCGTTATAATTGTATAGTAGATTTCTATAAAGAAAAGATAGCAAACAATCCTAAATACAAGTTAAAAATGCTACACTTCTTTATCAACACAGGTATAAAAGACTCTGCATATTACTGGAATGAACTACAAAAATGCGTAAACGTATATTGCGAACTAAAAAAAGTATGCCCAGACTTAGATTCCTTAGATATAGGAGGTGGATTTCCTATTAAAAACTCATTAGGCTTTGAATACGACTATGAATATATGGCAGAAGAAATACTTGCTCAAATAAAAGACATCTGTAACAAAAACGGAGTACAAGAACCTAATATATTCACAGAATTTGGCTCCTTTACAGTTGGAGAAGCAGGCTGTATATTGTATAGTATTATAGATCAAAAACGACAAAACGACAAAGAATTGTGGTATATGATAGACTCATCGTTCATTACTACACTTCCTGATACATGGGGCATTGGACAAAGATTCATTCTTCTACCAATAAATAAATGGGATAATGAATATCAAAGAGTATTTCTTGGAGGTTTGACTTGTGATTCTCAAGATTACTACTCTGCAGAAGTGCATTCTAATGCAGTTTTCTTACCAAAATATTCTAATGACGAAGAAGAACCGTTATACATTGGCTTTTTCCATACAGGAGCTTATCAAGAATCACTTGCAGGCTATGGAGGAATACAACATTGCTTAATACCACAACCAAAACACATTATTTTAGATAAAGATGAGAATGGAGAATGGTACACAAAGCTTTTTGCAAAAGAACAAAGCCATAAATCAATGCTAAAAATATTAGGATATTAAAAAACTTTCGTACTTTTGCACTTTATTTTTAGCAAGAATTAAAAAATTATTAACAAATAAATAATCAAAATGGTTGATACAACAAAATATTCAGGCAAGACACGCCAAGAAACAGACCTTATAGGAACAAGAGAAATCCCTGTAGAAGCATTATATGGCGTGCAATCAGTAAGAGGTTTTGAAAACTTTAAAATCTCAGGTAAGCTAATGAACGATTATCCTAACTTTATCAAAGGTATGGCTTTGACAAAAAAAGGAGCAGCAATAGCAAACCACAAACAAGGTAAATTAACAGACGAACAATTCAAAGCAATATCACAAGCATGCGATGAATTATACGAAGGAAAACACCACGAATTTTTCCTATCTGATATGATTCAAGGAGGAGCTGGTACAACTGTTAACATGAATGCTAACGAAGTACTTGCAAATCGTGCATTGGAAATAATGGGAAAAGAACACGGACAATATGAATTCTGTTCTCCAAACGACCACTTAAACGCTTCTCAATCTACAAATGACGCTTATCCAACAGCATTCCACTTTGGATTATACTTAGAAAACAAAAAACTTGTTGAAGCAATGACTCAAATAGTTGCTTCATTAGATAAAAAAGCAGAAGAGTTCTCTCAAATCATAAAAATGGGAAGAACACAATTGCAAGACGGAGTTCCTATGACATTAGGACAAACATTCAAAGGATTTGCTAACCTATTAAGAAGAGAAATTGCTAACCTAAATAACGCAGCAGAAGAATTATTATGCATAAATATGGGAGCAACAGCAATAGGTACAGGAATATGCTCAGAACCTGGTTACAGCAAACTTTGTACAGAAGCTTTAAGAGAAATAACAGGCTGGAACGTAACATTAGCAGAAGACTTAGTAGAGGTAACTTCTGACACATCAGTTTTAGTTGGTTATTCATCAGAATTGAAACGTATTTCATTAAAAGCAATCAAAATTTGCAACGACTTACGTTTGATGGGTTCAGGTCCAAGATGCGGAATCCACGAATTATTCTTACCAGAAATGCAACCAGGTTCATCAATCATGCCAGGAAAAGTAAACCCTGTTATCCCAGAAGTAATGAACCAACTTTGCTACAAAGTAATAGGAAATGATACAGCAGTAATGCTTGCAGCAGAAAACGCACAATTAGAATTGAACGTTATGGAACCTGTATTAGTTTATTGCTTATTCGAATCAATCAACCTATTAACAAACGGATTCGACACATTGAGAACATTATGTATTGATGGAATAAAAGCAGACGTTGAAAATTGCGAACGCCAAGTAAAAGGCTCAATCGGAATTGTAACAGCTTTAAACCCAATCATCGGATACAAAAACTCAACAAAGATTGCAAAAGAAGCAATGGCAACAGGAAAAGGAGTTTACGATTTAGTATTGGAACACGATATTCTTTCAAAAGAAGATTTAGACACAATACTAAAACCAGAAAACATGATAGCACCTGTTAAATTGGATATCAAACCAAGAAAATAAGCATCATAAAAAATAATTAAAAAAAGAGGCTGATTGAATAAACAATCGGCCTCTTTTCTTTTTACCTTATTTCACTACAATAGGAGCGTAATATCATTTTAATGCGATTAAAACAAATATATTCAACAGACAAAATTCCAAAACTATTGAGGAACAAAATATAATGCTGTATTTATTTGTAATTTTGATAAAATTATGTACTTTTGCAAACACATTACTTACATAGCATTGTGTTTTTTTGAAATTAGAGAGCGTTGTGCTTTATCTGTAAACGAAAACCTGAGAAATTTTCGAATAAACAAAGAGATAATGTCGCAATGGTTTTCACGTGTTTTCGCGTGATCCGTTGTTTATATTCTTTTTTGTTTAGGTAATCTCAGGACCTTCGTTTATAAGATGTGAACAGTGGTTCACGCTCTTTTTTGTTAAATGCACTTCATGAACCACAAAGTGCTACAATATCAAAATATATGGATCATAAATTAAAATCCCACTTTCTGAATATCTATTGTATGATATTAGCTGATGGAAAGGTGGAACAAAAAGAACTAAATCAAATGTATCAACTTGCAAGAGAGCGTTATGATTTACATCCCGAGGAATTAAATCAACTTATTGTTAGTGGTGATATAACTTTTTATAAACCCGAAAGAGAAGAAGAAAGAATTGCTTATTTGTATGATCTTGCCCTTGTTGCAGTTAGTGATGGGGAAATATCGACTACTGAACGTGTGTTATTGGAAAAATACGCCATTAAGTTTGATGTGGCAGAAGAACACGTAACATCTTTGGTTGAATGCTTATTAGAATACGCTAAAAAGGGTTTATCTATAAGTGAAGTTTTGCAGGAATTTAATGGTTAAATCAACAAAACAATAAAACATGAAATTAGGAAATATTTTTAAACAATCAACTATTTCTGATGACAACTTGAGTACGCCAAATGGTGTATCTAAGCCGTTAATAAGCGAAAATTCTGAAATAAACTGGAAACAAAAGGGCGTTAATGCTGCGGGATTAGCACAAGGTCAAGTGGTTGCTTATGAAGCAAACTTGACTGCGGAAGTTGGACGCATGAAACAACAACAAGCGAACGATATTTCAAAACAGACATCTTGGCAACAAGAACTTCTAAATAAGAAAAGCGAATGTGAAACAGGGATAATAACTAAGCAAAACCTATTAGAATCAGAAAAAGAAAAGATAGATGATAAAGAATCACTAGTACATTCGTTAAAAGCGAAGAAAAATAAATTAGAAACAGAGAATAAAACAAATAAAAATGCACTTGTGAATTTTATAATAGGCTCTGTAATACTTGTTGGTATGACTATATATCTTTTTATTTTTTATAGTTCAACCGCATATTCGGCATTTTTCAAGCAATTTGGATTAGACAATACGGAAATAGTATCTGAGATGTTTGATTCTCAGGCATTGCCCAATGCTTTAAATGATGGTGCTACTGAATTGATATTTGTACTACTTATTCCTACATTATTTTTAGGTTTAGGTTATGTAATACATCAATTTGGAGCAACTACAAAGAATAAAAGTGAAGCGAAATTAAACATACTCAAAATAGTAGCACTTTATCTTATTACTTTCATATTTGATGGTTTGCTTGCGTATAAAATTTCTGCATCAATGTATGAAGTAAAAGCGGCGGGGAGTTTAGAAGAATTACCACCTTATACTTTATCTATGGCATCGGGAAATGTAGATTTTTGGATGGTTATTTTTTGTGGTTTTGTCGCTTATGTTATATGGGGACTTGTATTCTCTTTCTTAATGAAAAATTATGAAGAATTACACAAGCATACATCTGAAATAAATGAAATAAATACTCAAATGGAAGAATTAAGAAATCAAATTGCAACTCTGAAAAATAATGTTACAAATTTGAAAAATGATATAGCAAAGTTAGAAGGAGAAGTAACTAAAATAAATAATAGTTTATCACAAGGATTTGTTATTGATTGGGGAGAAATTAAATCTGCATTGTCTGCATTTAATCAAGGTTGGATTGCTTTTATGACATTGCAGAATATGCCAGCGGAAGATATAGGAGAAGTCTCCAAAATTTACGATAAATTTGTTGCTGAAATAAATAAAAATTAAAAAAAATAGGTTGTAGTATGAAAACTTTAAAATATATATGTTTAATAGCATTGATGTTTACAATATGTTCATGTTCAAGTCGTAAAAAAGAAAAGGAAGAGCCATCTAAACCTACACCTTTGAATATTTCTGTTTTAGTAGATTTGTCTGACAGAATTACAAAAACTCCAAATAATGTAGAACAACAAGAAAAAGATATTGAGTTGATACGACATATTGTAAATAGTATTAAAGAAAAAGCAATATCATCTAATTTAGTTTGTCAAGATAAATTTCAAATTTTATTTTATCCAGAGCCTCAATTAGATAGTATTGCAGAAATTTCAGCAAATCTCAGATTTGATATGCATTGTAAAACATTAAAAGAAAGACCTCTATTAAAACAAAAATTAAAATCTATGGATTCTTTATTTACTACAAATTTAAATTCTATATATCACAAAACAAAAGTTACAAAGCAATGGTCAGGTTCTGATATTTGGGGATTTTTTGAAAACAAAGTACAAGAATATTGCATAAAAGATGGATATAGAAACGTTCTAATTATATTAACTGATGGTTATATTTATCATAACCGCAATACAAGAAAAGAGGATGGCAAATATACTTTTATATTGCCAAGGGTGTTACGTGATAACCCAGACGCACGTTTATTAAATCCTTTTGAAAAAAACAGCAAATTAGACCAATTAGATGTATTAATATTAGAATTGAATCCTAATCCTCAAAACCATGAAAAATTATTAAAAACCATTTTACAAGAATGGTTAGATGAAATGGGAGTGAATAAACACAAAGTATTAACAACTGACCTACCATCCAATATAAAACCGTTAATAGACGATTTCATTTTTAATAAATAAATCATAATTATCTAATATAAACAAAACAAAAAAAGATACATCTTTCAATTACTGTCTTTGAGTAACTGAAAGATGTATCTTTTTTTTATAATCTTTTAAATATTATTTTCTCTCTATTGAGGAACAAAATATAATGCAGTTGTATCGTAGCCTCTTTCAGCTATTTTAGCAAGAAGACCTTGTTTTATACTCTCTTCTAATTGAGGTGTACGGCTTAAAATCCAAAGATATTTATCGGAAGAGCTACCAACTACAACGTAATTATAGTTTTTGTCTAATTCCATTATGTAATAATCGGAGTAAAACCATAGAAAAAATGATACTTCAAGTTTTCCGGGGTCTTTAATGCTTATTTGTCTTGCTTTTCCTTTTTTTACTTTGAATTTTCCGTCTTTAATTCCTGAATTGGTTACCTCAATTTTTCCATTAGATAAAAGTCTGTAATTCGCTTTTACATGAGTTAAGCCCTTTTCAAAAGAATGGTCATAACGGGCTATTTCATACCATTGTCCCATGTAACGAGTTACATCAACTTGTTTCACAGTGGAATTATCTACCGTTTGTATTGATTTATTGGAACTGCAAGATGTTGCAAGAAATCCTAATAATCCAATTGCGAATGCTTTTTGTAGAATCTTTTTCATAATATTAAAATATTTAAGTTCAAAGATTCAACAAAGCAAAGTAAAGAAAGTTCAATAAATATTAAAAAACTTTTTTACATTCTCGCAACTCTTTCTATTCCTTCTACTTTTTCGATATTTTGAATTAGTTTATTAAGATATTCAGCATTAGAAATATAAACCATAAGACTACCTTCAAAAAGTCCGTTATTACTTTCCATTACTAATCCTTTGATATTTACATTCCACGCTTCTGATATAATTCTTGTAAGGTCGTGAAGCAAGCCTTTTCTATCTATTCCGGTAATTTTTATTCCTGCAAGGAAAGTGATTTTCTCGTTTTCACGCCATTTTGCTTTGATAATCCTGTGCCCAAACTTACTCATCTCGTCAATAGCCTTATTGCAAGATGTGCGATGCACCTCTATACAATCTTCTCTCAAAAGACCAATAATGCTATCTCCCGGAAGAGGATTACAACACTTTGCTGTGATATATGGAAGGTTTTCATTTTCTTTGTCAATTAAGAGTTGTTCCGGATTATTTCTTGTTTGCTCAGCTAATTCTTCTTTTAGAGTTGTTGGCTTATTGTCTTTTTTCTTTGGAACAAGTCCGTTCTTAAAAAATATCCAAGGAGAGTTTTTCTGACTCTTTTTAAAACATTGTCTTACTTCTGTTAAAGTAATTTTTTCGTCATAAATCTTATAGAAAAAGTCTATTTGGTTATTTATTTTCAAAAAATGCCTTAATCTTTCTACATTATTATCGTTATATTCGATATTTTGAGAACGGAAAAGTTCTTGTAATTTATTCACGCCTTCATTATAAAAACTCTTCCTAAAATCTTTTATATAGTTTTTTATTTCGTTTGTTGCCTTAGAGGTTTTAACAAAATCAAGCCAACTTTCTTTTGGTTGAACTATTTTTGATGTTATTACTTCTACTTGGTCACTTGCTCTTAATCGGTGTTCAATTGGCACAACCTTATAATTAACCTTTGCTCCCATGCAATGATTTCCTAAATCGGTATGTACATTGTATGCAAAATCCAACACAGTTGAATTAACAGGTAAATCAATAGCTTTTCCTTTTGGAGTAAAGACTGTTATTTGTTCTGTAACTACGCTAAGTTGAAAGTCATTTACAAAATCAACTGCAGTAGATGAGTCATTATCCAATATATCCCTTACTTTCGTTAGCCAAGAATCAAGATTATTATCTAAATCTCCTTCTTTAACTTCTTTGTATTTATAATGGGCAGCAAGACCTTTTTCAGCAATATCGTCCATACGCTGACTACGTATTTGAATCTCCACCCATTTTCCTTGACTACTCATAACAGTGCAGTGCAAGGCTTCATAGCCATTGCTTTTCGGATTTGTAAGCCAATCTCTAAACCTATCCAATCGTTGTTTATACATTGAACTTATTATGGAATAAACTGCAAAACAAGACTCTTTTTCCGATTCAATAGGCACATCTAAAATTATTCTAATGGCAAAAATATCGTAAATCTCTTCAAACTTAACGCCTTTCTTTTCTATTTTACCTAAAATTGAAGTTATAGATTTCACCCTTCCTGAAAGCGAAAATTTATAGCAACGTTCTACCAATTTTTGTTTTATCGGCTCGGAGAATATCTCTATAAACTTTTCTCTTTCCTCTTCACTATCTTTCAATAAGGCCTCTATTTCGAAATATTCCTTTGAATTGATGTGTTTTGTTGCAAGGTCCTCCAATTCACTCTTCACTTCATATAATCCAAGCCTATGAGCAAGCGGTACATAGAATTGACGAGTTTCAGAAGCAATTTTAAGTTGTTTGTGTTTCGGCATAAAATCAAGTGTTCTCATATTATGCAAACGATCACACAACTTTAAAAGAATCACTCTCATATCATCACCCATTGCAGTGAAAAGTTTCTTAAAGTTTTCCGATTGTATAGAATAGTTATTGTTTTCAAAAACACCTTCAATCTTTGTTAGCCCATCAACAATCTGTGCTACTTTTTCTCCAAATATATTTTTGATATCTTCAAGTGTATAATCGGTATCCTCAACCACATCGTGCAACAAAGCACAAACTATCGCAGTTGCTCCAAGTCCAAGATCATATGATGCAATCTTTGCAACCTCCAATGGATGATAAATATACGGTTCACCATTCTTTCTCCTAACACCAGAATGTGCATTCATCGCAACGACAAAAGCTTTTCTTATCAATCTTTTGTCGTCCAATACGCTATTATGTGATACTATCTTTATTAGTTCTTTATAACGCTTTAAAATTTCTGCACGTTCTAATTTTTCGTCTATTATATACATTGAATTATCTCTTTTTCTTAAAAAAATCTTTTAACAATTCAGAACACTCTTGCTCCATTACACCTGAGGTAATCTGTGTTTTAGGGTGATATATATTTTCTTGAAGTCTTGAAGCTCCTCTTTTCTCATCTTTTGCTCCATAAACAACTCTGCCAATCTGCGACCAACACAACGCTCCTGCACACATAACGCATGGTTCTAAGGTTACATACAGCGTACAGTCATTAAGATATTTTCCTCCTATTGCATCAGTTGCACAAGTAATTGCTTGCATTTCGGCATGTGCAGTTGGGTCGTTTAGTCTTTGAGTTTGGTTATAGGCAGATGCAATAATCTTATCTCTACACACTATTACAGCTCCAACAGGCACTTCATCCTCTTCCAAAGCACAAAGAGCCAAATCGTAAGCTTTTTGCATAAAATAAGCATCATCGTATTCTAAAATAGCCATTGAATCATTTATTAAATTATTTCTTTACTTTAATAAATTATTTCTTAGATTTAATTCACTAAATCTTTGTTTTAATTTTACTTTACTTTGAATCACTATACTCTTTCCAAAAACACATGTAGGATATGTTTCCACTGTGCTTTTTTTATATTGAGATTTCATTTTTTTAAAGTCTTTATGGGCTTTCATTACACTTGAAAATTCGCCATTTCTTTTAAGTAAAAAAGTCAAAGCCGCAATAAAATCCAAGATTTTTCTTTTTCTCAAAATGGAATCTACCTTATTTTTAGGTAAGTTTTTATATAAAGTAAGCAAGTTATTCCTAAAATTAAGATAAGTTTTAAAAGGAGAAGTTTTATTAAGAGTTCCTCCTCCTAAGTGATAAACAACAGAGTTTGGATTTGAAAAAATCTTATACCCTTCATTCTTTAATCTCCAACAAAGGTCAATTTCTTCAAAATGTGCAAAGTAATTTTCGTCTAAACCGCCAAATTGGTGATATAATTCACTTCTTATGAAAAACGCTGCACCACTTGCCCAAAATATTTCTTGGATTTCGTTATATTGTCCTTTATCTTCTTCTATTGCATCGAAGATTCTTCCTGCACAAAAAGGGTATCCAAGATAGTCAATAAATCCTCCTGCTGCTCCTGCATACTCAAAGTGATTTTTTTGAGAGTATGACAATAATTTTGGTTGGCAAACTGCGATTTTTTCATCGCTTTCCATTAGATTTATAATAGGTTCAATCCAATTTTCTGTAACTTGGACATCTGTATTTAACAAGCAATAATATTTTGCTTTTATTTGTTTCAATGCCCTATTGTATCCACCCGTAAATCCATAGTTTTCTTCCAAACGAATTATCTCTATTTGAGGGTAATTCGTTTGAACAAAACTCACAGACTCATCTTTGGAAGCATTATCTACAAAAACTATTCTATATCCCTTAGAATAATTTACGACAGAAGGCAAATAAGTGTTTAATAAGTGACAAGTATTGTAAGAAAGTATTACTATTGCTAAATCAGACTGCATTATAGATGTCCTTTTCTAAATTGCACACCAGCATCTCCCTCAACACCTTCAGGCAAAGTATGTCTTGAAAGTACACTTTCCCAATACATATCTTGTTTTTCGCCTC
This sequence comes from uncultured Bacteroidales bacterium, assembly GCA_937881815.1. Lineage (GTDB taxonomy): Bacteria > Bacteroidota > Bacteroidia > Bacteroidales > P3 > Onthomorpha. The sequence goes on from CALGEC010000046.1 coordinate 72,614, forward strand.
TTACGTTAGAGTGAAGAAGGAAATATTCTGCCATATCATTTTGTGGAGCATAGAAAACAAAGGTTCTGTTTGATTCTCCAAAAGGAGTATGGTCGTATCTCCACATTTGATACGGTAAATAAGTAACTCCATCAGGATTATCGCGTTCTAATTCTGGTGTTGCTTCATAATCGGCACGTGTTCTTCTTTTAAATCCACTTGAACCTTTGAATTTTTCATCTATTATATTTGATGGTGGTCCGTAAACCAAGTAAATTCTTCCCATGTCTGTTTCATAACCTTTTTTTATGTTGGTTGTGAACTTTTTATTTACGAAATCTAAACGATTTCTATAATCTTGCCATTCTTTTTGTGGGTTATCAGCATTTTTTGCTTGCCAAAAAGAATACAAGAAATACATTTTTACTTCCTTAGTGCTGTTTTTTAGTTCTTTGTCAATAAACTCTTTCACGTATTCAGTGGCAATTGGATACAAAACCTCTATATTTTCATCTAATTCTTTATCTGAAAATTGTAAAACGAAAGCATCTTTTGGTATTCCTATCTGATCGTAGGTTGGTTTTTTATCACTTTCTTTGAAAAAGGCTTCTTTCTTGTAGGCATGTAATATATTATTTGCATCTCTTACCTCAATAGTTAAATAATAACTTCCTTCCTCCAATTCAGACAAATCAATATTTCCTATAATCACAGAAGTAGATTTTGATTTCATTCTTTCAGCTCTCATAATCCCTTCTACCTTTCTGTTAGTTGTAAAGTTTTCAATCACAGTGGTTAAAGCATATAGGCTATCGTTTCCAAAATATTTGTCAGCATTGTAAATCTCTACATAATAATTTAAAATATTATTGTCTTTTGCTATCACATCGAACATATATGGCTCAATGACATAACCATTCTTTACATTAGAGGCTTGCGTTGAAGATTTCTTTGGTGTATTTATAATTTGAATATCCGAAAGCATTAACTCATTTTCTGGATAGTTCATTCTAATAACATCTCTCACTTCTACAGCAGGTTGAGTTGAGTTTTTATCCTTAAAAGACAAATAAAGAACATAATTACCATTAGTTAATTTTGCTCGTTGTATATCAAGCATTACTTGATTGTTAGCATCTTTGGCTCCTGATTTAATATTTCTTTTATCAACATAAACAACCTCTTCTGTATTCTCTGCTTTACAAATAAGAGTTGTTAATTCTACCTCAGCATTATTTTGATTATAAACCACACTATTTAAATCAATCGAAGTACACAATTCTACATAGTTTCCATTCTGAGAATTAAAAGTGTAAAACGAATAAATAGCATTTAAACCCTGTGCCGAAAGAATATAAGGCAAAGCCAACAATAAGAAAACAATTATTTTTTTCATAGCAATTCTTTTTTTATTACACAAAACTAACGGCAAAATTACATAAATATTTTCAAAAAAAAAGAAAGAACGCTCATTTATTGAACGTTCTTTCTGAAATCAAAACTTAAATCAACGAATTATTTTTCGTTTTTTTCCATTTCTTCTTTTAAAGTAGCTAAAACTTCTAAATCACCAAGAGTTGTTTTTTCTAAACCTTCATTTATTTTTTTCATAGCAGAAGATTCATTTTTTTCATCTTTCTTTGGTTCTTCAGCTTGCCAAGTTCTAAGGTGAGAAACAACTATTTTTTTGTTTTCTTTTGAGAATTCAATTACTTTAAATTGTAATTTTTCATCTCCTTTGGCAATTGTTTTATCTTCTTTTTGTAAATGAGATTTAGGAGCAAATCCTTCAACACCATAAGGTAAAGAAATCACAGCACCCCCCTTTTCATTCACATTCATAACTGTTCCTTCGTGAATAGAATTTAAAGTAAATATACTTTCAAACACATCCCAAGGATTTTCTTCCAATTGTTTGTGTCCTAAACTCAAACGACGGTTGTCTGCATCTACTTCTAAAACTACAACTTCTAAAGTTTGACCAACTTTTGCGAATTCAGCAGGGTGTTTAATCTTCTTGCTCCAAGAAAGATCTGAAATGTGGATTAAACCATCTACTCCTTCTTCTAACTCAACAAAAATTCCAAAGTTTGTAAAGTGTCTTACAGTTGCTGTATGTTTGCTTCCAACAGGATATTTTTCAGAAATATTTGTCCAAGGATCTGGAATAAGTTGTTTTATTCCTAAAGACATTTTTCTTTCTTCTCTATCAAGAGTCAAAACAACTGCTTCAACTTCATCTCCTATTTTTAAGAAATCGTGAGCTGTTCTTAAATGTTGGCTCCATGACATTTCTGTAACGTGAATCAATCCTTCAACACCAGGAACTAATTCAACAAATGCACCATAGTCTGCTAAAACAACAACTTTTCCTTTTGTTCTATCACCAACTTTAAGATCTGCATCTAAGCCATCCCAAGGGTGAGGAGTTAATTGTTTTAATCCTAATGCAATTCTTTTCTTTGTTTCATCGAAATCAAGGATAACAACTTTGATTTTTTCATCTAATTGTACGATTTCATTAGGGTGATTGATTCTTCCCCAAGAAAGGTCTGTGATGTGAATCAATCCATCAACTCCACCTAAGTCTATGAACACTCCGTAAGAAGTTATATTTTTTACTATACCTTCTAAGACTTGTCCTTTTTCAAGACGAGCGATTATTTCTGCTTTTTGTGCTTCTATTTCGTCTTCTATCAACGCTTTATGAGAAACTACAACATTTTTGTATTCGTGATTGATTTTCACAACTTTGAATTCCATTACTTTATCAACGAATACATCATAGTCTCTAATAGGTTTAACGTCTATTTGACTACCTGGTAAGAATGCTTCTATACCAAATACATCAACGATAAGACCTCCTTTTGTTCTGCTCTTAACATATCCGTTGATGATTTCTTGTGAGTCAAATGCTTCATTAACTCTATCCCATGATTTAAGGATTCTTGCATTTTTATGAGAAAGAATAAGTTGTCCACCTGCGTCTTCTTTTTGTACAACAAAGACTTCTATCTTATCTCCTACTTTTAAATCAGGATTATAACGGAATTCTGACAATGGAATAACGCCATCTGATTTAAATCCAATGTTTACAATTACTTCTCTGTTGTCTTTTGCAACGATTACGCCTTCTACAACTTGTTGGTCGCCTATTTGATTGAATGTTCTATCATAAGCCTCAGTCATTTCTTTGTTTTGTTCTGCTGAGTAGTTGAATTCTTGTTCTCCAACTGCATTCCAATCAAAATCAGCCAATGGTTGTACGTTTTTTAAATCTCTCATTATAAGATTTTTCTTTTTTTATTGCCCCTTACCGAGCGGTTAAACTTTTATTAACTCTATTATAATTTTCAATGTTCAGATTTTGGGTAAGCAAAACCCTACTTATCAAAAATTGTGTGCAAAGGTACTACTTTTTTTCTTTATTTTACTATCTTTGCTCAAAAATATTTTTATGATAGACAATAAATTAGCAATTTTAAACGAACAAAAGGCTTATATAACTCAATGCAATAGTATTCCTATTGAGCAAAGAATTAAAATTTTAAAAAGACTGCAAGAACTAATTCGAAAGAATCAAGACAATATTAAGCAGGCTCTTTTTGAGGATTTACACAAAAATTCTGCTGAGGCTTATATGACTGAAATCGGAATCACTCTTTCTGAAATTTCTTACTGCATAAAACATCTTAAATCGTGGGCAAAAATTCGCCGAAAGCCTTCTTCTATCCTACTTTTTCCTTCAAAGGCCTTTGTTTATCCACAAGCCAAAGGAAATGTTCTAATAATTTCTCCTTGGAATTACCCTTTTCAATTAAGTATTCTTCCTTTGGTTGGAGCAATATCAGCAGGTAATACAGTTATTCTTTCTCCTTCTTCACAATCTAAATCAACTAATCAATTATTACAAAACCTCATCAATGCAAACTTTGACAACAAACAACTATTTTGTACAAATGGCGACAAAGAATTGAGTTCACAAATTTTAAAACAAGGGGTTAATCATTTATTCTTTACAGGTAGTTATAAAACTGCTCAATATCTTCACAGCATTTGCAGTGAAAATTTAATTTCTACAACATTTGAATTAGGCGGTAAGTCCCCTCTTATAATAGATGAGGATTCTAATCTAAGCATTGCAGCAAAAAGAGTATGTTTAGGCAAGTTTATTAACTGCGGACAAACATGTATTGCACCGGATTATCTTTTCGTTCATAAAAATATTAAAGATGAATTTTTAAAACTTTTAAAAGAAAGCATAATTTCCTTTTTTGGCACAAAGGCTTTTGAGAGTGAGAATTACGGAAGAATAATAAATCAAAAGCAATTCTTACGTCTAAAAAACCTGCTTTCACAAGGGGAAATTATTTTTGGAGGAGAAAACAATGAAGACAACAATTACATTTCTCCAACCTTAATTAAGCCATACGATTCAAACTCTTCGCTAATGCAAGATGAGATTTTCGGACCTATACTTCCTGTTTTAGAGTTTGAAAAGATTGAAAGCGTAATTGAATACATAAATCAGCGTCCACGACCTTTGGCCTTATATTATTTTGGCAGTAAAAACCAAAACATATTCAAAAAAACAACAAGTGGAGGCGTTTGTATAAATGACGCAATCATGCATATAATTCCTCATAACTTACCTTTTGGAGGCGTAGATCAAAGCGGAATGGGTGCTTATCACGGAAAAAAAAGTTTTGACACCTTTTCACACTACAAATCCATTCTTAAAACACACAAAAACTTTGAGTTTAAGATTAAATATCCACCTTACAAGGGGCTAAAACAAAAAATAATAAAACTACTTATGGATAGATAAAAATAAAACAAAGAATCCGTAAAATATTTCTTTGTTTTATTTTACGGATTCTTTCATTTATTTTATAAAGTCTTTCATTAATTCTAACACCTTAGGACTAATGGTTTGCTCAATCTCAGAATATTCATTTGGAGAGCCTGTTTTACATTCTTGAAAGAGGTGATTCACTCCTTTAATCTTGTGAATTTCGTATGATTTATTACCACCTTTTTTCAGTGCTTTTTCGATTGCAGGTAAGTTTTGTTTGTATAAGACTTGCAAATCCTTTGTTCCGTTTAACACAAGCACAGGTTGCTTAACTTTTTCCAAATAAACAGAAGGTTCTAATTCAAGAAAACATTTCATCCAAGGGTGAGAATGCCCCGCTAATTCTCCTTTTTTTAAAGCCTTTAATTGTTCTTCTATTTCTTTTTTAGAGTATCCGTTTACTTTAAGTATGGCTTTTGTCTGTTCTACTAAAACTTCCATTCCGTTTACGCCCGGTCCAGCCAAAAGAATTAAGAAATCAACTTCCGAATTGCGAGAAGCAACAATCGGAGCTATCAATCCGCCTTCGCTATGTCCTGCAAGACCAATTTTATTCTTATCAATATTTGGGTGATTCTTTACTGCATTGATTGCAGACTCTACATCAATAGCGTAATCTAAGGTTGTAGCATTGAAAAGCATTGTATCCTTAGAACCAAATCCTCTATCGTCATAGCGAAAAACAGCAATTCCATTATTAGCCATGTAATCTGCTATCACGGCGAAAGGTCTGTGTTGCATTATTTCTTCATCTCGGTTTTGCATTCCTGAACCGCTAATCATTATCATCAAAGGATATTTTCCTTCTTTTGAGGGATAGGTTAGCGTTCCTTTAAATTCGTAATTTACTCCTTCGGTACAGAAAGAGATTTCTTCTTGAACGTATGATGGATTTGCAGGAGGATTTTGCGGACGGTTTATAATTATTTCGGGTTTTTCTTTTTTCACTAAACATAAAGGTATATTTACAAATAGTTGTTTAAAGTTTCCACAAATTGTATCTTTTGTTGCGTTTATCTTTCCTTTGAACGAGGCTTTTAATTCTTTAACAGAAAACATTAAAGAGTCATTTCTTAACACTATTTTCGTTGCAGGAATAAGCTCTTTTGTTTGTGCAGGCGAGCCAAGAAAAGCCGTAGTGTCTTTTGATATTGAAACTTCTAATGTAAGTGGCAATTTTTGTCCTTTAAATTCTAAATTACCCTCATAATAATCTGCTTTTTGTGCAGAAAGCATTGTCGCAAATGCCATAAAGGCAAGAAATACTAACTTTTTCATGGTTTTATTTTTTTATTCTTTTAATTTCTGAAATCATTATCGCTGTTGCTATTGAAGCGTTAAGGCTTTCGGGTTTGTTATCTGTGCGAAAGCGTGGTATTGTTATCTTTTGATTTACGTATTGTTGAATTTCCGGGCTTATTCCATGTGATTCACTTCCTATTATAAGGATTGAATCTTCTTGAAGGTGCTTTTCGTATATATTTTCTCCACCTTCGACTATTGAAGCATAGATTGGATAGTTTTTTGGAAGGTTTTCTAAAAAGGATTTCAAATTTGTGTATTCTACCTTTACTCTAAAAATTGAGCCCATTGTAGATTGAACAGTTTTTGGATTGTAAACATCTACGCAATCTTCACTGCAAATTATTTTTTCTATTGCAAACCAATCGGCTAAGCGTATTATTGTTCCTAAATTGCCTGGATCTTTTATTCCATCTAAAACAATAGTCAATCCTTTGTTTGAATTATATGAATTTTCTTGCGGAATTTTTACAAGAGAGTAAACTTGATTTGGTGTAGAAAGCAGACTTATTTTATTTAAGTCCTCTTCGCTTATCTCTACAACCTTATTCGCTACGCCTTTTAACTGAATTAGCGAGGTGTTTTTTTGTATCCAAGGGGCAGTTGCATAAATTGATTGAATATTGTAGTCGGATTGCAAAAGTTCTTCTAACATTTTTTCGCCCTCTACTACAAATAATCCGTCTTGATTGCGAAATTTGCTTTGCTTATAACGACTTATGCGTTTTATTTCTGCTTTCGATAACATTTTTTCTCGACTTTTAGATACGAAAAAAAGGAGTTCTCCTTTGAAAAAGGAGTTCTCCTTTGCTATTTCTTCATAAAAAGATTACTCAGCGTAAACTTCAAATGTAATTTCTGATTTTATTTCTTTGTAAACTGATACAATAACTTTGTGTGTTCCTACTTCTTTTATTGCATCGCCTACGATTGATATTTTCTTTCTATCAACATCTATATCAAATTGTGCTTTTATTGCATCTGCTATTTGAATTGTGTTTACAGAACCAAATATCTTTCCGCTTTCGCTTGCTTTCGCAGCTATTTTTAAGCCTTCTACCTTATTTAATGTTTCTGCAAATGCTTCTGCATCTTGTTTTATTTTAGCTTCTTTAAAAGCTCTTTGTTTAAGGTTTTCAGCTAATATTTTTTTGTTAGAAGGTGTTGCAACCATTGCATATCCTTGTGGTATAAGATAGTTGTTTGCGTATCCGTCTTTTACTTTTACTATCTCATCTTTATACCCTAACTTATTTACGTCTTGTTTTAATATAATTTCCATTGATTCAATCTCCTTTTTATTTTAATAAGTCTGCAACATATGGCATTAAAGCTAAATGTCTTGCTCTTTTTACAGCTTGTGATACTTTCTTTTGATATTTATTTGAAGTTCCTGTTATACGTCTTGGTAATATTTTACCTTGTTCGTTAACAAACTTCAAAAGGAAATCTGCATCTTTGTAATCAATATACTTAATTCCGCTTTTTTTGAAACGACAATATTTTTTTCTTTGTGTTTCTACTGCGATTGGGGTTAAATATTTTATTTCTGTTTCGTTTGCCATTTTCTTTCTTTTTTAAAGGTTTATTCTGCTACTCTTTCTTCTGTTGCTTTTTGTTGGCTCTTTAAACCATTTGCACGTCTTTTTTCATTATATGCAATAGCGTGCTTGTCTAATGAAACTGTCAAGAAACGAAGCAATCTTTCATCTCTCTTGTAGGCTGTTTCCAATTTAGCTATTACCTCTCCTTCTGCACGAAATTCTATTAAGTAATAGAATCCTGTTGTTTTCTTTTGGATTGGGTAAGCTAATTTTCTCATTCCCCAATTGTTTTCAAATACTATTTCTGCGCCATTATCAGTCAATAAAGTCTGATACTTTTTTACCGTTTCCTTTATCTGTTCCTCAGATAAAACGGGAGTTACAATGAAAACGGTTTCATACTGTCTTACCATACGGTTTTGTTTTTTAATTTGTTAATAACTATTTTTTTGAGTTTGCAAAAGTAATACTAATATTTGATTTGACAAAATTCTTTCAAAGATTTATTTTTTTAACTCAAAGAAATATTTTTTTTATTCTTTGAATTATTTCACTAAATCTAAGAGTTAATTTTCTTACTTTTATGCTACCTCATTTTTTCCATGACAATTTTTATATTTCTTTCCACTTCCACAAGGACATGGTTCGTTTCTACCAACTTTTTTCTCCACATGGACTGGTTGTGTCTTTTGTGGTTGTGAAGGATTGTTTGGTTTAGTTTCTTCTTTACGTGAAGTAGTTATTCCTTTGTTGTCTGTCTTTGGAAGATCTGTTTCTTTTACTTGTTGTTGTTCTGCAATAGGCAAAGTCGCTCTACATAAGAATGAAGTAATGTCTTTATTTATTCCACCTAACATTTTTTCAAATAGAGCAAATGACTCAAATTTATAAATTAACAATGGGTCTTTTTGTTCGTAAGAAGCGTTTTGAACCGATTGTTTTAAGTCATCTAATTCTCTTAGGTGCTCTTTCCAAGCGTTGTCTATGATTTGTAGTGTTATACTCTTTTCTACGGAAAGCGAAATTTCTTTCCCTTCTGTGTTATAAGACTTTTCTATTGGTGCTATTGCGGTTATCATTCTTTTTCCATCGGTTATAGGAAATGCTATATTCTCATAACGATAGTTTTTGCTTTCATAGATATTTTTTACAAAAGGAAAGGCTATTTTTCCTAAGTTATTTAATCTTTCTTTGTAGTATGCGTAAACGTTTTCGTACAATGCTTCAACGTTATCTTTTTGTCTATTTTTTATATAAGTACTTTCATCTATTGGACATTCGTATCCGCAAACTTTTATAAACTCTAATGAAAATCCTTCGTAGTCATCTTTGAAATCTGATACCATTATTTCTAATGTATCGTAAATCATATTAGATATATCTATTGAAAGTTTGTCTCCATACAAAGCATTGCGACGTTTTGTGTAGATTACAGTTCTTTGATTGTTCATTACGTCGTCGTATTCCAATAAACGCTTACGTATTCCAAAGTTATTTTCTTCTACTTTGCGTTGTGCTCTTTCTATACTCTTTGTCATCATTGAGTGTTGTATTACTTCGCCTTCTTCTAAGCCAAGTCTATCCATCACTTTCACCATTCTATCTGAGCCAAACAAACGCATAAGTTTGTCTTCCAAAGAAACAAAGAATTGACTGCTTCCCGGGTCGCCTTGACGTCCTGAACGACCTCTTAATTGTCTATCGACACGACGTGATTCGTGGCGTTCTGTTCCTATAATTGCTAATCCACCTGCTTCTTTTACTCCTTCTTGAAGTTTAATGTCGGTTCCACGACCTGCCATGTTAGTTGCAATTGTTACAGCCCCTGCTCTACCCGCTTGTGCTACAATGTCTGCTTCTTTTTTGTGAAGTTTAGCGTTAAGAACTTGGTGTTCTATTTTTCTTAACTTCAACATTTTTGATAACAATTCAGAGGTTTCCACATCTGTTGTACCGATTAGAACAGGTCTTTTCTCTGAAATCAAACGTTCAACTTCGTTTATAACTGCCGCAAACTTTTCTCTTTTTGTTTTATATATTAAATCATCGTTGTCATGACGAATAACAGGACGGTTTGTTGGGATTGTAACAACGTCTAATTTGTAAATATCCCACAATTCTCCTGCTTCGGTTTCGGCAGTACCTGTCATACCTGCCAATTTTGAGTACATTCTAAAATAGTTTTGTAGAGTTATTGTTGCGTATGTTTGAGTTGCTGCTTCAACTTTAACTCTTTCTTTTGCTTCTATTGCTTGATGCAAACCATCTGAATAACGTCTTCCTTCCATTATACGTCCTGTTTGCTCATCTACAATCTTTACTTGATTGTTTATTACAACATATTCTACATTGTTTTCAAATAATGCGTATGCCTTCATCAATTGATTTATGGTATGCACTCTGTCGGATTGCACTGCATAGTTTTGCATTATTTTGTCTTTTCTTTCTGCTTTTTCTTGTGGATTAAGATTTTCTTTTTCCAACTCTGCTATTTCGCTTCCAACATCTGGCAACAAGAAGAATTTAGGATCTTCACCTAATTTAGCAAGAAAATCCATTCCCTTTTCGGTTAATTCTATTGAGTTATGTTGTTCTTCTATTACAAAGTAAAGTTCATCATCTATTATGTGCATTTGTTTACTTTGATCTTGCATATAGAAGTTTTCTGTCTTCAATAGCAAAGCTTTTATACCCGGTTCTGAAAGGAATTTAATCAAAGCTTTATTTTTTGGCAAGCCATGATGAGCTCTAAGCAATAAAATTCCTCCTTCTTTTTCTTTTTCAGGAGTGTATCCTGGTGCTAAGCATTTTTTTGCATCAGATAAAATTTGTGTTACTAATTGTCGTTGTGCATTATAAAGCTTTTCTATTACTGGACAGAATCTTTCAAATTCTTGATTATCGCCTTTTGGAGTCGGACCTGAGATAATAAGCGGTGTTCTTGCATCATCAATCAATACTGAATCGACCTCATCGACAATTGCATAGTTATGCTTGCGTTGAACAATCTCATTTGTGTTGCTACACATGTTATCTCTTAGGTAATCAAAGCCAAATTCATTGTTTGTTCCGTATGTAATATCTGCATTATAGGCATTTCTTCTTGCTTCTGAATTTGGTTCGTGCTTGTCAATGCAATCTACTCTCAAACCATGGAATTCAAACAACATTCCCATCCATTCGCTATCACGTTTTGCCAAATAATCATTTACTGTTACAACGTGAACACCTTTTCCTGGCAAAGCATTAAGATAAATAGGTAATGTAGCAACTAAAGTCTTACCTTCCCCTGTTGCCATCTCAGCAATTTTTCCTTGATGCAATACAGTTCCTCCTATTAATTGCACATCGTAGTGAACCATATTCCATTCCATTGGTGTGCCTCCTGCAATCCATACCTTATCAAAGTAAGCTTTATCTCCTGAAATATTAACATTATCCTTTATTGTAGAAAGATATTTGTCGTATTCTGTTGCTGTAACCTCTACCTTTTCGTTTTCTGTAAAACGTTTTGCGGTTTCTTTTACAACTGCAAAGGCTTGTGGTAATATCTTATCTAAAACAGATTGTGTTTTATCGTAAATCTTCTTTTCTAAGTCTTCAATTTGAGTATAAATCTTTTGTTTTTCATCTATACTCATATCAAACTCATTCTCTACCCTTTGTTGCAAAGTGTCTAATTGCGATTGTTCAACATTAACCGCTTCTTTGATAAGAGATTTAAATTCTATTGTTTTTGCTCTTAGTTCATCGTTAGATAATTTAGTAACTTGGTCATAAGCTTCTAAACATTTAGCCAAAATAGGATTTAATTCTTTTAAGTCTCTTTGCGATTTACTTCCAAATAATTTTGTCAAAAAATTTGCCATATCTAATTTTAATTTTTGTTATCTATCAATTTATTTTCCCCTTTCTTCTTAGGATAATATATATCTAAGGCAACTATCATTGCTGTAAGTCCCCAAAATGGTACTGCTAATTTTTCTGTTTCTAAAAAATTATTAAATACTCCATGAACATAGTATGTAACTAATGAAAGCACTAAAAATAAAGCTAAGTCAGCAACTGCTTTATCCTCTGCTTTATGATAAACTCTCAATCCTATACAAACAGTTGTCAAATACAAGATAAGCACAGCTATTGTGCCAAAAAAACCTTGTTCGCTAAGGGGTTTTAAATATTCACTATGAGTACTACCTAATATTCCTGCGTTTGTACTAATCTGAGTTAAGTTATAGGATTTTTGATAACCAGAATAAATAAATTTATAAGTACCCGGACCCCACCCTACTATAGGTCGCTCCTCAAACATAGACAATGCACAAGCCCATCTATTCAATCGCTCCACGTTTGAATCGTCTGTGCTAATGTTTGTAATAGATGTCATGTGCTCAACCATATTTCCGGAAGAGTCTTGATTGTTTTGCTGCAACATTCCTAAGATTGAAGACCAAAATATCAAAACAAAAACACCAACAACTCCAAGTCCTATAAGAATGGTTTTAAGTTTTATTCTCATTTTCACTGCTACAAACACTGCTATTGATGCTAAAACACTTGCCCAAGCTGCTCTTGAATAAGAGAATATCAATCCTAAAACTAAAACCACAAAGATTATAATTGCAAAAACCCTCCAATAAATGTTAGGAGTAAGTTTTTCATTTCCTATAACAAAGACAAATGATAATGGAACAAACAATGCAAGCACTGCTCCATAGGCTGTATGATCATTATAAAAAGGTTGCATTACATAATGAGCATAAGAAAGTGCGAAATTCTCAGTTGACAACAATCCTATACATACAATAGCAATCACACTTAAAGGAATCACATAACAAAGAAAGAAATTTTTTAAGCTTTTCAATTTTTTAAATAGTGGTATTAGCACAAAATAGCAAGGAATAATAAACCAAAATTGCGAAAGCAAATATTTGAATGACACCAAATAATAAACGCTAAAAATACTTGTAATAAAAGTCCACACAAGACTAATATAAATTGCTATCGAAACAGGGTGTTTAAGAACTTTTTTATCGTATCTATTTGTAAAAAACACCTCCCAAACAAACAAAAGCATAACAAAAATCAACAAAGGTTCGGAAGGCAAACTTATAGCTAACTCTTTAATCGTATAAGTAACAGATAACGGAGTAATAAAAGCTATTAAGAATGGTGCTATTTTAATATTGAGAAACAAAAGAACGATAACAAATAATATTACAGGAATTAACAAATAGAAATAATACTCATAAAGAGCCACATAAAACAATCCACTTAAAAACACAGAACACAACAAAACTATGAGTAAGGTATTTTGCTTACCTTTACTCATAGAGTTCCATGAATCAACAATATATTGTTTTATTTTATTCACTTTTTCTTCTACCCCTAACGACCAATACACACAAAGCTAAGAATGTACAAGCCAAAGCTGTAACGGCAACAATAATTGAACGTTTAGGCTTATCTTTTGAAAAAGAAGGAGTTGCATATTCTATAACAAATTCAGTTGGAATTTCAGCATCTCTATCCACTTTTGCTTTTTCCAAATGATCTGTCCACATTCTCAAAGACTCTCTTCTATTTATAAGCTGATCTCTCAAATTAGCAACTTTTGCACCTGCTGCTTCAATTGTTTGCATTTTTGATTCCAATCTTGCAACCGCAACAGTATTTCCCGCAGCTACTTGTTTAGCTAATTCTTGTGCAAAACGCTCACTTGCTCCATCAGGAAAATACAAATTATTCTCTTGACTAATCTTAGATAAGCTATCCGACAACAATTCAATATCAGCAATAATCAAATTTCTTGAACGTTCAATTGCCGCACATATACTATCAGCCTTTTCTTTCTTCATTTCATTTCTAACAATGCTTACCTCTCTCACAATAAAGTTAGCAATATTAGCCGCATATTCAGGATCTGTATCCCAAACTGTAAGTCTGACACCTAAATTATCTGTACGCTTTGCCTTTATGTTATTGAATAATTTTCTTCCAAGCTTTTCGTCTAATTCTTTTCCTTCAGCTTTGATTCCGTAGTGTTCTGCTAAATTAAATTTTTGACACGCTGCTCCAATTACTCTACCACTTGTGATAATATCTAAAATGTATTCACAATCAGAAGCCATACCAAAATTAAACGGATCTACATTATCCATTTGACTAAGCACACCTTTTGAAATCGAATTAGTATCACTTGGCAACAAAGTAACCTGTGATTTATAGTAATTAGGCAAAAGTAAAGATATTCCAGAGGCTACAATTGCCGAAGCTAAAAAAGTTATAATCAATACCTTTTTATGACGATTTAAAAACTGAAAAGTCGCCTTAAAACTCAATTCTTCCATTATCTAATATTTTAATTTTCAAAATTTCAACTTGCAAAGATACAGCTTTTTTAAAGAACTCTAAAAAAAAGCAAAGAATTAACGATTTTTTTCTTTGTTTTATTATTTTTTTTTCAAAGGAAAAATTAACAAAAACAAAGAAAGGCTGCAAGGAAATCCTCACAGCCTCTTTTTATAAAAGATTCTAAAACGTTAGTTCTATTCTTCTGAGCAAACTTTTGCACATAAGAATTCTCTATTCATACGTGCTATATTGCTTCTCTTTATTTGTTTTGGACATTCTGCTTCGCAAGCGTATGTGTTTGTACAGTTTCCAAAGCCTAATTCGTCCATTTTTGCAACCATTGCTTGAACTCTGCGTGCTGCTTCTGGCTTTCCTTGTGGCAATAGTGCAAGTTGAGATACTTTTGCTGAAACGAACAACATTGCTGATGCGTTTTTACATGCTGCAACACAAGCTCCACAACCTATACATGCAGCTGCGTCCATTGCTTCGTCTGCATTTTTCTTTGGAATTGGTATTGCATTTCCGTCAGGCACTCCTCCTGTTGTTACAGACACATATCCGCCTTCTTGAATGATTTTATCAAAGGCTGTTCTATCAACAACTAAGTCGCGAATGATAGGGAAAGGTCTTGCTCTCCAAGGTTCTATCACGATTGTATCGCCGTCTTTGAATCTTCTCATGTGTAATTGACAAGTTGTTACACCATCGTCTGGTCCGTGAGGACGTCCGTTGATGTATAATCCACACATTCCGCAAATTCCTTCACGACAATCGTTGTCGAAACAAACAGGGTGTGATAATTTATCTACTAATTGTTCGTTTAATATGTCCAACATTTCTAAGAAAGAACAGTCGGGCGAAATATTTTCTACTTTATAAGTCTCGAAGCGTCCTTTTGCTCTCGCGTTTTCTTGACGCCAAATTTTCAATGTTAAATTCATTTTTACTTGTAATTTCTTTGTTGAACTTTAATAAACTCGTAATTTAATTCTTCTTTATGTAATTGTGGTTCGTTTCCTTCTCCTTGGTATTCCCAAGCTCCTACATACATAAATTGTTCGTCGTTACGTTTTGCTTCTCCTTCTTCTGTTTGGTGTTCTTCACGGAAGTGTCCTCCACAACTTTCTTCTCTGTGAAGTGCATCTTTTGCCATAAGTTGTGCAAGTTCAATGTGGTCAGATAATCTCAATGCTTTTTCTAACTCAGGGTTCATTGAATTTGTATCTCCTGTGATTCTAACGTTCGCCCAGAAGTCTTCTCTCAATGCTTTCAACATTGGAATTGCTTCTTGTAAGCCTTGAGCTGTACGTCCCATACCAACTTTATTCCACATTATGTGTCCTAATTCTTTTTGGAATGTATCTACGCTCTTGCTTCCTTTTATCGACATTAGTTTTTCTATCTTTGCAGCTACTGCTTTTTCTGCTTCTTCAAATTCTGGAACGGTTGTAGGTATTGGTTGTGAGTAAATTTCTTTTGAAAGATAGTTTTGAATTGTGTAAGGTAAAACAAAGTATCCGTCTGCTAAACCTTGCATCAATGCAGAAGCACCTAAACGGTTTGCTCCGTGATCTGAGAAGTTTGCTTCTCCTGCTGCAAATAATCCTTCGATTGTTGTTTGTAGTTCATAGTCTACCCATAATCCACCCATTGTGTAGTGTACTGCTGGGTAAATCATCATTGGTGTTTCGTAAGGATTTTGTGCTGTAATTTTTTCATACATTTGGAACAAGTTTCCGTATCTTGCTTCTACTTTGTCTTTTCCTAATCTCTTTATTGCAGAAGAGAAATCAAGGTAAACGGCTTGTCCTGTTCCTACTCCATAGCCTGCATCACATCTTTCTTTTGCTGCTCTTGATGCTATATCTCTTGGTACTAAGTTTCCAAAGGCTGGATAACGTCTTTCCAAGTAGTAATCTCTATCTTCTTCTTTTATATCTGTTGGTTTAAGTTTTCCTGCTCTGATTGCTTCGGAATCTTCTATTTTTTTAGGAACCCAAATTCTTCCATCGTTACGTAAACTTTCGCTCATCAAAGTTAATTTTGATTGATAGTCGCCGTGAACCGGAATACAAGTAGGGTGGATTTGTACATAGCAAGGATTTGCAAAGCATGCGCCTTTTTTATAGCATTGCCAAGCAGCTGAACCATTTGAATTCATCGCATTTGTAGAAAGGAAATAAACATTTCCATATCCTCCTGTAGCTACAACTACTGCGTGACCAAACCAACGTTCTAATTTACCTGTTTGTAAATCTCTTGTGATGATTCCACGTGCTTTTCCATCTACTAAGACAACGTCCATCATTTCTTTTCTTTCGTACATCTTAACTGTACCAGCTTTTATCTCTTTTGATAATGCTGAATATGCACCTAAAAGAAGTTGTTGGCCTGTTTGTCCTTTTGCATAGAAGGTACGGCTTACTTGTGCTCCACCAAATGAACGGTTGTCAAGCATTCCTGCATAATCTCTTGCGAATGGAACCCCTTGTGCAACGCATTGGTCAATTATACTATTACTTACTTCTGCTAAACGATAAACATTTGCTTCTCTTGCACGGTAGTCTCCCCCTTTTATAGTATCATAGAATAAACGTCCTACGCTATCGCCATCGTTTGGATAGTTTTTCGCTGCGTTTATACCACCTTGTGCTGCAATTGAGTGAGCACGACGTGGAGAATCTGATATACAGAAGATTTTTACATTGAATCCTAATGCTCCTAATGAAGCTGCTGCTGAGGCTCCTGCTAAACCTGTTCCTACAACAATGACATCTAATTTTCTTTTATTGGCAGGATTTACTAACTTTTGGTCTGCTTTATATTTTGTCCATTTCTCGCTAAGTGGTCCTTGCGGAATTTTGGAATTAAGTGTTACCATGTTATTTCTGATTTGTTATTTACTTATTATTATTTACAAAACATTACAAATAAAGGCACGATTGCAAATCCTAATGGCACAATAACTGCGTATGCTCCTGCAAGATATTCAATTGCTTTATTGTATTTCTTATGATTTAAACCAAATGTTTGGAATATTGAATTGATTGCGTGGAATAAGTGAAGACCTAAAATCACTAATGCTAATAAATATATTAAAGAATAAGTCTTATTTGAGAATAATTTATTACACATTGTGTAGAAATCAGGCTCATATTCTGTAAAATCTTCACCTACATATTGTTTAAGCTCTGCTTTTGTAAGATTTATCAATTCTTCTTTATCCTTAGATAATTTTTCTGAAGGTTGGCCTGTTTGTACAAGTTGTATAAACGGCATATATTCCAATTGAAGTGCCATCATTTGTTCTTGAGCTGCTTCTTGGCTAATCTTTCCGTTCATTACTTGTTCTTGAATCGCTGAAACTTTATCTTCAAAGTGTCTTGCAACGTCTTCAACCTCTACTGTATAAGTATCACTCTCATCTTCAACAACGATTCCGAACTTTACAAAATAGAAATTGATAAAGTGGATAATCAAAAACGCAAATACGATTCCACCAGTGTAGATCATCCATTTTGAACCTGCATGAGTTTTACTCTTAGATGCTACTGCATATCCAACAGGTCTTGCTTTTTTGTTTTCGATTGTTAATAAAATTGCCACAACTACGTGAACCAAAATACTAAGTATCAAGATAACTTCAAATATCTTGACAATCCAGTTTGTTCCCATAAAGTGGCAAACATTTCTGTACCATTCACCTCCGTCTTCTCTTAGAATACAAAGGTTTAATCCCATGTGCATTGGTAAAAACAGCAATAAAAATGCTCCAACCGCTGCAATGGTAATCTTTTTCGTGATTGATGCTAATTTAACTAAACTCATTTCTTTTTGTTTTTTATTATTATTTATTTTTCTTCTAAGAATAATTTTGCAAAAGTAGGAATTTTTCTAAGAAAAACGAAAATATTATGAATAAACTTCCATTAAACAATTTTCGCAATCAAACTTTAATCGGTATTTGTGATTGTTATCTTTTAGAAAAAGTTCTCCTTGATAGTCTTTTTTAAGAACATGACGTTTCAAACATTGTCCTAAATTGTATCTTATACAGTTTCTTGAACGCATAAGACAAATTTCACCTTGTTTCATCTGCTTTTCTAATGCGTATTCTTTTATTTCAACTCCTTTATTTGCATAAAAAGCTCTTGATTCTTCATTACTTATATTTTCAGTATAATCAACCTCTTTCTTAATATAAGGAATAGAAAAATTTATTTCACGTTGTTTTTCTCTCGAATAAGAATTTAGTATTTCTTCTTGCAAAGACTCCAAAACATCTCTTCGTAAAGAATTAAGAAAAGAGGCAGGAAAGAAATATTCCTCTTGACAATTATAAGTAAAGTTATCTAACTCAAAGACAGTGTCTCCCATCTTTGAAAATTTTTCCTTTGTTTTTGAAAAAAAATCCTTTGAATTTTTTAATTTTTCCTTTGAATTTAAAAAATATTTCTTTGATTTTTTTCCACGTTTATCTGAAGCCTCTATGTAATTATCTGACAGGGTAATATCAACTTTAAGTTTTCTAATGGATTTTCCGCTTAATTGTTTCTCAAATTGCGCATCTTTATTTCTAAAAATCTTGGTTCCTTTTTTTAGATTAAGCGATTTATTGATTTTTATTTGATTTCCACTATACGCATTGACTAAAAAACCTTCGCTAATTCCATTTTCATCAATTGCAATCAAACCATCGGAAGATGAAAACACCTCATCAGTTTTTAATATTAAGGTATTAGCTTTTGATTGCAAAACTTCACCAACATATTTTCCTATACTCTTTGTTGTATCTATGTTTCCCGTTACTTCTTTTCTTCCTTTAAGATAAAAACTCGTATATCCACGATTAAAACTCTTGTCAATATCGGTTTGAAACTCTTGTGTAATTTCTCCAAAAGAAGAACGAGCGTATTGAGGGTTATTTTCTATAAATTCATTCAATAGTTTATTGTAGTAAGAAGTTACGTTCTTTACATAAGTTATGTCTTTAAGTCTGCCTTCTATTTTAAAACTACAAACACCTGATTGAATCATTTCTGCTAAATATGCAGATGCATTGAAATCTTTTGTAGAAAGTAAATATTTATCTTTTTTTAATACTTTGCCTTCTTGATTTATAAGGTCATATCTTGACCTACACGATTGAGAACAAACTCCCCTATTTCCACTTCTTTTAGTTTGATAAAGCGAAAGATAACATTGTCCACTAATTGAACAACACAAGGCTCCGTGAATAAAGGCTTCTAATTCAACCTCAGGACAAAATTCGTGCATTCTACGAATTTCTTCAAGAGAAAACTCTCTTGGCAAAACAACTCTATCAATGCCTGTATCGTAAAGAAACTTTAATTTTTCTTTTGTAAAACAATTCATCTGCGTTGAGCCGTGCAACTGAATAGGAACATTTAAAAACTGCAAATAAGCCATATCTTGCACAATTATTGCATCGACATTTGCCTCGTAAAGTTCTTTTACCGCTTGTTTTGCTGCATTTAACTCTTCGTCAAGCAAGAGTGTATTCATTGTAACATAGACTCTAGCTCCAAAAAGGTGAGCATAATCCACCGTTTTCTTAATATCTTCAAGCGAATTAGTCGCTACACTTCTTGCTCCAAACTTTTCGTAACCTATGTAAACGGCATCGGCTCCGCAATCAATAGCAGCCTTTGCTATTTCATAGTTTCGTGCAGGAGAAAGAAGTTCTAAATGTTTTTTTTTCACGTTATGGTAATCCAACTATAAGTAATATTTGAATACTTAGCACTCTTAAAAACATAGTCAAAGGATATACTGTTGCATAAACAACAGAAGGAGTAGAATGTTGCGATTGTGAATTTGCAAAAGCAAGAGCAGGAGGATTAGTTGTACTTCCTGACAAAAGTCCACAAATAGTTAAATAATCCATTTTGAATTTTATGCGAGCAATTAAGCCAATTATCAAAGTAGGTACAAGAGTTATTATAACGCCGTAAAGTAACCACATATACCCTCCATTGATTATTGAAGCAACAAAGTCTTTTCCTGCCGAAAGTCCCACAGCTGCCAAGAAAAGTGAAATACCTATTTCTCTAATCATCATATTTGCTGAGGTAGTTGTAAAAGTTACTATTTTATAATGAGGTCCGAATCTACCCATTAGTATAGCTACAATAAGCGGACCGCCAGCTAATCCTAATTTCACTGATTGTGGCAAACCGGGAAAAGCAATCGGAATAGAGCCAAGCACAATTCCTAAAACAATTCCAAGAAATATTGGAATAAGATTAGGAATTTCTAAACGTTTTAGAGAATTACCTAAAATTTCTGATACTTTTTCTATTCTTTCTATGCTTCCTACAAGTGTAACTCTATCTCCCATTTGAAGAGTTAGGTTTCTATTTGCAATCAATTCAATACCGCTTCGATTTATTCTTGTGATATTTACTCCGTATAAAGCTCTTATATTTAGCGAACCAATAGTTTTACCATTCAATTCAGGCTTTGTAACAACTACTTTGCGAGAAACCAAGTCGTGTTTTGGAGTATCCCATTCCGTAGAGGGCAATTCGTGTTCTTTTCCCAATAACATAACGATTGCTTTCTCATCTTCTTGGGTTGTAATCAAACGAAGAATATCTCCTTTTTGGAGAATTGTATCATCTGTTGCAATTTCTATATCTCCATTTGCGTGTTTGATTCTTGAAACCACCAAAGTAGTTTTAAAATTGCTTACAACATCTCTTATTTTCTTTCCAACAACTCCTTGATTCTCTACTAAAACATTTAATCTTAGGGTTTGAGGTGCTTGATGTTGCTGAGTTTGTTCTTCCTCTTTTTGAATATCTACTTTGAATACATTTTTTATTAGAAGCATAACAAGAATTACACCAACAACTCCAAGAGGATAAGCAACCGCATAACCTAAGGCTATTGTGGAATCTTGACTTCCTACAATATCACTATAAGTTTGTTGAGCTGCTCCAAGAGATGGTGTATTTGTTGTTGCTCCTGCCAATACACCGCTAAGAGTTACAAGACTTTCTCCTGATATTAAATGAATAATATAGGTAGTTACAACCCCTAAAACAACAATACCTGTTGCCAATAGGTTTAATTTTATTCCACCACTTTTAAAGGATTCAAAAAAACCTGGACCTACTTGAAGTCCTATTGAATATACAAAAAGGATTAAGCCAAATTCTTTAACAAAATGAAGAACTTCGTGATTGATTGTAAGCCCGAAATGACTAAATATTATTCCTACAAAAAGAATCCAAGTAATTCCCAAAGAAACTTTTGCAATTTTCAATTTACCTAACTGATGCCCTAATCCTATACAAAGAGCGAGCAAAAGAATTGCATGAGCTACTCCATCTTCAAAGAGTAATTTTGAAAGCCATTCCATCTATTCTAATTCTTTTCTATACATTTGTATTGTTTTTTCTAAGCCATAGTAAAGTGCATCGCTGATTAGAGCGTGTCCTATTGAGACTTCTAAAAGATTTGGAATGTTTTCTTGAAAATAACGTAGGTTTTCCAAACTTAAATCGTGTCCTGCGTTTAATCCTAAGCCTACTTCTTGTGCTGTTTTGGCTGCTGTGATAAATTTTTCAATGGCTTGTTGTGGGTTATTAGGGTATTGTGCCGCATATGATTCGGTATAAAGTTCTACTCTATCGGCTCCGCAAAGTTTTGCACCTTTTACCATTTCGCTATCGGCTTCTACAAAAACTGAAACCCTACTTACTTTCTTTAAACGAGTAATTATTTCTTTTAATTGTTCAGCATATTTAATCGTATCCCAACCTGCGTTTGATGTTAGAACATCTGGTGCATCTGGAACTAAGGTTACTTGTGCTGGTTTAATATCTTCTATGAGTTTCATAAAGGTTTCCGATGGGTATCCTTCAATATTAAACTCTGTTTTAACGACTTGTTTTAATTCATAAACGTCTTTGTATCTTATATGCCTTTCATCTGGTCGTGGATGAACGGTTATGCCTTGTGCTCCAAAGCGTTCACAATCTATTGCTACTTGAATCAAATTTGGAACGTTGCCTCCGCGTGCGTTTCTAATGGTTGCAACCTTATTTATATTAACACTTAAATTTGTCATAAAGATTTAGTATTTTAAGTTGCAAAATTACAAAAATAAGTCTTAGAGATAAAAAAATAATTCAAAGAAATAAAAAAATAAAACAAAGAATTATAAAAATAAATGAAAGAAATAATTTTCTAAACGTAAATATTCTTACCTTTGCAAATAATTTTAATAAAATAATAATGACATTTGAAGAAATAGGTCTTTGTCCCGAATTGCTCAAGGGCGTAAAGGATTTAGGGTTTGAAACAGCAATGCCGGTACAAGAGCAAGTTATTCCTACCTTATTGCAAAATGATTGTAATCTTATTGCTCTTGCTCAAACAGGAACAGGAAAAACAGCAGCATTTGGTTTACCTTTGATTGAAAAACTTAATTATAAAAACAATAATACAGAGGCTCTGATTATTTGTCCTACAAGAGAACTTTGTATTCAAATAACTAACGATTGCAAAAAGTACGCAAAATATATTCCTTCTTGCACTGTGGTTGCTACATACGGCGGTGCAAGCATCGAAATGCAGATTAAAGAGTTAAAAAAGGGTGCAAAAATAATTGTTGCAACACCTGGTAGAATCAATGATTTAATTGACAGAGGCAAAGTTGATATTTCTACAATAAGACACCTTGTTTTAGACGAAGCAGACGAGATGTTGAACATGGGATTCAAAGAAGATTTGGATTCAATCTTAGAACATACTCCCGCAGACAAGCATACACTACTTTTTTCTGCCACAATGCCAGAAGAAGTTGAAGAAATAGCAAAGAATTACATTGAAAATCCTATCAGAATCCAAATAGGAGAACGCAATCAAGGCTCAAACAATGTACGACACTTTTATTACTTAGTACATGCCAAAGATAGATATCTTGCACTCAAAAGAATAGCCGATTATTATCCAGACATATATGCAATTGTCTTTTGTCGCACAAAGGTAGAGACACAAGAAGTAGCCGATATGTTAATAAGAGACGGATACAATGCAGACTCACTTCACGGAGACCTTTCACAAGCACAAAGAGATCATGTAATGAGTCGTTTTAGACTTAGGAATATTAAAATGCTTGTTGCAACAGACGTTGCCGCACGAGGATTAGACGTAAGCAACCTAACACACGTAATAAATTATAACCTACCTGACGAATTAGAACAATATGTTCACCGCTCAGGACGTACAGGTAGAGCAGACAAACAAGGAATCTCTATTGC
The DNA here is from genome assembly GCA_937881815.1 of uncultured Bacteroidales bacterium. Classification (GTDB taxonomy): domain Bacteria; phylum Bacteroidota; class Bacteroidia; order Bacteroidales; family P3; genus Onthomorpha. The sequence goes on from CALGEC010000046.1 coordinate 95,944, forward strand.
AATTCTTAACCTTAGAGAAAAACACAAAATAAAAAGCATTGAAAAACTAATACAAAAGACCTTTGAAAAGGCGGAAATTCCAACCGGAAAGCAGGTTTGTCGTAAGCAATTATTCAATATGATAAATAAATTAGAGAGTGTAATTGTCAATGAAGAGGAAATAGAGGATTTTATTCCAGAGGTAATTTCTAAATTAAGTTGGTTAAGCCGAGAAGAATTGATTAAAAAATTTGTATCTGTGGAATTCAATCGTTTTTTAGAATATTACAAAGACGCTCCTGACTTAAACGTTGATGAAACTAAGCAAGAAAAAGAAAAAAAAGCAACAGATAAAAAGAAATTATCAGACAAGAATGGAGAATTTACAAGATTATTCCTCTCACTTGGCAGAAAAGACAGAATCGTTCCTCAAAGAATAATTGGTTTAATTAACGATTATTGTCCAAATATGAGAGTTGAAATAGGAAAAATAGATATCCTTGATAATTTCTCTTACATTGAAGTATCCACAAAAGATGTCAATGATGTGCTTTTTGCTTTTGAAGACAAATTTTACAAAGGAAGACCACTAACACTTGAACTTGCACAAGCGAAAAAGCCAAGTAAAAAAGAAAAATCAAATAATAGAAGTAGTAAAAGAAACAATAAAAAAAATAAGAGATAAACATGGCACATTTAATTTCTCCTTCGTTGCTTTCAGCCAACTTTTGCAACTTAGAAAACGACATAAAAATGTTAAATGACAGTCAAGCAGATTGGCTACACGTTGATGTAATGGACGGAGTTTTTGTCCCAAACATTTCTTTCGGACAACCCGTAATCAAACACATTAAAAAAATTGCTAAAAAGCCTCTTGACGTACATTTAATGATAGTAGAACCCGATAAATTCTTTGAAGATTACAAAAATTGTGGAGCAGATATTATCACAGTTCATTACGAGGCTTGCACACATCTTCATCGCTCACTTAGCAAAATAAGACAACTTGGAATGAAAGCAGGAGTTGTTCTAAACCCACACACACCTATTTGCGTTTTAGAAGATATTATTGATATGTGTGATTTAGTTCTTTTAATGAGTGTTAATCCTGGATTTGGAGGACAATCATTCATTGAAAACACTTATAGCAAAATAAAAACATTAAAACAACTCATAGAAAGAAAGAATCCAAATTGTTTAATAGAAGTTGATGGCGGAGTAAACACTCAAAACTACAAAAAATTGATTGAAGCAGGTGCAGATGTTTTAGTAGCAGGTAATGCTATTTTTGCTGCGGAAAATCCAATAGAAACAATAAAGGAGTTAAAAACAATTTAACATGGGATTGTTTAATTGGTTAAAAAAAGACAATAATTCTTCAAATGAAGTAGATTTATCCTTGCTTCATACCGATATTCATTCTCATTTAATTCCCGGAATTGACGATGGTTCTCCGGATATGGAGACTTCTATTGCGCTATTAAAAGAATTAGAAACTCTTGGCTACAAAAAAATCATTACAACCCCACATGTTAAAACCGAATATTTCCAAAATGACGTTAATCAACTTGATGATTTATGCGAAAGACTAAGAAGAGCTGCTCGATTTGAGGGAATAAAATTAGACATAGAAGTTGGAGCTGAGCATTTATTAGATGACGAGGTTAAAAATAAAATAAAAAACGCTCAATTCAAGACTTTTGGCGATAATTATCTATTAATAGAACTTCCTTTTTTGATTCCGCCTTTTGGATTAGACGGATATATTTTTGAATTGCAATTAGCAGGATACAAACTCATTCTTGCACACCCTGAACGTTATCTTTATTGGTTTAATGACTTCAATCAGTTTGTTAGACTAAAAGATAGTGGAGTTTTGTTTCAAACAAACATTATTTCTTTGGGCAATTATTATGGTAAAGACGTATATAATTTAGCTAAAAAGTTAATTGACAACAATATGATAGAACTTCTTGGCACCGACACTCACTCTGCAAAACATATAGAGGCAGTTCGCAAATCGTGTTCAAGCAGTTTATTAAAGAAATTATTAGAATCAGGTAGAATTATAAACAAAGAATTTTAAAATATGACAGCATTAGAAGCCATATCACCAATCGATGGTAGATATTCAAGACAAACAAAAGATTTAGCAAAGTATTTTTCAGAAGCATCTTTGATTAAATATAGAGTAAAAGTAGAAATAGAATATTTCATAGCGTTATGTGAATTGGGATTACCGCAATTAAGTGGTTTTGATAAGAAAAAATTTGATGACTTACGCAAAATCTACACTGAATTTACAGTTGATAATGCTAATCAAATAAAAGAAATCGAAAAAATCACAAATCACGATGTAAAAGCAGTGGAATATTTCATCAAACAACGCTTTGACGAAATGAATATCGCACAATTCAAAGAATTTATCCACTTTGGCTTAACCTCACAAGACATAAACAACACATCAGTTCCTTTAAGTTTAAAAGATTGTCATCAAGAAACTTTTATGCCTCTTTTAAATAGTGTTGTAGAGTTAATATCTGAAAAAGCAAAAGAATGGAAAACTGTTCCTATGCTTGCACACACTCACGGACAACCTGCATCTCCAACTTTATTAGGAAAAGAAATGCAAGTATTTGTTTATCGTCTTGAACAACAACTTGCTTATTTTGCATTCATTCCTTTTGCGGCAAAATTTGGAGGAGCAACCGGAAACTTCAATGCTCACAACATTGCATTCCCTCAATATGATTGGGTAGAATTTGCAAACAATTTCTGTGCAACTATTGGTTTAGAACGTTCACTTTACACAACTCAAATAGAAAACTATGATCATCTTGCAGCATATTTTGACAATGTAAGAAGAATTAACATAATCCTTATGGACTTCTGCAAAGATATGTGGCAATATATTTCTATGGAATACTTCAAACAAAAAATAAAAGAAGGAGAAGTAGGAAGCAGTGCAATGCCTCACAAAGTTAATCCAATAGACTTTGAAAACGCAGAAGGAAACTTAGGAATTGCAAACGCAATATTTGAACATCTTTCAATGAAACTGCCTATTTCTCGTCTTCAAAGAGATTTAACAGACTCTACTGTAAGCAGAAACATTGGTGTTCCTCTTGCTCACACAATCATTGCTTTAAATTCTATTCTTAAAGGAATGAACAAACTAATCCTAAACCAAGAAGCATTGGAAAGAGACTTGGAAAACAATTGGGCTGTTGTAGCGGAAGCACTTCAAACCATACTAAGAAGTATGAATTACCCTAATCCATACGAAACACTTAAAGCCTTAACACGCACAAACTCTAAGATAAATCAACAAACAATAGCAGAATTTATTGAAACTCTTGACATAGACCAAGAAACAAAAGAAAGAATGCGACAAATCACGCCTTCTAACTATGTAGGTGTTTATGGTAAATAACAAAAGCAAAACATTTACAGAAAATATCTTAAAGCCATACACAGGGAGCATAATATTATTCTTTGCTCTCATGTGTATGGCAACTTTATTCTCTATCGCATCAATACTTTCTGTAAGCAATTTCCTACAAATTCTTTTTGACACTCCAACCGATGCAGTAGAAAATCCCTCTCAATTAGAAATAATTCTAAACAAAGTATATGATTATTGTCTATCTTTTGGAAAGCACAAAGCACTTTGGCTTTTCGCCGCAATAATTTTTGTAATCTATTTTCTAAAAGACCTTTTCACTTATTTAGCCTCATACTTCATTGGCTCTACTCGCAATAAAATCATACGCAACATAAGAAATCGTTTATTTGAACAATTCTCCACTCAAACAATAGGCTTTATTTCCAAATACAAGAAAGGAGATTTGCTCTCACGTCTTAGCAACGACATAACCGAATATGACCAAAACGTTTTACAATCCTTACAAACCCTAATAGTTAATGTAATCAGCGTAATATTATACTTTTCTGTTCTTTTATATATTGACTATAAAATAACACTTCTTGTTTTGCTTGTCTTCCCTCCTGTTGCGGGCATAGTATCTTTCTTTTCTCGCAAACTAAAACGAAGTTCCAAACACATGCAACAAAAATCCTCTCACCTAACCTCTATATTGGAAGAAACGATTTCCTCATTACGTATAATTAAATCTTTCAATGCAATTGACGAAATGAACAATCGTTTTAGAAATTTCAACACATCTTACACACGACTACGCAACAAAATCAACAGAAGAGTAAACTTAGCCTCACCACAAAGCGAATTCTTTGGCAATTGCTTAGTAATAGGAATTCTTTTAGTAGGAGCGCGCAACGTAATCTGCTCCCCTGTGCTTATGAGTGCAGATATGTTTATTGTTTACCTTATAATATTTTCGCTACTCATTAAACCCGCAAAAGATATTTCAACCTCATTCTACAATATCAAAAAAGCCGATGCCGCAAAAAATAGAATATGCGAAATAATCTATGCAAACAACACGATAATTGAACCAAAAAATCCTATTAACTTAGAACAAATCAATCAAGGCATAACAATAAAAAACTTAAACTTTGCCTACGAAAAAACACCCGTACTAAACTCAGTTAATATCTTCTTTAAAAAAGGAGAAAACACAGCAATAGTTGGAGCATCGGGCTCAGGAAAAAGTACACTGATAGACCTAATAATGAAATTCTATAACACAGAAGAAAATACTATATTCTTTGACGATGTTCCTATTAACAAAATGATGTCAAGTCAAGTAAGAAAACACATAGCCATTGTTACACAAGAGACAATCCTTTTTAACGATTCGGTAAGAAATAACATATCCTTTGGAGACAATTCATTCAGCGATGAAGAAATAGTTTTGGCAGCCAAAACCGCCAATGCACACGAATTTATCACCAATCTACCACAAGGATACGACACAATAATTGGCGATAGAGGCTCTTCGCTTTCGGGAGGTCAAAGACAAAGACTTGCAATTGCAAGAGCAATTCTAAGAAAATGCGAAATCCTAATCTTAGACGAAGCAACCTCAGCCCTTGACACTATTTCCGAACACTATGTGCAAGAGGCAATCAACAATCTCTCAAAACAAAAAACAATTATCACCATAGCACACCGTCTATCCACAATAAAAAATTGCGATAAGATAATTGTAATGGACAAAGGCTTTGTAAAAGAAGTTGGAACTCACAACGAATTGATTGCAAAAAAAGGAATATATCACCAACTCTGCAAACTACAAGAATTAAACTAAGAAATAATTTTCTAAAACTTTCATTTAATAAATTATTTCTTTGTTTTATTTTCTTTAATCAATGATATAAGAAAGCGTTTCGCTTGATTGTGTGGTGCAAAGTCTTACTCTATCTTCTCTTAATCCACTTTTCAAAAGATATTCTTTGACCTGCGTAGATTCTTCTCCTTTTCCTAAGAGTTGTATTCTTAATCGTGGATTTTCTTTCAAATATTGAACAAACTCATCTAAGAATAACCTATCGTTTTCCAAAGGATAAACCTCTCCACTCTGCAACATTTTAATTTCAATCGAAAGGCTATCTAAATCTTTTGGCACTTGAATTGCTCTACAACAAAAAGCGTAAGAGGGTTTCTCTATTTTGATAAGATATTTATCAGTTGGCATAAGAGCAATAAGGGTTTTCTCCTCATCAGAAGGCGTATAATAACTCACACTCGTATTTTCAGTTAGGTTGATCACATCTATCTTGCAATTATATGCAGGCATTTGCTTATCAATGAGCGAAAGATTTAACAGATGCACACTTTTAGCTCTGCATTTCTCTGGTAATTCATAAGAAACTATATTATAATTTTTCGCAATCGAATCCCACTGTGAGCGATACGCCGTTTTGCCATCTTTTTTCAACATTATTTCGTTTTCATTTCCTTCCGAGTTTATCTCTTGTCCTATATTTATAGGCTCTTTCATTTTTATCTCGTTCAAATTGAGATAAAACAAATCTTGTCCTCCAAACCCTTTCCAACCATTTGAAGAAAAATAAAAACTATTGTTGTCGGGGTGAAGATAAGGCGAATATTCGTTAAGCGGAGTGTTTACTCTCTTTCCAAGATTGGTAGGTTTGAGCCAACTTCCGTTTTTACTTTTATGCGTAACCCAAATATCATAGCCTCCTTGTCCTGAATTTCTATCCGAAGAGAAATAAAGCGTATTGCCATCGACTGTTATAAAAGGATCAATCTGATTAGCCGTTGATAGATTGACTATATTGCCAATATTTTCAGGCTCACTCCACACTCCATCCACCGATTTAGAACAATAAATTTGATATTTGCCGGTTGTTTTATCCATAAAAGAAAGATACATCTGCTTTTTATCGGCAGTCATTGAGACTTTTGTAGGTTTATTCAAGGTATTCTCCAATTCTATTATTGAAAAGCCCTCATCAAACTCCCAAATCTCTAAATCTTCATCATATTCCTTAAAGGCTTGGCACAATACATCTTTTGTAATGAAAGATGTTTGTTGATAGAAACTTTCTTCATTTTTTGCTCTCTGCTTTACCTTTCTTACAAACAAGATTGTTTGTTCGTCAAGCGAAAGAAAAGGTTTTGTTTCGTCTTGCTCGGTAGATATTCTCTCTATTTTATTTGCTAAAAAAGGGTATTTATCTTTTTCAGACAAAGAAAGAAACTCACACCACTTTATATAGTTAATCGCAGAGGTTTGCATATTGGAATAATTGTTGTCGTGAAGAGTCTCATCTAAAAATCTCTCAAAGCAAACAACCGCCTTATCAAATCTATTATAGGAATAATCTATCACTCCCAAATAATAAAACATCAAAGGGTGAGAATAGTCCGAACAAACCTCTCTTACCAAAGGAAAATACTTTTCTATCATTTTCGTATTCTCCCTTGCAACGCCTATCATTCCCATTAAAAAATAAGGACTCGCAAAATCAGATTCGTTTTCTATCAACTCCCTCAACAAAGGGAACGCCTTATCCAATTTTCCGTCTTTATAGTAGGAATAAGCCTTATTAAATTGTCTTTTAGACTCTGCATCGATTTCTTCGGCACAAGCATCATATTTCTCAATTAAATCTTTTTGAGAATAACTAAGAGTTGAAGCAATCAATAAGAAGAAAAAAATGAAGAGTTTTCTCATTCTAAATCATTGTTTCCATAGCCATTTTCATTCCATCGGCCAAAGAATTGACAAATTTCTCCAAAGGCTTTTTCACCATCATTGCAATCATTGGATTAGCATCAAGTTCCATTTTCACAATCACCTTTGTAACGTATGGCTCTACTCTTTCAAATTCAAAAATGATTAAAAAATTCAACGGCATTGAACTTGCAACATCTGTATCGTTTGAAATTGTGATTGATTCGTTTGGAAGTCTTGAAATTATTTTAAGACCCATGTCAGTCATTCCCTTAATTGTAAAAGAACAACGGTCTTGTGTTGCCTTGAAATTTTCTATTTTATCATTTGCAACCATAGAAAAATGAGTGAAGTCTGCTAAATATTCATACACAAACTCAACATTTCTCTTTATTTCTACTTTTTTACTTTCTATTTTAACCATAAATCTTATATAAAAAAGGCGTTACTCCTTTACATAACGCCTATTTATCAAAAAAACAAAAACATTAACTCTTAACCATTCATTCTTTTGTTACTCCATTCTTCCGGATTTTTTCTCCATTCAGACAAAGAATCCAAATCTTCTGCTCTTATGAAGTTTTCTTCTGCGGCTAAGTCAATCAAAGTGTGATAATCAGTTATTGTGCTTAGGTTTACACCCGCTTGTTCAAAGGCTTGTTTTGCAACATCTAAGTTGTAAGTAAAGATTGCTGCCATTCCTTTTACTTGACAACCGTTTGCTCTAAGTGCTTCAACGGCTTGCAAACTGCTTTTACCTGTTGAAACCAAGTCTTCAATAACTACAACTGATTGACCTTCCTTTATGTCCCCTTCTATTTTGTTTTGCAATCCGTGAGCCTTTTCGCTTGGACGTACATAAACGAAAGGTTTTCCTAAATCTTGTGCTACCAACACTCCTTGAGGGATTCCACCTGTTGCAACGCCTGCTATTACATCTACATCTGCAAATAGCTCATTTACAATCGCAACAAACTGTTGGCGAATGAATGTTCTGATTTCTGGATGCGACAAAGTAACTCTATTATCGCAATAAATTGGGCTCTTTCTGCCCGATGCCCATGTGAAAGGATTTTCATTATTCAATTTTATTGCTTTAATTTGCAATAAAAATCGGGCTGCTTGTATGGCTGTCTCTTTATTCATAATCATAATGCAAAGATACGACATTTTCAACAAACACAACAACATTTGCATAACAAATAAATGTTTTGCAGAGCAAGAATCGGCTCAACGAATAGTAATTGAGTGCGATAAAGACAACGTTAATTCAATCAATTTTGCTCAATTTTTTAACGAAAATTACAAAAAAAACGTCCTAATTATCGTAAAAAATTTAGATTTTGAAAAAACTTTTCAACAAATTACTAAAAAAATGATTCATGTCCCTGCTGCGGGCGGTTTAGTCCAAAACGAAAAGGGCGAATACCTATTTATTTTTAGGAATAATCACTTAGATCTTCCAAAAGGTCATCAAGAAGAGGGCGAAAATCTTGAAGTAACAGCAGTAAGAGAAGTAGAGGAAGAAACAGGGCTTAAAGACATCATCTTAGGCGAAAAACTTGGCGTTACATATCATACCTATAAAAGAGAAGGAAAAAGAGAATTGAAAGCAACTCATTGGTATAAGATGTCATCTAAAAGCACCGAGGCACTAACTCCGCAAGAAGAAGAAGGAATTGAAAGAGTAGAATGGTTGAGCGAGGAATATCTCTCGGAGCATAAAAAAGAAATCTACGCAAGTCTTTATCATTTTTTGAGAAAGCATTTAAAGATTTAAAAAACTCTAAATTGCTAAACCCCGAAACAGCGTTAAGTGGAGAAAATAAAATCGTTTTCCCTCCACTTAATGCTGAATTCGTGCGATATTTTCAACTCTAAGATTTCTGATTGCAAATTTTTTAAAACCACAAAGTTTCTTTTTCTATCCTATCAAACTCCACTTCGTAATCGT
>CALGEC010000047.1 GCA_937881815.1 uncultured Bacteroidales bacterium
AAAAAACAAAATATCTCTTAGGAAGGATTTACCAAACCTAAGAGATATTTTTTTAATACAATAAGCCTCAAAAAAAAAGTCTTTACTTTTTCAAAAAAAATCAAAGAAAAAATTAAAAAAATCAAAGAAAAAAAATAAAAAAACAAAGACTTTTTTCGTAATTCTATTTTCTTGATTTACTTTCTATTGAAGAAAAAGATAGGAGTAGAATAATAAAATTAAAAACAATATAAAAACCTAACTAACGTTTATAGGTAAAAAGAAGAAAATAGTAAAATTCTAAAAATTAAATCTTATGAATAGAAAACAAATTATTGTAATTGCGATTTTGATTCTTGGTTGTCTTAATGCAATTGCACAAAAAGAGGTTGATTTTCCTCAATTAGAAAAAGTTTCTCCTTGGAGTGTAAGCCTTGAAGGTAGTGTTTATCAAAAGGGTCTTTTAACAAATATTCATCACATAGGAAGTTATGATAATATTGTGTATTGTCCAGAAAATAGTTCTGCAATTTTAGGAGGCATTGGAGTAGATTATACCTTTAATCGTGCAAATAAATTATCTTATGTTTTGTCGGCAGGATTGGATTTAAAGCCTGTGTTATACATAAATGAATCTGAAAAAGGTTTAGAGGTAACTCGTATGATCGAATCTTCACTTTTCAAAGAAATACGCTATAGTCCGTTTATTTCTTTTGCTGTTCAATACAGAAACACTATTGCTAACAACGAAAATTGGTTCTATAATTTAAAAGGAGGAATGAGATTTTCTTGCTATGACGGATCAGTAGGTGCTGGTTGTTCACATGTAGATCTTTTTACACGAGATACTATGTCCTTTTCTGTAGATGGCGATGGCAATAAGTTTAATCTTTTCCCAAATCTTATGTTTTCAGTTGGTACCTCTTATAATACTTCTATCGGAATGTTTGGTTTGAACCTTATTGCAAACATATCTATTCCTTATCTAAACGAAAGTGTATTTTGGTTTAAGTTCAATGATTCTGAATTTTATGGAAATTATTATTTAACAGGAAATTATTTAGGATTGTCCTTGACCTATTCTCCTAAAAGATAGAAACAAAAAAAATAACTCTTTGATTTAAGAAATTATTTCAAAGAGTTATTTTTTTTAATGAAAGAAAAAAATCAAATTTTTTATTTAAAAAGATTCTCTCCTATTATTCTTGCGGCACAAGCGACATAATCGTTGCAAGGTTTCTTTTCTTTTGTGCTACCGGGCTCTAATCCGAGTAGTTTTTTGCAAACGATTTCTCCGTTTTCTTCTCTAAATTTTTCGCCCATTGTTTGCACCATTGCAAAATAGTCTTTATTTGTTAAATTTTGTTTTTGATATTGTAGAAGCATTCCTACGACTAATCCTATTGCGGAAACACAACCACAAACTTCTCTATAACCTGCAAGTCCTCTTCCAAAGGGTAAGGAAATTTTTTCTGCAATATTCTTATCTATTGGCAACAAATCGCTATATGCCATAACGACTGATTGTGCACAATTATAGCCTTCGTTATGGTATTTCCTTGCTAATTCTACTCTTTCTTCTATATTGACCATATTTTTTTAGGTTTGAATTGATTGGCAAATATAATAATTTTTGTAATTTCGCAAAAGATTATGAGCAGATTCTTCTATACTAAACAATATCTTAGATATAAACTTTCGGCTAAGGACGAGTATTCTTTGCACTCGCCTTTGATGTTTGATTTCTTCACAAAGGGATTAAAGAAATCTTATAAAAACAACGATATTTCTTTTGATTCTTATTTTGAAAATGTTATTCCAAAAAGCAAAAGAAAGAGAAAATTTTTATTTAAGGTTTTTGAATATTTCAAATCACAGGGTTTTCAAGTGATTTATGTGCAAAATGAGGATTTTACCTTAGAAAAATTAGAGGATTTAAAGAGTTACAAACTCAATACGGCTATTGTCATTGAAAAAATCTATAAAGAAAGGGAAAAACTTACGCTTTGGAAAGAGATTAAGGCAAATAAGGAATTTAAACTTTGTTGTGATTTTTTTGATTTTGGACTTGTGCTTTTGACAGATAGGCCTTTGAAGAAACAAAACTACATTTTGCGTAAGAGATAGTATTGTTTCGCTATTCTTCTTTTACATTTTGCATTCCGTAAGGGCTCTTTACCTCTACGCTATCAAAGTCATCTCTTGCTCTTAGGCCTTTTGCGTAATCTATTCCTCCTTCGCTGTGTCGTCTAACAGGCAAATCGGTGCGTACTATTGCGGAATCTTTTCTCCAATAAAGGTCTTGACAATAGAAAGTATCCATATCTTTGTAGTTTATTATCACTACGCTATCTCTTAGATAGTAAAGATTATCTGATAAGCTTTCTGCATAATGTGAAGAAATGTTTGCTTTTATTGTTTTATCTGGATTGAGAAAATTAGCATTCATTCCTTGCGGGAAAATCATTTTTGAGCTATCGGAATAAGAGTAAATTTCTATTTTCTTAGCTTTTAATTCTGTTTGAACCACACCATCAACACTACGTAATAGGTATGCGTCTATGATTTGTTGAGAAGGAATGTTTTCTTGTTTTGCATTGTTTTGTGTAGGCAAGTCCTCGCTACACGAAAAACAAAAGTATGAGAAAGCAAATGCAAGAAAAATTGTTGCAAAACTATGCTTTCTCATACCGATTATGTGTTTTATGTTATTAGTCTCTTGATCTTGCAGTTGTTCCTTTTCCTATCCAACAACCAACTGTATATCCGTCTCCTGGGTTGATTGAATTGAAGAACATATCTGCTTTTAATGGCCATTGAGAACGTGCTGCGTTCATTACTCTTTGTGCATCTTCTGCAAGAGTTGGGTCAATATTTTTCACTTTCGCAGCTTCATCATAAGCAGCCCAAGCTGCACCTCTGATTTTTCCTCCATGAGAAGCACAAGATACTGAGCTCTTCAAATACATATTTGCAACCATAAGCACAGCCTTTCCTTCCAAAGATTTATCGTATTCTGCAACTTTGTATGCCGCAGTACGAGCTGCTCCATATTGTCCTGCATTCATCAAAGCTGTTGCTAACAAGAATGAAGCCTTTGCTTTTGATTCGTTATCTTCAAATTTGCTAATTGCTTCTTCAAAATAAGGCACTGCTTCTTCATATCTTTCTTTTTCAACCAACATTTGACCCATCATAAATGCAGATTTTGCATTTGGTTCTAATTTATGAAGGTTTTCTGTTGCTTGGAAAAATAATTCAGACTTTGTACATTTTTTTCTATCTAAGTTTGTTGTGATTTTTCTCAATAATTCAACATCGTTAGGGTTTGCTGCAAATTTTGGTTCGTAGATAGGAATAATTTTATCGCAAGATGCAAATGGCTCAATTATTTGTTCTGTTAAAGCAAGGTAGCTTTGTGCATTTTTAAGTTTTGTTTCAATTTTTTTTACTGTCTTAGCATTTCCTGATGCTTGTGCTTGCTCTAATTCTGTCTTTGATACTTTTATTATTTCCTCTAATGTTTCAGCCGCAAAGTCATAAGCCTCAAACAAAACGTCCATTTGATCAGAACTTGCCTTTATTGCAGCTAAGTGTTTTACTGTTGCTTCAACGTAAAGTGGGCAATATTGTGCGTCTAATTGCTTTCCACCTTTTTCTGATGCTTCTTTAAAATACTTAAATATTTGTTCTGTTTCGTTTGGTCTATATTCAGATAATATTTTCGCTTTTTGGGCTATGTTATTGTATTCTTCCCCAAAGGCTTCACTTCTTATGTCTTGTAATTTCAAATACTCATCGATGTATTTGTTTTTCATCTCTACATTAGGTGCTGTTGCAATCATTGTTTTTAATATGTTTGCTCCTCTAATGTATGTGTTTACGTGATATTGTGGACAATGAGCTACTACTTGTGTCCAAGGTTCGTAAGCATCTTTGTAATTTTTTTGCTTATAGAACTCTTGATATAAAGAATTGTTCATTATACAAGCAGTACTATCCTCTGGCGTTTTACCAAACTTTTGTGCATTTACTGTTGTTGCACAAAACATTGCTGCAATCACAGCTAATAACGTTACTTTCTTCATTCTTTATTTATTATTTTATTGATATTTTCTTTTAAAAAACCATCTATCTTTTGCAGAAAAAGAAACTCCTATTCTAAAATAGTCTTCTCTTATGAGATTGTTTTCTTTTGTTCCTTGTTTTCCATATTCAAGATATATGTTTACTTGTGTTCCTTGTTTTTTTATAGGTAAACCAAAACCTAATGATACTCCTAATTGAGATATATCTGTATTATAGAGCGACAACATTCCGGTTTGATAGTTTACTCCTAAACGATAGGCTATTTTTTCTAAATAATTGCCATAAATATCTGGCTTATACTCTGCCCCTGCGTTAAAGGTATAATTATCTTTTAATATTTCTGGGTAACGAATTCCTTGTAAAGCAAACTCAGACCATTGAGTATAGCCAAAATCTAATCCAATTAAAAATTTATTTTTTCTTTCGTATGACAATCCAACTCCAAAGGACTGTGGTAATTCTATGCTTCCTTCTGTGTTTTCATACTTTATGGAATCTCTTATAGTCTCTATTGCTGCGCTATAAGTGAATGTGTAATGGCGATATTGGTTTTGTGTTGGTAAATGAGAGGGCAAAACATAGTTTGCGCCTATTACAATTGCATCTCCATTGTTTAAGTTTTGTTGATATTGTAATCCAAAATTAAAATTTATCGCTGAAATAGAGTAATTATATTCTACTCTTGATGAAAGCATATTTGCCGAATCTGGAAAAGTTAAAGTAGAACTTCTGTAATAATTTCCAAATAAGTATTCTGCATTTAACCCTACTGAAAGTTTGTCAAAAAATGAAGGTTGATAGGACAATCCCAACATTACTTTATTTATACCTCCTTCTCCGCCATAAATAAATTTGTGAGAACCAATAAGACTATCTGTTTGAAAGGTTTCTGAGGCTGTATAATCAATTACAGAAACAGGAACTAAGCCTCCTGCCATTTTTAGAGTCTTGCTAAGTGGAAATGCAAATAAAATATGAGATATTCCGCCTGTATTTCCTGTGGATTTAGCTGTATTTGAGCGTAAAAACACGTTATTTGAATAGAATCCTATATCAAAAACAAATGATTGAGTGTCTATTGCTGAGAAAGAAGCAGGATTGCGATAGTTTACAAAGTTATTTCTTCTCAAAGCATTGTAAATACCACCCATTGAAGCGTTTATTGTGTTTGTAAAACTAACATCATCTCCTATTCCATACTTTGAATATGGCGAACTTATTGTATTTTGAGCCCCTATTTCTAAAACAAAAGCCGAAAACAATAAAATAAATACTATTTTTTTACGCATCTCTTTTTTTAATATTATAATCCAATATCATATTTAAGCCTTGAAGAACTAAATTAGGTTCTACAATGGTTTTAATATTTAAATTTTCTGATATAAGGTTCGCATCACCACCTGTTACTATAATTTCAAATTCGCTATCTTGCTCCTTTGAAATCATATCTATCATTCCTCTTATCTCCGCTATCGTTCCATTTATAATTCCCGATTTTATGCAGTCGATAGTGTTAAGAGAACATACGGAAACTTTGTTTTCATTTATTTCTACTAACGGAAGTCTTGCTGTAAAAGTATTTAGAGCTTTGCATTTCATTTGAAATCCTAATGAAATGATACCTCCTTTGTACTCTCTTTTATTATTTATAAAGTCAAGACAGATACATGAGCCAGCATCTATCACTAATACATTTTCTTGTGGGAAAATATTGCACCCTCCTACAATTGCTGCAATTCTATCATTACCTAAAGAATATTTTGGGAAATAATTGAGAGTTATAGGCAAAGATAAGTCTTCACTCATTGTGAAAAACTGCGTTTTCTCTACTAAATAATTCATCACATCTGAAGATTCCAAACCAGATACTGATGAAAATATAGTTGCAGTAATATCATATTTTGAAAGTAATTCAGCAACAAAATTCACATCCAAACAATCTACCGCCATAACAGAAAGCAATTCTTCTTTCTTACAAACTGCTACTTTCGTTCTTGTATTACCTTTATCTATAATTAGCCTCATTGAATTGCTACTCGTTTGTCTGAATATTTTCTTCTTCAAAAGGGAATTGATAAAGTGATTGAAAAGTAGGTAAATCCATAACTTTATCATAAAATTCCCTTTCCATCCAACATTCTTCTATGTTTAGAGGATTGTTATTTGAATCAAAAATTTCGTAAGTCTTCTTGATCAATGTTCCTTCTGTATTCCAATAATACTCACTCCTTTCAAACGCAACCTCAGCACAAGCAGAGTTGTATGTATTGTAATGACGAACAAACAATATTAGCTTTCCATTCTCATCATATAATCGTTCATAAATAAAATCCCAAGCCTTGTTTTGATTATAAACATATTCCTTACAATAGAAAAAGTTATACTCTCCCGAAGACTTAACTACATCAAAACGTTTCTCTAAATCATCAAAACTACTTACTTGTTTATTAAATTCAACAAGGCTTTCGCTATTTTTATACAAAGCATAACGATAAGTTAAACTATCATTTTCTTCAAGAGATATTGCATAGTTAAGCAAATCCTCTGCTTTCAAGACAATTTCCCTTGATTGATCTGAGTCATCTTGAAGAATCAATTCCTCATCAGAAGGTTCATAATCCTCACTATCCTCTTCGTAAAAAACTTCCTCGTTATAGTTCAAATAATTTACTGTATCAACATCTTGCGACTTGACATTTCCTTGAACAATCAACAAAAGAAAAAGAAAACTTATAAACTTACAAAACTTCATAGAAAGTTTATTTAATCAATATCTTCACTAAACATTGGATCCCAAGGAGGTAAAACTATTGGTTTTTGTTCTAAATATTTTAGAATATCATTTGAAACATATTTTTTATCAACTACTACTCTAAACATATATTCTTCAAACCATTCATCTGTCATTATCAAGTGTCCTTGCCAACCATTAGTTGCTCCCCAGCTATTTTCCACAAGCCATTTCTTTGGATTGCCATTCTCATCTAAATCAACAGCACACAAAGTCATAGCATGAGAAGAACCACTTGCAAAAGTTTGAATTCTTTCCTTTTTATTCATACCAAATTCTGTTCCCATCAATGAGCCATAGTCATATGTGTTTACGTCTAACAATCCTTTTTCAGAATAAAGGAACTTTCCAACATCACAAGAGAAATACATCATTGTTGAATCCTTTATTGACGCAATTGCGACTTTCTTGATTTCTTCAATAGGTAAGTTAATGTATTTCCAATTTTCTCCATCCATTACGTGTCTATCATTCTCTATTTCATATACTTTATAAAATTCTCTTGAAGGATCGTTCATCAACATAACGTATGTATTCTTTAAATCCTTTCCAACATACTTTTCATAGAATGATTTAGGAGTATATTTTTCTGTTGATATTTCTTTTCCATTTACATCACGCAATGTGTAAGTAAATTCTTGAACAGGCTCACCGTAAGCATAAACTAACATCTTGTAGATTTGAGAAAGCATTTCTATCTTTCTGTTTTCCAATTTTTCATATTTTATTTTTTTGTCGTTTTGCTTCATCTGTCTTAACTCCAACGCATATTCTTTTAATTTTAGAATGATTAACTCATCTATTTTACGAGTATTGTTTGAGTTATAAGTTTCTGGCTGAACTGTTGAAGGTACTAAACCATATTTTGTTACCAAATCAGAAATTCCTGTAAATTGTCCTCCATCTGAAAGTGGATTTTTCATCAACCATTCATTGTGTTTACTATCCAAAGGTTCATCAATGTGGTTTATAATCAAAGAAAGAAATAAATTACTCTTTTCTAATTGATCATAGAAAAACAAATAATTTTGACTAAACTCAAAAGCACCAAGATTGTATTTTGCAATCATCGCACTTCTCATTACATTGAAACCTGTAAACATCCAACAACGACCAGAAGACTTTTGATCGGTTACACCCTTGCTCATAACTCTATGAGAAAAGTGTGTGTCATATTTGTTTAGATTATCTAAATTTAAAACTAATTTTTGAATGCTATTGTTCGCAACAGCATTTCTTATTGCTTTGTTTTCTGTTGTTTGTTTGTATGAAGCTCTTATCTTGTTTAAATCCTCATCGTTCAATCCGCCTTCTTGTGAAAAAGCAACAAAACTTCCACAAGTTAAAGCCAATGCTAATATGAATATTTTTTTCATTTTCAAAAATTTATTACTTATCTAAAACGTCTCCTATTGTATTGTCATATACTTTTTTATAGTCTGAAATTTTTCCGAAAGATTCTTCATCTATGATTATTTCTCTATCGTCTCTTACTTTACCTACTGCACAGCAATTAACACCTGAAATACTTAACATATCAAAGAATTCATTTTCTTTATCTGCACAAATAGTAACTATTGCTCTTCCTTGACTTTCCCCAAATAAGAACGAATCTAATCTAACATCTCCCGCAGAATAAATTTCAAATCCCATATTTCTTACCATAGCACTTTCCAAAGCAGCAACAAATAGACCTCCCTCACTAATATCATGTGCAGATTCTATTATACCTTGATTGATTAAATCACTAAGTGTGCGTTGCATATTTGCTTCTTTATCTAAGTCAAAATACGGAGCAGGAGATAATTTTACACCTCTGTAAGAATATAGATATTCTGAACAATTTATATCATCAACTATTTCTCCTAACATATAAATTGTTGCACCTTGTGTTTTGAAATCAAGCGTCATTTGTTTAGACTTATCAACTGTTCCAACCATACCTATAACAGGAGATGGATAAACAGCCTCTGTCTTACCATTCATTACAGCTTGATTATAGAAACTAACATTTCCTCCTGTAACAGGAGTATTAAATTTTCTACACGCAGTACTCATACCTTCTATTGCTTTAACAAATTGCCAATAAGTATTTTCATTGTATGGATTTCCAAAATTCAAGCAATTTGTTACAGCTAATGGGTCTCCCCCTGAGCACACTATATTTCTTGCAGCCTCAGAAACTGCTATTTGAGTACCTACAAACGGATCAGAATAAACATAACGAGAATTGCAATCGCAAGTCATCGCTATCGCATTATTAGTTCCCTTAACATTAGCGATACCTGCATCTGAAGGTTTATTGGTTGACATATTTTTTGTTCCTACCATTGAATCATATTGCTCATAAACCCAACGTTTTGATGCAATATTAGGATGAGAAGCCAAATATTGAGCAATTTTTTTTGCTTCTTTTATATCTGGTTCCTTTACATTGTCTTTATTAAACTCAAATGTTTGTTTATAATATGCAGGTTCAGCATATTTTCTATCGTAAACAGGAGCACCACCTCCTAACACTAAAGATGCTGCTGGCACTTGTGCAACCAAATTTCCTTTATGATAGAAATAAAGCATATCTTCATCTATCACTTCTCCAATTTTTGCACAATTCAAATCCCATTTTGCAAATATCTTTTCTACAATTTCTTCTTTTCCTTTTTCAACACAAACCAACATTCTTTCTTGACTTTCCGACAAAAGTATCTCCCAAGCCTCCATATTTTGTTGTCTTAAAGGCACTTTGTCTAAATCAATTTTCATTCCCGAAGAGCCCTTTTCACTCATTTCTGAAGTAGAACAAATTATTCCAGCTGCACCCATGTCTTGCATACCTACAATTGCGCCACTCTTACCTAATTCCAATGTAGCCTCTAATAGAAGTTTTTCTTGGAAAGGATCACCAACTTGAATCGAAGGAATATCATCAGCAGTGTTCTCTGTAACATCTGCAGACGCAAAAGTAGCACCGTGAATACCATCTTTACCTGTTGCAGAGCCAACAATGTAAATTGGATTACCTTTTCCTTTTGCTACTGCCTTTATTAATTCTTCTTTTTTCATTATTCCAACGCTCATTGCATTGACCAAAGGATTGTTTTCAAAACTATCGTTAAAGAAAACTTCTCCTCCCAAAACAGGAACACCAAAAGCATTACCATAATGAGATATTCCCTTTGTCACACCACGCAATAACCATTGTGTATGAGGGTTATTTAAATCACCAAATCGTAAAGAATTTAATTGAGCAATAGGTCGTGCACCCATTGTAAATATATCTCTATTTATTCCACCAACTCCAGTTGCTGCACCTTGGAAAGGCTCAACTGCACAAGGGTGATTGTGAGATTCTATTTTAAAAACACAAGCGATTCCTTCTCCAACATCAACCATACCTGCGTTTTCTTCTCCAGGAGCAACTAATAGTTGTTTTCCTTCTCTTGGTAAGGTTTTCAAATATTTAATTGAGTTCTTATATGAAGCATGCTCACTCCACATAACTGAATAAATGCTCAATTCAACATAGTTAGGACAACGGCCTCCTAAATATTCTTTAATTTTATCATATTCCTCAGGCAATAAGCCTAACTCTTTTGCAGTTTCTACTGTTGCGATTTGATTATTTTCCATAAATTCAAAAAATTTTATCTTGCAAAGGTACTATTTTATTTTGAATTTTATATTTTTATACGTAATTTTGTGATTCAAAAAGTTTAATTTTTAAATTTTAGTTATGAATTTCACTACACAAATTCCTATTTTAAAACACGAAAACAGCATTTCTCATAAAGACAAAATAATGTTATTAGGCTCGTGTTTTACAGAAAATATCGGAAACAAGCTATCAATAAACGGGTTTGAAACTTTAATAAATCCGTTCGGCATTTTATACAATCCTTTTTCAATTTGCAGTAGTTTAAACAGAATAATAGACCTAAATTTCTTGGTTTCAGAGGATTTAGTCAAAATAAACGAATTTTGGTATTCTTACGAACATCATGGGATTTTTAGAGATGAAAATACAGATAACCTACTGCAAACTATAAATTTAGGCATTACGAAAGCGAATATTTTTTTAAAACAAACCAATTGGCTAATTATTACCTTAGGAACTGCTTGGGTATTCTTTTTAAAAGAAAATAATAAAATATTAGGCAATTGTCATAAATTAAATCCTCAACTTATTGACAAAAGACTCTTAACTGTAAATGAAATTGTAGAGAATACAAGATTAACTATCAATAAGATAAGAAAAATAAACCCTAATATTAAAATAATTCTTACAGTTTCTCCTATAAGACATTGGAAACAAGGATATAGAGAAAACCTCATCAGTAAAAGTGCTCTACATTTAGCAACAAATCAAATATGCAATTCCGAAAAAGATTGTTCATACTTTCCTGCATACGAGATTGTTATGGACGAATTAAGAGATTATAGATTTTATCAAGCAGATATGCTTCACCCTTCGGAAGTTGCTGTAGATTACATTTGGGAAAAATTTGCAACTCACTTGTTTTCAGATGCAACTATAAATCTTTGTAAAGATTATAGTAAATTGCATTCAATGAAACAACACAAAGCATTTAATCCTGAAAGTCAGGGATATAAAAATCATTTAATAAAAATAGCAAAATTAGAACAAGAATTATATGAAAAAAGAAACAAACTTATTTAAGATAGAAGCGTGCATAGGAACCTTACAATCAGGCATAGAAGCCGAAAAAGGAGGAGCAAATAGAGTAGAATTGTGCGACAATCTCGCAGAAGGAGGAACGACACCCTCAGCAGCATTGATTCAAATGACAAAAGAAAAATTACAAATTCCCGCTGCCGTAATGATAAGACCAAGACATGGAGATTTTCTTTACTCAGATTTGGAATTTGAAATAATGAAAAAAGACATAGAATTTTGCAAATCAGTTGGCGTTGAGGCTGTTGTCTTTGGCTTATTGACACCTGAGGGAAATATTGATTGCAAAAGAACGAAGGAATTAGTGGAAACTGCTGGAAATATGCAAGTTTGCTTTCATAGAGCAGTAGATTTAAGTAGAGATTATTTTGAAGCAATTGAACAAATAATCAATTGTGGTTGCACAAGAATACTTACATCGGGCGGAGCAAACAAAGCAATCGAAGGATTTGAGAATATAAAAAAGGCACAAGAGCTTTACGGCAATAAAATAGAGATTATGGTTGGCAGTGGAATAAATGCCGAAAATGTTTCTAAGTTTCATAGCGTTGGAATAAGAAATTTTCATCTTTCTGGCAAAGTTCAAATCGATAGTCTTATGACTTACAGAAAAGAAGGAGTGTCAATGGGTGCTATTTCTGCTGATGAAGAATATAAAATCACACAAACGGATTACAGAAAAATAGAAGAAGTAAAAAAAGTCTTAGAATTAATTTAATTTTTCAAAGAAAAAACAAAATAAAGCAAAGAAAAAAAGGATTTTTTCAATGAAAAAATCCTTTTTTTCTTTGCTTTATTTAAGTATATCTTTATTATCTATTTACAGATATTTTCTTTGATGTGATACCTGAGTTAGATATTATCTTAACAAAGTAAGCTCCGTTGCTAAGGTTTGATGTGTTGATTTCAAACTTATTGTTTCCTGTTGCCAATGAAACTTCTCCTAATGAAATCACTTCTCTTCCTAACATATCTACAACAGAAATATTAGCGTGAGTTGATTCTAACATAGAGATTTCAAGATTTAACATATCATTAACAGGGTTTGGATAAGCTAATGTTTGAAGTATTGCTCCTTCTGCTTCTTCTAATCCTACTAATGAAAGTATTTTAATATCTATCGCTTTGTAATCATCGTATGAAGAACCTGTTCCGTTTACTAATCTTGTTTCTGAACCATCGTAGATTTTGTATGTTGTACCACCATCTCCATATTCATCAAATATTTCAAATACATAGCAACCTGTTTCAGTTAATGGAACGATTACTGTATCTCTTACAACAGCTTGTTGAGGATAATAATCTTCTTCTGCTAATACATTACCATTTCCATCAGAAAGTTTCCAACTGCATTCGTAAGCATATTGGTCTGTTTTAATGATAATTTTAAGTTTATCTCCGTTTCCTTCTTTTGGAGCATCTTTTTTGATTGTTGCAGTTTTTTGTTCATCAGTTATTGCTGTTCCATTGATTGAAACTATCTTAGCAAATACGTTTGTATTTTGGCCAACTGTTACTGCTACAGAAGGTAATTCAACAAAAACTTCTTCATCTGTTGTTATGTTTCCTGTCCAATCAAAAGTTTGTTCGCCAGATACTGCTGAGCCATAAGCTATTTGCATGCTTGTTATTGCAGTTGCTCCTGTATTGTAAACTTTTAATGCAAGCGATGCTAAATCGTTACAACCGTTTTGACCTTGTGCTGACATTGTTGTTGACATTGCTGCAAGTTCTGGAAGATTTGTAACTGTAGGAATACATTCTGAACCTGTATAGATTTCTTGTTGATCTCTTGCAACAAAGACAACTAATTTCAAATGTCCAAGTTTTACTAATTCATTGCTGATTGAGCCAGGAATATTGTAAGTATATGTTCTTTGAATCAAAGTTCCAGCAGGAATAACATTTGATCCTTCAGGTGCAGTGATGTCATCACCCCATTGACCTGTTAACATATCTCTCAACATATTCATGTGAATATATTGACCATCAGCTGTAACTTGTGAAGGGTTTGCACTTGCTCCTGATTGTGGTCCAATAATTGAGTCTTGTAATAAAACAACATTTAGTTTGTTTGATGCAGTTTCTGCATCTGCTGTGTAGTATGCTTCAACATTTACAGTCATAGTTCTTGCTGTTGCATCTATTGTAGCTTGTGCTGCAACGTTTACGAAAGATGCTTGGGCAAGAATTTGATTTCCACGAGATTCAAAACTTCCTCTATCCAATATTGTTGCATTTCCAGAAAAAACGTGTCTATTTACTGTTCCTGCAGGGAATCCTTGCAATCCTGTTTGATTCATTATTGCAGATCCCCATTGAGTTTGGTACATTGCTGCATAACTTCCTGTATGTATGTTTATACCGAATACTCTTCCTGGATTTTCTTCTTCGTATTCTTTTACAATTCTGTGTCCGTCTGGACAATATCCACAGTTTATACCTGTGAATTCTTCAAGAACAACATTCTTGTTAGCAGGCTCTGTCGAAACAAACTGAGGTGTTTGTGCTGACACTGCGAAAGCTGCAAATAATCCTAAAAATGATAATACAATTTTCTTCATATTCTAAATTATTTAATGGTTTTAGATTGCGAAAATACGCTTTTTTAGTGAATTGACAAACTTTCAGTAAAAAAATGTAAAATAAAACATTACTTATTTTTATTTGCAAGTCTTTATTCTTTTTTATGTATCTTTGCAATCAAATGTTGAAAAATATGAATTCTACATATAAACAAGGAGATATTTTAAAGAAAATAGATTCTCCAAATGATTTAAAATCATTGAGTAGTGATGAACTTTTATCTCTTGCAAAACAAGTAAGGGAATATATATTAGAAGTATTAAGTGAAAACCCTGGTCACTTGGCTTCAAGTCTTGGTGCAGTGGAATTAACAATTGCTTTGCATAAAGTTTTTAATACTCCAGAAGATCCTATTGTTTGGGACGTAGGGCATCAAGCCTATATTCACAAAGTATTAACCGGTAGAAGAAATGAATTTGTTAATATTAGAAAATTTGGAGGCCTTAGTGGTTTTCCTAAAAGAAGCGAAAGCATATATGATTCTTTTGGCGTAGGTCATTCATCTACTTCTATATCTGCTGCTTTGGCAATGGCTATTGCAGATAAATTACAAGAAAAAGACAATCATCATATTGCCGTTATTGGAGATGGCTCGATGACTGGCGGAATGGCGTTTGAAGCTCTTAATCATGCAGGAACAACCGATGCAAATCTTCTTGTGATTCTTAATGACAATGGAATTTCTATTGATAAGCGTGTAGGGGCTATGAGCCAATATTTAACAATGATTACATCTTCTGCTACATATAACAGAGTGAAAAATCGTATTTGGAACCTTATGGGAGGGAATACTTCTTCTAATAAGCCAAAAAACTTTTTCAAAAAGGTTTCTTTTTCTTTAAAATCTTTATTTTCAGGAAAGAGTAATTTCTTTGAAGCTTTAAATATAAGATATTTTGGACCTGTTGATGGTCATGATTTGATTGCCCTTACTAAAACTTTGGAAGATTTAAAAAATATTAAAGGGCCTAAACTATTACACATAATTACAAAAAAGGGAAAAGGACTTCCTATCGCGGAAAACAATCCTACAACTTATCATGCACCGGGAGTATTTAATCCTTTAACGGGAGAAATACCTGAAAAGCAATCTTCTGATGAGATTCTTAAATTTCAAGATGTTTTTGGTGAGACTTTGGTTGAACTTGCGAAAGAAAATGAAAAAATTGTCGGCATTACCCCTGCTATGCTCAGCGGTTGCTCGATGAATAAATTGCAAAAAGTTTTTCCAAAACGTACATTTGATGTAGGAATTGCAGAAGAACATGCAGTTACTTTAAGTGCTGGATTTGCATGTCAAGGCATGATTCCTGTATGTAATATATATTCCTCTTTTATGCAAAGAGCCTATGACCAATTTATTCATGATGTTGCTTTACAAGGCTTACCTGTTATTTTGTGTCTTGATAGAGCAGGATTGGTTGGAGAAGACGGGGCTACACATCATGGTGCTTTTGATTTGGCTTACTTGAATTGTATTCCAAACATAATAGTTGCTGCACCAAGCGATGAACATGATTTAAGAAATATGATGTTTACTGCAGTGAATCAAAACAAACCTTTCGTGATTCGTTATCCAAGAGGAAAAGGATATTTGAAAAATTGGAAAAACGAAATGACAAAAATAGAAATTGGCAAAGGGGTTAAGGTAAAAGACGGAAAGGATATTGCTATTCTTTGTATTGGAAATACTATTCACATTGCAAAACAAGTAGCAACTGAACTTGCTGAAAATAATTTAAATATTGCCCTATTTGACTTTAAGTTTTTGAAACCGCTTGACAAAGAATTGGCTAAGCAAGCATTAAATTCTTATAGTTACATCTTAACTATGGAAGATGGAGTTACTAATGGAGGTTTCGGAAGTAGCATTATTGAGTTTGCAGTTAGCAATAATTATCACAATAAGATTGAAAAAATCGGAATTCCAAATGAATTCATTGAGCAAGGCAGTGTAAAAGAGCTACAAAAACTTTGCAAAATGGATTGCGAAAGTGTTAAAGAAAAAATAATACGATTGAAAAAAGATTAGTACATTAAGACTTCGCCTATTATTTTACCATTTATAGAAATTTTATAACTACCTGAGGGAATATTTCCAATGGTATAGGTTATGTTTTTAGGACAAGTACAATCTTCTTCTACGTTTGATTGTTCTGTTATAGCGATTACATTGTTTTTTATTTCTGCTGAAATATTTATTTCGCTATTACAAGAATAGAAACAATTATATTTGTGTATTGTTAATTCAGATGTTGTCGCATGATAACTAAATGCGGAATCTTTTTCATTGATTTGATTTTCTAAATCATTCAAACAATTTGTTATTTCTTTGATTGAAATTTTTAAATGAGCGTTTTCGTTTGTGCAAGCTCCTATTGAAAATATTATTAGCAAAAACGAAATAATCAAGTTTATTTTTCGCATCTCTTTTATTTTTTCAATACTACTTTTAAGGTTTGTATTCCTTCATTAATTGTTACTCTAAATGTATAGGCTCCTTCTGGCAAATAAGAAATATCTACAACTGATTTGTCCACAAAAATTTCCACTAAATTTCCAGAGGTATTAAAAACTTCTATCATTTTAGCTTTTTTGCTTAAATAAACAACTCCTTTCGTTGGATTTGGATAATATGTTAGTTTATCACTTATTTCAAAGCCCCCTCTGGGAGAAAATATTGCTATGTATATTGTTTTACCTTCATTTGCTTTGATTGTTCGAGGATTTTCTGTGTTTCCGTCATTCCATTTAACAAATTGATACCCTTCAAAGGCATCTGCTGTAATTATTACTTCTGAATTATATTCATATAAACCACCTCCGTAAGTTTCTCCCATTACAACATCATTGGACTGAACATCTATCATCAATGTTTCTGCCTCAAAGATTGCGTAAAGAGTCGTATCACTTGTTATCTGAATTGTTCTTGGATTATCTACATTATTATCATTCCAAGAAACGAACTTATATCCTTTGTTTTCTAATGCAGAAATAACTATTTCTGCACCTTCATTAAAGACTCCACTACCTTTTACATCCCCTTTTAAATAATCTTCACTTAATACTTTTACTGCTACTTTTTTTATGTCTTTTTTAGTTTCTTCTTTACTAAATAATGTTTCAGACTCTTCTATTTGTTGCTCTATGATTATTGGTTGTTCTGTTTTTCCTATAATTAAACTTCCTATCTCAATAGGCTGAGAATTGAAAGCATACAAAGAAGTTGTCAATGTACTTATTAATTGAGGATAATCTAAACATAAAATCTTTCTTTTTTGAGGAATTTTCGATAATCCTTTTGTGTACTCATAAGATTCTTCTATAATATTTTCTGAAAACAAGTCTATTGAATTGATTTTCGTTAAATTCATGTCCATTCTTGGAGAATTTGCAATAGGAGACATAGTAAGTTCTTTTTTTATTTCTGACATCTTTTCTTCTATTCCAATAAAAGATAAATAGTTTTCATCACTTCCAATTGGCACTGAAACAACAAGATTTTTTGATGAGTTTTTCCAAGTATTTTTAAAAACTTTAGGAGGATGTATAGACTTAAATGCTATACTTTTTAACTTTTTACAATTATTGAAAGCATAATCGGAAATAGTTAGTATGTTCTCCCCAAAAATGACAGAAGAAAGATTGCTACATTTTTCAAAAGCTGCAATACCTATTGTTGTTGTAACACTCGGCAATGCAAGAGAATCTATTTTCATGCACTTATAAAACGCATAATTACCTATTGATTTAACATTATCTCCTATTTTCAATTTTTCAATACCTGAACACGAATAGAAAACATAATTTCGTATAGTATCTATTGTATTAGGTATTTCTACAGATTTTAATTTAACACATTCAGAAAATGCATATTCTCTTATTTCTCTTGCATTATATAGTATTATGTTCTCTAAATTTTTACATTTTTCAAAAGCATATTTTTCTATATATTGAACTGTCTCTAAGTTAATTGATTTAAGATTTGTGCAATTTCTAAAAGCATAACTTCCAATTAAATTTACTGAAGAAGGAAGATAAACTGAATCTAAACTTACACAATTAGAAAAAGTTGCATTGCCAATGGAAGTTATTGAACTTGGAATTTTAATGGTTTTTAATTTAACACAATATTCAAATGCATTATTGTGTATTTCTCTTAAATCATTTGGCAATACTACATTTTCTAAATTCTTACAATATAAAAAGGTTGAATTATTTATTTCTCTAATTAAACTTGGTATCTCTATGGATTGCAAACTTGAACAAGTAGAAAAAGCAAAAGAGCCTAAGGAAATCAAAGATCCTGGTAAGTTCACATTTTTTAATTGAACACAAGAAGAGAATGCTTTATTATCTATAATTTTCAAGCTATTGGTGAAAGAAATTGAAACTATGCTACGACAAAATGCAAAAGCCGCTTCTCCTATATATTCAAGTGAGGCAGGAAATATAATTTCCTTCAATTTTTCACAAGAATAGAACGTGTATGATTCAATATTTTGAATATTATCTGGAATTGCTATTTTCTCTAATGAGGAACAATTAGAAAAGGCATGTTTTGAAATCTCTGTTAATGAATTTGGCAGGTTGATTTGCTGCAACTTAGCACAAGATAAAAATGCAGAAGAACCTATTTTCTTTATATTTGCTCCTAATTTGACAACTCTTAAATTATTACAATTTAAAAATGCCTCATCTCCTATTATCACAACATTATCAGGAATTACAACGGTTTCTAACTCTGTGCAATTACTAAAAGCATTATTATCTATTGCTATTACAGTATAATTTATTCCATTATTGCTAACCTCATTTGGAATTATCAGATTACCTGATGGTTTAGTGTATCCTACGTATGAAGATTTTACTTTGGAATGCACAGGAGCAGTTACCATTACTGTTGATGTACCCTCATTTACATCATAGAATAATACTTGGCCTGAGGGAGTAGTCAGACTGAAATCAAATGCTATTGATTCTATACAAATAAATAGAAACAATACTGCGAAAATTATTTTCTTCATATACTATTTATTTTTGCGGAGGATAATCTATCGAATAATGTAAACCAACACTTTCTTTTCTTTGTTCAGCCATTTTGATAATTAAGTAACTATTCGCTATCAAATTTCTTAATTCACATAACTGCGGTGTCAAAACCGATTTATTATAAAATTCTTCTGTTTCCTCATAAATCAACTTCATTCTCTTAAATGCTTTCTTTAGTCTTAAATCACTTCTAACTATACCAACATAATTAGTCATTATTTGTTGTACTTCTTTGACTGATTGTGTTATAAGACTTAATTCTTCATTTAATTCCATTCCTTCTGCATTCCAATCGGGAACTTGATCGCAAAAGTCTATATTTGATATATTTTTGATTGAATCTAAATACGCTCTATGAGAATAAACTAAGGATTCTAATAAGGAATTTGAAGCTAAACGATTCGCTCCGTGAAGCCCTGTACAAGAACATTCTCCAGAGGCATATAGATTTTTTATACTTGTCCTTGAATATTGATCAACTTCTATTCCTCCACAACAATAATGTGCAGCAGGAATTATCGGTATCATTTCTTGTGTTATATTTATTCCTATTTCTAAGCACTTTGCATAAATATTAGGAAAATGTCGCATTATTTCTTCTTTGCTAATTCCTCTGCAATCTAAATATTCATGCTCATCTCCACGTTTTGTCATTTCTGCATTTACCGCACGTGCCACAATATCTCTTGGAGCCAAAGAACCTCTTTTGTCATATTTTTCCATAAAAGATTCTCCTGCCATATTTTTCAATATTCCTCCTGCTCCTCTCATTGCCTCTGTTATAAGGAACGAAGGTTTTTCTCTTGGATTAAACAAAGATGTTGGATGAAATTGTATAAACTCCATATGGCGAAGTTTACCTTTAGCTCTGTGAACCATTGCTTGTCCATCTCCTGTTGCAATCAATGGACTTGTAGTTGTAGAATAGACATTACCATTCCCTCCTGTACACAAAATTGTTATTTTTGAAAGATAGGTGTCTATCGTATTTGTTTTTTTATCTAAAACATAGGCACCAAAACACTTTATATCATCACATCGTCTATTAATTTCTTGACCTAAATGATGCTGTGTTATAATATCTATTGTGTACTGATTTTCTTTTATAATAACATTTGGGTGAGAACGAACTTTTTCCAACAATGCCCTTTCTATTTCAAAGCCAGTATTGTCTCTATGGTGTAATATCCTATATTCAGAATGCCCACCTTCTTTGGCTAAGTCATAAGTTCCTGTTTGTTTTTTATCAAAATTTGTTCCCCACTCTATCAATTCTTTGATTCTATCGGTAGATTCTGTTATAGTTATCTTCACACTTTCTAAATCACAAAGACCTGCCCCTGCAATAAGTGTGTCATTTATGTGTTTTTCATAAGAATCATTATCATACATAACAGCAGCAATGCCTCCTTGTGCATATTTTGTAGAGCACTCAGAAGCATCTGACTTTGTTAATATACATACTTTTCCGTAATCTGCAACTTTCAACGCATAACTCAAACCTGCGATTCCTGAACCGATTACTAAAAAATCTACCTTGAATCTCATAAGTTACTATTTTAAAGCTTCTGCACCACTACATATTTCTATTATTTCATTTGTAATAGAGGCTTGTCGTGCTTTATTGTATGTTAGTTTAAGCTCCTTCAACAAATTTGTCGCATTATCTGTTGCCTTATGCATAGATGTCATTCTTGCACCATGTTCGGAAGCTGATGAATCTAAAAAGCATTTAAATAATTGTGTTTTTAATGATTGTGGAATTATAGAATTTATTATTTCTACCTTAGATGGTTCAAAAATATAATCACTATTTACATTTACTGACTCTTGATCAAAAGTTATAGGTAGAAACGTTTCATAAGTTAAAATCTGAGTAGATGCGTTTTTGAATTGATTGTATATCACTTCTATTTTGTCGTACTTCTTATTTATGAAATCTTTTATCAATTCATCGCCTTCTTTTGCTACATTTTCAAAAGATAAATTATCCCAAATATCATCATTATCTCCTATGTGATGAACAAAATCTTTCTGCTTTTTAAAAAAGTCTGAACCTTTCTTACCAAAAGTTTTAACATCTATCTTAACATCTGCATTATTCTCTCTATAAAACTCTATTCTTTGGTTAGTAGCTTTTATAACATTTGAATTAAATGTAGAACACAAGCCTTTATTGCTTGTCAATACTAAAATTAAAACATTATTTAAAACTTTTGTTTGTCTTGCAAGAGACAATTCATCTTTTTCACTACCACAAAGATTTTGTATTATTTCCGTCATCTTTGCAGAGTAAGGTCTTAGCTTCAAAATTGCGTTCTGAGATTTACGCAATTTTGAAGCCGAAACCATTTTCATAGCACTCGTTATCTGTTGAGTTGAACTAACAGAAGCTATTCTTGTCCTAATTTCTTTAAGATTAGCCATAAATAACTATGCTTTATATTTTCTACTTATATCTCTTGATATATTTTCCAACTTGTCCATTATTTGGTCTTCAAGCTTACCCTCTCTTAAAGAATTTAACAATTCCTTTTCATTACTTTCAAGATGGAAAATAAATTCTTCTTCAAAATTTTTAACTTTATTTACAGGCACATCTCTCAACCAGCCATTAGTTCCACAAGCTATAATAGCCACTTGATGTTCTACCTTCATTGGAGAGTATTGTGCTTGTTTTAAAATTTCAACATTTCTTTTACCTTTTTCAAGCACAAACTTAGTCGCTGCATCAAGATCTGAACCAAACTTAGAGAAAGCCTCTAACTCTCTATATTGAGCTTGATCTAACTTTAGTGTTCCTGATACCTTCTTCATTGATTTAATTTGCGCCTTACCTCCAACACGAGAGACAGAAATACCTACATTAATCGCAGGTCTAATTCCTGCATTAAACAAATTCGTTTCAAGAAATATTTGTCCATCCGTAATAGATATTACATTTGTTGGAATATATGCTGAAACATCTCCTGCTTGAGTTTCGATAATTGGAAGAGCAGTTAAAGAGCCTCCTCCTTTTACAAGATGTTTTATACTTTCTGGTAAATCATTCATATTCTTTGCAACATTATCTTCATTGATAATTTTACCAGCCCTTTCTAATAATCTTGAATGTAAATAGAATACATCGCCAGGATAAGCCTCACGTCCTGGTGGACGTCTCAACAATAAAGATACTTCACGATAAGCAACAGCTTGTTTACTTAAATCATCATAAACAACTAAAGCAGCACGTCCCGTATCTCTAAAATACTCTCCTATTGCAGCTCCTGCAAATGGTGCGTAAAATTGCATTGCAGCAGAGTCCGATGCTGTTGCTGCTAAAACAACTGTATAATCCATTGCACCTTTTTCAGTTAACGTTCTAACTATATTTGCCACAGTTGAACCTTTCTGACCACAAGCCACATAAATACAATAAACAGGTGTTCCTTTATCGTAAAATTCTTTTTGATTCAATATTGTATCTATAGCAATAGCTGTTTTACCTGTCTGTCTATCTCCAATAATCAATTCTCTTTGCCCTCTACCTATGGGAATCATTGAATCAACTGCTTTCAAACCTGTTTGTAATGGTTCCTCTACAGGCTGTCTGAAAATAACTCCAGGAGCTTTTCTCTCAAGAGGCATTTCGAATAATTCGCCTTCAATACTTCCTTTACCATCAATTGGTTCTCCAATAGTATTAATAACCCTACCTAATAAACCTTCACCTACCTTTATAGATGCTATTCTCTTCGTTCTTTTAACAGTATCTCCTTCATTTATAGATTCTGATTCTCCTAAAATCACAACTCCTACATTATCTTCTTCAAGATTTTGAACTATAGCTTGCACTCCATTATCAAATTCTACCAACTCCCCTGCTTGAACGTTCATCAATCCATAAACTCTCGCAATTCCATCACCCACTGTCAAAACAGTACCGACTTCTTCTAACGTAGCATCTAAATTAGAATTAGAAAGTTGCTGACGTAATATCGCTGTAATTTCCGATGGTTTAATTTCTGCCATATCTATCGTTTTTTAGAATATCCTTTCGTATATATTCTTGTTAAATTCCTTTTTTAATTTTGTTATTTGTTTACTGAAACTTGCATCAAATTGTTTACCATCAACTGTTAAAGAAAAACCTCCTAACAATTTTGGATTAACAAAAAGTTGCAAATCTATTTTTGAAGATAACTTTTCTTCAATTTCTGCTTTTATATTGTTTACCACTCCTTCATCAAGAGCTTGTGCAGTTGTAAATTTTACGGTTTTAATATGTTTATAGTCTTTATAAAGTTCTGTATATCTATCTGCAATTTCATACAAGTACACATCTCTTCTCTTAGAAACCAATAGTTCTACAAAAAGAATAGAAACGTTTTCTATTTTCTCAGAAAAAATATCATGAACTATATTTTTCTTTTTTGAAGGTTTGATAACCGGATTTTTCAAAATAGCTTTCAGTTGAGGAGTTTCTTCACAAACCTTTTTAATCAATAACATATCCTCATATACTTTCTCTATCAATCCATTCTCTTGAGCAAGAATAAACAAAGACTGAGCATAACGAGTTTGTAATTTAAAACTATTCATGTTATTTAAGGTTTATTTCCGACATTCTCTTACTGATAATTTCATTGCTTTTAACCTTATCAGAAAGTTCGTGTTTCAAAAGATCTTCCGCAATTTCAATTGAAAGATTTGCTATTTGATTTTTTAGTTCCGTCATAGCATGCAACTTTTCATACTCAATATTTTCTCGTGCTGCAACAACTATTCTTTGAGCCTCTCTTTGTGCTTGTTCTTTTGCTTCTTCAATCATTTTTTCTTTAAGCTCCTTGGTTTGTTGTAGCATTAAATCTCTTTCTTTTTGAGCCTCAATCAGCAATCTTTCATTACCTGCTTGCAATTGTTTCATTTCTTCTCTTGCAACAGCAGCTTCCTCTAAAGATTTCTTAATTTGTTCCTCTCTTTTATTCATCATGTCAATCACCACTGGCCAGCCGAATTTCCATAAAACGAACAAAAGAATCCCAAAAGTTATAGTCATCCAAAAAAGAAGACCAACATCAGGTGTTAATAATCCCATATATTTATAAAATATTAATTTTTCAATAAAACATAGCAACAAAACCAATCGTTGTGCTGCTATGTATAATTTTGTTTGTTATTTCATTAATATAACCAACAAACAAACCACATTAGCAAACAAAGCGACAGCTTCTACCAATGCAGCTGCAATAATCATATTAGAACGAATATCTCCTGTTACTTCAGGTTGACGAGCAATAGCGTCCATTCCATTACGTCCGATATTTCCAATACCTATACCTGCTCCAACAGCAGCGATACCTGCTCCAATGCCTGCTAAACCATAACCAATTGTTGGGTTAGCCACAGCCTCTAATAATAATGTTAAAGATGTCATAATAATTAGTTTTTTGTTATTTTAATGTTATCTTAATTACCATACAAAAAGTGTCCAAAGTTATAATTATTTTCTTAAAACAAAGAAAAAAATAAAGAAAAAATATGCACAAACAATAAAAAAGCACTATTTATCAGCACATTATAAAAACAGATATAAAAAATTGCAATAAAAATATTGCAGAAACTAAACAAAAACGTATCTTTGCAAGCGCGAAATCAAAGATTTAGCAATGTCTTCGTAGCTCAGCTGGTAGAGCAATTGACTCTTAATCAATGGGTCCAGGGTTCGAGTCCCTGCGAGGACACTTTTTTCAACTGCGAATAAAGTTCGCAAAATGGTTCTTATGGAAATCAAAAATCAAATCAAACAAAAAGCTCAACAACACTTTGATTCTGTTGTTGCTATTCGTAGACACTTGCATCAAAACCCAGAACTTTCTAAGCAAGAAAAAGAGACATCTGAATATATTTGTTCAATACTTGACACTATTGAAGGTGTGGAGTATCAATCCAACGTAGGCGGATATGGAATATACGGTTTTGTAAAAGGCAAAAAACCATCTAAAAAAACAATAGCATTAAGAGCTGATATGGATGCTCTGCCAATTAAAGAAACAACAAAGCTACCCTTTGCCTCTATCAAAGAAGGAGTGATGCACGCTTGTGGTCACGATGCTCATACGGCAATTCTCTTAGAAACAATAAAAATTTTATCAGAACTAAGAGAAGAATTTTATGGACAAGTGATGTTTATCTTTCAACCATCGGAAGAACATTATCCTGGGGGAGCCATTACAATGATAAATGAAGGCATTTTTAAAGACATAACCCCTTCTGCAATATTTGCACTTCACACAACACCTGAAATAGAAGCAGGAAAAATTGGAATAAAAGAAGGAAAATACATGGCATCCACAGATGAAATTTATATAGAAGTAAGAGGAAAAGGTGGACACGGAGCAACGCCAGACTTAAACATAGATCCAATAGTGGCTGCCTCACATATAGTAATTGCTCTACAAACATTAGTAAGTAGAAATGCCAATCCAATTTTACCAACTACTTTTTCAGTCGGCACATTCTTAGCAGAAGGACGCACAAATATAATTCCTTCAAAAGTTTATTTAGAATGTATAATTCGTACCTTTGACAACGATTGGAGAAAACAAGCGCACAAACTAATACATCGAATAAGCGAAGAAACAGCACAAGCCTTTGGAGCAACAGCAGATGTTTTTATTGATCATGGTTATCCTTATCTATACAACAATCCTACACTAACGAAAGCCACTCGTAATTTAGCAGAAGAATATCTTGGAGAAGAAAACGTATTAGACATCGATATGAGAATGACTGCCGAAGATTTTGCTTATTTTGCTCAAAAGATTCCAGCATGTTATTTCAGGCTTGGAACAAAGAAAGAAGGCTGTGAAATAACCAACCTACATACATCTAATTTTGATATAGATGAAAACAGCATGCAAGAAGCAATAGGATTGATGACTTACTTGGCCATCAAAAATCTTTGTTTAGAATAAAAAAACAACAAAATAACTAATAAAATCAGGCACTTTTATCCTTTATAAAAGTGCCTGATTTTTTCAATTATATAATTTTGTTGTTCTAAATCTAACTCAGTGTGCATAGGAAGAGATAAAACAGATTGTGAAAGTTTTTCAGAAATCTCTAATTCTCCACCTTGACGTGCAATTTGTAAGAAAGCCTTTTGCAAGTGTAAAGGAATAGGATAATAAATCATAGCAGGAATATTCCACTCCTCCAAATATGCCTTCAATTCATCTCTTCTACCATCCTTTATCTTTAAAGTATATTGGTGATAAACATGAGATGAGTACGGCATTTCAATTGGCGTTTCTATACTCTCAATATCCTTTAAGCCTTGAGTATAAATCTGTGCAGCTTCATATCTTGCCTTTTGATATTCTTCAAGATGCTTCAACTTTACATTTAATATTGCAGCCTGAATAGAATCTAAACGAGAATTTACCCCTAAGACCTCGTGATGATACCTAACTTTCATTCCATGATTTGCTATCATCTTCATTTTTTCGGCCAAAGCATCATCATTAGTCATTATAGCACCGCCATCTCCAAAACAACCAAGATTCTTTGAAGGAAAAAATGAAGTACAACCGATTGTTCCGATTGTTCCAAGTTTTTTCTTAATTCCATCAGAAAAAGTATAATCTGCACCAATTGCTTGTGCGGTATCCTCAATCACATACAAATCATATTTTTTTGCAATTGCAAGAATTTCTTCCATAGGAGCCGACTGTCCAAAAAGATGAACCGGTATTATTGCCTTTGTCTTTACAGAGATTGCCTTTTCAATATTTTTTGCCGTTACATTAAATGAATCATAATCCACATCTACAAAAACAGGGCGAAAACCCAATAAGCCAATTACTTCAGCAGATGCGATAAATGTAAATGAAGGACAAATAATTTCATCAGAAGGTTTTAATCCCAACGACATAATTGCAATTTGCAAAGCATCAGTTCCATTTCCGCAAGGAATAACATGCTTAACAGAAAGAAACTTTGCCAAATTATCTGCAAACTCTTCTACTATTGCTCCTTTAATAAAAGAAGTAGAATCAATAACTGCTTGCACCGAAGAATCAACTTCTGTCTTTATCTTTTGATATTGACTCTTCAAATCTACCATTTGTATCTTTTTCATAAATAAAGCAGTTTTTTAAATTATTGTTTCTGCACCAAAATATGCTTGTAGGGCTTTTGGAACACGTATTCCTGATTCTGTTTGATTATTTTCCAATAATGCCGCAACTATTCTTGGCAAAGCCAATGCACTTCCATTTAATGTATGTGCTAATTGTGTTTTATTATTTTCGTCTTTATATCTTAATTTTAATCTATTTGCTTGATAAGTTTCAAAATTAGACACACTACTTACTTCCAACCAACGTTTTTGAGCAGCTGAATAAACTTCAAAATCATAAGTTATAGCAGAAGTAAAACTCATATCTCCGCCACAAAGACGTAAAATTCTAAATGGAAGTTCCAACTTTCTTAGCAATCCTGCAACGTGATTTTTCATTACTTCCAATTGTTCATAGCTATGTTCAGGTGTATCAATGCAAACAATCTCTACCTTATCAAATTGATGCAATCTATTAAGTCCTCTTACGTCTTTTCCATACGAACCAGCCTCTCTTCTAAAACATTGAGAGTATGCGCAACACGAAATAGGAAGATTACTTTGTTTTTGAATAGTATCTCTAAAAATATTAGTAACAGGCACCTCTGCAGTAGGAATCATATAAAATCCATCTAACGGAATAGAATACATTTGTCCCTCTTTATCTGGCAATTGACCTGTTGCAAGAGCTGATGCTTCGTTTACCATTAACGGAGGTTGCACTTCTGTGAATCCTGACTTACCTGCTTCATCTAAAAAGAAGTTTATAAGGGCTCTTTGCAACTTTGCTCCTTGTGATTTATAGACAGGGAATCCTGCACCTGTAATTTTTGTACCTAATTCAAAATCAATTATATCATATTTTGCACAAAGAGTCCAATGTTCCACAGCACCTTCATACAATTGTGGTATTTCCCCTTCTTGATGCACTATTTCATTATCCTCAGCACCCTTTCCACAAGGCACATCTTTACTTGGAAGATTTGGAATAGTCAATAAAATATCTCTTAAATCACTTTCTATTTTTGATAATTGCTCACCTAATTCTTTTTCTTTTACTTTACACTCTCCTGTTTTTGCTTTTAATTCTTCTGCCTCAGTAGATTTACCTTGTTTAAAAAGCATTCCTATTTCTTTTGCTAAACGATTAGCCTCTGCTTTAATGTTATCTAATTCTGTTTGAGTATTTCGTCTTTGATTATCCAAAGCAATTACATTATCTATCTTTGATTCTGCATCAGGAAAGTTCTTTACGCCTAATCTTTCTACTACAAAATCTCTATTTTCTCTTATAAATCCTATTTGTAACATATATATATTGATTTTCTTTTTTTACTTATTTACTACTCTATCAAAAAATACACTTTTATTAGAAACACTCATCACTATTGCTAATACTGTTGAGCACTCTGGTAAAAATGAAAGTTCTTTTGCGGCTAAGCCTACTGAAAACATTACCCTGCTATCTATTCTGTGATCTGCAATTTTAGAACACATACTGCCTATTGCAATTCCTAAATCGTTAGAATTAAAAAAGCAAGGTGCAAGCGGAGCATTCTCTTCTTTGTCTTTGCAAGAAGCAAATCCGCAATATCCACAATCTAATCCTAAGACCTTTGTTTTGCTTCCTATAAGAATAACTGCTTGTGATTGCAAAACATTATTTGAATCTCTTAAAAGAAACTCCTGACCTGTTGTTTGGTGTAATTCTTTTAACTTCTCAGATAATTGTTCTAATTCTTTTCCGTGTGCAATTCTTATTTCTAAATTATCAACTCCTCTTGCCTTTGGAGCAGTGATTGCCGCAAGTGAAATTGTCTTTGCAAGCGATATTACTTCTTCTTCTAAAATTTCTTTAATGTTAATCATAGCTCAAATTATTTAAGGAGATATTTTATTAGTTTATCAGTTGCTTTTCCTCTGTGAGAGATTTTGTTTTTTTCTTCTAAGCTCATCTCTGCAAAACTTTCGCCATATCCGTCCGGAATAAAGATTGGGTCGTATCCAAAGCCTCCTCGTCCATAGCGTTCTGTAAGAATACTTCCTGGGCAACTGCCTTCAAATATTTTTTCTTCACCTTGTTCAATCAAACAAATGACTGTAGAAAAATATGCTTTACGATTTGTTTTCCCTTCCATCATTTCAAGCATTAGGTCTATGTTATCGTCAAAACTACATTTCTCTCCTGCAAATCTTGCTGAATATACTCCTGGTTTTCCATCAAGTGCGTCCACCATTAGGCCAGTATCATCTGCGAAACAATCTTTTCCATACTTTTCCCAAATGTATCGTGCTTTTTGACGTGCATTTTCCTCTAATGTTTCTCCCGTTTCAGGAATATCTTCCTTGCATCCAAGTTCTGAAAGGCTGATTATTTTTATTCTATCGCCAACAAGCGAACGTATTTCTTCTACTTTATGCTTGTTATTTGTTGCTATTACAATTTCTCTTGCCATTTCTTTGATTTTATTTCAAGGTGCAAAGTTAGTTTATTTTCATCGTAATTGCAATAGATGTAACTCTCTTTTCGTTCCCAAAGATTCAAAATTAAATAACAAACTATCTTTTTCGTATTCCTTAAAATCAATTTCGCAAGTATTCAAAAGGCTTGAACGAGACAAAGGACTCTCTGCTCCAATGACATCTGTAATTATTTTTTCGGCTTTTATTTCTTCTTCATTATACTTATGGGCATAAATTACCTTTGGCATATTTTCCTTAGAATATTTATAAAGATAAAGATTCTCTGAGGCAGGTTTATCAAGCAAAATAAAAGTTGCATCGGGGTGAGTTTTCATCATTTCAACTATCTCTTCATTGCAAGAAAACTTACAAAACTTTTGAGGAATCAATGCAAAACAAGTATTCCACAAAAGAAAAGCCAAGCCAATGAAAAGCATTGCTTTGTGATTTGCAAAATAATGAGAATAAAGCATTATAAGAATAAAAGGAATCGCTATCATAAACTCTGCATTTCCATTAGATAGTGCAGCAAAAAGGAAAGACAAAGCAAGAATTAACCAAAGAATTACAACAAATCTTTTCTCGTTGTAGAGCGAAGGAGTATGTTTTTTATTCTTTACAAAGTTTACAATTCCAAAAGCAAAGAAAAAAACAAAAAAAGCAAAGAAAAAAATTAAAAAAACAAAGAAAAAATTTAAAAAAACAAAGAGATTTCCATGCACTTGTAAGAACGTGCGAATCAAATTGATAGCACTAAGTAAAAATACTTGTTTAAAATCGGGAGATTGTGCATAACCTTGAACGTAATCGTGAAGAACAAATGAGAAAAGAGCATTTAAAGTCAATTGATTAGTTTCTAAAAAGCAACAAATCGCATACACTATCGGTATTATTAGGCTTACAACAATGAAATACAAGACATATTTCCCTCTTTTGTTCAATAGTAGCCCAATAAATAAAGATATGTAAACCAAAATACTGAGTTGATGACACAAACAAGCAATCACTATCGATAAACTCATTTTCAACAAACGCAAAACAGTGTTTTCCGTCAAGAAAACTTGCAAATAATAGATTGAAAGCATAGAAAAAAACAACGGAAGTATGTATGCTTCATTATCCGTTGCAAATCGCATAAATCCAAAGCAAGCCCCACAAAATAATATTGCTGAAAAAATAAAATTTTCATTACGATTTACCCTTTTGATTATTCGTCTTAATACAAGTAAAGTGCCACAAGCCATTAGTGCGTTAAAGGTTTGAAAAATCGTTATAGGCTCAATATTCGTAAAAGCAAAGAGAGAGTAAATCAAACGACACACCCAACAATACAAAAGATGATGAGGACGCAACAACTCTTCACCATGCAAAGACGAATAAGCATAAGAATAAGAATCGGCAGTAGGATTGTTAGACAAAAACAAGAGATACAATATCGCAAAGCCAATTACTGCCAAGTAAGAATAATTATTTTTTAATTTATTAAAGATTTGCAATCTCATCACAAAAAGTTTTTTACTTAATTCAATTGTCTATAACGAAAAAATCAATAAAAAACGTATATTTGCAAAAGAATTATGATAAAAAGAGAGGACATAGAAAAAATAATTAACGCTGCTCGTATTGAGGAAGTAGTGGGAAATTTTGTTGAACTTCGCAAAAGAGGTGTCAATTATATTGGTTTATGTCCTTTTCACAATGAAAAAACTCCTTCATTTAATGTAAACCCTGCCAAAGGCATATTTAAATGTTTTGGATGTGGCGAAGGAGGAGACTCTGTCGCTTTTTTAATGAAGCACGAGCATTATACATATCCCGAAGCCTTACGTTGGCTTGCCAATAAGTATGGAATACAAATAGAAGAGCAAGTTTTAACTCAAGAAGAATTAGCTCAACAAAGCGAAAGAGATAGAATATATCAAATAAACGACTTTGCACAAAAATATTTCCAAGAAGTGCTTTTCTCAGACGTTGAAGGAAAAAGCATAGGCTTATCTTACCTAAGAGAAAGAGAGCTTTCAGAAGAGACAATCAAACGTTGGGGAATAGGATATTGCAAAGACACAGGCGATGACTTTTCAAAAAAAGCCTTAGCCAAAGGTTTCACAAAAGAAGAGCTTGTAAACGCAGGTGTAAGTCTTGTAAACTCTAACGATGGCAGTCTTTACGATAGATTTCGTGGCAGAGTATGTTTTCCTATCTATAATGTAGGGGGTAGAGTCTTAGGATTTTCTGCACGAACTCTTAGGACAGATAAGGTAAAAGCCAAGTACGTAAATTCTCCTGAGAGTTTGATTTACTCAAAAGGTAAAGTATTGTTCGGATTGCATCTTGCCAAGAACGAAATTGTAAAACAAGACGAATGTTTCTTGGTTGAGGGTAATATGGACGTTGTTATGATGAGTCAAAATTCAGTAACAAATGTTGTAGCGACTTCCGGAACAGCACTAACCGAAGACCAAATAAGACTAATCAAACGTTACACAAAAAATGTTACACTTCTATATGACGGAGACAAAGCTGGGATAAAAGCAACCTTTAAGGCTGTGAATCTTCTCTTGGAACAAGGCTTACACATCAAGACTTTGCTTTTCCCAGACAACGAAGACCCAGATTCTTTCGCAAGAAAACACACACAAGATGAGTTTAAGAACTTCATAAAGACTAATGCACAAAATTTTATCATTTATAAAACTAATCTTTTGCTTGCAGATGCACAAGGAGATCCAATAAAACGAGCCGATTTAACAAGAGACATTGTTGAAACCATTGCTTTAATTCCCGATTTATTAGAAAGGAATGCTTATTTGCAACAATGCAGCAAATTATTAGAGGTAAAAGAAGAAATTCTTGGTGCAGAACTCGCAAAAATTCTTAGACACAAAAACGCAAAAGAGGCGTTAAAACAATCTGAGGCTGAAAAGCAATCAAGCGAAATAGAGCAAAAGCCTATTGAAAAGCCTATTGAAATTGCTGATAACGATATTGAATATAATAAGGAAAAGGCTATAATTTCTGTTTTGTTTAATTACGCTAATCAAATCACTACACAAGAACTTTTTGATGCAGAAGGAAAAAAAGAAAATAGAGATTTGTATGTTGCAAACTATATTGTGTGTGATATTTTCAATGATAACATTGCTTTTAACAACGAGTTGTTTAATGAAATCTTTATGATATATAAAGATTGTATATACAACACAAATTATTTGCCAGAATTAAGTTTTTTCACCTCGCATCAAAATCAAGAAATCGCTAAATTAGCAATTGATTTAGTAAGCACGCCATACGTAGTCAGTCCAAATTGGGAAGAAAAGAACGAAATAAAAATTCCACGTCCCGAAAATAAAGAAACAATGGACAAATACGTTAGAGATACTCTTTTAGATTTCAAATTATATAAGGTGAATGGCTACATAGAAGAAGTAAAGAAGAGACTACCTTTTGAACAAGGAGATGAACAATTAGGCATGCTAAATTTATTACAAGAATATCTCGAAATAAGAAACAACATCGCAAAGCTCTTAGGCAGAGTTATGATACCTTAATTATTTTTATTTTTTGTAAAATTGCTTCATTATTTGTGTATAATTTTAGATAGTAAACCAATTTTGTGCAAAAAGCACATTTGCAAACAATGTTGCACAAATAAAAAACAATGATTTTTTCATTTCTTATCCTCCTTTTAATTTAAGTTACTACACATATAAAGACAATATTTTCACTAAAACGTTACAAGTTTGAAGAAAAATTTTTCACTTGCAGAAGGAAAAATTATAAAAAAACAAACCTTATTTTGATATTTTACATAAAAAAGAAAGGAATTGCGCAAAATCAAATCCCTTTCTTTAACAAATTTTGTAAAAAATAACAGAATTTACAATTATCTTAGCATTAAACGGTTATTCAGATTGCTTGAAGATTGGGCACAAGATAGTAACCATTCGTTTTTTTAGTTCTTCATTGTTTTGCCACAATATGATAAGGATACAAAAAGCATCGTAAACGAAATAAGATAATGAATATTTCTTTCGTCTACAACTATTATTTAGAGGGGAAGAGTATGCTCTCTTTATCTATTTCCCAATCCTTGAATTTAAACTTCCAACGTTCTTCCATAAATTGCAACATAGACAATCCTCGTTCTTTTATTGTTTCTGTTGTCCACTCATTCTGTTTGGAAACCTCTATCTCACTGTATGAACCATTATAATAGCCTATATCTTTTCCATCTTTATTTTTAAGACATTTCTTCTTCTCAAAATCATAGTTTTGCAACTTGGAATTTTTAGAACGGCTTAAGAGCAACAAATTTCCTAAAGAGTTTAGATATACACGCTTTTCTGTTGGTTTAAGATGCCCAAAACGGTCTTTCCAATACATGTCTGTTGCCGATTGAGGATATATATGCTCAATGGTGTCCTCTTTAGTCCTATCTCTAAAATCCTCCCATCTTACTTTGGGGTTAGCATTATCTTGTAAGTATAGTTCATACTCATATAGAAAATACCTTAAACCATTCCAAGAGTAAAAGCCATCCTTGTCATTTTTAAAAAAGAGTTCTTGAATATGGTTCTTAAATCTTTCCAAATCAAACCAACCACGATAATAGCTTTCATCTTCACCATCCGTCAAGAAATCTATTTCTGCAGTAATCGTTTCAATGTCTGTGTTGCCTATGTAATATTCTCTTGCCATTCTATATAAATTGCTATTTTGTGTATTCGAAGAACGGTGTGATATTGCAAAGACAAGAAAATTAAATCTTTCGCATGCATCTAAGAAATTCCAAATATAATCTTCTTGCGATTCTTTTGTAAAGACTGCCATTATCATTGGAGGGAAAGCACCCATTCCTACACGCTCTAGTTTTTGTATATGCTCCTTTATTCTATCTGAATAATTAGAATATTGAATGTTGTAAATAAAGAACCATTGTTTCACACATTTAGCAAGACTATCAATGTAACCTTTAATATCCTTAACAGATATACGTCCACTTATTACATTCTTAGATGTAAATTTCCTTTTTAACAAGAAGTCTGCATACACATCTGATTGACTTCTGTCATATGTGTAATACATAATCCAATGATTGAACAAAAAAACATCATCGTCCAATGGGTTCTCTTTATTTTTCCCAAGATATTCATATATCGTTTTCCAAGTTTCATTGATGTCTCTCCTTAAACGACCTTTAGTTTCATCATCTTCACGTAGAAGGGTAGTTAGATATATCAAGCGATTTTTGAGCAATTCCAAATGAGACAAGTCCTTGCCCCTATTATTCATTGTTTCAAATGTTACATAGACATCCAAAGAATCATCTATTTCATAATAATTGAATTTTAAACGATTAACAGCTTTATCAAATATTTCCTCTTTATCTTCTTTATTCAGCATTTTAAGCTTCTCGGCAAAATAGTTCTTTGCAAACATTAGGTTTGCTGTATATAAAGTCTCAGGATATTTGTCTGCAGCCGACGAATCTTGTTCTAAAATTTTTGTTTTAAAGAACTCATCACTTGGATTATCTTTTTCATATCCAAATACAAAGGATTTATACATTTGATTGTATGAGCGATACAAAAA
The DNA here is from genome assembly GCA_937881815.1 of uncultured Bacteroidales bacterium. Taxonomy (GTDB): domain Bacteria; phylum Bacteroidota; class Bacteroidia; order Bacteroidales; family P3; genus Onthomorpha. Next base: position 35,350 of record CALGEC010000047.1, read on the forward strand.
TCTATCAATCCATTCGCTTTTTGCTCCATAATTTATGCCCTCATTATCATCAAATGTTCGCAATATCTCATGTAGCAAAATAATAAGGGTTGTCAATCTTTGCTGTCCATCAATGACATAATAAGCGGACATTCCTTTTTTCAAAAGCCACAAATCATCTTTCCATTTTTCCACATTTTGTATATCACAACTTTTAATAGGTTCAACAGTCAAAAGACCTATGTAATGGATTTTATCTGAACTCAAATTCTGTATGTCTTCCCAAAAGTCATCAAGTTGACGTTCTTCCCATGAATAACCACGTTGGAAATCTGGTATGCGAAATATCTTATTGTTGAATATCTCCGACAATGATTGTAGTTTTGAATCACTCATAGAATTATTTTTTTTATTAGTTAATAACTTGCTTACAAAGGTAAAAAATAAATTAATACTTGCAAAAAATATGCAATTAAAGTCTTAAAATTTTGAGGTCTTGTATGGCGGAAATTTATCTTTATTTCGGAAGATTTTCTTTTGGGTTAATTTCAAAAAAATCTTGCAAAAATTGACGAAAATCAGAGTTAATTTTCGCTAAATCGGCTTTAATTTTCAGAAAAGCCGATTTAAATTTTTCTAAAGCACGTTTAGAAATTTCTATCTCAGAGATAGAAAAAATTAAATCAGGGTTTTTTAGCTCCGAAATCAAGGAAAAAATGCACGAAAACACTGCTTTTTTTGGCAAAATCAGAGCTTTAAAAAGTTAAGTCTTTGATTTAGTGTCGTTTGCTTAAAGCCTTATATTTTCAAAATTTGCAGTCAAGAAATTTAGACTTGAAAATTCTTTACGCATTTGGGCTTAACTCGTGGGAAAACGAGTTTATGAAACAAAAAAGCCCGAAATCATTTCTTAAAATTTCGGGCTTTTTTAATTTTTATTATAAACTTTCGTTTAGTTATTTACTACGTCTTGGAATTCTATCAATGATTGATAACGTCTAAATTCTAAATCGTGTTTTGCTTGATACTTATATGCAGGTTCTTGTTGACATGCTTCTCTTAGATTCTTTAATAAACCTGGCACATCGTCTAATCTTGCATAGCAAACTGCTCTTAAATAATGTACTTCTGAGGTTTGATCCATGCAACAATCTAATGTACGAATTGCATTTCCTGTGTTACCTGTTAGAAGTTGCAATAATGCTAAATTGTATGTGCATTTTCTTCCGTCAAGTTGTTCTGCTGCTTCTTCGTATTTTGCTTGCTTGATTAGAATTATCGCTTGATTCATTTCTGCTTGTTCATTGCCTGCTTCTATTGCTCTTTTCACATAATGGTCTGCTAATTCTACGTCTTTATATGCTAAGGCCATTAAAGAAAGGTTAGCTAATACCATTCCATTGTTTGGAGATAGTTTGTCGGCTGTTTCTAAGAATCTTTTTGAATCTTCTAATTGATTAAGGTATAGGGCTATTGCTCCTGCGTTATTCCAACCTGCCCATTCTGATGCAAATCTTTCTGTAGCTGCTGTATAGATTTGTAATTTGCTTGCGTAATTATGTGTCAAAGATGCTGCATACATCAATTCATCAAATGTAAGATTGTCTGGGTTTGTTATAGCCATTCTTGCTACTTCTTGTTCTGTTTTTTGTACTCCTGAGAAGTTAAATGCTATTTCTCCTCTACGTAGAGTTGGTAAAATCTCGCTTTCGATTTGGTTGAAGATTACAGACATATTTCTAATTTCTTGTTCTCTTCTTATTCTATCTGGTTGTGATTTTACTACATTGATAACTGTGTTCTTTTCTCTTAGTGATGATCCTTCTACTAAGCGTAGGAAGTTTTCCCAGTCTTCTCCTTTTGCACTTGAAGTGATAACTACGTCTTGTTTCGCTTCTTCAACGTATTTTTGAATGTCTGCTTTCTTGATGTTTTCTATTTTTGCTCTTTCTGTAATGGCTTCTGTCAGCATTTTATCTACAAGATTTACGACTGCTTCTGCTCTTTTTTTGGAAAGGCCTATGTTAAATGTTTCTTCTCCTTCTGGTGATGCCCACGCATTAACGAATATTTGACGAGGTACTTGGTTATTTACTATATAACTCTTCATACTTTCGTAATTCTTTTTGGCATCCATTTGTTTATTCAACTTGTTATTCCAATTTACTTCTGACATATTAACTGTGAAGAAAACATCTGTTGCCATTATTTCATCTGTTCTAACATTGTAGTTAGATGGTGCAATGCTTAAATCTCCTCTTATATCCACTCTGTTTGATGTAGAGTTGATTCCTTCTGTGATTTTTACATTACCTAATTTAATTGCTCCTGGGTTTTCCATTGCTTCACTCCAAGTAGCGTTGGCTTCATTTACTTCTGTCGCTTTATAGGCGATTGGATTTAGGAATAACTTGGCACTTTCCATTCCTTGACGGTAAGCAACAGTATCTTTATATACGAATCTGCCTCCTGATCCTTTTTCAATTGTTTTTCCATTACCTTCTACTTTTGAACCTTTTAAATTCATTGGAGAAAGTATTACTTCTCCTGTTTCCCATGTTAATACTGGTTGCAAGTAAACTACGGCTTTCTTTTGAAAATAGTTTTCAGGTATGCTACCATTTATTGTTACTATCACTCTATCTGCATGAACTTCCATTGGATTTGGTGATATTTGGTATCTTACCTCGTTGTGTTTGCTTTGCATTGTTTTTATACTTCCACAAGAAGCCATAAATAATACTATGCTAAGCAAAGTTAATACTGTTGTTACTCTTCTCATTTTTTTCTTTTATCTGTTTATTATTTATTCGTTAACTACTTCTATTAGAACATCGTTTTTACTAACTGTTTGTCCTTTTTCTATATTAACGCTTTTTACTACTCCGTCTATTGTAGAGCATATTTGATTATCCATTTTCATTGCGTGAAGACAACATAATGGATCTCCTTTTTTTACTTTTTGTCCTTGCTTTACAAACACATCTAATATAGTTCCAGGAATAAATGCGTATATCTCTCCTGGTGCAACCTTAACATAAAGTTGTCTATAATGTGTTCTCATATTTTTATTATCTGACATTTCTTTTTCTTTTTTTAATGTGATACAATGTTTTCGTGTTTCGCTTTTTTTTAGAATGGAGGTAATCCATGTTTCTTTTGTGGATTCTCTTGTACTTTGTTCTTACACATTTCTAATGCGTGTACAATATAATCTCTTGTTTCTGCAGGTTGTATTACTGCATCTACATATCCGTAAGAAGCTGCTACGTATGGATTAGCAAATTTTTGTTTGTATTCAGCTATCTTTTCTTTTCGTGTTTGCTCTGGATTTTCAGAGTTCATTATTTCATTTCTAAATACAATGTTTGCTGCTCCCTCTGGTCCCATTACAGCAATTTCTGCTGTTGGCCATGCGAAAACAAAATCTGCTTTCAAGTGAGAAGAACACATTGCAATATATCCTCCACCATATGCTTTTCTTAAAATAATTGTGATTTTTGGAACAGTTGCTTCTGAATAAGCATATAATATTTTGGCTCCATGACGAATAACTCCAGCGTGTTCTTGATCTACTCCTGGAAGATATCCTGGTAAGTCTTCTAATGTTACTAATGGAATATTAAATGCATCACAGAATCTTATGAATCTTGCCGCCTTATCTGATGAATTACAATCAAGAACGCCTGCTAACGCTATTGGTTGATTTGCTACAAATCCTACTGTATCTCCATTAATTCTTGCAAATCCTATTACAATATTTGGAGCGAACAACTCTTGTACTTCCAAAAATTCAGAACCATCAACTAAACTTTTTATAATATTTCTTACATCATATGGTTGTGCTGGATCTGATGGGAATATATTGCTAATTTTATAATCTTTGATTTTCGGTTTCTTTGATTCAAATGACTCTGCTTTCTTTGTGTTATTCCAAGGAATATATGTAAATAAGCTCTTTATTTGATCAAAACATTCTTGTTCGCTTTCTGCAAAGAAATGTGCATTTCCAGATATTTCTGCATGCACTCTTGCTCCGCCTAAATCTTCTTGAGATATTTCTTCTCCTAACACTGTCTTTATCACTTCTGGTCCTGTGATAAACATCTTTGATATTTTATCTACCACAAACACAAAGTCTGTTAAAGCTGGAGAATAAACTGCGCCTCCTGCACAAGGTCCAAGTATAACTGATATTTGAGGGATTACTCCTGAGGCCATTGTATTACGATAAAAAATATCTCCATAACCTGACAATGCATTAACCCCTTCTTGTATTCTGGCTCCACCTGAATCGTTAATTCCCACAATAGGAATTCTCAATTTCATAGCGTGATCCATTATCTTACATATCTTTTTGGCATGCATTAGTCCAAGAGAACCTCCTGCTACTGTAAAGTCTTGTGCATATATACAAACTGGGTATCCGTTGATTGTTCCTGTTCCTGTTACTACACCATCGCCTGGAAGTTCTTTCTTTTCCATTCCAAAATCACGTCCAGCGTGTTGTATGAATAAATCATATTCATGAAACGAACCTTCATCTAATAATTGAACTATTCTTTCTCTTGCTGTGAGTTTACCTGTCGCTTTTTGCTTCTCTATTGCTTTTTCCCCTCCTCCTTGAAGCACTACTTGCATTCTCGACTTCAACTCTTTTGTCTTATTGTTTACTGACATAATATAATTATTTAGATTGAACTCTTATTTTTATAAAATTTTGGCAAAGATACAAAAAAAACTTTTTTCTTTAACATTTATACATTAGTAAATACATTTTTCTCCTGTTTTTTTAATTTCATCTGCTAATGTAAATAACCAAAACAGATATATCTGCAGGAGAAACTCCACTTATTCGTCCTGCCTGCCCTATTGTTTTAGGTCTTATTTTAGATAGTTTTTCTCTTGCCTCAAATGACAAAGATTTTAATGAATGATAATCAAAATCATCTTTAATCACAAGGTTTTCAAAGTGAGAAAGTTTACTTACAATTTCCTCTTCTTTTTGTATGTAACTCTCATACTTAACAAGTATTTCTGCACATTCCTCTACCTGTGATTTTATTTCGATTGGAGTTTTGTTTATTTCTGTATTAAGATAAGGAACCTTGCTTTTTAACATATTCAAGTTAATTTGAGGTCTTAGAAGCAATTGCGAAAGTTTTGTTTTTTGATTTATTGTCGGTGTGTTTAATTCTTCAAAACTTTCATTTACTTCTTCTGGCAACGCATTGTTTGTTTTAATAAAATGAATCAGTCTTTCAATATTTTCTTTCTTTGATTCCATTTTTTTAAACCTTGATTCATCAGCAAGGCCTATTGAATACCCTATCGGAGTTAGCCTTTGGTCTGCATTGTCTTGACGCAACAAAATTCTATATTCTGCTCTTGAAGTAAACATTCTATACGGTTCATCAACACCTTTGGTAATTAAATCATCAATTAAAACCCCTATATAACTTTCTGAACGTTTAAGAATTATCGGATCTTTTTCTGACAATTTCATATAAGCATTGATTCCAGCCATCAAGCCTTGTGCTCCTGCCTCTTCATAACCTGTTGTACCATTTATTTGTCCTGCAAAGAACAGGCCATTAATTAATTTTGTCTCCAAATTCGCTTTTAACTGCGTAGGAGGGAAATAATCATACTCTATTGCATAACCTGGTTTTTGAATTATTGCATTTTCAAATCCTGGTATAGTTCTTAATGCCCTATATTGCACTTCCAAAGGCAAAGATGACGAGAACCCATTTATATAATAAAGATTTGTAAACCTTGATTCTGGTTCTACAAACAATTGATGCTTATTTTTATCAGAAAATCTTTCTATTTTATCTTCTATTGAAGGACAATATCTCGGGCCTCTTCCTTGTATTCTACCTTGAAACATTGGTGATTTTTCAAATCCTTCCCTCAATATATCATGCACCTCATCATTTGTGTAAGCAAGATAACAACTTTTCTGTTCTATTTGTTCTAATCTTGAATTTATAAAAGAAAATTGTTCTGGATTATCATCTCCTTTTTGCTCTTGAAGTAATGAAAAATTGATTGAACGACCTACTACTCTCATAGGAGTACCTGTTTTCAACTTTTCTATCTCAAAACCAATATTTTTCATCTTTTCAGACAAACCTTTTGAAGCCTCTTCTCCTATTCTTCCTCCTTCAAAATTAGTTTCTCCAATATGAATTTTACCATTTAAGAAAGTTCCATTTGTTAAAATAACAGCTTTTGACTCTATCTTTAAACCAATTTTTGTTATTACTCCCTCAATTGTACCATTATTTATAATCAAATCGACAACCTCATCTTGCCATAGTTGTAAACGAGCAATATTTTCCAAGTGTTTTCTCCAAGAAATTCCAAACGTTACATTGTCTACTTGGGCTCTTGGACTCCACATCGCAGGTCCTTTACTTCTATTTAGCATTCTGAATTGCATAGTATTTTGATCTGTCACTATACCTGACAATCCCCCTAACGCATCAATTTCTCTAACAATTTGTCCTTTAGCCACTCCTCCCATTGCAGGATTGCAAGAAAGCTGTGCTATAGCATTTAGATTTTGTGTAATAAGTAAAGTTTCTGCTCCCATTAAAGCAGCTGCTCGCGCAGCCTCACAGCCTGCATGACCAGCCCCAACAACAATTATATCAAATTTTTGAAACATTATTTTTCATTTATATAAGTAGAAAGTATGGATAAGCACTCATCTTCTAGCTTTCTCATATTTTCGCTTTCCAACTCTGTTTTATCTTTATATCCTAATAGATGCAATATTCCGTGAATAATAACTCTATGCAATTCTTCTTGATAGGAGTTTTTTAGAATTTTAGCATTATCTTTTATTCTCTCGATAGAGATAAACAAATCACCCGAAACAATATCTCCTTCTGAATAATCAAAAGTTATTATATCGGTATAATAATCATGATTTAAGAACTCTTTATTTATTTCTAACAATTGCTCATCTGAACAAAAAATATAAGATATCTCCCCTACCTCTTTTTTATTATTTTCAACAATAGTTTTTATCCACTGTTTTAAAATAGTTCTTTTTTTTAAGCTACAATTTGTCTGAAATGCAAAACTAATTCCCATAATACCTTTATTTTATGTTTTGATGTATTCTACTTGAATTAAACTCTTTAATTTTTTCTTGTCTTTGAAGAAGTAATTCCGGCTCTATTCCATTTACAAAAAACAAAAGTTCTATTTTCTTTCCGCTTTCAGAGACAATTATTTTGTCACTAAGTTTTGAAATAAGAAAAACGTTGATATCAGAATCTAATTCCAATTCTTTATTTTTATCAAAAACAATATTGGAAAATATTTCATCAATAGATTCTATTGAAAAGCTTACCCCTCCTACACATTGCTCAAAATAAAAAGTAACATATTTGTTTTCATGTTCACTTCCATAAAAAGAGATTATCAAATCTATGATTCTTTCTATTGAAACAGAAATCGCTCCACAATAATTACTAATATTATGTTCTTGACAAATGCTTTCTACAAAATTATTTATTTTATACGATTGAGTTAAAGCAACTCTACTTTTGTAAGTACTTGTATCCATTATCGTTTTTGTGTGTTATTTTCTATGTTATAAAAATATTTATTCACTTTTTCTTTATAAAAAGGAGAAAACATAGGTTGAACTTGTTTGAATAGTTCTGTTTCTTTTTCTTCTATCTTTTTAAAATCTATAAAATCTTTGTCTTCAATATTTATTTTATCTTTACCTATTTTTGATTCCCTTTTATTGTCTTTTTCTTGTTTCTTTTCTGCCCGCTCATGTTCAAGTAATCGAGTTAATATCTTAGCTTGACGATTTATAGTATTATGAGTTATTCTTTTGTTTACGATATCTTTTTCTGTTTGTTCCATTTGTTTGGCTATTTCATTGAGAATTTTTGATGGCTTGCCTTTTTCTGACTTTATTTTCTCAGCTTCCTTTTGTACCATCTTTCTTATCATTTCTTGTTGTGCAACTGCTTTTGCTAAAGATTCATTTAACTTCGCATTTTCTCCTATTTTCTTTTTGCCTTGTTGTTGTCCTTGCTCTAATTCTTTCTTTAATCTTTCTAATTCCTTGTTTAAACTTTCTTGTAAGTCTTTTAAGCTTTGCTGTGATGGCTTATTTTGTTGTTGAGAAGATGACGATGGGTTATTACATTGTTGTTGAGAATTACTTTTACTGCTATTACTTTGTTGTTGATTCTGCATATTTTCCAAGCTTTCTTTCAACATCAATGCCAAATTATTCATTGACGACATAGCATATTGTTGCCAAGAGAGTACGGAATTATTTTTATAATTTGAATAATGAGCTTGGTTGTATTGTAGTAAGGTTGAAATTGATTTTTCTATATAATCATATATTTTATTCAATTCTTGATTTATCATATATCCTATTTGGGCTTGTCGTTTACTTATTGCAAACAACGTATCAGCAATAGGTTGCATTTTTTCTTTTAAATGATATTGTTGTTTTATGATTTCTTGATACAAAGGATCTGAAACCTTAGTTGTTTTTATCTTATTCATCAAATCTTCTTGGTCTTTTGAGATTTTAACAAGATTTTTAAGAATTTGTCTTACATTTTCTACATCTTCGCCTAATTGATTTGAGTTATTTTCTTGCTGTTGTTGTTTTATACTATTAGACATCTGCTTCATGTTTTCTGAGGCAGAGTTCATTTTTTCTCTTGATTTTTTAGACTTATTATCTTTCAAATTTTCTAATGCTCCTTCTTGTTCTTTATTTATCTCATTTTCTAATTGTTTGTCTCTATCAAGTGGTTTTTGATCTTCTATTTCTTTTGCTAATTTTTCAAGTTTATCTAATTTTTCTTGCTGTTGTTTAAATTCTTCATTAAGTTTCTCTTGTTTTGAAACGTTTTCTTCTTTGTTTTTAGAGTTTAAATTTTCTGATAAATCTTTTTGCTCTTGTGATAATTTATCTAATTTTTCTGTCAATTCGTTTGTGAGTTTTTCCATTTCTAATCGCTTATACATTTCTATATTGCGATCTAATTCTTTGGCTACATCTTCATTATTAAGTTTAATATTATTGAGAGTTTCGTTAAGTTTGTTTTTGTCTATTTGTTCTTCGGCAAGTTTTTTTAGCTCTTCAAGGATATCTTTCATCTGTTGATTTAAGACTTTATCAAACAACTCTTCTAATTCTTTTTGTTTCTTTAAAATTTCTTCCTCTTGTTCTGTTAGTTTCTCTTCTAAAAGATTGTTTTCTTCCAAAGATTGCTTTATTTCTTCTATTTCTTCCCTAATATCTTCTTGTTTTTTTAATAAATCTTTAATTTGTTCTTTATCTTGCCAAGTAAGATTTTGTTTATTTATTAATTGCTTACTTATTTCATTAATTTGATCTTTAAGAGCCTTGATTTTAGACAATGCATCTTGTGTAGATTCTTTTATGTTTTGAGAGTTTTCTTCCTTTTTTGCTTCAAGCTCTTCTTCCGTTGGAAGATTCAATGAGAAAATTTTACTTTTTGTGATTTTCCCTCCATTGATTGCATCATTATCTTTTACCTCAAAATAATATTCTAACTGATCTCCTCTACTAATCGATAGGTTTGTTAAGTCGTAATTATAATAAAAATCTTGTGCATTGTCGTTTTTATTCACTTCTATTGCACTTATTTTTCTTATTGTATCATTTCCTTTTATGTGATTTATACAAAAAGTAAGTGCTGTAAAACCATAATCATCTTTTATTTGTCCTCGAAATAGTATTCTATCAGGAAAAATTGTGTCTTTATGTTCTACAATTGCTATTTGAGGATATAAATCTTCTATTGATTTGATATAAACACTCAATGTATCGGAATATGCCGTAAATTGATTAGATGTTTTCACCTCAAAAGACATATCATTCATTATTGTATGAGAATAAGTAAACTTTCCTTTCTTATTCGGTGAAATAACTATGTTATCTTTTTGTTGAATGAAAATAATCTCTTTCGTATCTCTAACAAAACCTTCCCATGTTATTAAAGAACCTTTTGGAACATAAATATCATTTAAAGATGTAACTACCGTAGATTGCAATTTTGTATATGCAGGAGGAGTAATCTTTGCTTTAATATTCACCAATATTGGTTTCGGTTTTACTTTTATAACATACACCTTGCTTTCGTATCCATTGGCTAAAAAACTCAAAGAAATATTTTTTTGTAACTGCGAAATATTATACGAAAACGCTGTTTTATTATTTTTTTTCATTGAAAATTCTTGACCATCTATTTTAATATTTACCATATCCGGCAACATACTTCCTTTAACTTTTAATTCCACAAGATAATCCTCTTGTTGCAAAACTTCAAGCGTTGAATTCTGTAATATAAACTCAAAAGGAGATGGTTTTTCAAAATGTTGCGTATGATTTATATAACGATAGGTGCTATCTTTTAAAAAATTAGGAAAAAACAAACCTACGAATAAAAAAACAATCAAAATAATAATTGCAATAAGACCTATCTTTTTTGTTTTTTTCTTATCAATTGCTTTATGAAAAGATATAGGATATAATTCTTTTGTGCGTTGATCAATACTCGCTAAAAGTATTTGAGATTCATTTGACAATGATAGTTGTTTTAATTGCAAGAGATTTAATAATTTATCAGCAACTTCCGGAAAATGTTTACCAATAATTTTAGCCGCATCTTCATGAGAAATTGTTTTTCCTATATTCAACAGCTTTGTTATAGGATAAATTACATAGCGTCCCAACAAGAAAATTGCAAATAAAGCATACAAATAAAATATAATAGTTCTTACTATCGTACTATTATAACCTATAAACTCTATAAGTATAAAGAAAAGGAAGAAAACAACTAAAAGAGTTACCGAATAAAATAACCCTTTTAGTAAAATGTTTCTATAATATTTTCGGATAAATCCGTTTAACTTCTTTAATAATAAATCGTTATTCGTGAGCATGTTCTTCCGTAGCCATGCCTATGTAAATAGCAGACAAAAGTGTGAATACGTATGCTTGAATAAAGGCTACCAAAACTTCCAAAGCAGTCATAAACAAAGCAAAGAACAATGGTAGGATTGAAGTACCATATCCTAATGCTGCACTTTGTTCTCCAAATATGAATATGATACAAATAAAACTTAATATCATAACGTGCCCTGCTGTTATATTAGCGAACAATCGTATTGTAAGAGAAAATGGTTTTGTAAACAAACCTAACACTTCTACAATCGGCATGATTGGCAAAGGAAACTTTAACCACCAAGGCACACCCGGCATATTAATTATATGTTTCCAATACCCCTTATTTCCACTAACATTTGTAATTACAAAAGTGAATACCGCTAAACATAAAGTAACAGCTATATTTCCTGTAATATTAGCTCCACCTGGGAAAAATGGGAATAGTCCTAAGAGATTTGAGAAAAAGATGAACAAAAACGCAGTTAACAAATATGGAAGATATTTTCTGTACTTATGTTCTCCTATTGAAGGAATCGCTATGTCATCTTTTATGAAAGATATAAAATATTCAACAACTGTAAGTAAACCTTTTGGAGATTGGCCTTCTCTTTTCTTCGCTATTTTAGCTCCTCTTAGCACCAAAAATATAATTAAAGCAGTTACAATAAAAATTGCAAAAACATTTTTAGTTATAGAAAAATCCAATGGTTTACAACCTGTGTATACTCCATTGCTATCAACACAAATTATAGAACCTGCTAATCCTTCACCATCTGAGTCTGTCGCTATTTTATATCCTTTGTACGCAGAATGGCCATGGTGAAACCTACTTGACATAAACACATCTACCTTACCTTCATTTATCAAAATTATAGGCAAAGGTATTGAAACATCTAAATCATTATAAGTAAATATATGCCAATAATAAGAATCCCCCAAGTGCTCCATTATCAACTTACCTGCATCGAACTTTTCAGTTTGTTCATTAGCAAAAACACTTCCAAAAGAAGCAAATAATAAAGTCAAAAATAAAATTATTCGTTTCATTATTACTACAATTTGAAAGGCAAATTTAGTAAATAATTTTCGTTATGCAATTTTTTGTGTCATATTTTTAAAAAATAATACGCAATGACTTTATTTTTAAACGTATTTTTCTGTAATTTTGCACACGATTTTTAGAAAAGAATTTTTGTGAGAGACACTTTTTCATCAAGACGTATTACAATTACCGCAATTTTCATTATTGTTGGAATTATTTACATCATTAGATTGGCTCATCTTCAAATAATAGATGATTCATACACTCGTCTTGCAAATAGAAATGCTCTACGACATATAACACAATATCCTTCCAGAGGACTTATTTACGATAGAAATGGTAAATTATTAGTTTACAACGAGGCTGTTTATGATTTAATGGTCATACCTCGCCAAGTCAAAGATATTGATACTACCGAATTTTGCTCTCTTTTAAAGATCTCAAAAGAGGAATTTATAAAAAAAATGGAGAAGGCTAAAAAATATTCTTCATATTCTCCTTCAACTTTTGAGAAACAAATATCAAAAGAAGATTTCGCTCCACTTCAAGAAAAGTTATATAAGTTTGAAGGATTTTATGCTCAAAGCAGAACACTCCGATTCTACCCTGATTCAGTTGCATGCCATATTTTAGGATATATTGGAGAAGTAAACGAAAAAACAATTGAAGAAAATCCTTATTACAAAAAAGGCGACTATATAGGGATGAGCGGATTAGAAAAATCTTATGAAAAAATACTTAGAGGGGAAAAAGGTAGTAAAATAACATTAGTTGATGTTCACAATAGAGAGAAAGGTTCTTTTCAAAATGGAATGTATGATACTTTGGCTATAGCAGGACAAAATTTATATAGCACAATAGATATCGAGCTCCAAAAATACGCTGAAAAAATTATGGCTAACAAGCGAGGATGTATTGTTGCAATTGAACCAAGTACAGGAGAGATTCTATGTTTTGTTTCTGCTCCTTATTACAATCCAAACTTACTTGTCGGTCGTGTAAGAGGGAAAAACTACAAAACATTATCAGAAGATATTTCCAAACCTTTATTCAACAGAGTTTTAATGGCAGAATATCCTCCTGGAAGTATCTTTAAAATTGCACAATCTTTGATTGCTTTAGATATGGGAGTAATTACTCCTAACACTGGCTTTGGTTGCGATAAAGGTTTAGTTGGTTGTCACAATCACCCTTCTGCAAGTAGTGTTAAAGATGCCATAAAAATGTCTTGTAACCCTTATTTTTATAGAGTATTTCAAAAAGTTGTTCAACAAACTAATCCAAAAACTGGAAAAATTGATAGTAAATACGGATTAACTATATGGAATCAAGCAGCAAAACGAATGGGTTTTGGAACAAGATTAGATATTGATTTACCAAACGCAAGAAAAGGATATATACCTGACACAACTTTTTACAACAAATGGTATCCAAGTGGCTGGAATTTTTATACGATTTATTCCAATTCAATAGGACAGGGCGAAGTTGGTGTTATTCCTTTACAGATGGCAAATTTTGCAGCTTTAGTAGCAAATAGAGGCTGGTTTATTTCTCCGCATATTGTTAGGAGCTTTGGAGATGAAACTAAAAAAACAAAATATGTAAAATATTCAGAAAAGCACCATAGTATGATTGCTCCTCAATATTGGGATATTGCAGTAGAAGGAATGTACGGAGTAGTTCACGAGGCTGGTGGAACTGCAAGACGTGCTAAAATAGATGACATTGCAGTTTGCGGAAAAACAGGAACAGCCGAAAATATAGGAGATGACCATTCTGTATTTATTTGTTTTGCTCCCAAAAACAATCCTCAAATTGCTGTTGCTGTATATATAGAAAATGCACAAGGAGGTGGTGGAACTTGGGCTGCACCTATTGCAAGTCTTATTGTAGAAAAACATATTAGAGGAAAGGTTGAACGAGAAGAAATGGAGAAATATTACATAGAGACAAATCCTTGTCAACCATTACCTTTGAAACGTAAAATTAAAACAAAGAAAAAATAAATTCTTTCTTTGAATTAGAAAAATAATGGACAGAAAAAATAAAAGCTTACTTAGAAATATTGATTGGAGTGTTATAATCATTTATTTAATACTCGTATTCTTTGGATGGATAAACATATACGCTGCCGTTTATGAAGGAGATAATAGTAGTATTCTTGATTTTTCTTGTCGATATGGCAAACAACTAATTTGGATTGGAGCATCTCTTTTGATTGCATTTTTCGTTTTACTCTTAGATCCAAAGTTTTTCTCTCAAACCTCTTACATAATATATGGGATTTTCATTCTCATGCTTATCTCTGTCTTAATCGTAGGCTCCGAAACAAAAGGAGCAAAATCATGGTTTGGTATAGGAGATTTTGGAATTCAGCCCTCAGAATTCGCAAAAGGAGCAACAGCATTAGCATTGGCCAAAACCCTATCCTCTGTTACTGCCGATTTCAAAAAATGGAGGACAAGAATCTCCGCAATTACTATAATAATGATTCCAATGTTGCTTATTTTATTACAAAACGATACAGGCTCTGCATTAGTCTTTTGTTCATTCGTATTTGTTTTGTTTAGAGAAGGTATGTCTTCCTATATCCTAATAATAGGAGCAACATGCATCCTACTATTCGTATTAGCCCTTCTTGTAAATCAATACCTTTTAATTGCCATATACCTCATTATTATTGCAAGTGCATATATTATTTTGAGAAAACGTATAAGAAAACTCAACATTTGGATATTTGTATATATCTTTATAGGAGCTTCTCTATTTACTTTAGCCGTTGATTTTGTTTTTGAAAACGTTTTAGAACAACATCAAAAAGATAGAATAGAAGTTTTACTTGGGAAAAAAGAAGATTTCAAAGGCGTAGGCTATAATGTCAATCAAAGCAAAATCGCAATCGGTTCAGGAGGCATTTTAGGCAAAGGATTCTTGAATGGAACACAAACAAAATTTAATTTTGTACCAGAACAAGATACCGATTTCATCTTCTGTACCATTGGAGAAGAATGGGGATTCATTGGATCCTCTCTAACAATAATATTATTTATAGTTTTATGCGCAAAACTTGTAAAAATGGCAGAAAGACAACGTTCAAAATTTGCCAGAATCTATGGATATTCAGTAGCAAGCATAATATTCTTTCACTTTTTCGTAAATATAGGAATGACAATAGGTCTTTTGCCTGTAATAGGCATTCCTTTACCTTTCATAAGCTATGGAGGGTCTTCCCTATGGGCCTTTACATTCCTTCTATTCATATTTGTAAAACAAGATGCCTTGCGTCAAGAATTGATTTAGCGTAAAATAATAATCACAAATTAGCGATATTTCAGCAAATATTTGTAATTTTGGCGACCAAATATGAAGCAATTGAATTATAATTTTAACATAAACAACAATAAAGTAAAGAAATTTATTATCATACTAATATTAAGTATGATAGCATTTCCTTTTAATCTATATTCACAAGATAGAAACAAACTAGAAAAAGAAAAAGTAAAGTTAGAAAAAGAGATAGCTTCGATGAATAAAATCTTAAATGAGACAAAAAAAACGAAGAAAATGTCCACATCGGAGCTAAGAGTATTAGAAAAAAAGATAGCACAAAGAAAGAAATTAATCAAAAACATAAATTCGCAAATGGGGATGCTTAACAACGAAATCAAAAGCACACAACAATCAATTGGCGAATTATGTAAAGAAATAACTATACTAAGAGAAAGTTACGCACAAATGTTGCGTTATGCACAAAAAAATAAAACAAACACCGATAAACTTTTGTTTATATTTTCATCAAAAGATTACAAAGAAGCTTATCAAAGATACATCTTTTTCCGACAATTTGGAGATTTACAAAAAGAAAAACTTGCACAAATACAATCAAAAACAAACGAACTATCAAAACGTACCAACGAATTAGAATTAAAACGTACTAATCAAGAAAAGCTACTACAACAAGAATTAAAAAACTCAAAAGAACTAAACAAAGAAAAAACAGAAAAGCAAAAAACCGTTAATCAGCTACAAAAGAAAGAAAAGCAATTAGCTAAAAATCTAAAGAACAAACAGCAACAAGTCAAAAAACTACAACAACAAATAGACAATGCCATAGCTGCAGAAGTCAAAAAACAAAAAGAATTAGCGGCCAAGAAGAAACAACAAATGGCTACTAACCCAACAACAAACAAAAAAGAAGCAGAAGCCAACAAAGCAGCGATAGAAACAGCAAAAAAGAAAAATTACACGATAGCAACCACACCAGAAGAAGTTGCACTATCAAGCAGCTTTGAAGCAAACAAAGGAAAACTCCCTTGGCCAACAACACAAGGAGTAATTGTTTCTCAATACGGAGTACACAAACACCCTGAGGTTGCAGGAGCTGTAATTGAAAACAAAGGAATAGACATTAGAACAACAAAAGGTTCAACCGTTAGATCTATATTCAAAGGAGAAGTATCAAGAATAGCAAAAGGGCCGACTGGATTATTAGTTGTAATTATACGACACGGAGAATACATGAGTGTTTATGCAAACCTAAAAAGCGTAAGCGTTAAAAACGGACAAAAAGTTGATACAAAACAAACAATTGGAACAGTAAGTACAAATGAAGATGGAGTAAGTGAATATAAATTTCAAATATTTAAAGGAACACATCACTTAAATCCGTCAATTTGGTTAAGTAAATAAAACAAATTAAATAATGATGAGAAAAAGATTAGTATTAAGTTTATTAGCATTAATATTAGCATTTTCTAATATTTTTGCGCAACAACCTGCGAAATGGGATTTTAAAACAAAAAAAATCAATGATTCCATTTCAGAATTAGTAATGCAATGCTCATTAAGCGGAGATTGGCACATTTATTCTCAACACACAAAAGGAACAGAGAATCCAATAAAATTTACCTTTGAAGAAAACGGAAAATATCAAGCAATCGGAAAAGTAAAAGAATCACCAAAACCAATTGCAGAATATGATCCATTTGCAAAAGACACAACAAGATACTTTAAAAACAAAGTAACCTTTACACAAAGAATTAAAATAAAAAGCACAGAAGACTTTTCAGTAAAAGGAAGTGTAGAATTTCAACTTTGTGAAAAAGGAAGTTGCATTCCACCCGATGATGTAGATTTTTCTTTCAATGTAAAAGGAAATCCAGCAACAAATCAAACAACAATAAACAACACAGAAGAAATAGCAGAAGCCGCTGCAACAGAAACTCAAACCATATCAGAAGTTGAAAACAAAGAAGTAGAAAAAGAAGTTGCAACAATAGAACAATCAAACGAAGAAAGCCCTGTAGCACAAGAAGACAAATCAATGTGGGCAGCATTCTTTGTTTCATTCACTGCAGGATTATTAGCACTAATCACTCCTTGCGTATTCCCAATGATACCTATGACAATATCATTCTTTATGAAAGGCAACACCTCTAAACGTAAAGGAAGACAACAAGCCTTTTTCTTTGGAGGAAGCATAATATTTATGTTTACAGTATTAGGATTGATTCTTTCTTGGCTACTTGGAGCAAACGCAATGTACATAATCTCTACACACTGGATACCAAACCTAATATTCTTCGTAATATTTATGATATTCGCCTTCTCATTCTTTGGATTATTTGAACTAACAATGCCTTCAAAACTAATAAACAAATCAGACGAACAAGCAGACAAAGGCGGATACTTAGGAACATTCTTCATAGCACTAACAACAGTTTTGGTATCATTCTCTTGTACAGGACCAATCCTTGGAGCTGCTTTAATAGAAATGGCATCTGGTTCAAGCAATAGCTATGTATTCTTAATATCTATGATAGGATTTGCATTAGGATTTGCATTACCATTTACAATCCTTGCTATGTTCCCTTCAATGCTAAAAAATATGAAATCAGGAGCATGGTTAAACACAGTAAAAATAGTATTTGGATTCATAGAAATAGCATTAGGATTAAAATTCCTTTCAATGGCAGACCTATCAGCAGGTTGGGGAATATTAGACAGAGAAACCTACCTTGCATTATGGATAGTTACCTTTGCAATGTTAGGCTTCTACCTACTTGGAAAACTAAGATTCAAAGGCGATGCACCAGTTGAAAAAATCGGAGTACCACGTTTATTCCTTTCATTGATAGTATTCTCATTCGTAGTCTATATGATACCAGGCTTATGGGGAGCACCTTTGAAAGCAATATCAGGTTACGTGCCACCACAAACAACACAAGACTTTGATTTAATAAGAATAAATGCAGAAAATGCAACAGTTGCAACAGAAAGCACCTCATCTCTACCTGTAGATAGAAAATATGCAAAAGACCTTCACCTACCAACAGGATTTGAAGGCTTCTTTGACCTTGAAGAAGCAAAAGCATACGCAAAACAAGTAGGCAAACCAATCTTCATAGACTTTACAGGAAAAACTTGTGCTAATTGTAGAGAAATGGAAAACTATGTTTGGGTAGATCCACAAGTAAAAAAACGTCTAACAGAAGAATACATTATGGTAGCACTTTACGCAGACGTTAATACAATTGAATTACCAGAAAGTGAATGGGTAAAAACAAAAGATGGAAAAACAATAAAAACACTTGGAAAGAAAAACCATCACTACCAAATGGAACAATTCAACGCAAACGCACAACCATTATACGTTTTAATGGACGCAGATGGCAACCTATTAACAAAAGAACCTAAATCATACGACAGAGATATAAACAACTTTGTTAAATTCCTTGATGAAGGTTTAGCAAATTTCAAAAAATAAGAATAAAAACTAATTAACACAAGAAGGGAAGACAACACTTCCCTTCTTATTTTTTTAATATTATGTTCGACTTCGTAAGCATAGACTTTGAAACAGCAGACAAATACATACCCTGCTCACTTGGACTGACAGTAGTAGAAAACTCACAAATAGTATGCACAAAAAATTGGCTAATAAAACCAATATGTTATCCTTATTTTCATTTCTATGCACAAAAAATACACGGAATACATAAAGAAGATGTTGAATTTAAACCCGAATTCAATCAATTATGGAATGAAATAGAACCTTTCTTAGACGACAAAATCCTAATAGCACACAATGCCTCATTTGACATTAACGTACTTAGAAAAACCCTTCTTCATTACGGAATAGCAAAACCAAAAGCAAGATACCTTTGCACCTATCAACTCTCACGCATAGTATGGAAAGAATCCACAAAATTCTCATTAGACCACCTCTGCAACCAAGAAAACATAGCACTAAACCACCACAGAGCCGAATCAGACGCAGAAGCCTGTGCAAGACTCTTTCTTAGAGAAGCAGAAATCTTAGAAGCAAACAATTTCTATGAACTAAAACAAAAGGCTAAAATAAGATTAACAAGAGTATAACCAACTATTTCAATCTTATCTTTTTAATCTTATCTTGCAAAATTATAAGTAAAACTGATAAAAGTATTAAAATAATTCCGCAAGCAAGATTTAGGGTAAACACCTCATTGAAAACAAATATTCCCACAATAACCGCAGTCAATGGTTCCAAAGCACCCATTATAGAAGTTGGTGTCGAACCAAGTATCCTTACTGCAATATTCATCAAACACAAAGACATAATAGTAGTAACAACAGAAAGGAAAAGAGCATAAAACAATTGATTGAAATTAGTCAAAGGCTTAATGTAATAACTCTCATTTGTAAAAGAAAAAGCAGTGACAAAAATAAGGCAAAAAGCCATAGCATAGAAAGTAAGTTTAAAAGTCGGCAGTTGAATTGAAGATTTATTCACCACAATCATATACAAAGCATAACTCAATGCCGAAAGCAAAACAAGTAAAACCCCAATAGTATTAAGCACAAGGCCATCACCAGAATAATAAAGCAAAGAAACTCCACCAAAAGCCAAAGCAATAGAGAACACTATCACAGGAGTAATCCTTTCTTTAAAAAATATAGCCATTATTAACGCCACCATAATAGGGTGAGTGAAAAGCAAAGTAGAAGCAACTCCTGCCGGCATATAGAGAAAACTCATAAATAAAGACAAAGAAGTTGTTGCGAACAAAGCCCCTAAACCAATCAATACTTTAAGTTCCTTTTTAGAAACTTTAAATGTATTTTTCTTTGCCAACATTATGCAAGCCAATATAAGAACAGCAAAACCAAATCTATAAAATAAAACAGAAGTTGTATTAAATCCTTCTTTGTAAAGATTCAATCCTCCAAACGGATTCATTCCATAACATATTGCAGAAACAATTCCGCAAACTATTCCTTTTGTTTTTTCAGCTAACATAATAAACCTTTTAAAAAGCAAAAGGGCTTCAAGACTTGAAATCTTAAAACCCTTTGCGGTCCGGACGAGACTCGAACTCGCGACCCCATGCGTGACAGGCATGTATTCTAACCAACTGAACTACCGGACCAACTTTCGCTTTACTGAGTTATTCCCTCATTTGCGATTGCAAAGATACAACCTTTTTTTGAACTACCAAACATTTTTGTAATTTTTTTTCATTTTTTCTTAAAAAATTTGTGCAATCTATTGTTTTATTGTACTTTTGCAAACCGTTAATTATGGGCCTGGGTTGGTTTTGACAGCAAGGCAAATGATTAAGTAAGCATGCAGGCTAAGGTAACACAAGCCTCAACCAGAGTTACAAAACAATAATTGGCGAAAATAACTACGCTCTTGCAGCTTAGTCGAAGTATAGTAGACTACATTTGCGAATCGGTGTAAAGTACATCGAGCAAGACATCTCTCCAAGACCTTTTTTCCGTGGTTAAGGACTAAGAGGTGCTAGCAAAACGGAAATAACCTTAATGGAGCTTTGACATTAAGGTGAAATCTTAAAAGATAAGGTTAAAGCAGGGTGTTTGTCCCTTAGCTTTTTCACGAAAATGAAGGACAAAATAAGCATGTAGAAAGCTTAGTTGTTTCTTGTTTGGACCAGAGTTCGAATCTCTGCAGGTCCACTCTTTAAAACAAAAAAATAACTCTTTGAAATAATTTCTTAAATCAAAGAGTTATTTTATTTTTTCTTTGTTTTATTTAATTTTTTCTTTGAAATATTTTGAAAAAGCAAAGACTTTTTTTGAGCTTTCTTTGCTTTATTTTAATGAACCATTTTTAAGCCAATAATTGACGCAATAAGTGTAAAGGTAAACAAAAGTCTAAGAAAAGAAGCCGGCTCTTTGAAGATAAAAATCCCTATTAACACTGCTCCAACTGCTCCTATTCCCGTCCAAACAGGATAAGCCGTTCCGATAGGTATTGTTTTTGTTGCCTTAGTCAAAAGAATCATACTCAGAATGTAAAACATCACAAAGGCAGCATACCATAAAGTTGCTTTATTTCCCGAAGCAAGATTACCTTTGCCAAGACAAAAGGTAAAAAATGTTTCACATAATCCTGCTAAAATCAATATCACCCAATTCATTTCTATTAAATCTGTTTTTTTATTAAGAGAATGCAAAAATACAAAATTGTTTTTAATTATTTTTTCTTAACTTTGCCGTATGGAAAAACAATATAACTTTGACCAAAACATAGAAAGAAGACATTCTGACTGTGTAAAATATGACTCTCTTCCCGATACTTACGGAAGAGATGACCTATTGCCTTTATGGGTTGCTGATATGGATTTTCGTTCTCCTGATTTTGTTATGGAGGCTATAAGAAAACGTTGCGAGCATGAAGTACTCGGCTATGGCAATCCGTCAAAAAATTATTGGAATGCTGTAATCAATTGGTTGGATAAAAGATATAATATCTCTTGTCAAAGAAACGATTTGCATTTTATTCCGGGCATTGTAGCAGGTATTTCGTTTGCTTTGCTTTCTCTTACAAAAGAGGGCGATAAAATCTTGGTTACAACTCCTGTCTATCCGCCTTTTGTAAATCTTCCTCAGTCTTGCAATCGCACTTTGGTGTGTAGCAATCTCAAAATAGAGAACGGACGTTTTCTTATCGACTTTGAGGATTTTGAAAAAAAGATTGATGGTTGCAAACTCTTTATTATGAGCAATCCTCACAACCCTGCGGGAACTATTTGGGGAAAAGAAACTCTGAAAAGAATAGCTGAGATTTGCAAAAAAAAGAATGTGATAGTTATTAGCGATGAAATTCACGCCGATTTAACGCTTTCTCCTAATAAACACGTGAGTTATAGCACAGTTTCTGAGCATGCCTTTGAACATAGCATAACTTTTATGGCTCCAAGTAAGACTTTCAATATTGCAGGTTTAGGAAGTTCGGTTTGTTATATTGGAAATGAGGCTCTCCGCAAACAATACTTCGGCTGGATTGATGCAATGGGTGTAGCATACGGCAATATTTTTGCTTACACTGCGGCAGAGGCTGCTTTCTCTCATGGAGAAAATTGGCTGAATCAAATGCTTGAATATTTGAAATCAAATATTGCTTTGCTTGAAAGTTTCATTAAGGAAAATCTTCCAAAGGTAAAAATGGTGCTTCCTGAGGCTTCTTTCTTGGCATGGTTGGATTTTAGCGACTGTGGAAAGACTCATAAAGAATTAGCAGAGTTATTTATAGAGAAAGCAGGCGTTGTGTTGAACGATGGCACTACTTTTGCTCCTAAATCAATGGCCTCGCAATATGATTGTTGTTTTAGAATCAATTTAGGTTGTCCTCGTGCAACTTTACTTGAAGCTTTGCAACGTATAGCTTTATTTCTTTAAAGAAAACTCAAATCTTAATCCACCTTGCATACGATTTGCAACCGTTATTGTACCTCCGTGAAATTGCACGGAGTGTTTTACAATAGCGAGTCCAAGTCCTGTTCCTCCTTTTTGGCGTGAACGCCCTTTATCTACTCGATAAAATCTTTCAAATAAATGTGGCAAATCTTCTTCTTTAACACCTTTGCCATCATCTTCAAATCGTATTATACACTTTTCGGCATTGTTTTCTATCAAAGATATGTAGATGTTTTTGCCTTCTGAATATCTTATGGCGTTTTCTGTGAGATTACGAAATATTGAACCAATCAAGGAAAGATTTCCGTTTATTGTAACTTCTTGTGTGAAGTCTGTATGCAAATTTAAGCACTCTCCCTCCGGCATAACCTCTAATTCTTCTGCTACTTCTTCTATTATTTCATTTATCACAATAGGCTCTTTGGCTATTAGAGCATTTCCATCTTCTATTCTGGTAATTAGAGACACATCATTTAACAGATTACGAAGACGTTCATTGTGTATGTAGCATTTTTCTATCAATTCTTGACGTTTTTCTTCGCTAAGACTAATGCCTGAAAGAAGTGTTTCAAGGCATACTTGAATTGAAGCAACAGGTGTTTTTAATTCGTGATTAATATTGTTGGTTAATTGTCGTTTCAGACGATTTTTTTCTTGCTCTGCTTCATAGCGATTAACTTTTTCTATGTCTTTGCCAAGTTTGCGAGTTGTAAAATAAGCAATAAAGCTCATTGTGAGTGTAATTATAATCATTATGACAATAAAAGTCCAATCTGCTGCAAGCAAATCATGCAAAGTATTTGAATAAGGAATTGCTGTTCTTACAATAACTCTATTACCTTTTGTTGCAGAGTAGAAATATTCCCTTCCATCACTTGTAGATTGTCGCCCTATATGATATGCAGAACCTTTTTTCATTGCTTCGATAATTTCAGGACGATTGCTGTGATTGCCAAGTGCATCTTTTGAAATAGTATTATCATAAATAACTGTACCGGAAAGTGTAATGAGAGTTATTCTTAAATCTTTAAATGGCTTTTCATACGAGGATATATATTCTTCGTATGAAATCCCTTCTTCAATAGTGGTAATTAAATGATGATTATATTGTTGTAATTGTGCACTTAGGTGTTCTGATTTGTATTCTTTTTCTCTTATGTATTGAAAAACTATAAAGCAAATTACTATTGCCCATGAAAAAGTAATGAGTTGTAAGAACAACCTTTTGTGAAATGATAATTTAATTGCGGAAGCCATAGCCAAAACCTGAACGTGTTATAATGTATGAACCATATATACCTATTTTTGAACGTAAACGAGTGATATTTACATCTATTGTACGGTCAAGAATTACAACTTCTTCTTTCCATACACTATTTAGTATTTGCTCTCTTGAACAAATCTTTCCTCTATGTGTAATTAAATATGCTAAAAGTTCAAATTCTTTTTTTGCAAGTTTTACTTCCTCTCCGTCTACAACACATCTTTTAAATTCAAAATCCAATTGCAATCCTTCGACCTTTAATATATTTTGTTGCTCATTGTTATTTGTTTTATTACCCGAGGTTCGCCTTAACACACTCTTTACTCTTGCTATTACATTACGGATAGTATAGGGTTTTGTTATATAATCATCTGCTCCAAGATTCAATCCCATTATCATATCATCTTCTTTATCGCGTGCTGTGCAAAATATAATCGGGATTTCTGCTGTTTCTTCTTTTGATTTCAGCATTTTCAGCATCTTTATTCCATTTATTTCTCCCATCATTATATCAAGCAAAATAAGAGAATAAGTCTTTAAATCATAGGTTAGTGCTTCCTCTGCACTAAAAGCAATATCTACATCATAACCTTCATTTTCAAGATTTAGTTTCAAAACTTCGCATAAAGTTTCCTCATCATCCACTATTAATATTCTTTCTATTGTCATAACCTCATCTATTAACGGATTGCAAAAATATAAAGAAAATCGAAACAATAGGATAGGCAAAAATAGATTTAATAAAACTTTAATTTTCTTGTAACTTTTATGAAACATTATCTCTGTTTCTTTGCAACATCAAATTTTAAATTATATGACTATGAAAAAGAAATTAATTATGGTATGTCTTTTAGCTTGTATCGGCATTTCCGCTCAGGCTCAAGATTCAAAAACAGAAGAACCAAAAGGTAAAGCGATTGTTCAATCATTTGGAAACTTCCATAGTGGTTTTGGCACGGAAAGTAATGATATAGGCTTTGAATTAGAACGCAGTTACTTGGGTTATGAATATAAATTATCAAATGGTTTATCTGTAAAAGGTGTTATGGACATTGGAAAATCCTCTGATGTAAACGATTATCAACGCATAGCTTATATTAAAAATGCGTTAGTTTCTTGGAAAAAAGAAAATCTAACCTTAAACGGAGGGCTTATCTCTACAACTCAATTTAACTTTCAAGAAAAGTTTTGGGGTTATCGCTATGTTATGAAGTCTTTTCAAGATGAATATAAATTTGGTAGCAGTGCCGACCTTGGTATTTCTGCTACATACAAATTTACAAATTGGATTAGTGCAGATGCAATTGTTGTAAATGGAGAAGGTTATAAAAAAATCCAAAAGAATAATGGTTTAAATTATGGATTAGGTCTTACGCTTACCCCTTTAAAAGGTTTGCAAATAAGATTATATGGAGGAGTAAATGAAGGAGAGGAAAGAAATATTAGAAATATGTCTGCTTTCGTAGGATACAAAAATGAGAAATTCACTGTAGGTAGCGAATATAATTACATATCTAATGCTTCTTATTCTGATAATTTAGATCAAAGTGGTTATTCTATCTTCACATCTGTAAATCTTAGTAAAGATATTGCTCTCTATGCTCGATTTGACGATTTGTATTCTAAAAACGAGTGGAACAAAACAAACGATGAATCTGTTGCTATTCTCGGAACACAATTCAATTTAGGGAAATATGTCAAGATTGCTCCTAATTTCAGATTAACAATGCCGAAAGCTAATGGAATGGAAAACACTTGTTTTGCTTATATAAATTGTTACTTTGGTTTTTAATATTAACATTTAATAAATAATAGTATGAAAAAGTTTTTTAAATCAGTTATGACATTATTTTTAGCCCTTGCAGTAGTTGCTTGTGGCAGCAATTCAAAAAACGAAGGTCGTAAACCGCAAGAGCTTTCAGGAGCAGGAGCTACATTTCCTCTTCCTTTTTACAATGTGATATTTGAACAATTTGCCGAAATAAATGGTGATGCAGTTGCTTATGGCGGAATAGGCTCTGGTGGAGGAGTACGAAATCTACGCGACAAAATAGTAGATTTTGCAGGTAGTGATGCTTTTCTTTCTGATAAAGAACTAAAAGAAATGGATTCTATAATACATATTCCAACTTGTATGGGTGCTGTTGTTCTTGCTTACAATCTTGAAGGGGTAAAAAACCTTAAATTATCAGGAGAAATTATTGCTGAAATCTTTGCAGGTAAAATAAAAATGTGGAATGATTCTCGTTTAGCCGAACTTAATCCTGGTGTTAAACTTCCTAATGAAGCCATTATTCCTGTATTCCGTTCTGATGGAAGTGGTACAACATTTGTCTTTACAGATTATCTTAGCAAAGTTAGTCCTCAATGGGCATCTAAATATGGTGTAAGCAAATCTGTAAACTTTCCTTATGGACAAGCTGCAAAAGGAAACCCCGGTGTTGCAAGTATAATTAAGCAAACAAAAAATACAATTGGATATGTAGGTTCAGAATATGCTTTTGCTCAAAATATACCTTATGCAAGTATTCAAAATAAACAAGGAGAATTTATACTACCTTCTTCAAAAAGTATATCTATTGCCGCATCTGGAGAAATACCTGCTGATACTCGTTGCTCAATTACTAATTCCGATGCGGCAGGGGCTTATCCAATCTCTACTTTTACTTGGATACTTATCTATAAAGAACAAAACTATTCTGACCGTTCAAAAGAGCAAGCAATAGCAACACTTGATTTTTTGAAATATATTCTCTCTGAAAAAGCTCAAAATATCACATCAGAAGTACATTACGCTCCCCTACCTACAAAAGCAATAGAATTAAGTTTAATGAATCTAAAAAAAGTTACTTATAACGGAATACCCATTTTGCAATAACAATAAACTGCCATGAACGATAAACTATATAAGTTCCTACTATTTTTAACAGCAATCATTATACCAATAATTTGTGGGGGCATAGTCTATGCCCTCATTGTTGATGCTTATGATGCTTTTGAACATTTTGGATTCTTAAACTTTCTTACTTCTTCCGAATGGAATTATACTGAGGGTAATGAACAATATGGGGCTTTACCTTTCATTATAGGCACGCTTACAACAACTTTATTTGCCTTAATATTCTGTATACCTTTTTCTTTACCGGTAGCATTTTTTGTTGGAGAATATTTTAAAAATAAAAAAATAGCTTCCATATTAAGCACTATAACAGATTTATTAGCAGGTATTCCCTCCATAATTTTTGGTTTATGGGGATTCTACACACTACGTCCTATTATTATGGCATTGAACATTTCGCCACAAGGTTCTAGTATTTTAACTGCATCTCTTGTATTAGCAATTATGATTATACCTTATGCAGCATCATTAAGTGCAGAATTTATCAAAATGGTACCAAATGATTTAAAAGAAAGCGCTTATAGTTTAGGTGCAACACGAGCAGAAGTTATAACTAAAATAATATTTCCCGTAGCAGGCTCTGGCATTTTCTCATCTTATGTATTGGCTATTGGACGTGCATTAGGAGAAACAATGACAGTAACAATGTTAATCGGAAATACAAATAACGTTCCTAATTCAATAACCTCAACAGGCAATTCAATGGCTTCTGTAATAGCTAATCAATTTGGTGAAGCAGACGATTTACGCCTGTCATCTCTTATTGCTATTGGACTTATCTTGTTTATAATAACTGCAATAATAAATCTAATAGGTAAAACAATGATTAAACGCACAAGAATATCTTAAAATATGAGAAAACAAGGAATAAAAAATCGTTTATTAAAAGACCGTCTAATGTTATGGACAACATGTTTGTTTGCCTCGCTTTCAATAATACCT
The DNA here is from genome assembly GCA_937881815.1 of uncultured Bacteroidales bacterium. Taxonomy (GTDB): domain Bacteria; phylum Bacteroidota; class Bacteroidia; order Bacteroidales; family P3; genus Onthomorpha. The sequence goes on from CALGEC010000047.1 coordinate 63,155, forward strand.
TTATTTGCAATATTAGGCGAAGTAATATTTAGAGGATACGACCAATTATCTTGGGATTTCTTTACTGAACCAACACCAACTGCATATAAAGCAATGAAAGCAATTGAAGCAGGAGAACCTATTCCAGGAGGAATTGCCAACGGAATAATAGGAACAATTATAATGCTTGGATTATCATCTGTTTTTGCCATTCCAATAGGCATTTTATGTGGAGCTTTCTTGGCAGAAAACCCTAAAAACAAATTTGCTAAATTAGTTAGCTATCTTACAGACTTATTACAAGGAACGCCATCTGTTATTATAGGCATTGTAATTTATGTTTGGGTAGTAGTTCCAAGCAAAAGTTATTCCGCTATTGCAGGTAGTGTGGCATTATTTGTTATGATGCTTCCTCTTATAATACGCTCTACGGAAGAAACATTAAAAATTCTTCCTCTTTCTATAAAAGAAGCAGGTTTAGCTCTTGGAGGGAATCGTGCTCGTGTAATGCTAAAAGTGCAATTACCTGCTGCATTTGGAGGTATTTTTACAGGTATTTTGCTCGCAATATCACGAGTAATTGGAGAAACAGCACCTCTTATGTTTACAGCCTTAGGTTGTTCTTTTATTCGTTTTGCAATAGACAAACCAATTTCAGCACTTCCTTTACTTATTTGGGAGTTTTTCAATGACCCTAATCTACAAGAATTGATTTGGGGAGCATCACTTTTTCTTTTATTATTTGTTTTAACATTAAATATTACAGCAAAATATATTACAAAAAAATGGAATCAATAAAACCAATACTTGAATTAAAAAAAACTTGCGTATCATATACCAAGCAAACAATGGCAGTAAAATATGTATCAGCCAACATAGAACAAAATAACATAACAGCAATTATGGGTCCTTCGGGTTGTGGTAAATCAACCCTTTTGCGAGCCATAAACCTAATGCACAATCTTTATCCAAACATACGTGTAGATGGCGAAATACTCTTAAAAGGAGAAAATATACTTACAATGCGACCAATAGATGTAAGACGTAAAATAGGAATGGTTTTTCAACGCCCTACTCCTTTCCCAACAATGAGTATATATGAAAATGTATTGTCAGGATATTCTCTAAACGGCATAAAACTATCAAAATCAGAAAAAGATTCAATCGTAGAACGTACTTTACTAAACGTTTCGCTTTGGGAAGAAGTAAAAGATGTTTTAAATAAAAAAGGAACATTTCTATCAGGAGGACAACAACAACGTTTATGTATAGCTCGTGCCTTGGCAATGCAACCGGAAATTTTACTAATGGACGAGCCAACCTCTGCTCTTGATCCTATTGCAACAAATCATATAGAAGAACTGTTAATAGAATTAAAAAAAGAAGTAACCATTCTAATAGTAACACACAATATGGGACAAGCAAAACGAATATCTACAAAATCAATGTTTATGTATTTAGGAGAATTAGTAGAATATGGCGACACTCAAACGATGTTTACAAATCCAAAAGATGAACGAACCAAAGCTTATTTAACAGGAAAAATGGGATAAAATATATTTTTATTATTAAAATTAGCCAAATAACCTTCAAATAATTTTGCAGGTTAAAAAAAATACACTATCTTTGCAACCTGAAAACGAGGTAAGGTCTCTTGGCCGAGTGGCTAGGCACCGGTCTGCAAAACCGTCTACTCCAGTTCGAATCTGGAAGAGACCTCAAAAGAAAAAGGTTACTTAATTAAAAGTAGCCTTTTTTTTGTTTTTATACATCTAAGCTTTGCATATTTACAAGGCGAGAATATATGCCGCCTTTTTCTAAAAGTTCTTTGTGATTGCCACTTTCTACTATTTTCCCTTTGTCCATAACCAAAATAACATCGGCATTCATTATAGTTGTCAAACGATGAGCTATTACAACCGAAGTTCTATCTTTCATTAGTTGTGTTAAAGCTTGCTGTACCTCGTGTTCATTTTGTGTATCTAAGGCTGAAGTGGCTTCATCTAAAAGAAGGATTTCTGGATTCTTCAACACAGCCCTCGCAATACAAAGTCTTTGTCTTTCTCCACCTGAAAGGCTCATTCCCCTATCGCTTAGATGAGTGTAATAACCTTTTTCCATTTTGGAAATGAAGGAATCGGCATTTGCAATCTTTGCTGCTGCAACAACTTCTTGCATTGTAGCCGAAGGATTGCCAAAAGCAATGTTTTTAAATATTGTATCGTTAAAAAGAATTGCTTCTTGTGTAACAATTCCTATTTTATCTCTTAAAGAAGATATTGATAGTTGTTTGATATTTACTCCATCAAAGAGTATTTCTCCTGAGTTTACATCTGCAAAACGTGAAATCAAATCCAAGAGAGTTGATTTTCCTGCACCAGATTCTCCGACCAAGGCCACGACTTGTCCTTTTTTTATTGTAAGATTTATATCTTTTAATACGTTTTCGGTGTTTTCTGAGTAGGCAAAATTAACATTAAGAAATTCTATCTTGTCTTTAAAATCGTTTACTTGTAAAGGGTTTTCTACTTCTGTGATTTTTTCTTCTGCATCAAGGATTTCATAAATTCTTATTGCAGCTGCATCTCCTTTTTGCATATTATAATAGGCTGTTGAAAGCTCTTGCAAAGGAGAAATTACTTTTGCAAAAATCAAGGTAAAGCCTATAAGTATTGCTGCCGACATTTTGCCTGCTAAGACTAATTCTCCTCCAAATAAAACCACAGCTACAAGCACAAATATTGCTAAAAATTCTGTCAAAGGTGAGGCTAATTCTTTTCTTCTAAATATTTTAGTCATCACTTTTGTATAATAGTCGTTGGATTGAGAGAATTTTTCTTTTGTTACGCTTTCTGCTCCGTATGATTTTATAGCTCTAAGCCCTCCAAGCGTTTCTTCGCATTGCGACATTAACACTCCCATTTCTTTTTGTCCTTTAATGGAGTTACGTTTTAAGCTATTGCCTATTTTCTTTATTAAAAAATATGCAATAGGTAAGACCACAACAATAAATAAGACCAATTGCCAAGATGCAATTATGAGTGCTGAGAAGAAAACCAAAACCATAATGGAATCTTTTACCAACATCTGCAAACTACTCACTACACTCCATTCTATATCTGCTAAGTCGGAGGTTAATCTCGACATAATATCACCCTTTTTCTTGTCAGAAAAAAAACTAAGTGGAAGAATACATATTTTTTTGTAAACATCGTTTCTTAAATCATTCACAAGTCCATTGCGAATCGGCACAATGAAATACATTCCCAAGTAACGAAAAAGGGCAGAAAAGAAAATGCAGATAATATATACTATACCTATTGCTATCAAACAAGGATATATTCCGTAAATGTCTTTATAGGAATTGAGATGAAAGGAAAAATAATCCATTAAAGCGTCTTTGTCAAGACTTAATTCGGGACATTGAGCCGGTGCTTCTATAACTCCAAACAAAACCGAAATGAATGGAATTATCATTACAAAGGAAAAAAGCGAAAAGAAAACGTATATAAGGTTTGAAACTACGTTTAAAACTATGTCTTTCTTATAGTTCAAAATATATTTAAAAACCCTAAATACGTTTTTCATTGCTTTCTTATTTTTAGTAGCGATAATGTTCTGCTTTATAAGGACCGTCTATGTTTACTCCTATATAATCGGCTTGTTTTTGTGAGAGTTTTGTAAGTTTTACTCCTATGTTTTCCAAGTGAAGTCTTGCTACTTCTTCATCTAACTCTTTTGGAAGACGATAAACTCCTACTTCATATTTCTTTGTCCATAAATCAATTTGTGCTAAGGTTTGATTTGTGAAAGAGTTACTCATTACAAATGATGGGTGTCCTGTTGCACAACCAAGATTTACTAATCTACCTTCGGCTAACAAGTAAATGCAATGTCCGTCCTCAAAGATAAATTTATCAACTTGTGGTTTGATGTTTACTTTCTTTATTCCAGGATAATTTTCCAATTTTTCAACTTGGATTTCGTTGTCAAAGTGTCCTATATTACATACTATGGCTTCTGTTTTCATTCTTGCCATATCTTCAACTGTAATTACATCGCAATTTCCTGTTGTTGTAACATATATATTTCCTTCTTCCAAAGCGTCTTCCAAAGTTGTAACTTCAAATCCCTCCATTGCAGCTTGCAAAGCACAAATAGGGTCAATCTCTGTTACTAAAACTCTCGCTCCATATCCACGCATACTTCTTGCACAACCCTTTCCAACATCGCCATATCCACAAACAACCACTACTTTTCCTGCTATCATAACGTCTGTTGCACGTTTGATTCCATCTGCCAAAGATTCTCTACAACCATATAAGTTGTCAAATTTACTTTTTGTTACAGAATCGTTTACATTTATTGCAGGAATTAACAATTCTCCTCTTTCCATCATTTGATATAGACGATGAACTCCTGTTGTTGTTTCTTCACTAACTCCTTTTAAGGTTTTAAGAATTTTATGCCATTTTTGAGAATCTTCTGCATAAACAGCCTTTAAGGTTTTCAACACTATTGCTTCTTCTGTATTAGATGCCTCTTTGTCAAGTAAAGAAGGGTCGTTTTCTATTGCATATCCTTTATGCACTAACAAAGTTGCGTCTCCACCATCGTCCACAATCAAGTCTGGACCTTCTCCATTAGGGAAAGAAAGTGCTTGATTTGTACACCACCAATATTCTTCTAAACTTTCTCCCTTCCATGCAAAAACAGGAACTCCTCTTTCAGCAACAGCAGCCGCAGCATGATCTTGCGTAGAGAAGATATTACAAGAGCACCATCTTACATCTGCTCCTAATTCTGTTAATGTTTCAATAAGAACTGCTGTTTGAATTGTCATGTGCAAAGAACCCATGATTCTTGCTCCTTTTAACGGTTTTTCTTTTCCGTATTTTGCTCTCAATGCCATTAAACCCGGCATTTCTTTCTCTGCAATTTCTATTTCTTTTCGTCCAAAGTCTGCCAATGACATATCAGCAACTTTGTATTTCAATGTGTAGTCTGTCATTTTATATTGTTTTATTTATATCTTAATCAACTTATAAATTTCAAAAAATATGTCTGTATTTTGCATTACGCCTGTAAAATTTTCTGCTCCTACTCCATAACTAAAAATTGGCACAGGAATAGCAGTGTGATGCCAAGATGTCCATTCGTCTTTCGTTAGATTATTGTCGGCAGGTAGTGTAAGACCACCTGTTTCGTGGTCAGCGGTTACTACAACTAAGGTTTCGCCATTCTTTTTAGCAAATTCCAAGGCTATTTCTACGCATTTGTCAAAGTCTTTCACTTCTTCAATCATATTTTCGTATTTATGAAGATGTGCTTCCATATCTATTTTGCTCCCTTCCAACATTATGAAAAATCCATTCTCGTTTTTAGAGAGTATATTCAGCGTTTTTTCTAAACTTTCTGGCAAAACATCTCCTCTATTCTTTGCTTCGGATAGATGTCCTTCGGATAAAAGTGCATAAAATCTATCTGATTTTGTGTTTTTTATTTGTTCTGTTGTGTTATATATTTCATATTTTTTTGCAATAAGAGAATCTAATAGGTTTAACTTATCTTTTCGCTTTGTGCAATCAAACCTATCTCTTCCTCCTCCTATGACTATATCAATGTTTTCTTTGATAAAACTTAGTGCTATTTCGTCTTGTTGATTGCGGTCTTTAACATTGGCAACAAAACTTGCAGGTGTAGCGTGTGTTACATCGCACGAGGTTATTATTGCTGTGCTTTTGAAAGAGTTTTTCGCAATTTTCAACAGCGAAGCTCTCGGTTGTGAGTTTGAATCTAAGCCTATTGAACCGTAAAGGGCTTTTTCCCCAATTGCAATAGCGGTTCCGCCTGCTCCTGAGTCAGTTACTTCTTTGTTTGCGCAGTATGTGATTGATAATCCTACGTATGGCATTGTGTACATGGTCAATTGCTTATCGTTTGCAAGGTATGCGGCGTAGGTTTGTGCAATTCCCATTCCGTCTCCAATGAGAAGGATTACGTTTTTAGGTCTTGGTTGTGAGAAACCAATGTTAAATAACAATAATGCTAATAGTAAAAAAAATGTTTTTTTCATTACAAGCCTAATTGTTCTAAAAGAGTTTGATATAACCATTTTGTGTCGCGTCCCATTGCACGAACTTGTTGAGGAACTATGCTTTGAGCTGATTGTCCTGGTGTTGTATTGACTTCAAGGAAGAAAAGTTTGTCGTCTTTTTCACGATAAATGAAATCTATTCTACAAACTCCCGAGCAATTAAGTCTTTTGTATAGTTTTTTTGTTGTTTCTTGGATTCTACTCATTAACTCCTCGCTAATTGAGGCAGGAGTTATTTCATTGGAAAGGCCATTGTATTTAGCGTCGTAATCAAAAAATTCTGTTTGTGATACGATTTCTGTTGCAGGAAAAGCAATTATTTCTTTTTCTCCTATTTGCATCACTCCACAACTAAATTCTCTTCCTTCTATAAACTCTTCTATCAAAACTTTATGGTGAACATCAAATGCTTTTTCAATAGCCGGCAACAAGTCTTCTTTGCAAGAGACTTTGCTCATGCCAATTGAGGAGCCTCCTTCTGAGGGTTTCACGAACAAAGGAAAAGATATTGTTTCTGATATTTTGTCTAAGTCTAATTTCTCGTCTTTAAAAACGCTTGTATTCTTTGCTACGTTTACTATATCGAAGCTTCTAACAAGTGCATTGCAGACTTCTTTGTCAAAAGTGATTGTAGAAACAAGTGCGGAGCAAGTTGTATAAGGTATATTCAACATATCAAAATATCCTTGCAACAATCCATTTTCGCCAGGTGTACCATGAACAATTATTAACGCTCCTTCAAAGTTGATTTTTTCTCCATTCAACGTAAGGGAAAAGTCATTCTTGTCTATTTCTATATGTTTGCCTTCAACACAATAGTACCATGATTGTTTTTCTATTACAATTGTGTAAACATTATATTTGTTTGTATCTATATTTTGTGCTATTTGTCCTGCCGAACGAATAGATATTTCATATTCTCCTGAGTATCCTCCTGCTACAAGTGCTATATTTTTTTTCATATTATGATTTTATTACTTTAAAACTAATTTTCCAATTTAGATTTCATCTCTAAAAGCATTGCTTTCATTTCATTTAAAGTTGCAACAAGTTCATACTTAGGGTCTAAGTATTGTTGCTTATTTGATTGTAAAAGTTTCTTGACTCCATCTAAAGAATAACCACAATCTCTTGTAAAATAAAGAATCTTTTTTAAAAACTCTATATCTTTTTCTGTGTATCTCCTTATGCCTGTGCTTGTTCTTTGTGGTTTTAAAACACTAAATTCTTTTTCCCAATAACGTAAGGTTGAAGCAGGAATGTCTAACATTTCTGCAACTTCTTGAATCGTATAGAATAATTTGTTTTTCATTTTACAAAATTAGTGATTATTTTTCACTTAACGCTGAATGAGAAAATTTTTTCAAAGAAATATTTCTTTAAAGCAAAGAAATAATTTTCTAAAGCAAAGAAAAAAATCATTGAAACAAAAAAAGAGACAATTGCTTGTCTCTTTCCTTTATATAATATTTCTAAATATTAGTGTCTTATAACTAATTTCTTTGTTGAAATTGTTGTATCATCTGCTATGATTGAGTAGAAATAAACTCCGTTAGGCAATTCTGCTGTGTTTATATTCGCTACTGATTTTACTCCTATTTTTGCAGGTATTGCTTTAACGGTTTTTCCAACCATATTGCGAATAGAAATTTCTGCATTAGAGTAATTTGCTGGTATTGAATAAGAAACTTTTACGTTATTAACTGCTGGATTTGGATAAGCACTTAATGATAAATTTGTTGCTTTCGCTTCTTCTAATCCTACTTCATCATAGTATTTTACATAAAAGCTTTCTAATGTTTCGTATTCGCCTTCGGTTGCTGCGGCTTTCATTATGTTCACTTTTATAATAACTGTATGTGTGTTTGCTGGATAATAAGCTATGTCAAATTCAGTAAATTCTTCGTTTGGATTAAGTGTAACTGGTCCTGCAAAGTTTCCTTCTGTGCAATTACCAAAACACATCAAAAATTCTCTTCCTTCTTCGCCAAATGTTTGTTCATAACCGATATATGTATCGATTGGACTTTCTGTTATATTGGTTAAAAAGAAGAAAGCCTTAGATTCTTCCCCTGGAACAACCTCTATTCTCAAAGTATCATTAGAAACATATTCTTCTCCTTGATATGTCATTCTGAAACTTTGTTGTGCACTTACTCCAAGCACAATAAATAACATCGCAATAAATAAATACGTCTTTTTCATATTGATTTTAATTTTTTATTTGTTTAACAATTTATAATTCTATTTCGTTTACTTGTAATACTTCTCCGGTTGCGTTATCTGTTATCATTACAACAACTGCACAATTCTCTTTAACCCATTTGTCAGAGCCTGTAATCAAATAATTTTTCTCAATTACATCTCCTTGTTTAAAAGAATTAGCAAGCGGCATGTCCTTTAACGGATTTTCTCTTAATACATGCTTAAATGTATATGGCTGAATTTCGCTCGCAACGTTTTGAATACCCTCTATTTCGCTTTCAGTAACGTATAAAGTCAAAGAAAGTTCAGAGTTAATCTCAGATAAAACATTTATTCTTGTACTTACCAATATATTTTTCCCTTCAAGAATTTCTGCTCCTAATGAAATATTGAAATTATGAGGAGTGTTTGCCATTTTTTCTTCTATTTTCGCTGCCCAATCTCCGATGCTTGTAATTGCTGTTGCTTGTCTATTTATCAATATCGCAGGATAACTTGTAACATTGAAAGTTTGCTTTAATTCATCTCCGTATGGAGTACGGAAATCCAAATTATTATTTTCGTGAGATGGTCTAGCGAAAGAGCCGGTATGCACTGCACTAACTACAAGCTTATGTCCATATCTTCCCATTTCTGTTTCCAAAACCTCAGTTCCTCCCGGACAATTAGGACAATTCCAACCAGTAAAATCTTCTACTAAAATAGCTTGCTCAGATTGTTGTTTTGTAATAGGTGTTGTTAAATCAGTTTCACCTATTATTGGAATCAATCTTTCTTCTTCATTATAATTTTCGCAAGATGCAAAAATCAATGCCCCTATTACGAAAATTGTATTTAATATCTTTCTCATATATAATTATTATTAAAAGCTACTTGTTATTGTCATAAACAAACCATTAGAAGCAGGCACTTCTCTACACACACCTCCTATACAAATTATACCGCTTCTTTGTTTTCCATAACTCAACGAAACTCTTGTTGTTTTGTATGTTGAACCTAATGCTATACTATAATAATGTGTTTTATCTCCTACTTCATTGCCATAATTCCATTGGTCAGATAATGCAAAAAACCATTTTCCTGCAAAATTATATTCAGCAGTTGCTTGTAGCCAATCGCCTGTTGCCCATTCTCCATAGTTTTGTTCGGTTAATAACCATTGAACTTCTCCTCTTACAGAGTGTTTTTTAGCGATTTTATATGTAGCATCAGCAACAAATATGTTTGCATAAACATTTTCTGCCTCAGGGTGACCAAACGCAATTGGGTTGAAAATTTGGTTAGAGTACATTAAATTTAATTTTAAGTCTCTACTAATTTTTTTTCCTATTTCAAAATTGATTTCTTGAAAATATAAATCGTCTCCAACCTTAAAGAAATTTGAAGTATATCCTTCTGTTCCCATTTGATTCAAAGCATAGCCTTCTATCGGTTGTTGATCTATTGAATGAACTCTTGAATAATTAAGTTTTAATTCTGTTCCGTACTTACCTCCTAATAAAGTATTCTTTTTTATCTTATACATAATGTCGGCTTGTATTCCCATTTCGCCATTAACTTGTGTTGCATAAGGATACATTGCCATAAGAGAATACGCATGCTGACGAGTAATTGCAGGAAGGTAATTAACATTTAACATATTTCCTGTTTCGCTTCTTTTAGATTTGAAACTCATATTGTCAATCCTCTTTGCTTCAAGAGAAATTCCTAATCCCTTTACAGAATATGAAGCTTTCAAAAGCAAAGCGTTTCCCGGCTTGTAAATATATCCATTTACAGCGTTAGGATCTTGTCCTTTGTAGGCATATTCTCCTGAAAGGAAAAAGGCTTTGTGTGAAAAATCAAAACGAGCAGCCATTGCACCAACATTTTCTGGTATAATCATTTTATACATATCACCATCTAATGTTATGATTTTTGGACTTGCTTGTTCATAAACTGAAACAAAACTTCCTCCAAGTGTAAGGCGAGTTACAGAATTATTGAGTTTTGTTATCAAATCATTCAAAGAAATTTCTGCATCAACTCCTCTGATTAGTCCGTTATTGTTTTTCCAAATATCTTCCCAATAATATCTTTGTTTTCCTATAACCCCTTTGATTGAGACTCCGCTTATAGGTTTTGCTACTATTCTTAAACCGTCCATTGCATTGTCTAAGCCCAAGTTTCTTTCTTCGTATGAACGGAAAATTAAGCCATTTCCAAATTGTTCATAGTAATTACCAACCGTTACTTCTAAATAATCTTTTTTATAAGAAGCATAACGATATGGAATGCCAACGCCTTTGTATTGAGCATCAAATCCAAGAATTGGATTAAGGTATGATTCAAATCTTAAACCAGCAGAGAAATCTCCACTTGTGTAATTGATATTTGCAAATGCGTTACTCAAAAGTTTTTCATTAACTTTTTCAGCCCCAATTATACTATCTTCTTTTGAGGCTTGAATATCCATTTGAAAATTCCCTGTTACTTTTCCTCCTAATATGCTTTGAGCATAAGAAGTTATAGAAAACAAGGATAGAAATAAAATTACTGATATTTTTTTCATTTAATTCTTATTTTTCTTCTGCGATAACTTTGCGTATTGCTTCAATCAATCCTTCTTCATCACCAGGTGCGTAACCTACGTGTTGCCAAACAATTTCTCCTTTTCCATTTACAACAAATGTATGTGGAGGATTATTTACGCCCATTGCTCTTTTAAATTCACTATTCACATCAAGCAAAATTTCATACTCCCATTCTGATGTATTTACCAAAGGTTGAACTTTTGATTGTGTACGACTATCATCTATTGATACAGCAAAAATTTTCATTCCTGTTTCTTCTTGCCATTCTTCATAAAGTTCTGCAAACGTACTTAACTCCATTAAGCAAGGTTTACACCAAGTTGCCCAAAAACATATTGCAAAAGGTTTTCCTTCGTTGCTAATTTCTTTTGTGTTTATTGATTTTCCATCAATGGTTTTCAAATCTACACTTGGAAGTGTTTGTTGTGCATATATCATCAATGAACATATTGAAGCTAATGCAAATAAAATCATCTTTTTCATACGTGTGCGTGTGTTTAATTATTTCTTTTTATTAATGTTTCTACTAATTGTTCTAATACTTCTCTATATTGATTTTCCGGAAAATTAGATAATACTTCTTTTGCCTTGTCGCTATAATATTTTACTTGTTTTTCTGTCTTTTCAAGACTGCCCGACTCAACTACATCTAAAACTAATTTCAACACTTCTTCATCGGACTTGTCTTTTTGTTTGACAAAATTTATTACATTTAGTTTAACCTCTTCGTTTAGTGTGTCTATATAATCTAATATCGGTAAGGTAAATTTGCACTCCTTTATATCATTTCCATATTTCTTTCCACTGACTTGATTTATCTCAAAATCCAAAATATCGTCCTTGATTTGAAATGCTCTTCCTAATAATCTGCCAAATTCTTCTGCATATTTGGTATAGTCTTTATTTGTTGTAGCAGTTTTTGCTCCAATATAGGCTGATGCTCCTAATAAAGAAGATGTTTTATAGTCTATTACATTAAAATAAGCCTCACGAGAAATATTTCCTTTCTCTAAGACATCTTTTTGCAACAATTCTCCCATTGGCAATTCTCTTGCTATTTTGGAGTAAATCGGCAAAAGTTCAAAATCTTCCTTTGTGTGAATTAGTTGCAAAGACTTACCAAAAAGGTAATCTCCATATAATATTGCAGCATTATTTCCCCAACGTGAATTGATTGTTGGTTGATTTCTTCTCAAATCGCTATTGTCCAACACATCATCGTGAGCTAATGATGCGGTATGCAGTAATTCTACAATTATTGCAGAACGATAAGTTGAATCGCTAAGACCTCCACAAGCCTTTGCTACTAATAAAGTGAGAAGAGGACGAATTTTTTTACTCTTTTGAGAAAGGGAATAAGACAATATATCAGAAAGCAAGCCTACATCGCTTGTTTTGCATTCCTGATACATCGATTCAAAAGTGTTTAGCTCGTTTTCTATCGCTTTTGCTATGTCTTTTATCTCCATTCCCTTGAAAAACTAAACGTTTTAACGTGCAAATATACAAAAAATATAGAAAACCAATAATTTTTCTTTGTTTTAGGAAATTATTTCTTTGAATTGAAAAAATATTTCTTTGAATTATTTTATTTTTTCTTTGAATTATTTTTAATTTTGTGCCTTATTATTCTTTTGAATTAAAGCAATGAAAAGTTTAAAGATTTGGTTACAAAACGCAAGAATGGTGTCATTGGCTCAAAGTTTACTTCCAGCAATCTTAGCTGTAATTATAGCAATCAATGAACAAGATTTCAATATTTTTCTTGCAATATTAGCAGTCTTAGGTGTTGTTTCAGCTCATTTAGGAATGAACTTAGCTGACGATTTCTTTGACTACAAAGTCAATACCGCAGAAAGCAGAAAAGAACTCTCTCGTCAAGGATTTAGAGCAAGGATTGTAAAATATCCTTATCTTACATCTAATCAGGCAACTCTTAATGATTTAAAACGAGTTATTATTCTTTTTCTTCTTTTTGCAACGATAATGGGAGGAATTATTTTAGCTCTACGCTTTAATTGGTTGATAGTTCTAATTGCTTTCCTAACTTTATTTTTGGGAATCTCTTATTCCGGATTTCCTTTCAAGTTTTCGTACATAGGATTAGGCGAATTAGTTATCGGAATCATTTTTGGACCACTTTTAATGATGGGAGTATATATCGCAAGTGCTAATAGATTAGATATTTCTGTTGTTTTAGCCTCTATTCCCGTTGGTTTGTTGGTAGTAAATATTCTTTTTACACATAGTTTCATTGATCAAAAAGCAGATGAAAGTGCAAATAAAATGACATTTGCTCGATTGCTAAAAACAAATAAGGCAAATTTAACTGCAAGTGTATTATTTAATTTCATACCTTATTTAATTATTGTCGCAGGTGTTATATTGAAATATTTACATCCTCTTTATCTTTTAATTTTCCTTGTTTTACCAAGAAGCATTTGGTTAATAAAAAGTTTGATTGAGTTTAGCAAATCAGACAACACAAATCTTGCAAAACCGCCTAAATATATGGGTAATATGGGAGATTGGGAAAAATTTCAAACAGCAGGAATTGATTGGTTTATGGCTCGTTGGCTTGCAGCGAGAAACATACTTTCGTTATTTTGTATAGTAATAATTATAGTTAATATCATATTATGGTTAAGCAAATGTTTTATTTAGCCAAATGGTTCTTTGGGGCTAAATTTTTTAATCAAAAAAAACCGCTACAAAGCGTAATCTTCATATCAGATAAATGCAACCTTGCATGCAAGCATTGTAGCGTTTACAACTATGAAAACCCTAACATAAAAACATACGAACAAATAAGAGAAGAATTAGTCTATTGTTATGAGCAAGGATCTCGCTTTATAGATTTTGAAGGTGGCGAACCGTTTATTTGGGAAGACGGAGAAAAACGCATAGACGACCTAATAGATTTAGCAAAGTCTATTGGATTTTATTCTTGCACAATTACCACAAACGCACAAAAGCCTTTTGCCGATTCACGTGCAGATAGCATTTGGGTAAGTCTTGATGGAGTTGGAGAATATCACGAAAGAATCAGAGGAAAAGGCACTTTTGCAAAATTAGAGCAAAACATCTCTACTTGCAACCACAAAGCGTTGAGTGTAAACATGGCAATAAACACTCTAAACTATGAATCAGTTGCCAAAACAATAGAATATGTAAAAAACAACCCTTACATAAAATCTATTTCATTAAACTTTCACACTCCATTTGAAGGCACAGAGTATCTCGCTTTGGATATGGAAAAAAGACAAGAAATAATAGATATGATTATTTCTTATAAGAAAAAAGGTTATCCAATTATGAATTCCCTCGCGGGATTAAAAAAGATGAAAAAATTGGATTTCACTCCTCAATGTTGGGTAACAAATTTCATTTTTTCAGATGGCAAAAAAACAGCTCAATGTATAGGAAAAGAACAAGGAGTTTGTGATAAGTGCGGTTTTTGTATGGCGGGAGAAATGAATGCTGTTTTCAATTTCCACCCAAGCACTATTTTTGCAGGACTTAAATTAAGATTATAAATTATGCTTAAACGCCCAATTATTATCCCTCTTATCTTTTTGATTATTGGGATAATAATTGTGGATTCTTTTATCCCTGTTTTCTTTGTCAAAGACCATTATTCCTCTCACTTTGACAAAGCAATTTCTTTTCGTTATTTAATTACAGATAACTATAAGCCAAAAAAGAATTGGAATACTTACCAGGCAGAAGTCATTGAATATTTTGATGGAAATTCTTGGCAAAAAACAAATGGTAAAGTCTTAGTCAATTTTTCCAAAGATAACATAGATTTAAACTATGGAGATGTAATCGAAAGCAAAGAAAAAATGGTTAGAATCAAAAACTTTGCTGGTTTAGATTTTGATTATCAAAAATATATGAATCACAAACGACTATATCATAATGTTTACTGCAAAGATTTCAAAATAATAAATCACAACAAAGGCAATATAATCGTAAAATGGGCAAAAAATGCCAACGAAACCCTTAAACACAGAATAAAATCCTCAAATATTTCACAACGAAACGCCAATCTTGCGATTTCCTTATTACTTGGGGACAAGTCAAAACTTGATTTAGATATAAAAAATAGTTTTTCTATAACAGGAATTGCACATATATTGTGCGTTTCAGGTCTTCACATAGGTTTAATCCTTGGATTTATTCAGTTAATCACTAAATTCATTTGTCTTTTTGGCTTACGATTCTATTATCTTAGAGAAATATTATTAGTTGTTATTGCTTGGACAATCGCATTGATTATAGGCGGTACTCCTTCTTCGCTAAGGGTTGCTTTAATGTTTACTATATTTATTCTTTCCAAAAATCTGCCTATTCAAACCGATTCTTTAAATACTCTTTATTGCACTGCGTTTTTTCTATTGATTGCAGATCCATTGCTTTTATTTGACATAAGTTTTCAACTCTCGTTTTTAGCTGTATTAGGGATATTGGTATGCGTGCCAATAATTGAAATATTTCTCTCAAAACAAAAAACGAAGGGATTTTTCAAACCAATAATTCAAAATGCAACAATAAGCCTTTCAGCACAAGTCTTTACAGCTCCTATTATCATTTATAATTTCAAAACATTCCCTATTTTGTTTTTACTAACCAATGTTATTGTAGTTCCTTTTCTTGGGTTTGTTTTGATAAGTATTATTACATTGATTCTTTTTGTGGATACACCTCTACTAAACACTATTACTTCTTTTTTAGTCGAAGTAGAGTTAGATGTTTTAATTGCTATTGCTAAATTTGTTGAGAATTTAACATTAGCAATCCCTATTTAAACAATTGTAATTTGGATTTTGAATAAGTGTAATATACATCTCTTCCATTAAGTGTTGCTTCTTCTGACATTCCGGGATAGATTACAACAAGAGGTGTTTCAAAACTAAAAATAATTCTATCGGATACTTTAACAATTGAAGTAAATGGTAAAATACTATTGTAATTCATTCTTCCATCTTCTCCTTTTGTGTATGCAGCAACGGATAATTCTCCTAAATATTCATAATTACCATTTGTAATTAACACAACATCACAACCAATGCTATAATCTACTTTTTTATCTAATAGCAATATGAAAGTTTTTAGTTTAGAATTATAATAAACTTTTGGAGTTATTACAACATCTTCTTCACTTGCTTCATATTTATTGCCACATATTTCCAACTTACTACTATTTATTTGAGTAAGTTTTAGTGTATCTTTTTTTACTACATAGATTTTTTCTGTATCATTTGATAATTGTTGCGAAAATTCTACTGCCTCATAACTATATTGAGAAAACGCATTTAAACTACAAAGAATACAAATTAAAAAATTTAATATTATTTTTTTCATAGTCCTCTTGGTTTTAATAAAGTACCATCTACATCATATATTTCTATGCCTTGTGGAGTTCCATCTGAAAGATAATATTCCCATTTACCTATTTTCTGTCCCATGTTATATTGTCCCTTTATCAATGTACCACCATCTTTTGTGAAAACTTGATAAATACTATCTTGCATACCATCTTTATAATAGTGAATAGAGTTTACTTGTCCGTTTTCGTACCAAGAAATACTTTCTCCTTGCGGTATATTTCCTATTGTATTGATTTTTTGACAAATTGAAAAATTTTCAAAAAATTTATAAAAGACTTCTCCTTTTGATTTTCTTACTTGTATATCACATAAGCCATTATCTTCTGCAAAATGTAAGGATAAAATCTTGTCTTCTGAACTTACTATTTCTTTTCCGCTGTTATCGTAAACTATCCAATTTTTTCCTATTTGCGTATCTGTGAAATCAGTGGTTGCGAACTTATTCCCTGTTGAAAAATAAAAGTTCCACTCTCCTATTTTATTCCCTTCTTTGTCAAATTTCCCCTCTAATCTTTTTTGTTTATTATCATAATAGCGTATTTCTTTAACTTTTATTTTTTTACCATTGTCTTCTTTGTATAAATAGACTAATTTAGCCTCTCCATTATCATATTTTTCTACGATTTCTTCTTTCGCACAAGATGAAAGCAGGAAGAAAACACTTAAAATCCAAATAAAATTACTTTTCATAGTTATTCAATGATTTATTTTTGGCAAAGGTACAAACAAATGCAAAAAAAAACATTAAAAATTAAAACTTTTCTTAATTTTTTATTGTTATTTGAAAGAATGATGTATCTTTGCAAAAGTTTTAAACCTTAAATAGTAAAAGAAATGGCTTATAAAATTACCGACAGTTGTGCTGCTTGCGGCACTTGTATTGATGAATGCCCAGTAGGAGCAATCTCTGAAGGCGATATCTATGTAATAGATGCAGAAAAATGCGTTAGTTGCGGAACATGTGCTGACGTTTGCCCTATGGAAGCAATTCAACCTGAAGATTAATTCTTACAGTAAGAAATGAAAAAAAGCCCTATGAGAAATTTCATAGGGCTTTTTTTGAAACCTTTAATACTAATAATTATGGATACATTGAGTTTGTGTAATCAAATAGCAAAAAAATCTTCGTTACTTACATCTATCATAAATAATACCAAGGAAGCGTTCACTGTTTTTAGCACAACAGCAAAAGAAATAATAAAACAAATGCAGGAAGAAGCCCCTGATACAAAATTTGTTTTTCAAAACAAATCAGAATCAGAGTTTGAAATTCGTTTTGGTGAGGATATCCTAATTTTTACTATGCATACAAATGTATTTGAATTCTCTCGACAACATGAAGTAATGAAATTACCTTACATAACCCAAGACAAAGAGCGATCTTTTTGCGGAATGATAAATATTTACAACTTTTTATCAGATTCTTTTGACTACGACCGAGATTATGACATAGGATACTTGATAGGAAGAATATTTATAAATAAGGAAAATCACTATTTTATAGAAGGAAAAAGAGAAGTTGGATTACTATACTCTAACTTTAATACTTCTATTATAAATAAGGAGTCAATTAGTAGTATAATACTCTCTTCAATGGAATATGCTAACAATTTTGATCTATTAGTTCCACCTTTTGATGAAGTAAAAACCATAAGCGTTGGGGAAATGAAGCTAAATTCCTCTGCAAAAAGATTTATTACAGCAAAAAGATTAGGCTTTGAATTTCAACAAGATAGAGATTAATGAAAGAAAAAAATGAAATTTTTATTAAAAAAAATTTGGCAGTATAGAAATTTGTTGTAATTTTGCATCGTCAAATAAGGCAAGACGCCCCGTTCGTCTAGTTGGCCTAGGACGCAAGATTTTCATTCTTGAAATCAGGGGTTCGAATCCCCTACGGGGTACTAAAAGATTAAAGAAATAGAGAAAGATTAAAGGAAATGGCAAATCACAAAAGTGCAATAAAAAGAATTCGTGCAAACGAAAAAAAGAGAATAGCTAACCGCTATTACGCTAAGACAATGAGAAATGCTTTGAAGGATTTCAGAATGACTGAAGATTTGAACGAAGCAAGTGCTAAATTACCTAAATTGATTGCTCAAATAGACAAATTAGCAAAGCGTTCAGTTATTCACAAAAACAAAGCAGCGAATCTTAAATCAAAATGCATGAAGCGTGTTGCTTCTGTAAAATAAGAAACTTTGTAAATAAAAACATAAAACCTCTAACCTCCTTTTTAAAGGAGGTTTTTTGTTATATATTGAATTATGAGACTGATTGACACACATACTCACCTATATGAGGAAAGTTTTACAGAGGATTTAGACCTTGTAATAAAGAAAGCAAATGAAAATGGAATATATAAAATGTATATTCCAAACGTTGATGAAACCACAATCAAACCTTTGATTTCTCTTTGCGAAAAATATGATTGCTGCAAGCCGATGATGGGGCTTCACCCTACAAGCATAAAAGAAAATTACGAAGATTCTTTATCTATCATTAAAAACACCTTATTTGAAAATCCTGAAAAATTTTGTGCAATTGGCGAAATAGGAATAGATTTGTATTGGGACAAAACCTTTTTGGAAGAACAAACAATAGCATTTAAAGAACAAATTTCTTGGGCCTTAGAATTAAGAAAACCATTCATTGTTCACGCACGAAAAAGCTTTGATGAAATATATCGTTGCTTAAAAACCATAAACAAAAACAAATACTCTGGAATATTTCATTGCTTTGGAGGAGATTTAAACCAAGCAAAATTACTAATCGAAATGGGATTTAAGATAGGAATTGGCGGAGTAATTACATTTAAAAACTCAAAATTAGCAGAAATCGTAAAACAAATAGACATAAAAGACATAGTTTTAGAAACCGATTCGCCATATCTTGCACCCGTACCACACAGAGGAAAACGCAACGAAAGTACCTATATATTAGACATAGCAAAATTCGTAGCCGAAGTAAAAGAAATGCCATTAGAACAAGTAGCCGAAATCACAACACAAACAGCCCTAAACATATTTGAAAATGAAAATTAAAAAAATCATCGCATTACTAATTGCAAGCATTGTTTCCACTTTAGGATTGATAGCACAAGAAACTCAAACACAAACAAATGGAAAGCCAATTATTCAAGTATTTGGCGATTTCTACACAGACTTTAAAGAAGACAAAGAAGAATTAGGCTTTGAATTAAACAGAGCATACTTAGGCTATCAATACGAACTAAAAAAAGGCTTATCAATAAAAGCAGTTATGGACATAGGCGAGTCGAAACAAGTAAACGACTATCAACGCATAGCCTACATAAAAAATGCTCAAATCTCATGGAAACGCAACAATCTTACGCTTAACGCAGGATTGATTTCCACAACACAATTCAATGAAATAGAAAAATTTTGGGGCAAAAGATACGTAGCAAAATCCTTTCAAGACGAATATAAATTTGGACACAGTGCAGACTTAGGGCTATCGGCAGCATATAAATTTGGAGAAATTATCTCAATTGATGCAATCATAACAAATGGAGAAGGATATAAAAAACTACAACAAAACAATAGTTTTCAATATGGCTTAGGAGCAACAATAAATCCAATAAAGAATTTGTATTTTCGCCTATACGGAGGAGTAAACGATGAAAATCAAGCAAATTTCTCTTTCTTCACAGGCTATAAAAGCGAAAAAATCACTCTCGGAGCAGAGTATAACATTCTAAAAGACCAAAAACAAGGAGCAAGTTTCTTTGGCAATTTCTCAATCAATAAGAATTTTGACTTCTATGCAAGGTATGACATCTTAGAGGAAGAAATCCTCCTTACAACACAAGGCAATTCAAGCCTGATAGCAGGATTTGAATATCGAATTAACGATAACATCAAAATTTCACCAAACTTCAAAGCAAGCATTCCAAGAGATAACAACCTCAATACCAAGTATTCAGCATTCATTAGTTGCTATTTTGGAATATAGCCTTAAACTCTTGAAAAAAAGTCTTTGATTTTTTAATTTTTTTCTTTGATTTTTTTAATTTTTTCTTTGAAATATTTTGAAAAATCAAAGACTTTTTTTTCTATTCCTTTGCTTTAAAGATAATCCATAAAATACGCAAAGGAAACTACTTCAAGAATCAACATTGATAAACTCCCTAAAATAATATATTTCTTGTCTGTAATTATTTTTTTCTCGATTTTCTTTAATTCTTCGTTATTTCCTTGTAATGTTTTTTGTGTTTCTTTTAATATTTCTTTAATTTCTTCCATTTCATATTATTTTTAATCATTAAACTATACCAATATAAACCCTATTGTTAAAACGGCAAAGAATAGAATTGAAAATACGAGTTCTACTCTGTCATATATTTTTGATTTTTTGTTAATTCGTTGAAAGATTTCTTGATTCTCTTTCGCCAA
Organism: uncultured Bacteroidales bacterium; assembly: GCA_937881815.1. Lineage (GTDB taxonomy): Bacteria > Bacteroidota > Bacteroidia > Bacteroidales > P3 > Onthomorpha. The sequence goes on from CALGEC010000047.1 coordinate 83,817, forward strand.
TCTTTGATTCTCTTTTAATATTTCTTTAATTTCTTCCATTGTTATTAAAGTTATCTACTTACAACTAAATTTACTCCTATATTTTAATTTTCAATTCCACAAAAGCGATAGGAGTTAATAATTACTTTTGCGAAATTGTGCTTGTTTTCATTGTTGTTTCGTTTTGGTTTTTAGTACTAAAAAAATTGCGAAAATTTTCGTTTGCAAAAATATAATAAAAATTTCAGAACTTTATTTCTAATTTACAAGGACTTTTTTCGGATTTACAAGATTTTAAATTTTTGTATTATTAATTACATTATATTTGCAAAAAATTAAAATTTAGGTTTCTATTTATGAAAAACAAGGCTTGTTTATTCAATTGGCAAGAACAATTTGATAAGGCAAAAAGTAAAGAGAAGATAAACTACGATTTGTTGTACTCAAACAATATTGAAATTCTCAAAAACAACTTTGAACCTTATCAAACCGATTATTACTTAGATATTTTCATTGAAAAAGGGAGTGTTGTCGTTATGTTGGATATGAAAAAATATGAATTGCAAGCACCTACTCTTTTTCTTGTACAAGAGAATAATGAATTGGAATTTATTTCTTACAGCAACGACATAAAGATTCACTACTTGGTTATTGCTCCTAGTTTGAAAGATAATTTTTTAACAAACAATATACTCAACACCTCTTATCACAACAAAATTAAAGCAAAGCCTTTGTATTCTCTGGAATCAAGAGAGAAAAAGATTTTCTCAAATCTATTCAAAGACGTAAAGAAATGTCTTTCTTATACAACAACTCCTTACAGAATAGAGGCTGTTACGAATTTGACACGTGCGTATTACTATCTTTCTTTAAAAGAAAAAACAGAGAATGTATTTTTTAACGACTATGGAGTTTGCGAAAAATTTTTCAGCCTATTAGATGAATGTGAAACAATAAACAAAGACACTAATTTTTATGCAGAAAGTTGTAATTTATCTAAGGGTTATTTTGAGTTTGTGATAAAATCAAACACAGGAAAGACTCCAAAAAGATGGATAGATGAGAAATTGGCAAACGAATGCAAGAAAAGACTTTTAGAAAACGATTATTCAACAGAAAAAATAGCAGAAGAATTGGGATTTAATTCTATCGCTAATTTCTCAAACTTCTTTAAAAGAATGGTAAATCTTTCTCCCTCAGAATTTAGACGAAGAAACAAATAATTAAATCAAAGAAATATTTTTGTGCGTCTCGGAGTTTTTCTGTACTTTTGTTCTCTATTATCAACAAATGAATATTATGAATAGAAATATTCCTGCTTGGGAGATATCAAACCCTGTTTCAAGACGCATTACAAAGCAAGTAATGGTTGGAAACCTTGGCATAGGTGGAGAAAATCCTGTTAGGATTCAGTCAATGACTAACACCGACACAATGGACACCGTTTCAACGGTAGAACAAATACTAAGATTAGTAGAAAAGGGTTGTGAATTAGTTAGAATCACTGCCTCGAATGTTCAAGCTGCACAAAACCTTTACAAAATCAAGAACGAATTAGCGAAAAGAGGTTGTTTCGTTCCTCTTATTGCAGATATACACTTCAATCCTAAGGCGGCAGAAGTTGCAGCCGCTATTGTGGAGAAGGTAAGAATAAATCCCGGAAATTATACCGATAGAAATATATCTAAAATCAACTATACAGACGAGGAATATGCTGCGGAGTTAGAAAAAATTACAGAAAAACTTGCTCCTCTTTTGGAAATCTGCAAGCGAAACAAGACTGCAATTAGAATAGGGACTAATCACGGCTCGCTAAGTCAGAGAATAATGGCTCGATATGGCGACACTCCTTTTGCAATGGCTACTTCGGCAATGGAGTTTGTGGAAATATGCAACAATCTTGGCTTTGAGAATCTTGTTTTGTCAATGAAATCAAGCAATGTCAAGGTTATGCACTACGCAACTCGCACTTTGTGTGCTATGATGAAGGAAAAAGGATATGATTTCCCTATTCACTTGGGCGTAACCGAAGCAGGAAATGAGTTTGAGGGCAGAATAAAATCTATTTCTGGCATTGGCAGTTTATTGGCTCTTGGAATTGGCGACACAATAAGGGTTTCGCTAACTGAAATTCCTGAAAACGAAATAGAGGTTGCAAAGAAAATTGTTGAGGCTTATAGGGATATGCCTTTTTCTTCATTAGAGAAATCAATAAGTCTAAACACAGAGTTTGAAAAACGTCAAAAGCCTACTGATTTTTCTATGGTTGAGAGAATTGATATTTGCAAAGAAAGTCCTGAGGCAATAATAGAAAGGTTGAAAAAGTCTTCTTATCCTGCGGGAGTTATTGTTCAATCGGACAAAGACTTTAATCAAGAGAGATTATTAGGCAACACAACTGCTTTGATTATGGAATCAATGGCAGATAAGGTAGAGTTGTGCGACAAAGTCTTGCAAGCAGAACTTTTACAGGCAACAGGAGAAGAGATTTATAAGGCAGAATTTATTGCTTGTCCTTCTTGTGGAAGAACAAAGTATGACATTCAATCGGCATTAGCAAAAGTAAAAGAAAAATGTAAACACTTAAAGGGTTTAAAGATTGCTGTAATGGGTTGCATTGTGAATGGTCCGGGAGAAATGGCTGATGCAGATTATGGATATATTGGAGGATTGGAAAATAAGGTGCATCTTTATCGAGCAAAAGAGTTAGTGCATTCTAATATTGCAGAAGAAGATGCGTTGCCTTTATTGATTGAGATGATAAAAGAAGATGGTAAATGGCAAAATCCCAAGTAATTTGTGTACTTTTGCTGTTTAATTGACTAAAAATGATGTTATGGAAGATTTTGGCTATCAAAAAATAGAACGATATAACGAAGATACATTAGAAAAACTTGCTTATCACTACAAAGAGATACTTTCCTTGTTGGGAGAAGATGTAAACAGAGAGGGTTTGTTGGCAACGCCTATGAGAGTCGCTAAGGCTATGCAGTTTTTTACTCATGGGTATGATTTAAAGCCTGAGGAAATTTTGCGTTCTGCTATGTTTAAGGAGGATTACAAACAAATGGTAATTGTAAAAGACATTGAGATTTATTCTCTCTGCGAACATCACATGGTTCCTATGGTTGGAAAGGCTCACGTTGCTTATATTCCTAACGGATACATTGTGGGGCTAAGCAAAATTCCAAGAATTGTTGATGTTTTTGCAAGAAGACTGCAAGTTCAAGAAAGATTGACGCAACAAATTAAAGATTGCATTCAAAATACCTTGAATCCTTTGGGTGTAGCCGTTGTTATTGAGGCTCGACACTTGTGTATGAGTATGCGAGGTGTTCAAAAACAAAATTCTGTTACTACTACATCGGATTTTACAGGGGCTTTCCTTAAAAATAAAGAAACAAGAGAAGAATTTATGCACCTTATAGGAGTAAATTTATTGTAATTTACTCCTGTAAGGCTTTAAGTTGTTTTTCTAAGTTGTCTATTTGCTTTTTCATTTGTTCTAATTTACGGAAATAGACGTAACTTTTCATATATTGCTTTGCGTCTATGGCTGGTGAGCCTATGATTGTTGAGCCTGATTTTACTTCTGAGATTATTCCTGCTTGGGCTCCTACTTGGCATTTGTCTCCTACTGCTATGTGTCCTGCAAATCCTGCTTGTCCTCCTATGAAACAGTTGCTTCCTATCTTGGTTGAGCCTGCTATTCCTACTTGTGCAGCCATCACAGTGGAGCTTCCTACTGTTACATTATGACCTAATTGACATAGATTGTCGATTTTTGTTCCTTGTTCAACGATTGTAGAACCCATTGTTGCTCTATCTATTGTTGTGTTAGCCCCTATTTCTACGTCATCTTTGATTATTACATTTCCTATTTGAGCTATTTTTTTGAAAGTACCGTCTGCAAGTGGTGCAAAGCCAAATCCGTCTGCTCCAAGTACGGCTCCTGCGTGTATTATGCAGTTATCGCCTATTATTGTGTCGTGATAGATTTTTACTCCTGCAAAAATTGTTACGTTGTCGCCAATTGTTACGTTGTCGCCAATGTATGTGTGTGGATAAATCTTACAATTCTTTCCTATTTTTGCATCTTGTGAAACGACTACAAACTCTCCTATGTAGGCTTCTTCGCCGACGGTTGCTTTTTGGTCAATAACGGCAAGAGAAGAAATGCCTACTTTATTAAATCGATATTGATTATAGATTTCTAAAAGGTTTGCAAAACATGAATAAGCGTCTTTTACTCTAATAAGCGTTGATTCTATTTTTTCTTCTGCTACAAAGTCTTCATTTACTATAACTATGCTTGATTTTGTGGTGTAAATGTATTGTGTGTACTTAGGGTTTGCAAGGAATGATAAGCCTCCTTGTTCTCCTTCTTCTATTTTGCATAGTTTGTTTACTACGACTTCTTCGTTTCCTTCTACAACGCCTTGTAATAATTGAGCTATTTGTTTTGCACTAAATTCCATAATTTTTATTTTTTTAATCAGATAATTTGATGTAAGGGCGAAGTTTGTTGTATGTTTCTTCGTCCATTAAATGTATTTTCTTTATGTCTTCTATTTTTGTGAAATCTTGATTATACTTTTTGCGAAAGCGTATAAAGGCTTTGGCAAGTGCAAAATCAATATAGGGATGTCGGGCTAAGTATTTAGGGTCATCACTATTGATATTGATTTTTTTGATTTCGGTTTTGCCTGCATAAAAGTGTGGTTTGATTTGTTCAAAGGTTGCAGAGTCTATGCTATATACTTCTTTTAGTTGTTCTACACTTACATAACCTCCTAATTTTTGTCCGTATTTGTAGATATTTCTTGCTCTTACCATTCCAACTCCACGAACTTCTTGAAGGTCTAAGGTATCGGAAGCATTTAGATTAAGATAGACTGAGTCTTTTATAGGATATTGCGCAATAGGTTGTTGCTTTATTGAAATATTTTTTGATTCGTTTGCTTCTAAGGTAGAAAACTTGTCTTTAACAAAAAAGAATATCAAACCAAATCCCAATGCAATGCCAAATAGGAAATATATTGCGTTTTTATGACGGTTTGATATGCGTTTAAGACGAATTTTATTCTTCATTGAATAATTCTTCTATTGCTTTGTCGATTTCTTCTCCATACAATTCCCTTTTTATTACTTTTCCGTCTTTATCGGCTATGATATTAAAAGGTATTGTTTGGAAATCATATTTTGCTGTTAGTTCATGACCATTTCCCCATAAAGAAAGCCATGGTAAAGGATTTGCTTTTGTAAATTCTAACCACTCAATAGGTTGCAAATCTACTGATATGTTAACTATTTCTAACCCTTTTGAATTGTATTTTTCGTATAGTTTTTTCAATTGTGGCAATTCTTCTTTGCAAGGCTTACACCACGATGCCCAAAAACATACTAAAACATATTTATGTGGCTTTATGTCTTTTTCTGTGTATTCTTTTTCGTCTTTATCTATTGCGTTAAAACTCAAAATTGAAGAAGAAAATGCTCTTTTCTGACGCTCTGCTAATATTCTGCAAAGATAACTTGCCCAAATATTTCCTTCCTCTACACTAAGACATAAATTAGAACATAAATCTATTATAGGATTTTGATCATTTAACTTAAATTGCATTAATTGTCCTATAAGCAAAGAATAAACTAAGCCCGATTCTGAATTTTCTGATATATAGGTTTTATAAAGTTCCGATTGCTTTGTGTAAACGTCTTTTGATGTTTCAGGATTCTTTATAAGCAATCTATTTTGCTCCATTAAATCGTTATAAAACTTAGAAAAGGATTCTACTTTCTTTGAACCTGAATAGGTTGTTTTTAAAAAATCTTCTCTTTTAATGTATTTATCTATTCCACTTATTTTTATCGTTAGAGTTTCCCCTTTTTCTAATGGCAAGGGTATTGTTGTAGCAAATTGATTGCTCGCACTACTTATTATCATTGTACAATCTTTTATTTTTTTGTCAAAAGAGATTGTATCAAAGATAATTTGAGCTTTGCCACTTACAATTTGTGCTGTTTTAAGTGTGTCTTGTAATTGTTGTTCTATTTGATCAGGAGTTGCATATATAATTGCTATTTCTCCTTGTGCAAGTTCTGGTATTTCTACTATTAGTTCACTCTTGCTTGAACAAGAATTGAAAATAATTAATGTGATAAATAATGTTAGTAAAAGGCTTATCTTTTTCATATTTCTTATTCTTCTATTATATCTCCAATAGGTTTACGAAGTACCATTTGCATTTGTTTTCTTATAATATATTGTCCTTTTTTATTTAGTTTGTATGGTTTTAACCAACCTCCCATTGCTTGAAATGCTCCTGGTTCTCCTTCTTTTGCTGAAAAGAAATAGTCTGATAGTTCTTTTTCTTCGACTTTTTTACCAATATAAATTGTGTCTAATTGAAAAGCTGTCAAATCTGCTGTAAGGGTTTGAAGTTTGGTCTCTTTATCTTTTTCTTTTTTTGTAGGTATTGATTTGTAAACAGGTCTACCTTTATTGTCATAAACCTTTGCATAAAATTTTAATCTTGCATCATTTTGTTGCAATTCTATTGGCACCCTTACTTTTACTACTGGTTGAAAATTCTCTTTGTTTTGACAAGATGTATAATCTGGTTGATGCTCCGCATCTATCACAATATAACCTGCATTGATTAAGAATTGTTTTTTGTGAGGTATTAAGTGATAATTATTTGTCAATTCTTCAAAACTCATATATTCTTTATATGATATATTGCATGTGTATTCTATTGTATCTTTTGTATGAGTTATTGATTCTAATGCTCCTTTTGGAATTGTTATGCTTGCGTGATTACCTGACAAAACAGAGTCTTGTGATGGGTAATAATAATCAAAATATTCCCCTAAACAGCCTTCTGGGTCGTCTTCTATGATTAATCTTACTTTTCCCACAAGGCTGATTCCATCTTTTGTCCTTTCTTCTTCTGTTTTATTGTAAAGATTTGTCCATTTAAAGTCAAAAGGCATTTTATACTTAATATAATATGGCATTTCTCCACTACAAGAGTGAATATATGTACTTGGTGTTCTTTTGATGATAAATTCTGTTCCTTCTCTTGAAGAAAAATAATTAAAAATCATTGCAGCCCTATCTCTTGCTAATGAGGCATTCATTTCATTTAATGGATCTGCATCGTCAAAAGCATCTATAGTCATTTTATAGAACTTATTATTTCCTTTTGCAAAAGCAATGGAATATATACTATCTAATATATTCAAGCCTTCTTCTGTATAATAAGCCGATGATGGCTCAAAACAGATATAAGCTTCTATTCTCTCTGGATAATATGGCGCAACAGGCTCTTGTTTCTTTGTTGTCTTTCCTCTTTTTGGCTTTGGCGGTTGCGATACCATCAAATAATTACAACCATCACTTTGAAGACCTAAAACTTGTGTTGTTTCTGTTACAGGCTTAGTTGTTTCTGTCGCAGGTTTTCTTTCTCTTACTGGTTGCGCTACAAGAGTTAATACAAATAAATTGACTGTTAAAAAATATAATACCTTTTTCATTATGCTATTTTATATTTATAAGTTCTTTTATTATGGTTTCTGTTGTGTATCCGTTTGCTTGTGCTTCATAATTCAATACTATTCTATGACGAAGTGTTGCAACTGCTATTGCATTCACATCTTCTATATCAGGAGAATATTTACCATTCAAAACGGCGTGTGCTTTTGCTCCCATTATTAAGTATTGCGACGCTCTTGGTCCTGCTCCCCATTGCAAATACTTGTTTGCAATTTGACTACCATTACGTCTAGTTTTGGATACTAAATCCACAACATAATTATATACATTGTCACTTACAGGAACTTGTTTTATTAAACTTTGAATATTAAGAATATCTTGTATTTCTAATACTTTTTCTATTTCTATTATCTTATCTGTTGTAGTGTTTTTTAGAATTTGTACTTCTTCTTCAAAAGAAGGATAGTCCAACCACAACATAAACATAAATCTATCTAACTGTGCTTCTGGCAAAGGATAGGTTCCTTCTTGTTCAATAGGATTTTGTGTTGCTAAAACAAAAAATGGCTCTTGCAAATGATAGGTTTTGGCATTTACCGTCACCTTATGCTCTTGCATTGCTTCCAATAAAGCCGATTGCGTTTTAGGTGGCGTTCTATTTATCTCATCTGCAAGTAATATATTGGTAAATAATGGTCCTTTAATGAACTCTAATTCTCTGTTCGTATTTAATATTTCACTACCTATTATGTCCGAAGGCATCAAATCAGGAGTAAATTGTATTCTTTTGTAGGTTAAACCTAATGTTTTTGCGATTGTATTGACTAAAAGTGTTTTTGCTAATCCTGGAACCCCTACTAAAAGACAATGACCCGAAGAAAGAATTGATATAAGTATTTGATTTATTATTTCTTCTTGTCCAACTATAATTTTTGCAATCTCTTTTTTCAAAAGATTACACTTATCGATTAGTGAATTTAGTTGTTCTACTTGGTTCATTGTTTTACTTAATCCAATTTAGTTTAAAGTTGCAAGATTGATATTCAGGATCAATTTTTACGTATGTTTTTTTCAATCTTTTATTTGCCCATTCTTTAATTATTTCTGTTTTTTTATTGTCCAAAGCCGAAGCATGAACTTTATCATAATCAAGTGTTAAATCAACTTTATGGGCTTCTGTTTTTCTATTTACTTTTATCAATCTATAGGCTTCTGATAATTCTGTTTTGAATTTTATAGGTTTTGTAATTTCTCCTTGTTTCATTGCGTTAAAATCAACTTTTTCAACATTAAACATAGTTTCATTTATCGCATCTTTAGTAAAAATTGCACTTGCATTATAAGGATTTATTACCAATCCTTGATTTACTTTTGACGGGTCATCAGAATATTTTACTATTGCTTCTTCAAAAGTTATTTCTCCTTCATCTATTTTTGCTTTTATCTCTTCTAACTCATTGTAAGCTGAGGCTAATTGCTCGGTTGTTATTTTTGGTTGCAATAAAATATGACGACAATTTACTTGATTGCCCCTTCTTTCAATCATTTGAATAATATGATAACCATATTTTGTCTCTATAATAGGAGAAATTTCTCCATCTTGAAGTGCAAATGCTGCATTTTCAAATTCTCCAACCATTTGACCTCGTGAAAAGAATCCTAACTCTCCTCCTTTCTTTGCAGAAGCAGGATCTTCTGAATAAAGGGTTGCAATTGTTGAGAATTTGCTTCCTTTTAATATTCGATCTCTATAATCATTAAGCTTTGCTTTTACTCTTTCCTTTTCTTCCTCTGAAACTTGTGGCATTTTGACAATTTGAGAGAACTCATATTCTTGCTCAATCGTTGGAAGACTATCTTTTGGTATAGAATTATAAAACTCAGCCACTTCTTGAGGAGTTACAGATATTGTTCCTGTTAATTTTTGCTCAATTTGAGCAATCATAATATTATCTCTAATTACATCTTTGAAATAAGTTTTGATTTCGCTTAATGATTTCTTCATCTGTCTTTCTAAGCTTTCTTGTGAACCATAAACGCTAATCATATATCTTATTCTATTATCCATTTCTCTGTTTATCTCATCATCAGTAACCTCTATTGAATCTACCTCGGCTTGATGCAACATCAATTTATTTATGAGCATTCCTTCTAACAAATCGCATTTTTGCTCGTATTCATTCTCAATAATGAGTTTACTATTCATTTTCTGTTGCAGGAAAGCTGTTTCTAATTCTGATTTTTTAATCATATTTTGTCCTACAACGGCTATTACTTTATCTATAACCTCATCATTATTGACATTTTGTGCAACTGCAACAAAACCAAACATAGAAACTAAGACTAATAATGAAAATAACTTCTTCATAAATCCGCTCTATTATTTTATGCTATCGTAAACTTGTTGATTTATCTTGTATTGATATTTTGCTCTTAATTCTGTTATCCATTGTTTTTCTAAGAATGATTGATAATCAGAAGTGACTAAACCTTTACATTCATTTAATTGCTTTGCTTCAGGCTCAATCCAAGAGTTTAAAATCAAAAATGTTATTTTTTTATTCTTTGTTTCGTAGGACTTCATTGTTCCATCTTTTTGCAAAGTATCAGACCAAAACAAAGAATCTACCATTTTATTATCTCCTTTTTCATACTTATTCCATTTATAGACAATTTTTTTATCTATATCTGCTTGTTCCTTAATTTTAAGTTTTTGAGATATCTTTGTCTTTGTTTCTTCATTAGTCCAACCTTTACGAATTGCTTTATTAAGTATTTTTTCTATTTTTTTAGAACTATCCTTGTCGTCATCAATACTCCAAAGAGTTACGCCTGCTCTTTGTCCCCAATAATATTTTGACTGATTCTCTTCAAAATATGTTTGTAAACCAAGAGTATCTATTAGAGATTTATTCCAGACCATTTTATCTGTAATTGAAAATATCAAAACCCCATCAGCAAACTCTTGCATATCCGATTTTATTTCAGGATATTTTTCTTCTAATTTGCTATCAGCATAATTTACAACTTGCTCTAAAACCACAGTATTGTAAACCTTTTCCACATAAGAAGGGATATATTCCGCAGGCTGTGTACGTTGATGCTTTTCTATTTCTTTTGCTAAATCATTTACAGTAAAAGAAAAATCTCCTATTCTAAAAAGTTCAGCATCGTTTGTAAAATCAGCTGGTATTTTCCACGTCGCAGAAAAAACAGAATCAGTAATTATTGCTTCTATTTCTTTTAATAAGTCTTTATCTTCTACAAAACCATATTCTTTTTTAGACTTTTCTGCAAAAGACTCCAGTGATTTAAAACTTCTTTCATCTTTTGAAATTCTATTTTCAATAGCACTTTTTTGTTGTTCAAAAGAAGGTATCTCCTTATATTTAATAGGTTTGATTATATGCCAGCCAAAAGGAGTTTGAAACGGCATAGAAATTTCCCCTTCTTTTAATTTTGCTAATTGCAAGACATAAGACGCTGGTATTGTATTTATCTTTTGATTTTTCAAAACTCCACCTGTACTTGCGGTTGATTTATCATCTGAATATACCTTTACAATGCTATCAAAAGAAATATTACTTTCTGTCAATTTTGCATACACCTCGTTTATTATTCTTTGGCTTTCTTGTTCTGAACGATTTGTATTTGCAATCCAAATATGAGATAAATCAACACTACTACAAAAAGCAGGAATCTTATCAGTCAATTTAATAATGTGATAACCAAAACGTGTTTTTATTGGATTAGATATTTCTCCTACTTCCATTGAATAACAAGCACTCTCAAAAGGATAAATCATCACCATAGAAGTAAAATATCCTAAATCGCCACCATTACCTTTGTAATTTTGTTCTTTTTTATCTTTTGCAGAAGGGTCATTGGAATATTGCCTTGCAAGTTCAGAGAAATCTTCACCTTTTAAAGCTCTATCTCTAATACTCATTGCTTTTTTGTAAGCATTAAGAGTATCCGTTGGATTAGCGTTTTCTGGCAATGAAATTAAAATATGCGAAGCTCTTACAAAAGTTTTTGTTCTTTCATAAGCCTCCTCTATCAACGATTGAGTAACCTGAGCATCATTTAAGTACGGAATAATCAATTGTTGTCTATACTTTTCAACTTCTTCTAAATAAGAAGGAATAGTATCTAATCCCAATTCTCTTGCTTGTAATAATTTAATCTTATAATTGATAAAAAGTTCAAGATAAGCATCTAAATCCTCCTTATTTATTTTTCCAGAAGTAAGGCTATTTTTGTTATACATTTTCAAAAACTCTGCCTTGCTTATCTTTTCGCCTGCAACTTCCATAACAACGCTTCCATCTGTTTGAGCCTTTAAATTATAACCTAAGCCCAAAACAAATAAAGCAAAAAGAACAAATACTTTCTTCATTTTCAAACTATCTTGAATAATTAGGTGCTTCTTTTGTTATTGTAATATCATGTGGGTGACTTTCCGCATAACCAGCAGCAGTGATTTTGATGAATTTAGCCTTTCTCAAAGCCTCTACATCAATACTTCCTGTGTACCCCATACCAGCCTTTAAGCCTCCAACTAATTGATAAATCACTTCTCTAACAGTACCTTTATAAGGAACACGTCCAACAATACCCTCAGGAACTAACTTCTTGATATCATCTTCCATATCTTGGAAATATCTATCTTTTGAACCTTGTTGCATTGCGTCAAGAGAGCCCATACCTCTGTAAGACTTGAATTTTCTGCCCTCCATAATAATTGTATCTCCCGGACTTTCCTCTACACCAGCCAAAAGGCTACCTGCCATAATTGTACTTGCACCTGCTGCCAATGCCTTAACAATATCTCCTGAGTAACGAATACCACCGTCTGCAATTACAGGAACTCCTCGTCCCTCCAATGCCTTTGCAACATCATAAACAGCAGATAACTGAGGAACTCCAATACCTGCCATTACTCTTGTAGTACAAATACTTCCTGGTCCAATACCTACTTTCACCGCATCAGCACCTGCATCAGCAAGAGCAATCGCTGCTTCTGCTGTTGCAATATTTCCACAAACAATATCAATATTTGGATATTTTGGTTTCACTCTTTTAAGAGTATCAATCACATTTTTAGAATGACCATGTGCAGTATCGATAACAATAGCATCAACACCCGCTGCAACAACTGCATCAATTCTATCATCCATATCACGAGTTACTCCTATTCCTGCTGCAACTCTCAAACGTCCCATTTTATCCTTACAAGCGTTTGGACGTTCTTTCAACTTTATAATATCTCTATAAGTTATCAAACCTACAAGTTTACCTGCTGCATCAACAACCGGCAACTTTTCTATTCTGTGATTTTGCAATATATCAGCTGCTTGTTCAAAGTCTGTGCCTTGTGGAGCAGTTACAACTTCTTTTGTCATAATTTCTTTGATAGGACGATTCACATCTCTCTCAAAACGCAAATCTCTATTAGTTACAATACCTATCAATTTTTCAGACTTATCAACCACAGGAATTCCTCCAATAGAATATTCCTTCATCATTCTAAGAGCATCCTTTACAAGAGCATCTTCACTCAAAGTAATAGGATCTGTAATCATACCATTTTCGGCTCTTTTTACTTTTAGGACCTCTGCGGCTTGCTTTTCTATTGACATATTTTTGTGTAAGACACCTATTCCCCCCTCTTGAGCCATTGCAATAGCAAGTTTTGCTTCTGTTACTGTATCCATAGCAGCAGAAACAATAGGAATATTCACCGCAATATTACGGCTGAACATTGAGTTCACTCTTACATCTCTTGGAATTATTTCTGAATATGCAGGAACTAACAAAACGTCATCGTATGTAAGCCCCTCTCCGACAAATTTTTTAGAATCTGAAAACATCTCTTAACTATATATTTTCGTGCAAAAATACTATTTTTTTTAGAATAAACAACTAAAAAACTAATACTAAGAGAAAAAATAATAAAACAAAGAAATAATTTCGTAAAGTAAAGAAATAATTTTCTAAAACAAAGAGAAAAAAAACTCAAAGAATAATCCGCAAATCAAAAGCAAAAATAGTATCTTTGCAAACATAATTTGCCAAGAGTTAAGAGTGCAAATATGAATTTTATTGTTTAATAGCGTTTGCTGTTTGTTCTATTCAAATTGGAACCTGAGAAATTCTAAAAGAAATAAGGAGACAAACAAGTGCAACGCCTACGATTTACGTGGGCTTACTTGTCGTTTCCTTCGGCTTTCTCAGGGCCGCAATTTGAGCAAGTATTGCCCACGTTTTGCGTTCCTAAGAAAGCCTTATTGAAAGAGACGATAGCATCGCACAAAAGCATTTGCTATGAGTAAAAGTCTTATAGAGGAATTGCCTCGTATTGCAAAAGAAGGACGCAAAGAGGCAGAAAATATCCTCGAAAAAATGAATGCGGGCAGTAGAATAAGCCTGCAAACCAACGAAATCGTATTACCTTGTAAGGATTCAAGCGGTCTGTGGAAGGGAACTAACCCTCAGGAAATTGAATCAAAGTGGTGTAACCGTCTTATCTACGGAGATAATCTTCTTGCTATGCAAGCCTTGCTCACAGGCGACAAATCGAGCAATTTAGAGGCACTTCGAGGCAAGGTAGATTTGATTTACATCGACCCTCCCTTTGACAGCAAGGCAGATTATCGTACAAAAATCACACTACCCGGCAATGAAATAACGCAAAAGCCTACAACCTTTGAGCAATTTGGCTATTCGGATCTTTGGCAAAAAGGAACAGTGTCTTATTTGGAATATATGTATCCGAGATTACTGCTAATGCGAGAATTACTTTCCGACAAAGGAAGCATATATGTGCATATCGATTGGCACGTTGGGCATTATATCAAAATCCTTCTTGATGATATTTTCGGTAAAGAAAATTTTGTCAATGAAATTGTTTGGTGTTATAAATCTGGAGGAGCAGGAGATTCTGGATATGCAAAAAAACATGATATTATTCTATTTTATAAAAAAAACAAATTATCATTTAATCCTTTAAAAGAAAAGTCCTACATGGGCATTGGTTACTCTACTGGCAATAAAAACGTAAAATTACACGACGATCTCGATGGAAAAGGACCTTACACCTTAGTTAATACAAAAGATTGGTGGACAGATATCGGAATGATCGCAACATCTAAAGGGAGACTTTACGCTACTCAGAAACCAGAATCTTTACTTGAAAGAATTATAAAAGCAAGTTCTAATGAAGGAGATTTGGTGTGTGATTTTTTTGGTGGCAGTGGAACAACGGCGGCAGTAGCAGAAAAATTGGGCAGACGTTGGATTACAACCGATATTGGCAAGCCTTCAAATCTTGTTATGCGTAAACGCTTTATTGATATGAATGCAAAACCTTTTCTTTATCAAGCAATAGGCGATTACAACAAAGAGGCTTTTGCTTTGAATAAAATAAATCGAGTAGGCGATCTTTGTGAGGTTGTTTTGAAGCTTTATGGTGCTTTGCCTTTTGAAAGAGAAAGGCTTGATGATAGACGTTGGGGCTACATAAAAGGAGGAAAAACATTGGTTTTTGTTGATTCCCCTAATAAATTCACAAGCAAAAACACTTTGAAAAAAGCATTTGAGGCAAAAAATAACCTTTTGGGAGCCGTTTGGTCAAAATGCGTTGTCCTTTCTTGGAACTATCATTTCGACATTTCAGAAGGCTTAGAATTATATAAAGACTCTGTTGAAGTGCTTTCAATACCTCCTGATTTACTTGATAGATTAAGAAGAAACGGATTAGGAAAATTGATTGATTCAGGTAGCATAAGATTTACCTCTTTGCAATATTTGACTTTGAAAAACATAGAATTGAAATCTTGGGACGAAGAAGAAGACGAACTAAAAGTAGAATTAGGAAATTACATTCTTCATTCCCCTGATGCAATTCCGCTTGACGAAAAAGACAAACAAACATTAGAAGAAATAATGACTAACGATCCTTTGTCTTTAATTGAATATTGGAGCATAGACCCTGATTATGACGGAGAGACTTTTCGTTCTATTTGGCAAGACTATCGTCAAAACACAGAAAATGATGGAGATGCTTTGCACTGTGTTTACTCCGCTACATTGAGAGTAAGCAAAAAAGCAGAAAGAACAGTTTGCGTGAAAGCCGTTGATGTTTTCGGGTTAGAGAGTATTGTGATTAAAAAACTAAAATAAACGATTATGCAAAACGATGTATCATTACGCTTAGCAAAACGCATTTGGGAGGTTGTTGAAAAGGAGTTTGAAAGCGGAGAATTATTTGAAAAAGTCAGCCCTATAACAAAAGAATTGTTGCGATTTTGGTTTTGCGAGCCTTTTGTCTCTCAACGACAATTCAATTTTCACAAAGGACAAAAGCAAAGCATACTAAACATAATCTATCTTCACGAGGTGTTGAAAATAAACAATGTTTTGGAGATTTATGAGCAAGTAGCACCTGATTTACTTCTTGAAAGTGATTTGTTTGGAGCAAAAGAAACTCGCAATTCTCTTAAAGAAAGCAGATATGATTTGCCGAAATATCTTGTTAAAATGGCAACAGGCACAGGCAAAACTTGGGTTATGCACGCTCTTTTGATATGGCAGATTCTTAATGCAAAGAATGAGGAGGAGAAAAGCGGTCGGTTCACAAAAAATTTCCTTATTGTAGCACCCGGACTTATTGTTTACGATCGTTTGCTCGATGCTTACAAAGGACGATTAAGCGAAAACGGAAACGGAAGAGATTTTTCTACTAACGATTTTGTAAGAAATAAGGATTTGTTCGTGCCTGAAAATTATCGTGAAGAGGTGTTTTCTTTCATTCAAAACAACACTGTGAGCAAGGAAGAGGGTATTGGTAGCAAAATTACGGGGAATGGCTTGATTGCTATAACGAATTGGCATTTGTTTGAGGACAAAACAGAGAAGAATTACAAAGATGAGTTCGCCAAAATGGCGTATGAATTAAATCCTTTAACACCCGGAGTAAGCAATGGCAATAGTTTAGACACTCTTGATGCACAATATTCAAGGGGAAAAGAGATGCAATTCTTGCAATCGTTAAAAGATATAATGATTATCAACGATGAGGCTCATCATATTCACAATAACGACTTGGTTTGGCAAGAAGGATTGAACAAAATAATGGAAGGAGATGATAAAACTTGTTTTCAAATAGACTTTACCGCAACTCCATACTTGCAAAAAGGATCAGGACGAAACGAACGCAAGATATTTTTTCCTCATATAGTGTCTGACTTTGAATTAAAGACTGCAATAAACGAAGGATTGGTAAAAACAATTAGTTTAGACCGCAGAAAAGAACTTACAGACTTAGAGGGATTGGATTATTATGCAGAAAGAGATGAAAGAGGTAGGGTTATAGGATTGAGCGATGGGCAAAAAATAATGTTGAAAGCAGGACTTAGCCGATTGGAACAATTAGAAAAAGGATTTGAACCACCTCATCACCCAAAAATGTTGGTACTTTGTGAAGACACTTCCGTTTCAAAAGAAGTGGAATCTTTCTTAACAGGTGCTGAATATGGATTAGCAAAAGAGGCAGTTTTGAGAATAGATTCCGATTCTAAGGGAGAGGTTAAGGAAACAGAGTGGAAAGAAATCAAAGAAAAGCTTTTCAACATTGATAAGCACGCTTTACCAAAAGTAATTGTGTCGGTGCTTATGTTAAGAGAAGGTTTTGATGTGAATAATGTTTGCGTAATAGTTCCTTTGCGTGCTGCGGAATCAAGCATTCTTTTAGAACAAATTGTAGGTCGTGGTTTGAGGCTAATGTTTCGAGAGCCTGAATATGCAGAAACTAAAAAGGAAATAAGAGATGCTCTTTTGGTAAAGAAAACTGAGCCTAAGGCTTTGCTTGATCTTCTTTTTATTATAGAACATCCAAAATTTATTGATTTTTGGAATAACCTTTCGGGAGAGGGTTTTGAGATTGGAGAAATTGAAAGCGAAATAGAAGAAACAGAACGAGTAACAGGAGATTTAATAACGGTAGGTTTGAAAGAGGACTTCTCGCAATGGGATATGTATATTCCTAAAATAATAAAGGATAGTGAGGAAGAAATTGATTTTTCTCAAATAGATGTTAATCAACTCAAACCCTATACCGAGCATAGTTTAGAAACTTTAAGATCGGTGCTTGTTTCTAAAAACGAGGTCTTTGTTGCAACAGAAGTAACTGTAAAAACAGTGTTCGGAGAATTGGAAATAACTGCTAATCTTTTTAATTCTAAATCCTACAACATTTATTTGCAAAAACTTGTAAATAGCATTGGAAGAACGGATGTTAATAAACGAAGAAGAAACAAAGGAAACAATGTTAATTTACAAGTTTTCAGTGCAGATATTATTAGAATTGCAGACCAATATATAAGAACGAGATTATTTGATTGCGATTTTGACCCTTTTGAAAACAACGATTGGAAAATTCTTCTTGCTAATCAAGGTAGCGTTACTCAACATATTGTAAGGCAATTGAACAGTTTGATTTTCAACTTAACGGAAAATCCTATTTTTACTGATGCCGAGGTAGAGAAAGTTTGGTTTTCTTCTGTAAAAACTTTGAAAATGAGAGAAAACTATTCTAATCCGTCTTGTAAAACAATATATGAGCGATACGCTTGGCCAAGTAATAAAGGTGGATTTGAAAAGGCTTTTAGTGAGTTCTTGGAAAAAGATGGCAAAGTTGAGAGTTGGTTGAAAATAGATGAGTTTAAACATAGTTTTTCCAAAGTTTCGTATTTGCGAGATGATGGAATCATTGCTTGGTATAGCCCAGATTTCATTGTGAAAACAAAGGAAAAAATCTACATTATAGAGACTAAGGCAACTAACAACATAAGTCAGCCTAATGTAAGGGCGAAAAAAACTGCTGCTGTAAGTTGGTGCAAAAGTATAAACGCTGTTTCAAAAGACAAAAGAATGGAAAGAGAATGGGAATATGTGCTTTTGAGCGAAAATGTCTTTTACTCCTATAAAGGAACAGGGGCAGATATTGATGATATTTGCAAAAGAAGCGTATTAAGTGGGGATTACTCTTCGGGTAGGCTTAATTTTGGATAGTGTTTCTTTAAGGCAATAAAAAATACCCATAACATATTGTTTGTTATGGGTATTTTATTTTAACAAAACTTTAAAAACTATTTTATTGTTGGAACTTTGATTACATCGCCATGGTCTTTTACAATCATTCTGTACCAATTTTCTGGATATTTTGGTTGTTCAGGGAATACGCATTGACCTTTTCTGTAAGGACTTTCTTCAAATTTTCCGTTAGTTTCTTTTTTGATGTTTCCATCTATATATTTTACTAATAAGAACTGACTTAGTCTTGTCCATGATTTCATCATTTGGTTTGCTTTTTCTAACGAGAAGTTTGTTGTAAGTCTTAATATTTCGTTTGGATTTTGAGATTGTTTCAATTTTTCATCTAATTGTTTAACTTCTCTTATGAACATTTGTTCCAAAGCATTTTGTTCTTTGCGTATGTCTTTAATCATATCAGAGTATCTTGAATATGCCATATTTGTTACAAGGTTAAATAACCAGAATGCTGATGTTTCTGAATATTCTGTCATACTTCCGTTTCCTACTTCAAAACATTTAGGTACTCTTTCTATTGCACAGTACATTGGAACATAAACTGTAGAGTATGTATCATCAACTCCAAACCATAAGATACCTTTTGCGTTATCTGGCATCCAAGAACGTGATTGTGCTACAAATGAAAAGCCTGTTTGTTGTGTAGATGTTGCTCTTTCATGTACATATTCTTGTCCGTCAACAGAGAATCCCATTGGTCTCCAACGATAAGGACAAGCAAAAGGACCTGCTCCAAGATCTTTTGTCATATCCATAGGTGTTCCTTCGTAATGATCTCTCATCAATTCCATTACTTCTTTTACATCAAGTTGCTTTTCTGGTTTTATCCACAAAGGCATACGATTTTTTAAGTCGTGTCCCATTGCGTATTTTTCATATTTGATCATATCTTTATTGCAACGTAGGAAAGCAGCGTATACTCTAGCTTCGCAGCCTCTTGCTCCTGAGAAATCAAGTGGTGCGTATGTGTCGCTAAATGAAAAATCTTTGTCTTCTCCTGTGTAATATCCTTTTAATCTTGCAAAAGTTATTACGTCATGTGAATAAACTACTTCTACTTCTGGACGGAAAATTTCTTTCATCTTTTTAGATGAGATTGATTTAAAGCTGCCTTTTGTTTCTTGTGCAAAGGTTGTGATTCTTGCATGATTGGCATGTCCTGATATATAACCATCTGGAACTCTCATTGCTACCCAAACTGCTCCTTTTGTCCAACGTTTGTCAATTTTTCCTTTTTTATTGTAAACAGGAGCACCTTTTCCAATCAATTCCATTATCCATACTTCATTTTCATCTATGATTGAGAAACTTTCTCCTGATGAATAATATCCGTATGTGTCAACAAATTCTGCTATTTGTTTGATTGCTTCTCTTGCATTCTTTGCTCTTTGAAGTGTAAGATAGATTAAACTTCCGTAGTCTATACCTCCTGTTGTATCTACTAACTCTTCTCTTCCTCCGTATGTGGTTTCTGCTATTGCTAAGCCCCATTGATTCATATTTCCTACGGTTGTGTAAGTGTTTGCAACTTGTGGAATTTGGATTAGAGGCTTTCCTGAATCCCAATCTATTACTTGAATCATTGTTCCTTCAGGATATTGTGCAGCTCTATTGTAATAAAGTTCTCCATATAAGGTATGAGAATCTGCTGCATAGGTTACCATTGTTGAACCGTCTTTTGAGGCTCCTTTTGTTATAAGAAAGTTAGTGCAGGCAAAGCTATAATTTGCAAAGCACATAACTACTGCCATAAATAAGGCTGTTAATTTAATTTTATTGCTCTTCATATTTTAATTTATTTTAGTTTTCTACTACTGTTCCTATGTGTTCGCCTTTTACAACCTTTTGAAGATTACCTTGTGTGTTCATATCAAAAACATATATCGGCATTTTGTTTTCTTGACAAAGTGCAAAGGCAGTTAAATCCATTATTTTTAATTTTTTTGTCAAAGCTTCATCGTATGTTAATGAGCTATATTTTGTAGCCGTTGGGTCTTTTTCCGGGTCTGCTGTATAGACTCCATCTACTCTTGTACCTTTTAAAATCACATCGGCTTTCATTTCTATTGCTCTAAGCGTAGAAGCAGTATCGGTTGTAAAGTAAGGATTTCCTGTTCCTCCTGCTATTATAACGATTTTACCTTCTTCCAATGCTGAAATCATTCTTCTGCGAGATGTTTCTTTACAAATAGGTTCTATTGCTAAGCCTGACAATAATTCTGTTTTAAGTCCTTGTTGTTCAAGTTCGGCTTGCAAAGCCATACTATTGATTATTGTTGCCATCATTCCCATATAATCGCCTTGAACTCTATCCATACCTTTTGCAGCACCTTGTAAACCACGGAAAATGTTGCCTCCACCAATCACTATTGCGATTTCAGCACCCAATTCTTTTGCTTGTTTTATTTCAAAAGCATATTGAGTTAGCATTTCTGGACTAATGCCATACTCTTGTTTTCCCATAAGAGATTCTCCGCTTAATTTAAGCAATATTCTTTTGTATTTCATTTTTTATTTCTTCTATTTATTTTGAAAACATACACGCATCGCCAAAGGAAAGAAACCTATAATTATTTTCTAACGCAAAGACGTAAACTTTTTTCCAATCCTGGCCAATCATTGCAGAGACAAGTAACAATAAAGTGCTTTTTGGTTGATGAAAATTCGTAATCATACTATCTACAACTCGATATTGATAACCTGGAACTATCATTAATTGAGTTTGTCCTATCAAAATCGATTTGTTTTCTTTTTCCATGCTATCCAATATAGCCTGTAAAGACTCTTTTGCAGAGATTTCACAAATTTCTTGATAGGGCTGCCACTGTTTTACATCTATATCAGAGTATTTTCCACCGTTTTTCAAGACACTTACACCATGCCAATAAAGACTTTCAATCGTTCTGACAGAGGTAGTACCAACACACATTATTTTTTTACCAATAGCCTCAATCAGCTCTTTGATATTTTCTTTTTTCAACACAATTTGTTCTGTGTGCATAATGTGTTGATCGATTGTTTCTGTGCTTACGGGTTTGAAAGTGCCTGCTCCTACATGCAAAGTAACAAAACAAGTTTTCACACCTTTATCTGCAAGTCGTTTAAAGGTGTTTTCTGAAAAATGTAAGCCCGCTGTTGGCGCTGCGACCGAGCCTTCTTGATGTGCATAAATAGTTTGATAATCCTCCTTATCGCTTTCCTCATCTTTACGTTTAAGATACGGAGGCAATGGCACGTGTCCCATATATTGAAGCACTTCTGCAAAACTCAAATCCTCATTATCCCAAGAAAATTCCACAATCCAAGTTTCATTTTCTTGACAAAGACGTTTTACAGTAAGTGTTAATTGCTTTGAATCGCTAATAAACGACGAAGAAATAGTTTCCTGTTTCCATTTTTTGTTGTTTCCAACCAAGCATTTCCAAACACAACTACCCTTTTGTGCGTATGCCAATTGAATATCTTTATCCACAGGCTCCAAACAAAAGATTTCTATAACGGAACCGCTTTCTTTTTGAAACAACAAACGAGCATACACTACTTTTGTATCGTTTAAGATCAAAAAAGTGTTGCTATCTAACAAATTTGCTATATCACAAAAATGATACTCTTCTATTTCTTTATCGAAATTCAAACACAACAATTTTGCTTTATCCCTTTGCTTTAAAGGATACTTTGCAATATTCTCTTCTTTCAGGGGATAATCAAAATCAGATATTCTAATTTCGACAGGATTGCACATATTGTTGTATTAAGCCTTTTCTATTTTAAAAGTATAATACTCCATAATAGGATTATGCAACAATTCCTTGCAAGCTTT
Source organism: uncultured Bacteroidales bacterium (assembly GCA_937881815.1). GTDB lineage: Bacteria > Bacteroidota > Bacteroidia > Bacteroidales > P3 > Onthomorpha. The sequence goes on from CALGEC010000047.1 coordinate 106,223, forward strand.
TTCAACTTTTGTTGCTGCTTCCTCTTCGTTTGCAGCCTCAATGCTTAAAGTAATATGTTTTCCTATTCTAACATTGGTAATAACTCCAAGTCCCATATTTTTAAGGCTTGAACCAACTGCTTTTCCTTGTGGATCTAATAATGCTTTCAAAGGCATTACATCTATTTCTGCTCTATATTCCATTTTTAAATAAATTTGATATTAAAGAAACGATTATATACATTAACACTATAAAAGGTATAGCAAAACAATTAAATAAGAAAATTAGCAAAATACTAATTACCAAAAATATAAATCTTACTTTATTGTCTTGCCATGTAAAATTCTTAAATTTAAACGAAAACATACTAATAGGAGCAACTAACATAACACCCATTATTATGCTAAACACTATAATAAACCAAGGATTCAAAAGAATATCTACCAAGGTTGAATAAATTTCTTGTTGATAAACACCCCATAAATGAATCTTTTGATCAGACAAATAAGCCAAAACAGGCAAACTCAACCACAAAAGAGCATTTGCAGGTGTAGGAAGTCCAATGAAATTCACACTTTGCCTTTCATCAACATTGAAATTAGCCAAGCGATAAGAAGACATAAGCACCATAAACAAAGGAATAAGACACAAAACATTAGCTATCAATAAAGAATAATGATTAGCAATAAGACTATCCTTTAAAACCTCAACCATAATCAAAGAAGGAGCAAGCCCAAAGGTTACAACATCAGACAAAGAGTCTAATTCCTTACCAATTGCCGAAGTAACTTTTAACAATCTTGCAGTTAAGCCATCACAAAAATCAAATATAGCTCCCAAAACTATGAAAATAGATGGAAGTAGTGCATTATCCGACACATAAAGGAAGTATATGGAAAGCGTTCCACATAAAAGATTAGCTAATGTTATACAATTCGGTATATGTTTCTTTATCATAATAGGTGCAAAGATATGAAAAACTTTTAAAAATCTTAGTATTTTTATTTTTTCTCTGCTCTTAAAATCTCTCTTTTACCTTTTGGACCTGGTAATTTAGCGATAGAAAATCCTGCTTTTTTCATTCGTCTTTTTATTTCTCCCTTGCAACAATATGTTGTCAAGACTGCTCCTTGCTTACAAGCATTATAAATCTTTTCCATCATATCTTCCGACCATAAATCAGAGTCTTTTTCGGGAGAAAAAGCATCAAAATAAACCACATCAAAGACATCTTTTCCAAAATCAAAATCACAAGCATTTGCCTCACACTTTTTAATTTTAAAATCAGGAGTAATTTCCACAATTTCTTCCCAATTGCATTTGTGAAGCAAATCAAATTCTTTTTTTAAAGAAAGTATTTCTCCGTAATTAAGCTTTTCGGCTATTGAGAAAGAAATCGGATAAAGCTCTATTGTTTGATAGAAAATGCTTCTTTGATTAGAATTTTTTAAAGTAGCAATAGCGTTTAATCCTGTGCCAAATCCTATTTCTAAAACATTGATTTGAGAAGAGTTGTTTAAACTGCAAAAGTAATTATAGCCATAATCAATGTATATAGTATTTGTTTCACTCAAAGCACCAAAGTGAGAATGATAGCTTTCCTTTATATCTTTTCTTAAAAGCGAATTGCTACCATCTTCTGTTTTGAATACCTCTATTAAACTATCTTTTGCGTTTTCCATTCTCCGTCAAAATACCAAACGTATCTTTCTCCAATTTGTTTTAAATATTCTATTGACTCATCAAAAAGCAAATCCACCTCATCTTTTTTATGACAATCGGTAGAAATTGTTAGAGGTATTTTCATATCACTTGCTTTCTTTATCCATTCTCTTCCCGGATAGAAATCATCATAGCGTTTTTTGTAAAGACCTCTTGTATTTATTTCACAAATTGAACCACTTTCCTTTATAGCCACAAGACACTCCATCATAAAATCCTCAAACCACTTATCTTTTTGTGAAAAAAATCTTTCTTTATTGTGCATTTTTATTTTGTCAAAGTGCCCTACAACATCAGGCTTTTGAGTTTTTATCATATTTAACACTTGTTGAAAATACGCCTCAACGCCTTCTCTTATGTTTCCTGAGAAAACCTCTTCTAATCCTTTGTCATATATTTCTCTATCGCTTCCGTCTATAAACCAAACCTTGTCATTAGTCTTCCCTTTCACAAAATGCACCGAACCAATGAAGTAATCCAAATCATATTCCTTTGACATCTCTCTTATATTCTCTTGTAAGGAATTGATATAGTCCATTTCCATGGAGATGAATAGCTTGATTTTGTCTTGATACTTTTCTTTTAAGAATTTAGCTGTGCTAAGATATTCTTCAACTCTTTCTTTTTTCAAAGCAACCTTGCTTTCAAAACAAAGGGGTGAATGAGATGAAAATCCAAAGTAATGCAATCCTCTTTCAATAGAGGATAAAACCATATCTTCCATTGAATCTTTTCCATCACAGAAAAGAGAATGAGAATGATAATTAAACTTTTTTAGCATATTCCTGTGCTTTCTACCAAATATAGTTTATCTCCTCTTCTTACAACGCCTTTTGTTGCAATTGAACAAAACTCTCCTTTGATTGTTTTTTCGGTTGGTTTTAAATCTACTCTGATTTCTTCTACTGTGTCTTCATATACTCCTGTTGTAGTACCCATTATGTAGATGTTATCACCAACTTTCAATTCTCCTGTTTCGATTTTGATTTCTGCAACAGAGATATTTTTAAAGTAATTAGTAACTGTGCCTATGAAAGTCTTCTTTGTAGTTGCTTGTGAGCCATATTTCTTTGTCCACTCGCCAACTCTTTGTCCTAAGTAATAGCCGTCCCAAAATCCTCTATTGTAAACTTTCTTTAAGTCTTCGTTCCATTTTTCTAATTTATCTTCACTCCATTCTCCATTAAGCCATGCTTGTGCTGCTTCTTTATATACTCGTGTTACAACTTTGACATATTCTGGACTTCTGCCTCTTCCTTCAATTTTTAATACTCTTACGCCTGCGTCAAGCACCTTATCTAAAAAGTTTAAGGTCTTTAAATCTTTTGGAGACATGATATATTGATTGTCTATCATAAGTTCTGTGCCTCCATCTAAGTCTGTAACCTTGTAAGGACGACGACAGAATTGTAAACAAGCACCTCTGTTTGCCGATTGATTAGCATTGTCTAATGAAATATAGCATTTTCCACTTACTGCCATACATAAAGCTCCGTGTACAAAGCATTCTATTTCCAATGTGCGACCACTCGGACCTTTTATGTTGTTTTCTCTTATCCAAGTAGTAATATCTTTAACTTTGTCAAGAGAAAGTTCGCGAGCAGTAACGATTACGTCTGCAAATTGTGAGAAAAATTTCACTGCCTCACGGTTTGTTATGTTGCATTGTGTAGAAAGATGCACTTCTAAATTGATTGAGCGAGCATAACTAATGACTGCCAAATCTGCTGCTATGACTGCTGAAACTCCACTTTGCTTTGCAGCATTTAAAATCTCTTGCATATAACCTAATTCGCTGTCATAGACAATCGTATTTAAGGTTAAATAGGTCTTTACGCCATTTTGACTTGCTATGTCTGCAATATTTTTTAAGTCTTCTATCGTAAAATTATTTGCAGAGCGAGAACGCATATTCAATCCTTCAACTCCAAAATATACACTATCGGCTCCTGCTTCTATTGCTGCATAAAGAGCTTCGTAAGAGCCCACTGGGGACATTATTTCTACTTTATTCTTTGTCATAATTTCATATAATATTTTGCAAAGTTACAAAAAGAAAAAAAACTCTTTGATTTTAAAAATTTTTTCTTTGCTTTTTTTATTTTTTTCTTTGCTTTTTTTCAAAAAATCAAAGACTTTTTTTCTTTATCTTTGTGTAACATTTTTCTAAGTAAAACGACTACTTTACAAAGCACAATTTTTAAAATGAAGATTGAAGAATTTAAAAAAACAATTACTACTTATCAACCTAAATTACACGCTTTTGCAAATTCTATTCTAAGAAATGATTTTGCAAGTGAGGATATTGTGCAGGAAGTTTTTTGTTTTCTTTGGGAAAAACGAGAGAAAATAAATACTATTGATAATATTGAGGCTTTTCTTGTACACATTTGCAAATGTAAGTGTGTGGATTATTTAAGAAAAACAAAAAAAGAGGTCTTGGAAGAGGAGATTATGAATTTGAATTATGAAGAATTTAATGAAGATAGTGAAGAAAGATATAATAGACTCCTTAAACTAATAAATCAACTTCCCGAAAACCAACAAGAGTTATTGCGTCAAAAATATTTTAACAATAAAAGAATAAGAGAAATTTCAAAAGAAACAGGAATGAGTGAGGGAAATATTCGTACAACACTTTCGCGTGCTTACACAAGATTAAGAGATTTAATAACGAAAACAAAAATCTAAGTTATGAAAAAAGAAGATAAAGAATTGATAGAGTTGTTTGCTTCTATAAAACAACATCAAAAAAATATTGAAAGACAAGAAAAGATTTTTTCTGCAATAGAAGAAAAAGCAAAACAAAGTAAGAGGAAAAAAACTATTGTGTTTTGGTCGTCTATTTCTTCAATTGCTGCTTGTTTTTGTATAGTTTGGTTTACTTACTCTCCTATTGACAATAGCGAAACTATTATCGAAAATAAGCCTATTGCAAAAAATATTGTTGAAAAAAAGCAAGAGACAATTCCTGCAAAGAAAAGCGAGCCTATTGTAAGAGAAAAAAAGAAAATTACGCCAATTGAAATCCCTCAAACAATAGAAGAAGAAATTATTATTGAACGAGATAGCACGATTGTTGAGCCTGAGCCAAAGCAAGAGGTGATTGAGGAGGAAGAAAAGGTAATTGAGCCAAAGATTGTAAGGATTGAAACCGATAAATTGATTTGCTATAAAAAGGAAAAGAAGAATAACTTAAATTTTTCTTTTGATTACGCCAGACGAGAAAAGAAAGAATTATTTTTAATAGATTTTTCAAAAAGATAAAAATTAGATTTATATGAAAAAGACAGCATTATTTAGTTTTTTTATCCTTATTTCAGGGATAATTTTAGCACAAAACGAAAAGATTTATTTGTTTTCTCAACCTATTAAGGAGGATTACAACAAATTAACTTTGACTGCAAAAAGCAATCTTAACTTAGTGAGGAGCGAAACAGACGTTTTGGAAATTTCTACAAAGGACAGCAATATTGTTTTGGGCAATATATGTGTTTTTGAAGACAAAACGCTGACCATAATGACAGACTCCTTGCCACAAGATGTTAAAATAACACTTTATTCGTCCAAAGAAGAAGTGTTTTTGAGTAGTCAATTTGATTCAATCAAAGACACAAGGCAAGAAATTAAAGAAAAAGAGAATGATAAAATAAATTTATTTTGGGCTTTTCTTAGTTCAACTGATTTAAACTTTAACTCAAAACGCTATAATAATCCATACTCCTCGCTAATTAGTCAAAATTTCCAATTTATTGATTTTTACTATGAACACTCTACTAAAAAAGGCAACAAATTCTTTGCAGGATTAGCATACAATTGGGATTTTAAATTTTTATACAACGATGTAGAATGCTTAAACAATAAATTGCAACTATTATCAAGTGATTTGCATCTTCAAAACAATGCACAATTTATTGTAGATCGCAATTTATTCCTATATACAAGGTATAGATTAAAATTAAACAACTATTTTTTGTGTGAGTTTGGAGTAAAATTTGGTAGAACTTTAAAAAGTTTTCTTTGGGACTTTAATATAACGCCAGAAAACAAACTAAACTTCAACTCAACCAAACTCTCAGACTATAATCCTTGGAAATTAGAATTATTTTTCAACTTTATGGGATATGAATTCTTCTTTAATATTTTGCCAGAATATAAAAACGACAACACAAGACGCTTTGGAATTAGACTGAATTTTTAATTTTTGAGTTTTAAAGCAGAATATCGCTAACGATGTCTTTGTATTGAGAGGAATATTCTCCGTTTTCTTCTCGTATAAAGACATTTTTTATTTGTGTTTGCTTTGTTGGAAAAAGCGAATATGTTCTTATGATTCTCTCTATCGGCTTTGAGGGTTTTGAATATATGTTTATTTGAGTTTCAACCTTTACTTGCTTTTGTTCAAACAAAGATGTGAGTTCATCGCTCTGCAAAGTAGGAAGTATAACGCATATCTTAGCATCAGGAGTTGCAAGTTTTAAGCTACAATTTACGAAATCAGAAAAAGGAAGTTTGTCGGTATGTCGTGCAAAGGTGCGTTTAGCAGTGTTAGCCTGCAAAGAATTTACAAAATATGGAGGATTAGAAATGATAAAGTCGTATTTTGTTTGTTCTTCTTTTATTTCAGCAAAGTCTTGCAAGGAGATTTGTTTTGCAAACAATCTATCTGCCCATTTACTTTTTTGAAAATTGTCTGCTGATTGCAAAACAGAGTCTTCATCTACGTCTATGGCGGTGATTTTCGCCTCTTTATTGAATTGAGCCATTGCAAGGCTTATTATTCCACAGCCTGTGCCAACTTCAAGTATGCGTTTTTTTGCGTTTCTCGGTGCAAGCGATGAAAGAAGAATAGCATCTGTGCCTACTTTCATTGAAGAAAGCGTATGATTTAACGAAAATTCTTTGCATTTAAACTCCATAACAACGCAAAATTACAATGTTTTTCGATTCTTTTCTACATTTTAGCGAATTATTGTTTACAACAGCGACGTATTTTCATACGCCACTGTTGTCTATCTAACTCTACTGAATTGGAATTTGAATAATAGAGAGCCATTGCTCAGGATTATCTTGATTCCATATTCCATCGATATAGCAGATTCTTGTATGCCCCGCAGGTTTATAGCCTTTTTCTTCCATATATCTAAATGCTTCGGCAACGGATAGGTGAAAACGCTCGTAAGGTCCTAAGTGTTTTATGCAAAGTGCTTTTGCGACAGCAGGCAAGTGCTTAAATTGTATGATATTGCTATCTTTTCCCATTTCCTCTACTTGTTCACAATATTCTATATCAAGGTCAGTAGAGCGATATTCTTTGTTATGTTCTATGGTAAAGCAGTATCCGGGAGGGGGACACTTGCATCCAAGACGTTGCATTTCGGGTCCAATTTTATTTACGCACAATGCTCCCAAGGATGCATAGTTAGGAATAATTTCTCTATGACTTGCCACAATAATTTCGGGCAAAGATTGAATGCTTATTTTGTCCATTGTTTTAATTTGTTTGTGAGAGTTTATCCATTTAAGCAGTTGGCTACGGCGTTTTATTAACAGTTGTAATTGTTTTTCTGTTTCTTCTATTTTTTGTGTTAATTGATCAATGCTTGGCATTTGTTCGCCATCTTCTAACAGCTCTTTGATTTCTTCAAGCGTGAATCCCTGTTGTTGCAACCCACGAATGATATTAAGTCTTTGCATTTGATATATGCTATAATAACGATAACCTGTCCATTCGTCCACTTCATAGGGTAAAAGCAATCCTTTCTGCTCGTAATAACGCAAAGTCTTCACCGTTACCTGCATCATTTTTGAAAACTCTCCGATTTTTAATTTCGTTTCTTTACTCATTTTCGTACGATTTATTTGCTAGCGAATGCAAAGTTAAGACATACTCTTAGGGACGAGTCAAGAAAAAAATGAAATATTTTCAGCAGAAGAAAGATAAAGTGTTAATTTTCACCTCAACTGCCAAGCTGACGAAGTATTGAAAGGAATTCCTAAAAAATTTATTGCACATATACAAAAAAAAAGAGTTGCTCAATAGTGAACAACTCTTTTTTTATTTAATTGAAGGTTTAATAAGTGTCTTTAACTCTTCGTGATGCTGCGTACATTATACGTAATGCTCCAACTTTTCTTAGTTCTTGTTTTACGTCTGTTACATCTCCCATTTTAACTTCTTTATCACATTTGATTGTTGTTGTTAAGAATGGTTTGTCTGCTTCATCTCTTGCTGCTCTTTCTGATTCTATGAAAGTAGCTATATCACTTATTTCTCCAAATTGGTCGTTTAATTGAAAACGTGTTGCTGAACCGAATTTGCGTTCTTCAATTGGTGTTCCTATGTATATGTAACTTACCAACGATTTCTTTTCCAATTTTTGGATTTCAGATGCTTGTGGAACTGTTACTTTTACCATAAGAGAACTTTCTCTCATTGTTGTAATCACCATAAAGAAGAATATCAACATGAAAATGATATCAGACATAGAACCCATATTCAGTTCCGGAGTTTCTGATGAGCCTTTTTGTTTAAATTTTGCCATTATTTATTTCCTCCTATATTTTTAGGTTCTGCTTCTGAAATCGCAATCGGAATTGCTTTGTCAATTGCTTCTCTTTGTGATTGTGTAGCATCTATGTATGCTCTTCCAAATCGTGCTTTTGACATTTCATCTCTCAATTCGTTTACAGCAGCTGTTAATTCATTTTGCACCATCAAATACATTTCGTATGATGTACCTCTGTCGTTTTGCAAAGAAATTACTCCTTTAGAAACTTCTACATCTCCTAATAATGGAATATTTCTTGTTTGCTTTTCAGGTAGGTTTGGCAAATTATCTGGATTTGATAAAAATTCTTTTGCTCTGTCTTTAAGTGCTGTAATATCACCTAATTCATTATTGAAAAGTAATTTATCATCTTTGTTTACCAATACTACGAATGTATTTCTTCTGTGAATATCTGGCGGTTTAACGTTAGGGTCTGATGGCGGTGGCAAACGTCTTTGAATACCCATATCTGTATTGATTGAAGAAACCAACAAGAAAAAGGTCAATAGCAAAAACGATATGTCCGACATAGACGAAGCGTTAAGACCTGGTAACTTTTTCTTATTTCTTGCCATAATTAACTATTTTATTTTTTTAGAAATCTCTGCAAATAAAACAGATACTAAAACTCCGCCAAATAAGATATATACGGTATACATACAAGCACCTATCAATTTAGAGCTTGAATAGTCTGAACCTGTTTTTTCAAATACTTCTTGTGGCACGTCTGTTCCAGAAGAAAGCAAATAAGAAGCAACAAATACAACTATTAAAGCAACTACGGCTATAATGATACCCATTTGTTTTTTAGGATCTTCTATTAATCCTTTTATAATTTGTGCAAGTGCAAATCCTATTGCAACTAATAAACTTGCTCCAAGCAATACTATAACAGACCAATATGCAACATTCCATACTGCCATTGCTGATGATTGTCCGTCTATTGGAGCGTCTTTGTCAAATAATAGTGCGTAAGCAACTGCACAAATTGAAGCTATAACTCCCCATATTAGGGCTATAGTCCAATATACTTTTCTATAATCTTTTTTCATTTTTCCTCCTTGGTTTATAAAGTAATTACTATTTTCAGTCCTTATCTTAAAAAGAACTATCTTTTCGTTAAAGAAAATTACTTCTTACTATTTTTAACCAAGATGTCCATGAAAGTTATAGAAGAATCCTCCATTGTTGCAACTAATCCTTCTATTTTAGATAATAGATAGTTGTAGCAAATTTGAAGAACTAATGCTGTGATCAAACCGAATACTGTTGTCAAAAGGGCAACTTTCATACCTCCTGCAACAACTGTTGGAGAAATATCACCTGCTTTTTCAATGTCATCGAATGCTTGAACCATACCAATAACTGTTCCTAAGAATCCGAATGAAGGTGCAATAGCAATAAACAATGAAATCCAAACCATATTGTTTTCTAATCTTGCCATTTGAACTCCACCGTAAGAAGTTAATGATTTTTCTACATCTTCTAAACCATTATCTAATCTTGATAATCCTTGGAAGAAGATAGAAGCAACTGGTCCTCTTGTGTTACGACATACATCTTTTGCTCCTTCAACGTTACCAGCAACGATGTTTTCTTCTACTTTTTGTAATAATTTGTCTGCATTTGTTGTTGCAAGGTTAAGGTAAAGGATACGTTCAATAACCAATGCTAAACCTAAAATTAAACAAATAAGAATTGGAGTCATCCAACCCACACCACCTTCGATGTATTTTGTTTTCAATCCTTGGTGGAAAGATTTTTCTTCTGCAACTGGAGCAGCTGGTTCTTCTGCTGCAACTGCAGTGTCAGTTGATGTTACTGATTCTGTAGCAGAAACAGTTTCAGTTTCAGTTTTTGCAGCATCTTGAGCAAAAACATTGTTTGATAAACCTAATGTCAATATCATTACGATTGACAAATAAGCAAATACTTTTTTCATAGCGTTCTTTAAATTTATTGTTATTAATTATTTACTTTTAATATTATACTATTATGAACTTGCAAAGTTACAATGTTATTTTTGAAATCCAATTTTTTAAACAAAAAAATAACATTTTTTCAATGTTTTTTTCTAATCTTTATCGTTTTTAGACAGTTTTTCAGGGTCAATACTAACTAAAATCTTATCAATTCTTGTAGAATCTAAATCAACAATCTCAAAAATAAATCTATCCCACATTATTTTTTCTCCAACTTTTGGGATTGTTCCAGTTTGTTCAAGAATTAACCCGCCTAATGTATTAAAATCATTATCTTGATAAAGGTCTTCTAAATCAAAATGACTAAGAAAATCATAAAAAGAATATTGACCTCCTACTAAAAAAGTACCATCTTCTCTTTCTATAAATTCATCTTCATCATCTTCTGTTTCAAGTTCTGAAGCATTCCCTACCAATGATTCTAAAATATTGTTCATCGTTACCATTCCTACCACCATTCCGAACTCGTCAATAATAAGGGCATAATGTATCTTATTCTCTTTAAAGGTTTCTAAAGCATCATAAACACTTATACTTTCATGTAAATACTGAGGTTCTCTCATTATTTCTTTAACACTATTGAAAGTATCTAATTTATTGAATAAATCCTTTAAATAAACTACTCCAACTATATTATCAAGAGTTTTATCTGCAACAGGATATATATAATGCATATGCTGAGATAATTTTGATTTGACTGAATCTAAGTTATCATCAGCATCTAACCAAACAAACTCTGTTCTGTGCGTCATAAGTGAAGCAACATCTCTATCTCCCAAAGAAAACACTCTCTCAACTATTTCTTTTTCCACTTCTTCTACCTCTCCACCTTCGGTACTATCACTAACAATTGCTTTAATTTCTTCTTCCGATGCAGTATTCTTCTTTTTCTCTATTCCAAATAAAGACATCAAACCTTGTGTAGAAATAGAAAGCAACCAAACTAAAGGATAGAATAATTTTTTAAGAAAATTCATCGGAGAAATAATAACACTTGCTATTTTTTCTGGATTATTCAATGCAAGTTTTTTAGGGAATAATTCTCCAATCACCAATGTTACATATGTTATCACAAGCACAACAACAACTCTTGCAATAATTTCTGAATATTCTATATCAAGTCCTATTTTGCTAATTAAGTCTGCAAAAGGCTTTATCAAATTATCTCCTGTATACATACCTGTTACAAGACCTATCGCAGTAATTGCAATTTGAACCGTTGAGAGAAAATTATCAGGATTCTCAGCAACCTCTAATATTTTTTTTGAATTTTTGTTACCTTTTTTAGAATCGGCATCAAGTTTTGACTTTCTTGATGCTGTAACTGATGTTTCGGACATAGAGAATAGTCCATTGATAACAATTAATGCTAAGATTATAAGATATTCCACTGAATTATCGTAGTTATTTATTAGTATCTTCCTCTATTTCTTTCAACGAAATAGTTTTCTTTTTATTATTAAAAACAAAAACAGATACAACCAACAAACCAACACCCACTGTAATTGCAATATCTGCCACATTAAAAATAGCATTAAAAAATTCAAAATGCTTTCCTCCAACAAAAGGGATCCATTGAGGCAAAACTGTATCTATTAAAGGAAAGTAAAACATATCTACAACCTTTCCTAAGCAAAGAGGAGCATAACCTCCTGCTTCTGGAAACAATTGTGCAGTTGTAAAAAATGTACTTTCCGAAAATATAAGTCCATAAAATAAAGAATCTATTATATTTCCAACAGCCCCCGCAAATATTAGAGTAAAGGCATAAATAACTAATTTATTTTCTTTTTTAATAATAAGCTTTCTGAGATAGAATAAAATTAAAGTAGCAGCAACAACTCTAAACAAAGTAAGAATTAGCTTACCTATTTCTTCTCCAAAAGACATACCAAAAGCCATACCCTCATTTTCTATAAAATGTAATCTACACCAATCACCTATAAGAAATAATTCTTCTCCGAGGGTAAAATTCAATTTTATCCAAAATTTAACTATTTGGTCTATTAGAAGAATTATAAATATTACAATAAGAGGTTTCTTCACAAAACTCTATTTTTTATTTTGCATTAACTTCGCCTCAACACTCATCGTTGCATGAGGAACAATACGTAATCTTTCCTTAGGAATTAACTTTCCTGTTACTCTGCAAACTCCATAAGTTTTGTTTTCAATTCTTATGAGAGCTGCTTCCAAATCTTTAATAAATTTTTGCTGACGAGCAGCCAAATTTGCATTATCTTCCTTACTTCTAATACTTGCACCCTCTTCCAATACCTTGAAAGTAGGAGCTGTATCACTTGCCTCAGAAGCATTATTCGCAAAAGCCTCAGTCAATGTTTCGAGATTTTCCTTAGCCTTTGCTAATTTTTCTAAAATAATTGATTTAAACTCCTGCAATTCTTCATCAGAATAACGCATTACTTTTTTTTCTGTACCTTCCATAACACTGAAATTTTCAATGCAAATGTATGAATAAAATTAAAAAAAACAATAAAGCCAAAGAAGTTTTCGCAAAAAATAACTTCTTTGGCTTAAAGAAAAAACTAAATTGACATTATTTCTTTTTCCTTTGCTGCTATAACAGAATCAGTATTCTTAATGAACTTATCAGTTACATCTTGCATTTCTTTTTCTACAGACTTTATTTCATCCTCAGGGACACCTGCATCTTTAAGTTTTTTAACTTTTTCAAGAATATTTCTTCTTACATTTCTTATACTAACCTTTGCAGTTTCACCTTCTGCCTTTGCTTTTTTGCAAAGATCCTTTCTTCTTTCTTCTGTTACTGGAGGCAAAACAATTCTAACAACATCTGCCTCTACTTTTGGAGTAAATCCTAAGTTTGCAGCTAATATTGCTTTATCTATTGGATGTAAAAGGGATTTTTCCCAAGGTTGAATAACAATTTGTTTTGGATCTGGTGTACTTATATTACCTACATTTTCTATTGGAGTAGGAGTACCATAATAATCAACCTTTACACCAGCTAACATAGCAGGACTTGCTTTACCTGCACGTAATTTTTCCAAAGATTTCTCTAAGTGAGAAACCGTATCTGTCATTGAAGCACTCGCTTCTTGTAGCAATTTTTTTGACTCTTCGCTCATAATATATTTGTTTTATAACTTAACTGCGGTTCTTGTATAACCTTTTGTTTTATCATCTACTTTTATATCAAACTTAAAAGTAATTGAATCTCCATCTAATGCAGCTGAACCTACTAAACGATACATTCCACTGACCATTTGATCAAAATTTGCACTTTTTGAAGTAACTTTTGCAGAGATTTCACAAGAAGAATTTAACCCAAATAATTCTCCTCCAATAAGAATATTGTTGTCATCGACTTTCTTAATATTCCCAACATAAGCAGCCTTCGTTGATTTAGGGAAAACTATTTCCTCACTTATTTTCCATCTTCCTTCCCAATCTGTTGCATCATATGTTACCCCATCTTCCACACAAGAAAAGAAAGAAAACGAAACCATAGTTAGAAAAACAAGGAAAATTCCCTTCCAATACATCTTATTCATCTCTATAAAATTTAATTTTTCACGGCAAAGATACACATTTTTTTTAATCTACTCTATATAGACCATTAGTTATCTGCTCAATTGTAAAAGAAGTATAAACTATACAATAATCATTTGGTTCTTCCTCAAATAAAAATCCTACTTTATTATCGCTTTGCAAAATCATAGTAGAATAAGCAGAAAGTCTATCGCTTACTTGTATGCCTTTTGTCCAATTTTCTGCTAAAGTAATAGGTGTATATTGCTTATCATCTACTAATTCTTTAAAAAAGATTGTAACATTTTTGCGATTATCTCCCGTTGGTAATGACTGCAAAAGCAAATCGCATTCTTTATTAGTTTGATTGTTTATTACCCTTACCTTTAACAACTCTCCATTACAAGAATTTGCCCCAACAGAAATACCTCCATTCACCTCATTACTACAAATCGCTGTTTGCCAATAACCTTTTGCAGTTTCAATGTCTGTAAACCTAAAAATATTGAAAAAACGTCCATGAGATTTTCTACTACTAATAACAATAGAGCCGTCATTTAACTCCTCTACCTTTGCTTCATCGCCACCTTTTACACAAATACCTTCTAAAAGATTCCACGACTGACCAAAATCATCAGAGTAAACAACATAATTATCATGCCCATTAGCACTATTTGTTAATAAAGAAGCGTAAAGACGATAGTATTTACTGTTTTTCGCTTTAAAAATCTTTGATTGAACAATTCTTCCAGAGGCAAAAAACATACTATAAACCTCTGGCAATATCGGTTGATACTCTCCTTTTACATTCATAAACATAGAAGTAACGTCTTCTGCTTTTTCCCAAGATTTTCCTCCATCTTTACTTCTTATTCTTGCCATAAAATTATGTTTCTCTTTGGTTGCAGAAGGGAATGCTTGCCTTCCTGCAACACACATAATCAAAACCTCATCACTTTCTCTATCTGCCACAATTGCAACATCACCAAAACCACACTCAAACACATTTTTATCTCCTCCAAATCCATCAGCAATAAATTCTTCTTCACTCCAATTTTTATAATCTTTTGAAGTCCTAATCTTTAAATCAACTTCCCCATATCCAATATCAGCCCAACAAGGTCTGTGATCACAAATCGCAAGCAAAGTTCCATCAAAAGTTTGAGCCAAAGCAGGAATACGATAAGGCTTATTAGTCTTGTTATCTAAGGAATAATAAAGATATTGATACCTATTGCTGTTATCTATTTTTAAATCAATAAATACAGTATCATTTATTTCTTTAACTCTTTTTGAAAAAGTAGTTTTTAGTTTTTCTTTCCCATTTCTAATATCACAAACAAAACCCCTATAAGATTTTACCTGCATATTAAGAAGGGAATCATAATGGCAACTTTTACCAATAGTTAATTTATCTCCAACAAAAACCGTTTCATTAAACAATTTTTTGTTGCCTATCTTCAAAACAACATCTGCAACTCTTTCATTAGTAGAAAAAATAGAGGAGTCTGCGATAGAAAAACAAAAAACTATTAGTTTTTCATTTTTTTCTGCGAAAGAATATTTTGAAACAAAGAATAAAATCGCTAAAACAAAGAATAAAAAAACTCTTTTCATCATTTATTAAGATTATTTTCAGCAAAGATATAAAAAAAGACGAGAATATAATCTCGTCTTTTTTTTAAAAGCAATTATTATTTAATATCAATCTATTCTACTACTATCTTGGCAGTTTCTGCTACTCTATTAACAAATGCTTTCACAAAATATACTCCCGCAGGAACTTCGTTGAGAGCGAAATTATAAGAGCTTGTTTCGTACACTTTTTGACCAACATTATTATAAACCTCTATTTTCAAATTTGGTATTTCACTCTTAATTGTTACTTCTCTATTTTGATTTGTAATAGTAACCTCATTAGACTTTATTTCTTCCAATTTTTGTTTTTGTTTAACTAATAATTGGAATCTTCCTGCATTTTCACCTTCTTCTATTTGTGTTGTGTATTCTGTTCCATTATGAAGTCTTATGTCTTGACCGTTATCTATTAAGAATACAACATATTCTTCTGGTATATTATCAGCTCTAAAAACAACTGTTGTTGTATCATTACTACGAACATTCATTTGAGCTGTGTAAGGTAAATCTTTCACCTCTTCTTTCTCTAATGCAATGCCATCTGTTACTAAATAATGTTCAACAACATTTGATAATGCAAAAAGTTTGTTTGCATCATAATCATCATAACATTGTTCTGCTTTCTTATTTCTTGCAAAGAAAATTTTTGCTCTTTTTGTTCTTTGAACCAATGATATCTCTATGTATTCTGGAAGTTCTAATACATTTTGAGGAGCATCTGGATAATTAACTAATTGAGTCTTTTTGAAAACTACTGAATTATATCCGTTTTTCAAATTAACGAAGAAACCATCTGTAATAGCTAATTCACTTGGATTAGAATATGTTTGAGTATAACCAGATGTATTGTTTGTTAATTTGTAGATGCGATTACCTTGTATTCTGTCTGCGTTATCTGATAAGAATTGCGCAACATCTAATTTTGCAGTATAAGGATTTGATAATGCAATCCAACGGCCAGAAGAGTTATTTCCAGTAACAGGCTTTGTAATTGTTATTTCATCTGCATTATTTAAAGAATAATCAGGTTCTTTGCTATAATCATACGAACCAATATGACCTGATGTTTGAGAATTATCATCCCATACATAAAGATCTCCGTAAGTTGTGTATGTTATAGTTCCTCCATAGAAAGGCCAAGCAAAATATCCTTCTCCTGTTCCTACTTGTGTTTGATAAGTTTCCCAATTTTCACTCCAAGAATTTGTAGAATAATCAAATAAAGACACAGAAACATCTCTTTGAACTGGTTTTATTGCTTCTAATTTATATGGTTCAAAAGGTGCTCCAATAAATGCCCATTTACCATTTTCTAAAATTGGTGTAGAAACCTCAACAATTCCTCCAACATTATTATCAGTTAAATTTATCAATTCACCTGAAATAACTAAGATACCATCGTTTTCTATTTCACAATTGTTTTTTAAAATCAAAGTGTGATTGATTGTAACAGTATGTCCTTCGTTTATTTTAATATGTCCAAAGGCTCCCGAAGGCACTCTGCCTCCCTGCCAAGTTGATGCAATGTTAAAAGGTCCTGTTTGAACTGTTTCAAATTGGTCCGACTCCGTTGTGAAAGTAATTGTTCTTGCTTCACTCCAACCTTCTCCACATTGTTCTCTAACTTCTACAGTGTAAGTTGTGTTAGGAGTTAGGTTTGTATATGTGATTGTGCGAGCTGTTTGTTCTTTTGACGCACCGCCTTGCAATATTATTTGATAACGAAGATTTTGAAGAGGGCTTTGTGTACCCCAAGATATAGTTGCTGTATTTATTCCGATATTTGAAACAGAAAGATTATTAACAGGATAACAAGGTTCTTGTTCTGTTCCTACAGGCATAGTAATTGCTCCGACATAATCCTCACCACACTTTACTCTTATAGTAACTTCATAACTTTGATTAGCATTTAGACCTGTAACTGTTTGAGAAAGATTAGATGTTCCTATTACATCATAATCATTATAAACAACTCCATTTACTAATAACTGACAATCAGCAGGAGTATTCCAACTTACAACAAATGAATTATATGTTATATTGCTGAATTGAATATTTGTTGGGTAAGGACAATCAACAGTAAATTCTTCAGTAACTGATTTAGAAAGTAAACCATTTTTTAAAGTTGAACAATCAGTGTAAACAGTAATTGTATAAGGATTAGGACTTGGTTCTAAATTTCGTGTAATAGTATTTGTGTTTGTGGTACCTGATATACTATCACCTTCTGCCATATTTCCTCCTTTTATTACATAATTCCATTTATTCTCTGTAAATGTTTGATTTGAGTTTGGACTTGCAATAGTAATTGTAACCGTTCCATTATTCTTTGCAATAGTAAGCCCCGTTGGAGTTTCACAAGCACCACTTAAATCTCCAATAAGCATAATAACATTACAATCATTGTCCAATGCAAAAAGGATATTTGGATCATTACTTACTGCAGCATTAAGTCGATTCACTATATTTTGATTCCCCGCACAATTAGACGCAGGTCCAGAGTAATTGTTTGTTGAGCTAGAACTATTAGTAATTTGGTTTTCTTCTCCACCTGGATTCACACTACCTTCTCCATAACTATTACTAATAGCAGGACTCCCACCGTCCACATTTCCATTAGCCACCCCACTCGCACTTTTATCAGACCATCGTCCTGTTAAATTAGCGGTAACATCTGCATTAGAATAACAAGAACTCACGCTTGAATTATTATCTGCAAAACCAATTATACCGCCCGCATAAGATCCTCTTCCTGAGCTAATCAAACCTCCAATAATATCACTAAAAGAACCTCCTTGATATTCAGATGTGACGCTTCCTGAGAAAGAAGATCCATACACATCTCCACTTGTAGCTTGTCCCACAATTCCACCTGCGTATCCAAAAGCAGTAATTGTTCCAGAAACAGAGCAATATTCTATTCTTGAATTATTCATTTTCCCGACCAATAGCCCTGTTGCAACTCTAGCCCAAGCTTCTACTGTAAAATTTGTTGAATTTATTACGCTATTAATCACATTACAACCACTTATCTTAGCATTTTGACCATCTAAATACCCGCATAACAATCCAATATTCGCTGTTGTATTACCCGTAGCGGTAAGAGAACTATTCGCAATATTAAGATTTTTTATTTGTCCTGTTACTGTTCCAAATAACCCTAACGCAACATTAGCAGTAGTCGCTTCAAAAGTCGCATTGTAAGTTATTGTATAACCTCCACCATCGTATACTCCAGAAAATGTAGGAATAATTGCAGTGTTTTTTTCAAAGTCCCCCAACTCAATATTCGCAGTTTGAATGTAATTACCACCCGGTTCCATTTCAAGAAATTGGGCTTTTGTAGAAATTGGCGTTTGTGCAAACGCACTAAAACTTAGCATTACTATTGCTAAAAAAGATAATAAATGTTTTTTTATCATAATACCTATTTTTTATTACACCCTTACGAGAAACGAGATAGCGCATAGATTCTCCCTTTTCTCAAAATACAATTTGCTTTATTACAAAACCTTGCAAAGATAATACAATAAAAAAAACTGACCAAGAATATTTTAAAAAAAAATCAAGTATTGCCCAAAAAAGGCAAAGAAATAGTAAAATAAAACAAAGAAATAATTTTTAAATTCTTTGTTTTAAAAAATTATTTCTTTGTTTTATTTTTTTAATTGAAAGAGTTTTTAAACTGCTTTATTTGAAAGTTTCGCTTAATTGTTGTAATTCTTGAATTAAAGGTGAGCCTTGATAGAGTATTTTATAGGCAAAATCTGCTATTGGCATATTTACATTTAATTCTGAATTTGTTTTATGAATGCAATCTGTTGCATAATATCCTTCGGCCACCATTGACATTTCTAATTGTGCAGACTTAACTGTGTAGCCTTGCCCAATCATTTGTCCGAAAGTACGATTGCGAGAATGTTGTGAGTATGCTGTTACCAATAAATCACCTAAATAAACGAAGTTATTAGTATCTCGCATTTCGTTTTTAGCCACAACATTTAAAAATCTTTGCATTTCTTGTGCTGCATTGGATATTAAGACTGATATAAAGTTGTCTCCATAGCCTGCTCCTTTGCAAATGCCGGCTGTAAGTGCATATATATTTTTCAAAACTGCCGAATATTCAATTCCTCTTATATCGGTAGAAGTGCGTGTTTTGACAAATCTGCACGCAAATCTGTTTGCAAGTTGTTGTGCAAGAGATTGGCTATGTGCTCCTATGGTTAAATATGTCATTCCGTCTTGTGCGATTTCTTCTGCGTGAGAAGGACCACTGAGAACGGCTTGTTGCTCTAATTCAACCTTAAATTGAGTTTGAAGATAATCTGCAACTATTTGATTGGTTGAAGGAATAATTCCTTTTGTTGCACTGATTATGGTTTTATTTTCAAAGTCTGATGGGGATAAGTCTTGTAATGATTTTTCTACAAAGGCAGAAGGAATTACTAAAACTATGGTATCGGTTGAGGAAACAACTTTTTTTAGGTCTGTTGTAATCTCTATTTTACTTGTATCTAATTGACAAGAACGCAAAAAGAGAGGGTTTCGTCCATATTGACGTACTCCCTCTACTATTTCTGTTTCTCTAACCCACCAATATACTTTATCGTGGTTTTGGGTTGCTATTTTAACTATTGCAGTCGCCCAACTACCACTTCCTAATACTGCTATATTCATTTTTATAGCCCTAATACTTTTTTACCTTGTTCGTATCTTATGTCTTTTGGAATGCTCTTTCCATTTATTAGGTCAAGTGTTTCTTGAAGACTTTTACGTATTTGACCATTCTTTTCAGAATACGCTTTTGCTCCTTCAATGTCTCCTGTACCTTCTACTTCTAAGATTTTTGCTGCCCAAGAGTTAATAGCGTTAAATGCGTTTGCATAGTTTATTGTATAGATTCCATCTTGGTTTTTAGCGAATGCTTTGTTGTCTTCAAAGTAATTGAAGCACATCATATTGGCTACTCCGTGTGCAGAAGCGGCTCCGAAACGTACTGAACGCAAAATTCCTGCTATAAATGTGGTTACTGCATCTTCTTTTGTGATTGAAGTGATTTCTCCTTTGTCTATCAATGAGCAAACCATATATAATCCTAAGATATCTGCTTTTGCTTCTTCCCATGATGAGTATTGATTTCCTAAAGCTTGTCTTACACCACCTTTTCCATTGATTGTGTTTTTGATTCCTAAGCCGTGAGCAACTTCATGGAAGGTTACGTTGTAGAAAAATGCGTCAAATTTTACTTTTGCTAATTGTTCTTGTGATAATATGTTTTCTGCAATAGGGTAAAGTATCTTATCAAATTTTGCTTTCATTGCATTCTTTAATTGAAGACGTCTTGCTCCTTTTGCTAATTGTACTCTTTCGTCATTTGGAAGATTGATTGCGATTGTTTTACTACCAGAATTACAATCTCCTGCATAGAATATTACATCATATACGTTAAGATCTGATTCTGTTCCTGGAACTTCTTGTTTGAATTTAGGATCACAAGGTAATTCTTTTTGAAGTTGAGGAAGCATTGCTGTGAATTTTGCAAGTTTTGCACTTTCTTCTTCATCTTTTACTAAGATAAATGCTTCGTATGCTGCTTTTGCTCCAAATAAACGGTCTTCATAGTTTTCTATTGGTCCTACAACGAAATCTAAATGACTACTTTTCATATCCATCCAAGCCATATCTGATGCGAAATAATCATCTGTTTGGAAGGCTTTCTTTCTTTCTTCTAAGTATTTCTTTAATCCTGCATCTTCTGCCAAAGGAATTGCTTTGTCTAATAAAGCACAAACTTTGTCTATTTGTTGTTTGTATTCTTCTCTATACCATTTAACTTGTAGTTTCCCGTCTTTGTCTCTGCGAATTACTGTATAAAGGCTACCTTTGTTTTCATCTGCAAGTGCATCGTATTCTTCTTTTGTCATATCTTTTGGATAGAAGTTTGCTCCAAGTGGTTTTTCTCCGTATCCGCTTACAAATGGACGCATGCCATCAAGTCTTTCCCAAGGGCCGTAATTAATTAATGCAAAATCTCTTGTTGCTGGATCTTGGATTTTTTCCATATCGGCTTTATCTCCGTATGATTGCAACCAGAATAATTCGTCCATAATTTCAGCTATATCAAAAAAGATATTGATTAGTTGTTTTTCTTTGTCATTTAATTTATTGACGTCTGTGGTTAATTGAACCATTGCAAATTCATCTACTTTCTTTTGCATTGCTGAATCTGTTGTTTCTTGTTTTTCTGCTTTTGTTCCGCATGAGGTTAATAAAATCGCTCCTAATGCAAGAATTGACAATAATTTTTTCTTCATCTCTTATTCTTATTAAATTGTTATTCTATTTTTTTATTTGAATCTGCGAAGATAGTATTTTTATCGTGTTCCACAAAATTATTCTTTGTTTTTATTAGTGTGCTATTAGCCAATTTTCTCCGTAATTTATGCTTACCTCTATCGGCACTTCCAATCGTAAAGCGTTAAGCATCTGTTGTTTTACTATTGATTTAACTGTTTCAAGTTCTGGTTTATAGACATCAAATACTAATTCATCGTGAACTTGTAGTATCATTTTGGATTGCAAGTTTTGTTTTTCAAATTCTTTGTGAATATTTATCATTGCTATTTTTATCATATCGGCACTACTTGCTTGTATCGGCATATTGACTGCATTGCGTTGTGCAAAGTTTCTTAGATTTGCATTTGCGGAATTTAAATCGGGTAAATAGCGTCTTCGTCCGCAAATGCTTTCTGCATATCCTCTTGTTGTGGCTGTTTCAATGCAAGTGGCAATGTATTGTTTTATTTGTGGATATGAGCAGAAGTATTGTTCTATTAGTTGTTGTGCTTCTTTTCTTGGTATGTGGAGTTGTTCTGATAGACCGAATGCTGATATTCCGTATATGATTCCGAAGTTTACACTCTTTGCATTACGTCTCATTTCTGAGGTTATGTCTTGTGGAGGTTGCATATAGATTCGTGAAGCGGTGGAAAGGTGTATGTCTTCTCCTGATTGAAAGGCTTGACATAAAGCAGGGTCTTTGCTAAGTGAGGCTATTATCCTTAATTCTATTTGAGAGTAATCGGCCGCTAAAAGAGTGTGTTCTTCATCTTGCGGAATGAAACAAGAACGAATTTGTTTTCCTAATTCTGTTCTTATAGGTATGTTTTGTAAATTAGGGTTTTCTGAGGCTAATCTGCCGGTTGAGGTTGTAGCTTGTTTGTAATTTGTGTGAATTTTGCCTGTTTTTTTATTTACTATCTCAGGAAGTGCATCTACGTAGGTGCTTTTTAGTTTGGTAAGGGAGCGATATTCTAATATAAGTGGTATGATTGCGTGTTGGTTTATTAGTTTTTGCAATACGTCTTCGGAGGTTGAGTATTGTTTTGTTTGTGTTTTTTTGATTTTTTTGTCGGCTGAGATTTGTAATTCATCAAAGAGTATTGTACCTAATTGTTTTGGAGAAGAGATATTAAATTCTCGGCCTGCTAATTGATATATTCGTTGTTCTAATTCTTGTTTTTGTTCTTGTAGTAATTGAGAAAAATTATATAATTGATTAGTATCTATTTTTACTCCTTGTCTTTCCATTGAAAGTAAAACATCTACAAGTGGCATTTCTATATTGGTGAAAAGTTCTAATAGATTGTTTTTTCTTAATTCTTCTTCTAAGATTGGTTTTAAAGCGAAGGTAATGTCGGCATCTTCAACGGCATATTCGGTTAATAGTTCAAGGTTTATTTTGTCTATTGAAAATGGTGGTTTTGTGTTTTTTCCAAAGACTGTTTCAAAGTCTATCATTGTGTATTCTAAGTATTTTTCACTTAAAATATCTAATTTATGACGCGATTCAGGATCTATGAGGTAGTGGGCTAAGAGTGTGTCAAATGTTTTGCCTTTTACTTGTATGCCGTAATTGAGTAGGACGTTTTTATCAAACTTTATATTATGTGCTACTTTCTCTATTGTTTCGCTTTCAAAGAGTGGCTTAATTATTTCTAAGAATTGTTTTTCTAATTCTTTGTTTTGTGGAATTAAAACAAAGAATCCTTTTTTTGTTTGACTGACTAAGGAAATTCCTAATAATTGACAGTCTATTTCTAAGCCTGTTGTTTCGGTGTCAAAGGCTATAAGAGGTTCTTGAAGCAAGGTGTTTACTACGTCTTTTAATGCTTCAACGGTTTTAATTGTAGTATAGGTATGTGGAACCTCTTTATAGGTTGGATAGGTTGAAAGATTGAAAAGGGTAGGCTCTGAGGTAGGAGAGGTAAACAAGTCTATTGTTGGCGGAGTGTAGGTGTTTTGATAGTGAGTGTTGAATCTTTTTGCAAATGTATTAAATTCTAATTCGTTAAAGATTTGATTGCAGGCTTCAAAATTTGGTTGAGAGAGCGATAATTCTTCTTCGTTTAGTTCAATTGGCACATTGGTTATTATTGTTGCTAATTGTTTGCTTTGAATTGCAAGGTCTTTGTTTTCTTCTATTGCTTTACGGATAGACTTACTTTCGATTTTGTCGCTATTCTCTAATATGTTTTCTATACTTGAAAATTGTTGAATTAGAGCTTTTGCTTTTTTTTCTCCTATTGATGGAACTCCTGGAATATTGTCAGAACTATCGCCCCAAAGTCCTAATATGTCTATTACTTGTGAGGGAGTTGTTATTTCAAAGCGTTGTAATACTTCTTCTACTCCCCATATTTCGTTTGGATTTGCGCCTCTTCCAAGTTTTAGCATTTTAATATTTTCTTCTACTAATTGCGCATAGTCTTTGTCGGGCGTTACCATAAAAACTTCATAGCCTTTGTTTACTGC
Source organism: uncultured Bacteroidales bacterium (assembly GCA_937881815.1). Lineage (GTDB taxonomy): Bacteria > Bacteroidota > Bacteroidia > Bacteroidales > P3 > Onthomorpha. The sequence continues at coordinate 130,426 of CALGEC010000047.1, forward strand.
TTTTTTTGCAAGAGTGCCTATTACGTCATCTGCTTCATAGCCTTCTTTACAAAGAAGGGGTATGTTCATTGCTTGAATTATGTTTTTTATATATGGTATGGATTCTCTTATTTCCTCAGGCATTGCTTGACGATTTGCTTTGTATTGTTCAAACTGAACGTGTCGGAAGGTTGGTCCTTGCAAGTCAAAGGCTATTCCAAGATGTGAGGGATTATATTGTTTTATTATGTCTAATAATGTGTTGCAAAATCCTAAAATTGCTGAGACATTAAGTCCTTTTGTAGTGATTCGTGGGTTTTTATTTAATGCATAAAAGGCTCTATATATTACAGCCATTGCATCTATTAGGTAAAGTGTCTTTTTATTCATTGTTTTATTTTTTTTCTACAAAAATAAAACTTTTATGTTTAGAAACAAAAAAACGCCCCTTCTTAATTTAAAAAGGGACGTTTTTGGTTTTATTGTTATTTATTTTTTACAATCTTTCTAATTGTACAGTAAAGTGACGCATCAATTCTGCTTCCCAAGTGATTTTTACTCCTCTTGTTATTTCGTTTCTTCTATCGTAAACGTTCTTTAAAGCAGCTGCTATAACGTCCATGTGATTGTTTGTGTAAACTCTTCTAGGGATACATAAACGAACGAAGTCTAATCCACCGAAACGGTTTTCTCTTGTAACAGGGTCTCTATCTGCTAAGATATATCCTATTTCGCAACCACGGATACCTGCTTCTAAGTAAAGTTCACAAGTCAATGTTTGAGCAGGGAACTCTTCTTTTGGTACGTTTGTAAGGATTTTATCAGCATCTACGAAGATTGCGTGTCCTCCAACAGGGCGTTGGTAAGGTATTCCATATTCGTCTAATTTTGCTGCTAAGTATTGTACTTGACGGATACGTGTGTCAAGGTTGTCAAATTCTGTGTTTTCGTCTAATCCTACTGCTAAAGCATCCATATCTCTTCCGTTCATACCTCCGTATGTAAGGAATCCTTCAAAAGGTATACAGAATAATTTAGCTCCTTCGTACCATTCTTTTTTACGTGTTGCAATGAATCCTCCCATGTTAACGATACCGTCTTTCTTTGCTGACATTGTCATACCGTCTGCGTATGAGAACATTTCTTTTGCAATTTCTTTTATTGTTTTGTTTGCGTATCCTTCTTCACGTGTTTTGATAAAGTATGCGTTTTCTGCAAAACGTGCTGAGTCAAGTATAACTGGTTTGTTATATTTGTTTGCAACTTCTCTTACTTCACGAAGATTTTGCATTGAAACTGGTTGTCCCCCTGCTGTGTTGTTTGTTACTGTAACTATAATGAAAGGGATTTTATCTGCATTTTCTGCTAACGCTTTTTCCAATTTCTTTGGATCTACATTTCCTTTAAAAGGTATTTCTAATTGTGTGTTTTTTGCTTCATCTATTGTGCAATCTAATGCAGTTGCTTTACGGCTTTCAATGTGTCCTTTTGTTGTATCGAAGTGAGAGTTGCCTGGTATAATATCTCCTTGTTTTACTAAGTGAGAAAATAATACGTTTTCTGCTGCACGTCCTTGGTGTGTTGGTATAACATATTCAAATCCTGTGATTGCAGTGATAGTATCTTTCAAACGGAAGAAGCTACTTGCTCCTGCGTATGATTCATCTCCCATCATCATTGCTGCCCATTGACGATCTGACATTGAGCCTGTACCAGAGTCTGTAATACAATCTATGTATACGTGTTCTGATTTAAGCATGAAAACATTGTTCTTTGCTTCTTTAAGCCATTGTTCACGTTCTTCTCGTGTAGATTTTCTAATTGGTTCTACCATTTTAATCTTCCACGATTCTGCAAAAGGTAATTCCATATTCTATTATTTTTTATTTGTTTATATATTTCTTGTTGCTTGCCAACTTATTATTGTCTGCAAAGTTAGACATTTTATTTCAAACAGCAAAATATTCTTAATTTTGAGCTATAAACGTCCCTATTTGAACGTTTGAATCTGAAATAAATTTTAAAAAGGGGGATTTTTCTTGCAAAATCTTTCTGTTTACTCCATTATATCCTATTGCATAATTGATTTCTCTCGGATTAACTGAGATTATTTTTGTATCAGCAGGTATTTTTTCTAATTTTTCTTGCCAAAGTTTTGTCAATACAAGTTCTTTGAAAGATACATGAAAAGGGCCTGCTAATAATTGTTCTCCTTTTATTAGCGCTTCTGAAGGGTGCAGACCTACTCGTAAAATTGTTATGTCTGTTTGTGAAAATATCTTGTATATCTCCGCCGTCCATTCAACTGCTTCTTCAAGTGAGAGTGCTTTGTATTGACCTGCTCGATATAAATCTGCTAAATCGGTGTTGTTTATTACAAGCGTAGGATATATTCTAGTGCTTTCCGCCCCTAATTCTAAGATTTTTTTCGCTGTTTCTTTGGATCTTTCAACTGAATCTAAGGGTAAACCAATCATCATTTGAAGTCCAAGCGAAAATCCATAGTCTTTTATAAGGCGTGATGCATTTTCTACATCTTTTACGGTGTGACCACGCTTTGCAAAGGCTAATACTTCTTCGTTTAAGGATTGTGCCCCTAATTCTATGTCACGAACGTTGTATTGTTTTAATATATCTAAAATTTTTTCATTTATGTAATCGGGACGAGTGGAAATTCTTATGCTCTTTATTTCTCCTTTTTCAATATAGGGTTGAACTATTTTGAGATATGTTATCATATCTTTTTCGTCAATCCCTGTAAAACTCCCTCCAAAGAAAGCAAGTTCTACATAAGATGGGCGAATAAATGTAGATAGGTGTTGTTCTATAATTTGTTCTATTTCTTCTGGTTTTACAGCTTGTAGTTGTCCGGATATATGTCGTTGATTACAATATATACATCTGTTTGGACAAGCTAATTCTGGTATAAAGACAGGTATGTTATAATGTTTCATAAAGTTTAAACATTACTTTTCTATTTGTTCATTGTCAAAATAACCATATCCGTAGCCATATCCATAATACCCTTTATCGTATCTTGCTCCATATCCGTACTTTTGTGCTACTTTTTTAATGTCATTGAAAACAAAATGAACTTTTACATCATTTCTATCTATCAATTCTGCAAGTGATATTTTGAATGCGGCTTTATTCGTTTGCTCGGACCTTACTACAAATAAATTAATATCGCTTTCTTTTGCCAAACATTGTGCATCAGCAATAAGGTTAACTGGAGGAGTGTCTAATATGATATAATCGTAACGCTTTCTTAGTTCTTTTATCAACGCTCTATTTTTATCAGAATCTATCAACTCAGATGGGTTTGGCGGAACAGGTCCTGCTACTAATACGTCAAAATTATTAAACTCTGTTGCTTGCAAAACATCATCTAATTCATAGCGTCCTACCATATATGATGTTAATCCATGTGTAGCATTTAATCCAAAAATTTTATGAAGAGAAGGTTTTCTTAAATCATACCCTATTAGAAGCGTTTTTTTACCAGAAATAGCAAATATAGATGCTAAATTAACACTTATTAAACTTTTCCCCTCGTTTGGTAATGAAGATGTAATAAGTATTACTTTACCTTCATTCGTTTCTTCGTTTCCTAATATATATTTTATATTGGTTCTTAATGAACGAAAAGTCTCGGAAATTTGACTTCTTGGTTTGTCAAATACTACTAATCTATTAGAATCTGCAGGAAAGTTTGGTATAAATCCCACAATTGGTGAAGAAGATAATTTTTCAAGATCATCTTTACTATCAATAGTATTCTTCGTGAAATATCTTAATGAAATATATGCTACAGGAATAGCTATACCTATTATTAAAGCTAAAAGAAAGTTAGTTGCTGTTTTAGGATACACTTGTGTTGCAAAGCGAGCTTTGTCTATTACTTTATGATCGGGTAATGCTGCATTCTTTGCAATTTCTGCTTCAGCCCTCTTAGTATAAAGGAAATTATATATTTCGTCATTATATTTAAATTGACGCTCTATATTTATCATATTTCTATGAGTAGTTGGCAACTGATCGATCTCTAATTGAAGAGCATGTTGTTGTCTATTAAGTTCGTTTTCATTGATTTGCGATACCTCTTGTATATTTTTCAAACTTTCTTTTATTTGATTCCTAAGTGTTTCCATTTGTCCTAGCAGTTCTTTCATTTTAGGAGATTGAGGAGTGAGATTTGTTGATAGTCTTTGTTTTTCAAGGATTAAATCTGTTAAAGATACTACTAACTTACTTAGTAAAGGGTCATCTACTCCCATTGTAGAAGGAGCAACAAGTCCATCGTTTAAATCTGTTTGATTTATATAATTTGTTAAATAATCATAATAAGCTTTTTTTGTAGTTTCTTCAGCTCTTTTTGTTTCAAACTCATTAGCTTTTTCAAATAAATATTCTACATCATTTGTAAGATTAAATGTATTGTTATTTTGTTGAAAAGCTTCCTTACGCGCTTCTGCTAATGTTAAAGAGTCTGTAATAGCATCTATTTGAGAATTGACAAAGTCTATTGTTGCAACATTTAAGTGATTTTTCTCTTCAAATGTCATATCAATATAAACCTCACATAATTTGTTGACAAAATCTGTTGCTTTATTCTTATTTGGATTTTTAAATTTAATAGATATAATAGATGATTCTTTATTTATTAATTCTATTTCTGTAGAATTAAATGCATTAGCTAATGCATCCATATCATTGATCTTAAATCTATATTTAATATTTGCAAGTTTATCTTCCCAATTATTTGGATCCTTCAAAAGTATTTTAAACTTCATACCATCTTTAATATACCATTGCCCATATCTAATAATTGTTCGAGAAGGTGCAATATCCCTAAATTCTGACAATACCTTATCTTGTATGTAGTCATAGACCGGAACATTTTTCTGCTCTTCATAAGCAACAAGACATTTATTCTTATCTATTAGCTCTATATCAATAGGTATTCCTGTAGGCTGTGTATTATAATAATCTAAGACTATTTCAAATGGAGATTCTTTGTAGATATCTTCATATTTAAAACTGCTTTTCTTGAAATAATCAACATATAAATCAAGTGATTTTATAGTTCTTTTTACCATTGAAACAGATTGTATGGTACCTATTTCATTTTGAAAATTAACAATATCTTGATTATAAAAGTTAAAGCCAAAATTACCTGATAAATTAGACATCATATTATTGTTGCTTTTTATCAGTAAAGTTGTTTTAGCTTCATATAAGGGAGTAGAATATTTTGTTATAAATATACATACAATTACCGCGACAACAATTGCTATTGCAAACAAATGCCACTTTTCTAACATTTTATATAGTAATTCCATTACATTAATGGAATTACTATCTTCTTCTCTCCATTGTTTTTCTTCATTCATTTTTATTTACTATTTAATGACAATATCCATGAAAATATTGAAATAACAGAAGTTAATACAACTAATGAATTGGATATAGTAGTCAATGGAATATTTAAAGTAGATAAGGCTTTCGTATTTTTATTCGGTTCTACATATACTACATCTCCCGGTTGCAAATACATATTTTTATCTTGCAATATTTCTACATTTCTTAAATCTATAGTATAAATAACATCTTCTGATATTGTTTTTCTTACTATTTTAATTTTTTCTCTATTTCCATAATATGTCAAATCTCCTGCAGCCGCTAACAGCTCAAATAAACTCACACAAGGCTGATAAAAAGTATATGTACCTGGTCTATTTACTTCGCCAAGTATTGATATTTTGTAATTTACCATCTTGCAACTCACAACTGCACCTTGAACATATTTATCTACTTTTTCTTGGATCGCACTTTGAGCTTGTTCTACCGTCAATCCTTCTATCATTACCTTACCAACAACTGGCAAATTTATTTCACCATTTTTATCTATGACATAACTATTTAAATATATAGTGTTATCACTTTGAGTATATCTACTCTCTTTTGAAGAGAACATTCTTGTTGTTTCTTCATTATGAGTAATAATATCTATATACAACATATCTTCTTTCGCCAAATAATAACTAGGAGCGAAATTTGGATTTTCTCCCTCGTAATTATGTTTATAAATATCTTGTAATTCTGATGATTGGAGATAAATTAAATTCTTCTGTGAAGTACATGAAGTCAATACTATAACAATAAAACTTAATATTAATAAGCATCTTTTCTTTTTCATGAGGCTATCTTTTAATTACAAACTCTCTCCAAATAAAGTAGCAGAAGTGCACGAAGTAACTTTTACTTTTACATAATCTCCTATTTTAAAATCTTTCTTATCAAAAATTATTACTTTATTTTGAGAATTTCTTCCAAATAATTGTTCTTTACTTCGCTTACTTTCGCCCTCTATTAATACCTCAAAAATTTTTCCAATATCTTTTTGATTACTTTCAAGAGATAATTTTCGTTGTAAGTCAATTATTTCTTCTAATCTTCGTGTCTTTTCTTCATAAGCAATATCATCTGCATATTTTTTTGCGGCCAAAGTATTAGAACGTTGAGAATAATTGAACATAAAGGCAGAATCGTAACCAACCCAACGCATCATATCCAATGTGTCTTGGTGATCTTCTATTGTTTCTGTACAAAATCCTGCTATAATATCTGTTGAAATACCACAATCCTTTATAGTATTCTTTATAGCAGTGATTTTATTCATATAATCCTCCCTTGTATACTTTCTATTCATTAGCTTTAACATCCTAGTACTACCTGATTGTAAAGGAAGATGAATAAACTTACAAATGTTATCATATTTAGCAATAGTGTCTAAAAGTTCTTGTGAAATATCTTTAGGATGTGAAGTTGAAAATCTTATTCTTAATAAAGGACTTACTTGAGCAACCAAAGCCATTAATTTAGCAAAATTTATTTCATCTTCTTGCCCTTTATTCCAAATATAAGAATTTACATTCTGTCCTAAAAGAGTAACTTCTCTATATCCTTTATTAAATAAATCTTGTGCTTCTGCAATAATAGTTTGTGGATCCCTACTACGTTCTCTTCCTCTTGTGTAAGGCACTACACAATAAGAACAGAAATTTTCACAACCTCTCATTATAGAGATAAAAGCTGTTACACCATTTGTTTCTAATTTTACAGGAGTAATATCTGCATAAGTTTCTTCTTCTGAAAGTATTGCAGATATATACGATTGTTTATTTTTCTCTACATTCTTCAACAATGTAGGTACATCTCTATAAGAATCTGGCCCAACAACTATATCAACTCTATTCTCTTCAATTAATTGATTTTGTAATCGTTCTGCCATACAACCCAAAACGCCAACTCTAAGCCAACTTTTCTTCTTTTTAAGATAGTCAAACTCTGTTAAACGTTTTTTTACTCTTTGTTCTGCATTTTCTCTTATAGAACAAGTATTAACCAATATCAAATCAGCTTCAGCAATATCAGTAGTCATTTCATAATTATCGCTTTTCAATATAGCTGCTACTACTTCGCTATCAGCTTGATTCATTTGACAACCATAGGTTTCTATATATGCTTTCTTCATAAATAAGTATCTAATATTTCATCTACTACTTGTTTTACTCCAATACCTGCTTTTTGTTTCACAAAAACAATATTCTTATCTGTGATATTAACATTATTTGGGTCAATAAGATATTTCTTACAATTCTTTTTTGTATAGTGTAAAAGTCCTGCTGCAGGATAAACATTAAGACTTGTTCCTATTATTATCATTATGTCAGCTTGTTCACATAATGATATAGCAGGCTCTATATTAGGAACGGATTCCCCAAACCAAACTATATATGGCCTTAACGGTTTTCCATAATTATCCTTCATATCTTCAGTAAGCTCCCAACCATCAAGCAATCTTACATCATTAGAATCTATTTCGCTACAAACTTTCTTTAATTCCCCATGTAAATGAAGAACATTTTTACAACCAGCTCTTTCATGTAAATCATCTACATTTTGAGTTATTATCTGTAAATCAAAATCTTTTTCTAATCGCAATAACTGTTTATGTCCTTCATTAGGCTCTACATTATATAATTCTCTTCGTCTTTGATTATAGAAACTTCTAACTAAATCAGGATTTCTTCTCCATGCATTAAAAGTTGCGACATCTTCAACTCTATGATTTTCCCATAAACCATCGCTATCTCGAAACGTTTTGATGCCACTTTCTTGACTTATTCCTGCTCCTGTTAAAACTACTATCTTTTTCATAATTAATCCTTATGATAATCAAGAATACTTTTGCTCATTGCTGAATACAATTCACCCTCACTTGAAGATAATTTATTAATATGAAGATTCATTATATTGAAATCTTCTCTTATTGCTGGACCTGTTTGCAAAGAAAATATATCATCAGAAGTTTTTATATTTTCTATCGTTCTATCAATAATCGGAAATAGCATTTCAAAAGGAATATTATTTCTATCCAAAATTTCTTTTGAAATACCGAATAGATGATTTGTGAAATTATTTGCAAATACAGCTGCAATATGAAGATATTGTCTTTGTTCGTCAGAGACAAAACGAGTTAATTTCGAAAGACTTTCAGCGAACCCTTTTAAACTTTCCAAATATTCTTCATTATTTACATAATAACACAAAGGAACTTTTGAGAAATTTATATCCTTTTTCTTATTCAATGACTGCAAAGGATAAAGACATCCATAATTAACTGCCTTTTCAGATAAAATTTCTGTTTTAGTAAATCCTGATGTATGCAACAACAAGCCATCAACTTTTGGCAATTTATTTAAAACCTCTTTTATTGCATCATCTTTTACAGCAATTATAACAACATCGCTTTCCACATCATTCAAAACAAAATCTTTACGAGAAGAAATTATTTTAACATCATATCCCTTCTCTTTCATTATTTTGTGATAATGAAAAGCGACATTGCCACTTCCTATTATGTTGATAGTTCTTATTTTCACTATAGGTTTATCTTTTCTGCAGCTATCTTTATTCTAGATATAATTTCTTGTTTACCCAAAATTTTCATTATATCTACCATGTTAACACCTTTAGTGTCTCCAACCACAGCCAAGCGAATTGAATTCATAATTTGTCCCATATTCAATTCGTTTTCTGATATATATTTCATCAAGAACTCTTCTGCATTATCAGCCCAAGAAGAATTATCGTCTATTTCACTCATTCTTTCAGCTATAATACATAGTCTTTCACTTGTTCCTTCTTTCCAACGTTTCTTTAAAGCTTTTTCAGCATAAGAATCAGGAGCTACAAAGAAATAATCGCTATTATCCCAAATATCTTTTACGAAATTACATCTTTCTTTAACCAAACCAACAATACTTTTTACCTTATCCAAAGAAGCATCTATATTTCTTTCTTTTAAGTCTTTTATAAACTCTTGAGCCAACACTTCATCATCTACTTTTTGTAAATATTGATGATTAAACCATTTAGCTTTTTCTAAGTCGAATTTAGCTCCGTGTTTAGAAATTCTATCTATAGAGAATATTTCAACTAATTCATTCAATGAAAATATTTCTTGCTCAGTTCCTGAATTCCAACCTAATAAAGCTAACATATTGATAACAGCTTCCGGTAAATATCCACTTTCTCTATATCCTGATGAAATTTCTTTTGATTTTGGGTCAGTCCATTGTAAAGGAAATACAGGGAAACCTAATCTATCACCATCTCTTTTTGATAATTTTCCATTACCATCTGGTTTTAATAACAATGGTAAATGAGCAAATTGAGGCATAGTATCTTCCCAACCAAACGCTTTATATAACATAACATGCAAAGGGCAAGAAGGCAACCATTCTTCACCTCTAATAACGTGAGAAATACACATTAAATGATCATCAACTATGTTAGCCAAGTGATAAGTTGGCATTCCGTCAGATTTATATAACACCTTATCGTCTAATAAAGAAGAATTCATTTTAACATATCCTCTTATTAAGTCGTCAAGATGAATATCTTCATTCTCTGGGAACTTAAATCTTATAACGTATGCTACTCCTTGATTTAATAAATCTTCTACTTCCTCTTTTGAAAGAGACAAAGAGTTTCTTAATCCTTTTCTTGTATTACAGTCATATTGAAAGTTTTTCTTTTCACTTTCATATTGTTTTCTTAAAACATCTAATTCTTCTGGAGTATCAAAAGCATAGTATGCCCAACCTTTTTCTACAAGTTCCAATGCATACTTTTTATATAATTCTTTCCTATCGGACTGTTTGTAAGGACCATATTCTCCTCCTATTCCTACTCCTTCATCAAATTTTAATCCTAACCATTTGAATGATTCCACTATATAATCCTCTGCTCCTTCAACAAATCTTGTTTGATCGGTGTCTTCTATTCTTAAAATAAAATCTCCGCCATTTTGTTTTGCAAATAAATAATTATACAAAGCCGTTCTGACTCCACCAATATGCAATGGCCCTGTTGGAGAAGGGGCAAATCTAACTCTTACTTTTCTTTCCATTTCTATTATTGTCTATTTTATCAAACTACAAAAATACAAAAAAGACTGTTTCTTGAGAAAATTTTATCTTTATTTTAAATAAATAATCTTACGTGAATAAATTTCTTTGTTAATTTCAAATCTAAGTAAATATGATCCAACCTTAGGAATTTTTATATCATTAGTTTTTGATTTTGAAATCATTACCCCTTTCATATCATATAAAAAAATATTTTCTATTTCATCATTTGATATTACTTTTACAATATTTCCATTTTGAATAATTTTAAAATTATCCATATCATCTACTCGTAATAAATCTAAATCAAAAGAATACAATTTCAAAACAAAATGCTTTTCCTCATTGCTTGACATTGGCTGAAATATATAAGAGCTATCTTGAACAAAATCTATCAAAAATTCATAATTATTATCATACAATTCTGCTCTTATAACATTTTGAGGAAGAGTTTTCATCTTTAACTCATAATTAGATAAGTTTTTAGTATTACATGTTATAGGTAAAACAATAGAATCCTGCCATAAAGGAAGAGAAACAATAGACAAATCTTTTTGGGCATAATTAGAATATATGTCAGGAGCCTTTGAGAAACTAAAAAGCTTATAAACATCATACGCATCAATACTTTCAGAAACATTTTCCCTAAAATAAATCTTCAAATCATCTTCCCCATACTCATACGTAAAATTTAAATGAAGCTTATTTATATTTGAAATAACATTTTCTTGATTTTGCAACGCTTGCTTATGAATTTTTAATAAATTTTCATTAGATCCAACCTTTGTCATAAAACCCGTAAAAGGCGGAATAATAAACAAAGAAGATTCATTAGGATTATACGGTATAAACTGACCTGTTTCAGGTTTAAGCAACCACATTCCAACAATATTATTCTTAGTAAAATTATTGTAATTCACCGAAAAAGGATACGGATTCGCACAAAGATGATAACCATTTCCTTCCTGTTCGCTATAAGACGCATTATTTAATAATTCTAATTCCTCATCAAAAAACAAATCTCCTTCCCATTCCAATTCCTTATTTTGAGAATATGAAAGTAGATAACCAAAGTTTTGTTTGAAAAAATTAGAATCTTCAAGATTTTCATTGTAAGCAATCCACTCAGAACTCATTGGAGAATAATCCTCTTTTAAATAATACAAATTTTCTCCTTCTTCAATGCTAAAATCATTAAATATCTCTTCGCAATCTTTATTTAAAATATTTATTGGTAAACCAACAAACATCAAATTATTTTCTTGATGAGAAAATGCTGAAAAATATGGTTTTACAACACACTTGTTTACCAATAAACTACCATGATTTTTAATTTCTGCTTTATTGACATTATCGCAAGTAGAATAATCTGAATTTATAACCAACTCTGCACATTGAGCAGTTGTATTTTGAGGAATATTTACCTTTATTCCATAAGGTAAAACAACTCTATCCAAAGCGCTTGGCAATGCTCCATTATCCCAAATCGTTGAATCATTCCAATCCCCTGTACATACAGCATTTATCTTCTTACCCATTCTAAAAGTTGTTGTAGCAATAACATCTTCATTATCCTTTATTTGACAACGATACACTCCATCAAAATCAACATTATTTAGATAAATAGAATCTTGCTCAACACTCAAAGATAAATTACTGATATTATGTATCTCCATTGTTGGATCTATTGTCTGACTACCAAGTATTGAATTAAGAGTTTCAAGATTAAACTCACTAATATCCCACTGAGAATAAACACTATCTACATTTATAGGATTATGTTTTACACCTTTTTTTATATGACTTTGCCTAATTAAAATAGAATTTGCAAAAGAAAGTGGTTCCGCTTCAGAATTAGAAATTTTTACTCGTCCAAACAAATCTATTGTATCATATATATTATCAGAATATTTTTTCAAAAGTAAATAAGAATCATTTCCCCCAGAGAAAGCAGAGTTTGATTGAATAGGATATACAATTAAATTGGTATCACAAGGAGAAATATTTGAATTTAAGGCAATTAGAATACACGAATTGCTTTTTACACTATCTTTTTCAAAGAATATATACCTCAAAGGATTTGAAGAAATAATAGAATTATGCTGATATGCAACAAATTCATAATCTTGCAAACATATATCTCTCTCTGTAGGGTTAAATATCTCAACAACATTAACAGAAGAAGTAGTTGCAACCTTTGAGATCAACAAATCATCAGCCATATTTGAGAGGGAATCTACTGAAAATAAGAAAATTGTATTATTATCATTGTTTATCCACGATAGAAGTACACTATCAGTATTTAATACCTGAGGAAAAAAATTATCAATCTGTTTTTCAGTAATAAAATAATAAGTATTAGCAACAGATAAATCTTGATTCACAATTTCAATATAATATTTTGTTTCAGGCATAAGTTCTTGGAAACTAAGGATATTGCTATCTAAATTATAACTTATCATTTCTCGTGGAGATAAAACTTTAATATCATCAATCAACAAAGAACTTCCGTCTGCATTTTGTTTGCCAAATTCAATAAAAGAGCACGCTGACAAGTTGAATACTTTAACACTATCTATGTTTTTCTTTAAATAGAAAATAGTATCGCTAACTATAAGTTGAGAATTAGAGCTTCCGTTTTTCACACGAAATGATAGTTGAGAATTTTCTGGTATTGAGAGTCTTGGCGTCCTAAATTTCGAATCTATATATTGAATATTGCAAGCATTATCTTGACTTAATTTTAATTTTCTTGCTTTACAATTTGGAGATTGAGTCATTGAACTTGGTAAAATTGTCAATCCTGCATTTCCTCCTATGGTAGTGGCTAATCCTATTTGACCTTGCCGTGAAAAATCATTGAAATCTTCTTCAAATAACAAAGTATCTTTGAAAACTCTTATTGACTGGTTTTCAGTAATATCAAGATTGATAAGAGCAGTTGTTGCTTTAATAATATAACTCGCTGAATCCAAGTTAGTTTGTACTTGATTTGCTGAAAAAATCAAAGAATTGGAAACAAATAATAAAACAATAACTGCTACAATCTTTTTCATAATAAAATAGCTTTTTTACCTACCCCAACTTTCTCTATCTAAGTTTCTGTAAGTTATAGCTTCTGCTAAATGAGCGTCTTGAATATTTTCGCATTTTTCAAGATCTGCAATAGTACGTGCAACTTTCAAAATTCTATCGTAAGCACGAGCAGAAAGCCCTAAACGTTCCATAACATTTCGCAAAAGTTCCATTCCTGAAGGCTGTATTTTACAAAACTTTTTCATTAAAGCAGTATTCATTTGCGCATTACAATGTATGTCAGGATAATCTTTAAATCTTTCTTGTTGAATCTTTCTTGCTTCAATAACACGTTTTCTTATAACTTCACTTGACTCTCCTTCTTTTAATGTAGAGAGTTCTTTAAATGGAACAGGCACTACTTCTAACTGAATATCGATTCTATCCAATAAAGGACCAGAAACTTTGTTAAGATACTTGTTTACAGCACCTAATCCACAAGTACAAGCTTGCGTAGGGTGATTATAATATCCGCAAGGACAAGGATTCATTGCTGCAACTAACATAAAACTTGCTGGATATTCGCTTGTTTGTTTTGTTCGTGCAATTGTAATTTTTCTTTCTTCCATTGGCTGACGCAACACCTCTAATACATTTCTCTTAAACTCAGGTAATTCGTCTAGAAACAACACTCCATTGTGAGCAAGCGAAATTTCACCAGGCTGAGGATAAGATCCACCTCCTACAAGTGCAGTATCGCTAATCGTATGATGTGGATTTCTAAATGGACGTACAGAAACAATGGATTGAAAACTACTCATTCTACCTGCAACTGAATGTATTTTAGTTGTTTCCAATGCTTCTTCTATTGTTAATGGCGGAAGAATTGATGGTAATCTTTTAGCAAGCATTGTTTTTCCACTACCAGGAGAGCCAACCATAAGAATATTGTGAGAACCTGCTGCGGCAACTTCCATTGCCCTTTTTACGCTTTCTTGACCTTTAACATCAATGAAATCAAACTCATAATTATCTAAACTTTTCGCAAATTCCTCTTGAATATCCAAGAAAGTATGTTCCAAAGAGTTTTGTCCATCAAAAAAATTGATTACATCTAAAATAGTATCTGCTCCAAAAACTTCTAATCCCTTTACAATAGCTGCTTCTTTCGCATTACACTTTGGTAAAATTATTCCTTTAAATCCTTGTTTCTTAGCTTCCAAAGCAATAGGTAAAGCTCCTTTTATTTTATTTAAAGAACCATCAAGAGAAAGTTCTCCCATAATGATATAATCTGCAAGTTTATCGCAACAAATCTGCTCTGAGGCTCCAAGAATGCCTATTGCCAAAGGTAAATCGTAAGCTGAACCCTCTTTTTTCAAATCGGCAGGAGCCATATTTATTACAATCTTTTTACCAGGTATTTTATAGCCATAGTAATTCAAAGCCGAGGCTATTCGTTGCTGACTTTCCTTCACCGCATTGTCAGGAAGACCCACTAAAAGAAAGTTAATGCCTTTATCAACGTTTACTTCAATTGTTATTGTTGTTGCAACAATTCCTGAAATTGCAGAGCCATAAACTTTAATCAACATTTAATTTTGCATTTTTTTGTTTTAAACAATCTACGAGTTCACTCATTTGTTTTGGATTATTCATATAGTACTCCAAACTTTTATTATATTCCTGAGTTGTAATGTTGTATTTCTCTAAAATATCGCTATTGAATTGTTTTAGTATGTTTTCTTTATTTGCATCTTCACTATATGCGGATTGGACTAAGACTTCTGCTTTTTTAGAGTCAATAATAATTGATGCCATTATTTCTGCATCAATGTAAGTCTCTGTTTTTTTGCAAGAAGTAAGGGTAAACAAAATTGTAAGTAAAAATAGGTTTAAATATCTCATATTCTTTCTAATACTAATTCTATCAATTTTTTCATGGAATGGTGATAATCTTCTGCAAATTCGCCTGTTTCGCGATTTGCAATCACATTACAAATTGTCAATACATTGTGTCCAAGATTTTTACCTAAAGCATAAAGGGAAGATGTTTCCATTTCATAGTTTGCAGCCTTTGTTTTATTAAAGGTAAATCCTCCTATTTTTGAGTTAATTGTTGAATCGGCTAAGTTAAGTCTTATTTTCCTTCCTTGTGGTCCATAAAAACCAGGAGCTGTTATCGTAATTGCTTTGTGCATATCAAAGGCAATTTTTTCTATTAAGTTTTCGCTACTCTCAACTCCATAAGGCTTTGGTAAATCTTTTGACCAATTCATATATTCTACAAAGCTATCTGATAGTGTCTTTATTAAAACCTCATCATTGTTTTTATAAAAATACATAATGCCATCTATACCTATGGCATACTTTGAGGCGATATATTGGTTTACTCCTATTTCTTTGTGAAAGCAACCACAAGTTCCTAATCTTACTAAATTAAGTTGACGTTTGTTTGATAAAACTTCTCGAGTATTTAAATCAATATTCACACACGCATCTAACTCCGTTACAACTATGTCTATATTATCTACACCCATTCCCGTAGAAATTGCGGTTATTGGTTTGCCTTTGTATTCTCCTGTACAAGAGTGTATTTCTCTGTTTTGAGTTTCATATTTCTTCGTATCAAAAAACGAGGATACTAAATCAACTCTTGCAGGGTCGCCAACCAAAATAATATTATCTGCAATCATTTCGGGTTTTAGGCGTATGTGATACATAGATTTATCAGGGGCTAAAACAAGTTCTGAATTGGTTAAATTATTTCTTTGAGTCATTATTTTTTTTCTTTGTTTTAAAAAATTATTTCTTTGATTTATTTTTTTATTTCTTAGGATAAAATTTCGTAAATCTTACCTGGTAATGCTTTAATAAATCCTTTTAATTCCAAAGTCATAAGGGTAGAGTTTAAAACAGAGAATCCAAGAGAGCAGTAATCATTTATAGAGTCTAAACTTGCCTTTTGATTTTCTTTTATATATTTATAGACTTTTAATTCTGTGGAATTGAGTTGATTTTCTATGTTATGTGTTTCGTTTTTAGGCAATGGTGTAGGAGAGACTGTGATTTGATTCCAATTCATAGTCTCTGCTATTTTTTCTAATTTACATAGGTCTATTGCTTGATTGTCTGCTATAATTTTATTGCAACCTGCGGAATTCACATCGCCTAATCTGCCTGGTACAGCAAAGACTTCTCGATTGTAATCTTGTGCTAATTTTGCTGTAATCAAAGAACCGCCTTTTGTTTTGCTTTCAACTACAATGCATGCATCGCAAAGCCCTGCAATAATTCTATTTCTGCGAGGAAAATTATGAGAAGCTACCTCTGTGCCAGAAAAGAATTCTGAAACTAAAGCTCCTTTATCGCACATAGCTTTTGCTAAATCCCAATTTTGTGTAGGATATATTTTATCTAATCCATGTCCTAAAACTCCGAAGGTAGGAATATCCTCTGCAAGTGAACGCAAATGTGTGATAGAATCAACTCCGTAAGCAAGGCCACTAATAGTTGCAACATTATATTGTCGTAAATAGTGAACAATATTTGATGTTATCCATTTTCCATAATCACTTGGATTTCTTGTTCCAACAATGGCTACCGTCCTTTGAAAATCTAAATTACCTTCTCCTCTAACAAATAAACAAATTGGAGGATCATCTATTTGTTTTAAACGATATGGGTAATTATCATCTTTAAAAAAATAAGCCTTTATATTGTTTTTTAAAATAAAGTTTAGCTCTTTTTCGCAATCACTAAACATTGTTTTGTTCAATATTTCATTTATTGTTCTTTCTCTTGTTCCAAATATGGTTTTTAAGGCTTTTGGAGTTTCATTGAACAAATCTTCTGCCGTAGGATAAAGTTCCAGCAATTTTTTTGCAATTGCTGGTCCTATTCCATAAGTTTTTGATAAAGCAAGTGAATAAATGCTTATCATTTATTTTTGAATATAATTTATATAATCCTCTAATTTAAATACCCAAGCTCCTTTTGTTGTGATGTTTGCAGGAGTTATTTCTCTTGTGTCTAATGTTATATTATTATTTTCGTAATCATATTGCCACGGAATTTCAATCGTTCTTTCGCCTAAAAGAAATATTTTCATTCCTACCTCAGGGGCTTTATCTAATTTAAAGGTTAAAGAATTACTTATTGGTTCTAAACTAATAGCATAAAGATTTCCTTTATTTTTTGTAAAGCAAACGTATGTATTTTCCCAAGATACTTCTCCTTCCCATTGAGATTTTATTGGTTGTTTTTCAAATTGAGAGCTCTCCCAAGATAATTTCGCAACAGCCTCATGAGTTTTTTCTTGGTATAAAAGTTCAAATGTGTAATTATGGTCTTTTTTTAGTTTAACTTTATGATTTACTTCTTCTTTTTGTGAAACTAAGCTCAATATTGTTTTACCTTTATCGTCTTTTATTTCCAATTCTGCTTCTTCATCTGCTTCTAAATAAATTGTATATGTGTCTGTTTGTTTTGGAACAATGTTTGATTTCCAAAGAATAGAGAAATTATCTTCTGAAACCCCTTTTGAAGGAGAGTTTCTTACCCAATTAAAGTTTATTTCTTCATCTATTCTATTTGTTATCATATTTTGATTTTGGTAAACGATTTCAAAAGGTCTGCTTCCATAGATTGCCTCTTCATTTACCTTAATCCATTTTCCTAAATCTAATAATCGTTCTTGTTGCAACAAAGGAATTTTTCCGTCTGCACTTGGTCCTACATTTATTGTCAAACCTCCGCCCGCTGCAACTAAGCGTGCGAAATGTTTTATTAGATCTTCACTTGTTAAATAGGTTTCTAAATCTGCGTTTCTATTCAAAGCGAAAGAGCGACTAAGACCTCTACACTCTGCCCAAGGGCGATTTTTATCCATAATACCAGAAGAGTATTCTGGTGTTGCGTATCCGTGATTGAATCCAATACCCCATCTATCATTTACAATACCTTCTTCACCTACTACGTCATAATAATATTGCACCATTTCGTTACTGCGGAATGAAGTGTGATTAAAATCCCAATCTCCATCAGAAAAAATAACTGCAGGTTTAAATTTATCAACTAATTCCTTGAATTGAGGGATTAAATGCTTATCAACATAATTGTCAATGCTTATATTTGTATCCACAGTCCAACGATACAAAGGATTTGTCCATTCTGTAAGTGAGTAATACAAACCAAATTTTACGCCACGCTTTCTAACCTCATCGGCAAGTTCAGCACAAAAATCTCTATTTGGCGTTGTAGTTGCACTTGACCAACCTTTTGCATACTCACTGTCCCACATACAATAGCCATCGTGATGTTTAGAAGTGAAAAGTATGTATTTTGCTCCCGATTTTGCAAAAAGGTCTGCCCATTCCGCTGCATCAAAAAGTTCTGCTTTAAATAAATCTTTATAATCTCTATATTCAAAATCTTCTCCGAATACATCTTTTTGAAAATTGATTCTTAAACTATCTCCAGATATCAATCCCTTATAAAACCACTCAGCATATTGTTCTTTATCACTATAAGATGGAATACTATATAGCCCATAATGAATAAAGATTCCTAACTTGGCATCACTAAACCATTGAGGGTATTCTCTGTTTTTAAATAATTCGTTTTCTTGTGCTTTGACAGATAACGAACAAACTATCGCTAATAAAATCAATACAATTTTTTTCATATTTTTTTACTCTATTATAATTTCAAAAATCTTGCCTTCCAAATCTTTTTTATTGAATGGAATCAATCCTTGCTCAAAAACTTCAGGCAACCACCAATCTGAATAATGAAATTCTTGGGTAACTATTGCCAACATTTGATTATTTGGAATAGAAGTTACTTGCTCGTTCATATAACCTACTACTTGCATATTATCTTCATTAGCTCCAACCCTCCAAATAATTTCAGTTGGTTTCCATTCTATTTCAAAAAAATAATAATCTTGATTAAATATATCATTATTTAATTCGATTCGTGATGTTAATGCTCGATAGGTTTCAAACCATCTATGCAATTTAAAAGTATTTCCTTTGTATTGTATTGTTTGAATACCCTCTTTATTAAATTTTTGTGGGCAAGCACATGCCATATCCCAATTTGTACAGGCTAATACGAAGTTTTTATTCCCTATTGGACTATCTTTTTTTATATCTTCTTCGCTCCAATATTTTGAAGTCTTTATCATTTCAATGTCTATCTCAGAATAATGTGTTTTTGTTTCACGTTCTGATTCGTTATCGTTTTTACTTTGTTTTACATATCCTTTGTTATTGCATTCTCTTCTTTGATTCCAATTGCTTTCGCTTTGATACGCTAGCCAAAATGCATTTGTCAATCCTATCCAAACCTCATCGGGATTAACCAATGGTGGGAATTTTATTTTCGCTCTATATTTTCCGTATGTAAATCCTACTCTTGAACGAATCCCTACATTTTCTTTTTTTGCAGTTTCAAGATTTGTATTTGCAGGATTTGATATTCTTATATAACTTCTATCGTTTGGAACATAGATTGTTGAACCTGGTTTTGTAGTTATTGAAGGGTGTATTTTTAATCTAAGTTCCTTGTCTGAGAAATTTTGTTTTGCAAGAGTGTAATCTTTTAATGTATATGCGTTTTTTGATAAAATATCTGCTATAATAGGTATTTGCTCAATGGTTCTATTTTTGTTTATATCGTGATAATATTGTTCAAACATAGCTCTTTGATATAAATCAGCAGTGTTACCAACTAATGTAGTATCGTGTGAATATACTTTAAAATTACTTTTAGGGCATTTGTAAACGTCAACAAATACTCCTTGTTGTGCATTTAAAACAGCTCTGGTTTTTAAGACTTTTTTGCTTTTTAATACATAAACACCTCTTAAGTCATTGTTCGAAAAAAATGAAAAAGGGTTTTCAAAATCATTTGTCTTAGGATTTTGTTTTGAAATGTCTTTTATATGTTCTGGAATAGAGTTTAATCCTTCTTTATTAGCTACAACTAAAATAAATTCATAGACTCCTGTTCGTGGATTGCGTCTTTCTCTTCGATTTATATCACCTTGTTTGCTGTTTTCGTGGTTTATTATCCAAACAATGTCGGCAATCATTTGCTCTTCCAAAGGAACTTTATTTTCTTTTGCCTTTTGCTTAATTGATTCATACCATTTTTTATTACCTTTGACGCTTTCAATTCCTTCTTCTATGTCTTTGGGGGTTAATTGTCGAGGAGTTTTTTTGCCATAGTATAGTTTTTCATCACGAGGATTGCCAACTATTTGAAAACTATCTATTATTTCTTCTCCATTGAAGGGTTTAAATGTTGTTTGCACACTTTTCCAAGAACCATAAAAATTTTCACTTGATTCTTTACGGTCTTCGGAAAATTTATAACTTGAATTTTGATAATAAATCTTATAATACAATTCTTCGTTTTTTGGATTAGAGATTTTTGCATTAAAAACAAAGTAAGATTCTTTTGATGGCAAAACAATCCCTTCAAAAACAGAATTGTCAAACGACATATCTACTTTTACTGTATCAGATTGAGGGAAATTACTCAACGCATTAAAACTCTCTATTATATTGTTCTCTTGTTTACACGAAGAGAACAATACAAAAAGGACTATGAATGTTGATAAAATTCTCATCTGATTTAATTATTTATTTGTTTTAATGGGCAAATGTATAAATTTTTTTTGATTTTTTGGCTAATTTGTACAACATTACGCCATTTTCTTTGTTTTAATTATAGAACTAAATACTTTTTATATTATGAAATTATACGATAATGTTTTAATAGTAACTGATTTTAATGAAATATCTTTGAATTTGTGCTTAAAATGCTACAAACATCTGTTTTCAAAAAATTCTTCGCTACATTTACTAAATGTCGTTGAGGAAAATGGTTTTTTTAGTCGTCTGTTCGACTCCTATAATAATAGTCTTGAAAATTGTGTAGAATCAAAATTTCCTTTAATCAAAGAAAAAATTAAAAATTCTTTTGATTTAGAAATTATTCCTCATGTAAGAAAAGGGAATATCTCCAAAGAAATAGTGAATTTCTGTAAAGAAGAAAACATAGATTTGATAATACTTTTAGTTTCTAATGAAGAAACAACAGAGGTCATAGGAGCAAATACGCATAAATTACTAAGATTGACAAATGTTCCTATTTTAGCTTTAAAACAAGGTTATCAAGAAAAAGAAATTAAAAATATCTTAATCCCATTAGAACTTTATTTAAGCAGTCGTCAAAAAGTAGCCGACGCAGTTGCATGGGCAAAACACTATAATGCAAGAATAACATTATATTCTGGAATTTGGGATAAAGAAAAAGAAATTTCATTTAAAGTAAAAAAAATAGGAGAAACAACAAAAGAGTTTATAGAGTCAAAAGGCATCGAATGCGATTGGCTTATTTTTGAAAGCTTAAAGAGCAGTAAAGAATTTACAGAACAAATCATAAGCTACACAAATTCATCTGAATCAAACATAGATATAGTTATGGTAATGAATAAAGATGAAAGCGAAGAATTTAGAATAGATGACAGAGGTAGAGAAATAATTCGTCTATCTAAAACACCTGTTCTTTGTATTCCTTTAAGAAAAACCGGAATGTCTGCTAATTTCTTATAAAAATCAAAAAGGATTCTCTTCGTTAATCAATTTAATTAGCATAAGCAAGGCTTGATTGCTAACTCTTTCAATAAAATTATCACGAGTAGTCGGAAAGAAATGTTTTTCGACTACTTTGTTTTTATTAGATGCAACACTTATCCAAACTGTTCCAACAGGCTTTTCTTCACTTCCTCCTTCCGGACCTGCAATTCCTGTGGTTGCAATAGAGTAATCTGTGTTTAATACTTTCTTTATTCCCTCTGACATTTGCTCAGCAACTTCCCTACTAACAGCTCCAAATTTTAATAGAGTATCTTTCTTTACTCCTAATACATTTTCTTTTGTTTTATTAGCATATGCAGTCACTCCTCCTTTATAATATTGCGATGCTCCTGCATTTGCCGTTATCAAATGAGAGATATAGCCCCCCGAGCAACTCTCTGCAACAGATAAAGTCTTGTTTAGTGATTTTAATCTCTCTCCTAAAATCGTTGCAACATTATCTATTTCAAATCCCATAAAGTAATCCTTAGTCAATACAATAAGTTGCTTTACTTTTTCATCAAGTATTTTCTCCAAGTCTATATCTTCATCAGTTCTTGCAGTAAGTCTTAGACGTATAGTATTGCTTTTGGGCAAATATGCTAAGGAAATATAATCAGGAAGATTGTCTTCAAAATCACAAATCATATCTGAAAGAAAACTTTCGCCAATATTTGCATACAAAAGCGTTTTATGAAGGATTTTTGTGCGTTGATTGAAAAAAGTTTGCATAATTTCAATCACTCTATCCATCATTAAACGCATCTCAAAAGGCACTCCCGGCATTGAAACAATCAATTTCTCGTTTTTTTCAAAATACATACCCGGAGCAGTCCCAACTGGATTAAATACTACCTTACATTTTTCAGGCACTAAGGCTTGTGCACGATTGGTTTCTGTGAAAGGGAGTTGTTTTCTTGTGAAATACGATTTTACATGTTCTTCTACTTCTTTGTTTATTATCAAATCGCTATTGAAATATTCAGCTAATGTTTTTTTTGTAATATCATCTTTTGTTGGTCCAAGTCCTCCTGTTATCAATACACAGTCTGCTCTTTCCAAAGCAATATCTATGCTCTCTCTTATTTGATTTTGATTATCTCCTATAACGCTTGTCGCAACTACATTAAAGCCATATGAATTTAATTTTTGAGCCATTTGACTCGCATTTGTGTTTACGACTTGTCCTATTAAGAGTTCGTCTCCTATATTGATAATTTCAACTTGTACCATACCGATTTATCCTCTTTGTTTCACTTTATAGTCCTTTTGAATTAAGTAATCCATTACTTTTTGACGAAAATCTCCCTGCAAAAGAATTTCTCCATTCTTCACACTGCCTCCAACGCCACACTTATTTTTTAATTCCTTGCCCAATTTTTCTAAATCCTCACTCGTCCCCACAAATCCAGTAATTAAAGTTACTTGTTTACCTGCTCTTTGCTTTTTATCCAATTGCACATAGAGTTTTTGTTGATTGTTAGGCAAAGTTTCTTCTTCCAACTCTTCTATTTCCTCATATTCAAAATCAGGATTAGTTGAATAAACAACACCTATTCTATTACTATTCTTTTTACCCATATTTTTTATTTAATAATTACTTTTAATGATGATGGTATTACTTCAAACTCTAAGTCTTCCTGAACTTCCATATACTCACCATCTATATTTATTCCTAATATTTCTGAATTAAAAACCTTAACTTTTCTCGCTTTATAAGTATTTACATAAATCGACATATCAAAATTTTTAAAAAATAATAATTGTGCTGTCCACGGAAGCAAAGGTAAGGGAGGTTTTTTAACAACTACTATATCCAATAAGCCGTCATTCAATTCTGCATGAGGAGCTACTTCTGTATTAAAGCCAAATTGAGTTGAGTTTGCAAAGCTTATAAAAAGGGCTTGTGTCTCTACAATCCTTCCATCTATCTCTAATTTGTAGTTTTTAGGGTTATAATTTGGGTAGTGTTGCAAAACCAACTTTAAGTAAGGTTGAAATCCTCGCGAATGAACTTTTGAAAATTCTTTTGCAATGAGTGCGTCAAATCCTATGCCAGCTATCGAAGCGTAAACAGTGTTATTAAGAGTTATAGTGTCTATATCTAAGATTTTTTTATTGTTTATAGCAAAAATTGCATCTTTTATAGACAACGGAATATTCAAACAACGAGCTAATCCATTGCCACTGCCTGTCGGAATAATGCCTAAGGTCGCTTCTGTGCAGAATAACCCCTTTACACAATCGTTTATAGAGCCGTCTCCACCGACTGCGACAACTATGTCATAGTCTTTTATTACCGAAGCTATGGCTATGGCTGTTGCATGATGAGGATAGGAAGTGTAAGCTATTTTATAGTCAAATTTCTCTTTGTCAAGATATTTTTCAACTGCATATTCTATCTTTCTTTGTTTGCCTACTCCAGATATTGGATTGACAATAAATAATATTTTGTCTTTTCCCAAAGAAGACATACCTATTCTTATTTTGAAATCGTTGTTTTATTCTCTATAATCGTGTTATTGTATTGTTGAATAAACGCTTTCGTAAATTCAATATGCTTTTTAGTGATTTCTTTATATTGATTCGCTATATTATTTTTTAATCCCTGATCTTCTGATACATTAAAAAGTTCAATCGTTCCGTCTTGTTTATATTTGCTTAAATAGTTTCCTCTCATCAATAGATACTCTCCGTTAGAGTAATAGATGTAATATTTTTCCTTTTCAGAGAATGGACTTCTGCCAAAAGTAAATATCTTTTCGTTTTCTATATTTAACATATCTATCACCATTGGATAAACATCTATTTGTTGAACATATTGTTTGCTAATAATATTTGATTTCATTTTTGGATGATAAATAATCATTGGAACTTTAAATAGCCCTAATTGTGTTTTAAAATCTTCACTTTCTGTTAAACCACTGTGGTCAGAGGTAATGACAAATAATGTATTTTCAAACCAATCGCATTTTGAAGCTTCGTTAAAAAATCTCTTTAATGCATAATCCGTATAAGAAACTGTTTCATGAACTATTAAACTGCCTTTTGAAAATTTGTTTTTGTGCTCTTCAGGCATTGTGTAAGGGTGATGTGATGACAAAGTAAAAAATGCAGCATGGAATGGTTTGGTTAATGTGTCTATTTGTTTAACACAGTATTGCAAGAAAGGTTCATCGAAAATTCCCCAATTACCATCGTAGTCTTTATCATTGTTATACTCATCTTTTCCATAGTAATATTGATATCCTACTTTGCGTGTGTAATTGTCAAAGCCCATTGTGCCATTGTATCCTCCGTGAAAAAATGCTGTTGTATAGTTTTGCTTTTTTAAAGTAGAGGCTATTGAGCCTAATTTATTGTTTCCATACACACTTGTAAGATAACTCTCTTCCATCATAATAGGAAGCGAAGATATTACAGCAGGAATGCCATCTATTGATTTCTTTCCGTTGGATATTCCTTGAAAAACAAGTGAGTGTTGTGCCAATGAATCTAAAAATGGTGCGTAAGTCGTATTTGTACCATTATATATTTTCAAATATTCGGCAGAAAAACTTTCTAATATGATAACACATACATTTGTTTTGCCTATTTCAAGCGGCGAAATAAAGAGTGTGTCTGCCCAATTCGTAGTTTCAAAACTTGTTA
The DNA here is from genome assembly GCA_937881815.1 of uncultured Bacteroidales bacterium. Taxonomy (GTDB): domain Bacteria; phylum Bacteroidota; class Bacteroidia; order Bacteroidales; family P3; genus Onthomorpha. Next base: position 156,200 of record CALGEC010000047.1, read on the forward strand.
TTGGAGAATAGATTTTGTTTAATTGGTTTTCAGTATAAAATTCTTTTTTTTCAAGACTTGGTTTACCAAATGTACGATAAAGAGTGAAAGGAGTATTTAGAACTAATGCTGTATTTTGGGTTGTAGTGTATTGACTTGCGTGCATAAGGCCAAGCGGACGTGTTTGCAATCCTCCTCTTTGAAAAAGAATTAACAAAGATGCTGCAACAATAAGAATAAAGCTTCTTTTGAGAACTAAGGATTTAGAAAACTTTTCTTTGGGTTGTTTTAATTTTCTATTGAGAAGAGAATTCACAACAAATAAAGCAATCAGTAAACAAACAAAAACAGTTGCTATATGCCAATAATCTCTTAGGAATTGAGGGATTAACTCATTGAAATCTCCTCCTACACCTAAATATCTTGTTATATCGGCTGTCAATCTCTTGAATGAAAAACGATAATAGCCTGCATCAATAAGATTTACTGCCATCATAAACACATTTGCCAATAAATAAAGTGTATTAGATGTTATTTTGAACCATTTTTTGTGCCATTGATTAACAAGTGGTAAAAGATTCAAAAATAAATATGGCAATAAAAATATACTAATTGAAGATAGAGCATAACGGGTGCAACCAATAAAGATATTAAAACCTTCTTTTATGCCCTCTATTTGAAACAAAGTGCTATTGAATATATAAAAAAACAATTGTGTAATATAGATACAAACTAAGGAAATTAGATATTTGTAAATTACTTGTTTGTAGTGAGTTGATTTCTTTGTCATTTGTTTTACTATTTTTTAGGTTTATATTTTGATTGTTGTAAAATAAGTTGTGAATCGAGCGTATTAAACAAACTATCTATTGTAATTGAATTTTCTTTCATATAGGATTGAACAATTTTATAGCCTATGTAATTTCCTATTCTTGCAGGAGAATTTGCTATGTTTTTAGTTGAAGGACCTGGGGCTATAAGATGGAAATATTTTGTGCGATCTTTGTTGTATAGAAGTTGGTTTTCTATCATATATGCCCAGATATTTGCTTCGTTTTGTTCAACCCATTGCAATTGTTCTTTGGTATAGTCTAATATATAATGGAATGGTTTTTCTGAAAGTATGGATTGGGTTGCGTATATATACTTTCCTTCTTCTATTATGCAATCTAAAAGTGTTGCCTCAGGATTTAAACTTTGCAAAGGTATGTTTCTAAAAGTTATTTCTTTCAAATAGGTGTTTACATAGTGTGGTGCAATATTTTCTTTGCCTAATGAGGTGTGAAGATATTGTGGAACAGTTTTGTAATATGGGTGATTAGAAAGTTTTTCTATTGAATAAAGGTCAAGGCTTATTGCACTAAAATCGGGATAGATTAAAATCCTATTTTGAAACGCTTGTGAATATTCCGAAGGCCCTACAATCAAAGTGTATATCTTAGAATTGATTGTGTCTTGCTTGATTTGCTTGATTTCATATAGTGCAAGAGATAATTCTTTTTCCAAGTCATTTAAATCGGGATATTGCATTTTTACAATATTATATACATTATTCATCTCCTTGTCTTTAAGAAACTCCTTGACAACATTGAGATATTCTGTATTTTTAAGACTTGTAGCAAACATGGGTTCATATTGCTTTTCTATACTCAAAAGATATTTGTCTATATCTTCACTTTGATTGGCTGAAAATAAGGCTTGTTCAAAGCGATGTATGTGAACTTTTTCTATTTCTTTGTTTTCTTTACACGAAACAAAGAAAAAAATTATTAAAACAAAGAAAAAAATTTTTTTTTCAAAGAAATATTTTAATGACTCTTTGTATTGCATAACTTATTGTTTATTAGCGGTTGTGTAAGCTTCCCATTTCTCAATCACATCTGTCATATCTTGTGGCAAAGGACTACTAAAATTCATCCTTTCAAGCTTTGTAGGGTGAAGAAATCCTATTGTAGTGGCGTGAAGGGCTTGTCTTGTGATTATTTGGAAACAATTGTTGATAAATTGCTTGTATTTGCTGAACGTAGTGCCTTTAAGAATTTGGTCTCCTCCATAGGTAGCGTCCGCAAACAAAGGATGACCTGCATAACGCATATGAGCGCGTATTTGATGTGTGCGTCCTGTTTCTAATTGACACTCAACCAATGTTACGTATCCAAATCTTTTTAAAACCCTCCAATGAGTTATTGCAGTTTTTCCGTAATCGCCCTCAGGGAAAACTGCCATTACTTTTCTATCTTTTAGACTTCGTCCAATATTTCCTTCAATTGTACCTTCTTCTTCCTTTAAATCGCCCCATACAAGTACAGTATATTTTCTTTCGGTTGTATGGTCAAAGAATTGTTTTGCAAGAAAAGTTTGTGCATACTCATTTTTAGCAACTAAAAGCAGTCCTGTGGTGTCTTTATCTATACGATGGACAAGCAAAGGCTTTACTTCGCTTGATTCGTTTTGTTGAAAATGATATGTTAATGCGTTAAGAAGAGTAGAAGTGTAGTTTCCATAACCCGGATGCACTACCATTGATGCAGGTTTATTAACAACTATTACATCTTCATCCTCATATACTATATCAATTGGTATATTTTGTGGTATGATTTCTATTTCTCGTGGTTCTGTTGTAAGGAAAACTTGAATTAAATCACCAGGTTTAACCCTATAATTGACCTTTACAGGTTTGTCATTCACCTTTACACAATCGGCTTTTATTGCTAATTGTATTTTATTTCGTGAAGCGCCCTCAATTCTATCTACAAGATATTTATCAATTCTTAAAAGACTTTGTCCTTTATCTACTATAACTCTATAATTTTCGTATAATTCTTGTTCTTCTTGTAAATTTTGTTCTTCTTGCATTACTTTGTTTTTACTATTTTGCGAATTGCTACTATACCGTCCTTATTTTCTACTCTAAGAATATAGATTCCTTGTGAAAGTTGCGATAAATCTATTTCGTTATCGTATGTTGCAACGAGCAATCGCCCATTCATATCCATAATTTGCTTTTTTGCAGTGTCTATACCTTGAAAAAATATTTTAGATGAGGTTGGATTAGGATAGAAATTAAAGTCTATTTCTTGTTCTTTTTCATTTAATCCAACCAATGCATTATATCCAAAATAAGGTCTTAGCATTACTGAACCTTTTATGAAGGATTGCTCCCAATTTATTCCTGTTTTTGAGTAGGTATATTGAGAAGAATTAGTATTTCTATCAAATCCTATATTCAAATAATCATTGCCTTTTGTTTGTATGCTAACAAAAAACATACCTTCTTCTAATTCTATTTGCTCTTCTAATTCAAATCTTACGAAACGATTTAAACTATCGCTAATAGGAGTTAATCTTTCTGTTTTATATAACATCTGATAAGGCAAACCATTTAATGAGGTCCAAACACAAATATAAAATTGTTTTAGATTAGCTTCATTTAGTGCGGAATTAAAATATATATCTACCGCTGTTAAAGTATCTGGTTTATTTAAATCAAATGCTACTGCCAAATGAGAACCCGCTATCGGTTCTACTCCTATTCCATTTTCTGCACTGCCATCGTCATAAGCAAAATAGTTTTCAAATTTTTGGATAAAGCAGATGGTATCGTTAGAAGAAAGCACATCTTGTCCAACTCCTTCTTTTACAATATGAGTTATTGAAAATGTTTGCCAATTATCCTCGCTTATAGGAAAATTATAATTAACTATTGGACGAGAATGCGAAAGTGCATCTTGGTATGAAAGAGTTGTTATGTAAGGTGATATGTTTTCAAATCCCCCATCGTATGTATGTAGAATATTTCCTTGTTCATCTTTAATAAAGTATTTATATATTGAACTAAGTGCCTCAGAATATAGATTGGTTATTTTAATTTGTAAACTATCTGCTATTTCTTGTTCTGTATATTGATAAGCTGGCATTGCTTGATAGCGTTTTAACATAGAAGGAGCAGGATCTACAAAAGCCAATTCTCGTATTACTGTATCTTCTATACTTCTATCTTTGTCAAGATACACATAATCTATATTCCATTGGTCACAATTACCAATATATGCAAGTTGTGGGTTATTATTTAGTGAGGCTATATTACGAAAACGAAATCGGAACTCTTTTGTTAGATACTTCTCTTCTATAATTGGTATCATTACATATTTATAAAAAGCATTTTCTTGTGCAAATAAGGAATCCAAAGGAATACCTCCCATAGCCCATACTTTTTCCCAGCCATTTTCTGGACTAAAAAAGTCTAATATGATGGAATCTGAGTAAGATGGTAAAGAGCCTATTGTTTCCCATGGTTGCCCATTGCTTCCTGCTGGCTGAATGTAAAAACTAAAATAAATAGAATCTCCTATTGAAAGCTTTTGTCTTGCTGGAGAAACAATAGAGTCTAATCTTATTGGTTGGGATATTAGAGTGTCTGCTTCAAAACTTGTAGTGGTTGCATTAGGATAAAGTTTTCCATAAATATCTACAACATCTAAAGTAGCCACCCCTACTGTCGGTGGATTAAATTGGTAAGTTGAGTTTACTATAACGTTTTTTGTTTGCCATTTTAATTGATTAGGCAATCCCTGATAAGAGGAAAAATCATCAACAAATGGTATTTGATTATAGTTAGTTTCAATACTTTTATAAAATTGAAAATTCCCTGTTCCTGAAGCAGGGACTAAAATTATTTGTGCTTTAACTAAAGAAATAGTTTGTAAAACTAAAAACAAAACTAAAAAAAAACGTCTCATATTTCAACAACATTTCCTTCTGTGATTTCGTCCCAATCCTCAAATTGACTCTGTTCCAAAATCAATTGTTCTTCAAAATCTCTTTTTGCTTTCTTATAATTGTTTTTTGTATCATTTATAAAATACAAAGAAACTGTTGTGCCTAATGATAAGCCTTGAAACGTTGGCTGATAACTTACAACTCTTGAATGATTCTTATCTTTCTTCCCCTCAAAGTCCTTTTTGCCAACATTAAGTCCTGCCGCCCACAACATTTTCTCTGCTTCTTCTTCTGTTTTGCCTAAAACATCTGGCATATTCGTTGTTGTTTGGGATTCGGTCATTTCTACAACCAAGTCAATCACTTCTCCACGTTTTACTTTCGTGTTTTGCTTGATTTGTTTTCCGTTTTTTTGTTGAGCAACAACTATATTAGGAATATTTCCTTGTACAAAACTAATATTTCCTATACGAAGACCAACATCAGTTAATGTTTGTACTGCTAATTTCAAACTCATATCTACGCAAGACGGCATGTCAATATCATCTCCTGAAAAAGATGCTACGGTTAAATATATTTTTCGTCCTTTTTTCGCCTTAGAATTTGCAACAGGTTCTTGACTCAATATTGTACCTGATAAAGTTTCTTCTTGGAATATGGAATCTATTATAACTATATTAAAAGGTGACATTTCTTCCATTTGTTCTATTTCCTGAATTAGCTTTCCGCTAATGTCAGGAACGACATATTCTTTCCCGTGTCGAGTATATATTTTTAAAGAAAAGAAAATTAACAAAATAATAATAAAGAAACTAATAATAATTAGTCCTAAATGTATAAAGAAACTTTTACTTTTTACAAAATCTTTAACTGACATATTTCTTTTTATTTTTAATCATCATCTCTACTTCCTAAGAATATCATTACATAATGCAATAAAGTAGCCAAAGATGACAAGGCTGCTATTACGTATGTATATGCTGCTAATTTTAAAGCATGTTTTGCTTTCGGTAATTGTTCATAAGTAACAACATTTTCCAACCAATTTATCGCACGATTTGATGCATTTATTTCAACTGGCAAAGTAACAAAACTAAATAAAGTTGTAGTTGCAAACAGGATTATGCCGATTAAAAGTAAATTTGGAAAGACATTTATTAATAATATGCCAGCTAAAAGTATCCAAGTTATCCATCTTGAAGAGAAATTTACAATTGGAACTAATTTTGTGCGAAGAGTTAACCACGAATAAGCTTCTGCATGTTGTATTGCATGACCTGTTTCGTGTGCAGCAACAGCTGCTGCAGAAATATTATTGCCATAATATACCGCTTTAGATAAATTGATTGTCTTTGTAGCAGGATTATAATGGTCTGTCAAAAATCCCTCTGTACATTGTACACTTACATCTAATACATCATGATTTTTTAACATTATTTCTGCAATATCTTTACCTGTTAAGTTACTTTGTAATTGCATTTTAGAATATTGCTTAAATTTAGAGTCTAATCTGTATGAAACTATCATACTTAAAAGCATTAATGCTACAAATACTATTATATACATCTCGTTTTATTTTATTTTAAAAGGCAAAAATAATAATTTTTGTTTGATTTATCGTTTAATTAAACGAATAAAGAAAAGGTTTTTGTATTTTTGCGGTAATATTTTAAACTAATTCAACGCTTTTTTATGATAAAATCAATGACCGGCTTTGGGAAAGCCTCAGTAGAAATAGGAAACCAAGTTTTAAAAGTAGAAATAAAATCGCTAAACAGCAAACAATTTGACTCAAATGTAAAAATTCCTTCAAAATGGAGAGAATTAGAGCTAGATATTAGAAATATACTACTTGAATCTGTAATAAAAGGTAAAGTAGATTGTTGTATAACAATTGAAAGCAACAAAGAACTTTCGGTAAACAAAATAAATGCAGATTTAGTCAAACAAACATATCAACAATTACATCAATTAGCAAATGAAGTTGGAGCAAATACCGATAGATTGTTTGAATACATTTTATCACTTCCTGAAATTAGAAATAGCGAAGCAGAAAGTGAACTTTCAGAAGAAGACAAAACCAAATTTCTATCTATGATAAAAGAAGCACTTGTTGGATTTAATGATTACCGAATCACAGAAGGTGCAATATTAGAGAAAGACTTTATTGAGAGAATAAATATAATAGCAAATTTACTAAAAGAAGTAGAAGTCTATGAAGAAGAACGTTGCAATAAAATTAAGGCAAAGCTTACCTCAAGGCTAAAAGAACTCTCAATAGAAGATATAAATGAAAATCGTTTAGAACAAGAAATGATTTATTATCTTGAAAAACTTGATATAACCGAAGAAAAAGTTAGACTATCTCAACATCTTGAATATTTCAAACAATGTATGGATAAAGAAATCAATCAAGGAAAGAAATTAGGGTTCATATCCCAAGAAATTGGACGCGAAATAAACACCCTTGGTTCTAAGGCTAACAATGCTGACATTCAGACAATAGTAGTCAAGATGAAGGACGAATTAGAAAAAATAAAGGAACAATTAGCTAATATTTTATAATGAAAAAAATTTTCTTTATACTAATTTACCTTTTGACATTTACAAGTCTTTATTCTCAAACTCCAATTGAATTGGAACAAGCAAGAATGCTAAAAGATAAAGGAGAAGTAAATGCAGCAATAGATATGTATAAAGAATTCATCAAACAATACAAAAATAATAGAGATCTTTACCTTTCAATTAGCGAATGCTTTTTAGAAATAGGCGAAGATAAAGAAGCAGAATCATATTTAAAAAAAGCAAACAAACAATTCTCCGATGATTATAAAATAAAAGTTGCTTTATATATACTATATGAACAAACTAATCAGCATAACAAAAAAGAAAAACTTTTAAAAACAATCCTTTCCTCATTAAAAGCGAACAATTCCGACATACAATCTTTAGGCAATGAATTTATTTCAAAAAAGCATTGGGCAGAAGCAAAAGCTGTTTTCTTAAAAGGAAGAGAACTTATCTTTGATAACACCGCATATTCTTGGCAATTGAGTAATATTTTTTTACAAGAAGGAGATTATCAAAACATTGCAAAGGAATATTTAATACAATTAGAGAACAACCCTAAGAGTCTGAAACAAATAGAAGCGAATATTTTAGGTCTTATTGCAAATAACCAAGATATAGCCCCTATTATAGAAAAGGAATGGGAGATTTATTGGAAAAAAAATAAAGATAACCCATATTTTGCTCAATTTGGAGTGTGGTTATACAATCAAACAAAACAATACAACAAATCTTTTGAATTAGTAAAGCAAATAGATAGTAAATTTGAAGGAAGTAGCGGAGCAACAATGCTTAGTTTTGGAGAAGATATGCTTAATTCCAACAATCTTGACTACGCATTAAAAGCAGTAAACTACATGTTAAAAAAAGGCAAAGAAAGTGCTTTCTATCAAAGATGCAGAATTTTGTCCCTATCTCTTTCCTACAAACAATTTCTTTTAAAATCCCCTAAAACAGAAGAAGATTTTACAAAATTAGAAGGAGATTTTACTTCTTTCTTTAAAGAATTCACCTATTCAAAAGAATCATTTGAAGTAATATTACAAATGGGAGATTTTTTTGCTTTTCATATTAACAAACCACAAGAAGCAGTTGATAAGTTAGAAGAAGCGATTAACAAAGGACTTTCTACAAATCAAAAAGGAGAAATAAAACTTTTGTTAGCAAAAATCTACAATCGCTATGGCGATATGTGGCAAGCAAGTCTTTATTGTTCACAAGTAGAACAAGATTGCAAGAATAGCTACCTTGCAGATGAGGCTAAACTTTTAAAAGCTATGTTTTCATACTACAACAACGAGATTCCTTGGGCTCTATCGCAATTTAAAGCCCTTCGTTCTTCAACAACAAAACTTATTGCAAACGATGCGATGAGTTATAGCATACTAATAGAAGAAAATATTGACCAAGACAGCACTTATAATGGCCTTAGACTATTTGCAAACGCTGAAAAAGAATTAGAATATAATAATCCCGAAATAGCAACTGCCTATTTAGATACACTAACTAGCTCATATCTTTATCACCCTTTATTCGATGATGTTTTTTTATTAAAGGCTAAGATAAATATTTCAGTCAATAATTTTGATAAAGCAAAGGAATATTTAAACGAATCTTTGAAAAAATTTCCTTATGAACTCACTGCCGATGATGCCTTATTTCTTCTTAGTGACATTTACCTAAATAAAACAAACGAAAAAGCATTAGCAAAAGAATTATTAGAAAAAATAATTCTTGATTACCCAAATAGTATATATGTAACAGAAGCCAGAAAACTTCTAAAAGAATTATAATTTTTAAAAAGATATGAAATTACTAATACTAACGCAATATTTTCCGCCAGAAATTGGTGCACCGCAAAACAGATTGTATGAGCTTGCTCTACGTTTACAAAAAAACGGAATAGATGTCAGCATATTAACCGCAATGCCTAACTATCCACAAATGAAAATCCATGAAAATTACAAAGGCAAATGCTACTATAAGGAAACACTTAACGAACTAAAAATTCATAGAGCTTGGATTTACGTTTCTCAATCTAAATCTATAATTTCTCGATTATTGAATTATTTTTCATTTGTAATAACTGCCTTTTTTGTAGGAGCGTTTAAGCTAAAAAAACAAGACATTTTAATGGTAGAAAGTCCACCTTTATTTCTTGGAATCACAGCCTACCTGCTTGCAAAACTAAAAGGAGCAAAATTACTATTTAACGTATCAGACCTATGGCCTGAAAGTGCAGAAAAATTAGGTATAATAACCAACAAAACCCTTCTTTTGATGGCAACAAAATTAGAAGAATTTTGTTATCGTAAAGCCGCCTTAATCAGCGGTCAAACACAGGGAATTGTTAGCAATATTTCAGAAAGATTTCCAAATAAAAAAGTATATTGGTTGAAGAATGGCGTAGATATAAACTTTTACGATGTGAACAAAAGCATAGAGAAAAATATTTGGAGAAAAGAAAACAATTATTCAGAAGAAGACTTCATACTTTTTTATGGAGGAATAATCGGACACGCACAAGGATTAGAAGTAATATTAAACGCAGCTAAAAAATTAGAAGACCATAAAAACATAAAATTCATATTACTTGGCAACGGACCTGAAAAAGAAAAACTATTAAAACTAAAAGATGATTTACAATTGACAAACCTTAGATTTTTTGAAGCAGTACCAAAAAGTCAAATGCAAAGAATAATAACCGACACTAATGCAAGTATAATACCATTAAAAAGATTAGACCTATTCAAAGGAGCAATTCCATCAAAAATATTTGAAAATCTCGCACTGAAAAAGCCAATTATCTTAGGCGTTGAAGGAGAAGTAGAAGAATTATTCATAAAACAAGGAAAATGTGGCGTATCTTTCACACCGGAAGACAGCGAAGACTTAGCAAAACAAATATTAAAACTATACAACGACAAAAATCTCGTAGAAGAATTAGGAGAAAACGGATTGAAATACGTAAGCGAGAATTTTAATAGAGACAAAATAGCCAAAGAATTTTACTCTCAAATAAGTAATTTATGAAAATAATAACAATAATAGGTGCAAGGCCACAAATAATAAAAGCCTCAGCAATAAGCAGGACGATAAAAAAATATTTTTCTGACAAGATAGAAGAAATAATCCTACACACAGGACAACACTATGATGAAAACATGTCTGAAATCTTTTTCAGAGAATTGGAAATTCCTACACCAAAGTATCAACTCTCGGTAGGAAGCGGGAAACACGGCGAACAAACAGCCAAAATGATAGAGAAGATAGAGCAAGTCCTTGAAAAAGAATCCCCAAATGCTATAATAGTATACGGAGACACTAATTCCACACTTGCAGGAGCAATTGCAGCCTCAAAAATTCACATTCCAATCATACATATTGAAGCAGGATTACGCTCATTTGACAAAACAATGCCAGAAGAGATAAACAGAATACTATGCGATCATTGTTCCACTCTCCTATTCTCACCAACAATTCACGGATACAATAACCTATTGAAAGAAGGCTTTTCGGCAGAAATAAACAACAAACCCACAGCAGACAAACCCAACATATTTCACTGCGGAGACATAATGTACGACAACACATTGTACTTTTCACAAAAATTAGAAAACACAAAATCGGAATATGGCAATAATTTCATTCTTTGCACCATACATCGCAACACAAATACCGATGACAAAGAACGCTTAAAAAACATTTTCGATGTACTACTCACCCTATCAAAAGAAAAAGATATTGTTTTACCGCTTCACCCTCGTACAAAAAAAATGCTACCACAAATGTTAAGCGAAGAATATGTAGAAACAATATATTCAAACCCTAAAATAAAAATAATAGAACCTGTTTCATTCTTAGAAATGATAAAACTTGAAAGCTCAGCCGAAATAATCCTGACAGATTCCGGCGGAGTGCAAAAAGAAGCCTTCTTCTTAAAAAAACCTTGCGTGATTCTACGCTCAACAACCGAATGGAAAGAAATAGTAGAAGAAGGAAACGCTGCAATATGTGATGCAAACTATTCTCTAATACTTGAAAAGACAAAGCATTTCTTAGAAAATCCTCCAACATCTTATCCTCCTATCTTTGGCGATGGACAAGCGGCAAAATTTATTTGTGAACAAATTTTAAAAATCTAAACATAACAACAATGAATACATTAGAACAACTTCAACAAGAAGCAATAGCTTTATTTGAACAAGCATCTTTTTTAAACGAACCTTCAACTCTTTACGAACCGATTGAATATGGAATGAAGCAAGGTGGGAAAAGAGTTCGCCCTCTTTTAACATTGATTGCGGCAGATATGTTTTCAGGCGATATAAACAAAGCAAAATCAGCAGCAATAGCCGTTGAAATCTTACATAACTTTACTTTGTTGCACGATGACATAATGGATCAATCTCCACTTCGTAGAGGAAAAGAAACAGTATATAAAAAATTCAACTCCAACAAAGCAATCCTTTCCGGAGACACAATGTTTGCACTTTCATACAAACATCTGCTAAACTATGAAAACGACATAATTAAAGATTTAGTAGAAATCTTAACACAATCCTCAATAGAAGTTTGCGAAGGACAAGCCTTTGACATGGAATTTGAAACAAGAAACGATGTTAAAATCGAAGAATACATAAATATGATTCGATTAAAAACAGGCGTTTTACTCTCTTGTGCACTAAGATTAGGAGCTGTGACAGCTCATTGCTCAAAAGAAAACCTTGAATTACTAAATGAATTTGCATTAAACATAGGAATAGCCTTCCAAATTCAAGATGACATACTTGATTGTTGGAGTGATGTAGAGGTTTTTGGTAAAATAACAGGCAAAGACATTGTAGACAACAAAAAAACATTTCTTTACCTAAAAGCTCTCGAAATAGGAAGCCCAAGACAACAAAACATATTAAAAGAACTCTATTCTTCAAAAAACTTTGAACCATCACAAAAAGAACAAGTCGTTAAATCAATATACGAAGCCTTAAAAATAAAAGAATTAGCCGAAAAAGAAATGCTCAATTATCATAATTTAGCAATTCAATCGTTAGAAAAAATAGACATAGACAATCAAAGAAAAGAAAATCTGAGAAGATTCTCTGAAAAACTTATAAACAGAAATAAATAATTAGCGATATGAACAATTTAGATAAAGAATTTAGACTTTACGCAATAAAGCATAGAGGAATTAGTAGCATAACTTTTGACAAATATAGCAAGGTTAGCAGCACTAAAAGTGCATATATAAACCCTACAATAGTAGAAGAAAGAAGGCTTAACGTAGCTCAAATGGACGTTTTTTCACGTCTGATGATGGATAGAATCATTTTTCTAGGCACAGCAATAGATGACGATGTTGCAAACATCATTCAAGCTCAGTTATTATTCTTAGAAAGCGTTGATTCTACATCTGACATTCAAATCTATTTGAATACACCTGGCGGATACGTAAATGCAGGACTTGGAATATATGATACAATGCAATATATCAAGCCTGACGTTGCTACAATCTGCACAGGATTAGCCGCTTCTATGGGTTCTGTACTTTTATGTGCAGGACAAAAAGGAAAGCGTACTGCATTAGAACACTCAAAGGTAATGATACATCAACCACTCGGCGGAGCGCAAGGACAAGCCTCAGATATTGAAATCGCAGCTCGCGAAATACTTAAAACAAAACAAGAGTTGTATTCAATTATTGCTAAACACACTGGCAAATCTATTAAGAAAATAGAAAAAGACGGAGATAGAGATTATTGGTTAACAGCAAAAGAAGCCTTAGAATACGGAATAATTGACGAAATTCTAACAAACAAAAAATAAAACAATAGAAAATTATAACAAAAAAAAGACTTGAAGAACTCAATGCGTTCATTCAAGTCTTTTTTCTTTGTTTTAACAAAATAAATCAAAGAAAAAATTTAGTAAAACAAAGAATTATTTTTGCGATTCTTTATTTGAAATAAGTTTTTCATACTTTACTCTCTCCATTGCGGAGATTTTACGTACTTTGTTAAAGTCTGTTTTTTCTATTTCTCCACTTTCTATCTTTGAAATCAAGGTTTTAATTTCTTGTGTTGGGGAAAACTCATTGTTTACTTTGATTGCCTTATTGTTTCTTATGCAGGCATTTACGCAAATGTCGCAACCATAAATGTAATTGTTTAATTTAATTTCCGAAGGTATAGAGTCCTTGTTTTCAATGGTTTGATAGGAAATACATTTGTTTGAATTAAGTCCGATTTCTTGGTCATTCAATGCTCCGTTTGGGCAAGATTCTATACATTTTCTACAATTACCACACTGATTTCTAACTTCTTGTGTGTAATCGCTTTCATAATTGCAAATGATTTCTGAAAGGAATACTTTATTTCCATATTTCTCCGATATAAAGCAAGTATTTTTACCTATCCAACCAAGTCCTGCTTTTACGGCCCAATGTTTTTCCATTACCGGTGCTGTATCTACACATATTTTTGCTTGAAGATCTGGGTATAAGGCTTTTAATTCTTCTAATAGAGTGTAGAGTTTGTTTTTTATTACTTTGTGATAATCAAGTCCTTGTGCGTATGAGGCTATTTTATATTTACTTTCATCTAATTCGTTTTCAGAATTATAGGATATAAGAAAGGAAAAAACTGTTTTTGCTTCTTCTAAGAGTTCACAAGGATTGAATCGCTGAGAGTGATATTTGTTTAGATAATCCATATTGGCATTATAGCCTTTTTTTATCCACTTATCAAAATGCAATGAAGCGATTTGCTCGGCTTTTGCTGCTCCGCAATCATTGAATCCCAAAGAGATAGCTTTTTGTTTTACTATTTCTAATGGCAAATACCTCATCATCTTTTTAAGACTTTATAGAGTAAGCCGTATTTTGAAGAGAATTTTCTCACTTCTTTTATGAAAGATGGCGATACTTTAAATTTCTTTGAGAGCATTGTTAGTTTTAAATCATCCATTGATGAAACGATATTTATTTTGAGTGTGATTTTTCCTTTGTTTTTCTTGCAAAGGGATTCTAATTCTTTGACAAATAGTTCTGTTATGTTGTTGTAGTCTATGGTCATTTCCAATTCTTTTGCATTTTCTTCCATATAGTTGTTTAGGAGCGATACATCTTTTACATAGACTTCTAATTCTTTTGTTATTGCATCTTTTGGCCAAGTTTTTTCTTTAACTGAGGCATTTACTATAAGGTATAGGCCTTCTCTGCAAAAGTTTCCAAATTTCACATAGTTGTTTCCAAAAAATCTAAAAGTATATGCTCCGGTTTCGTCTTCTATTGTAAGAGAGGAGAACGGGTTTCCATTTTTGCCTACTCTGTTTTCTGCTCCTACTACTATGCCTGCTATGCAAATGTCTTTGTCTTTGAGTGTGGTTAAGTCTTTAAAACTTTCTATTTTCGTATCAACAAATGTTCTAACTGTTTCTTCGTACTCGTCTAATGGGTGTCCTGAAATGTAAAAGCCTATCATTTCTTTTTCAAATGAAAGACTTTCGCTTTTTGTCCAAGCATCACATTCAGGAATTTCAAATATTTCATCTACGTTTATTTCTTCTGCGTCAAATAATGATACTTGTGCTGATAGGCTATCTGATTTTAGTCTATTAGATAGCATTATCATTTTTTCTAAAACGGTGATATTATCAATGTTTGCAAAGTATTGTGCTCGGTGAACGCCTTCAAAGCAATCGAATCCTCCTGCTTTTATCAGGGATTCTAAGCATCGGCGATTGATTATGCGAAGATTTACTCTTTTTACAAGGTCAAAGGCTGAGGAATAAGGACCGTTTTCGTTTCTTTCTCTGATTATTTCTTCTGCTGCGGCTAATCCTACTCCTTTTATCGCGGCTAATCCAAATAATATCTCGCCTTTTTTATTTACCATAAAGTTTAAGTCCGATTCATTAACGTTTGGTCCTAATACTTGTAGGTTTATGTTTTGGCATTCTTCGATATATTTTGTTATTTTCTTAATATCAGAAAGGTTATGCGTAAGTACACTCGACATATATTCAGCAGGATAGTGTGCTTTTAAATATGCTGTTTGAAAAGCAACATATGCATAGCAAGTTGAGTGAGATTTGTTAAATGCGTATTCAGCAAATTTTTTCCAATCCTCCCATATCTTCTTTACTTTCTCTAATTCCAATCCGTTTTTCTCACAACCAACAATGAATTTCTTTTCCAACTCTTCCATTACCTTGATTTGCTTTTTCCCCATCGCCTTTCTGAGTTTGTCGGCTTCACCAGGAGTGAAATTTGCCAAAGCTTGAGAAAGCAACATCACTTGTTCTTGATAGACAGTTATGCCGTATGTTTCGGAAAGGTACTTTTCCATTATTGGAAATTCATATACTATTTCTTCTACGCCATGTTTACGATTTATAAAGTTTGAAATGTATTGCATAGGTCCCGGTCTATACAAGGCGTTCATTGCAATCAGGTCTTCAAATCTATCGGGTTTTAGATTTTGTAAGTGTCCGCTCATTCCATCTGATTCAAATTGGAATGTGCCAACTGTTAATCCTTTTGAAAATAGTTCAAGTGTTTCTTTGTCGTCTAATTTTATTTTGTCGGGTTCTACAATTATTCCTCTGGTTTTATATATGTTTTCACAGGCATCTTTAATGATTGAAAGGTTGCTTAATCCAAGAAAGTCCATTTTAATCATTCCTACACTTTCTATTAGCTTGCCTTCAAATTGTGTTGCCATCATATCGGAATCTTTACTATCGGCAATTGGGACGTAATTGGAAATATCATCGGGTCCTATAATTACTCCGCAAGCGTGAATACCTGTGCTACGAATTGAGCCTTCTAATTTTACGGCAAGTTTAAGTACTTTTTTTACTAACTCGCTTCCACTTTCTAGTTCTTGCTTTAATTCTGGGGATTCGTTGAATGCTTGTTCTAAACTAATTCCCGGCCTATTTGGAACATAATCTGCCAATCTATTTGATTCAGCAAGAGGTAAATCAAGTACACGTGCAACATCTTTTATCGACATTTTAGCTGCCATTGTGCCAAAGGTAGTTATTTGTGCGACATGATCAGAGCCGTATTTATCTTGTACGTATTGTAAAGTCTTTGCACGCCCTTCATCATCAAAGTCCACATCAATATCAGGCAAAGAAATACGATCGGGATTTAAGAAACGCTCAAAGAGTAATCCATATTTCAAAGGTTCTATTGCTGTAATACCAAGACAATATGCTACAACGCTACCAGCTGCTGAGCCTCTGCCCGGTCCAACTATTACTCCTAAGTTTTCTCTTGAATAGTTGATGAAATCTTGTACGATTAAAAAATATCCGGGAAAACCCATCCATTCTATTGTGCCTAATTCGCTTTCTATTCTTTTTAAAACAGTGTCGTCAAGTGCTTCTCCGTAACGTTTTTTCGCTCCTTCCAATGTCAAATAGCGTAAATAGGCTGCATCAAACTTTGTTCGAATTATTTTTTTGTAACCTCCCTTTTCTTTTATCAATTTGTCTATGATTTCTCTCTTTTTTTCAGGGGTTTTATCTTCTGGTTGGGTTTTAGGATTGTTTATAAAGTCAGTGTAAAGATTAGTTTCTATTTGTTCTAATGGGTATTGGTTGTAATAATCCTCTATTTTACCAAAAGAAGATGGTATATCGAAAACTGGAAGGATTGGTCCTCTTTCTAATTCAAAAACTTCTACTTTATCAACGATTTCTTGGGTGTTGTAAATCGCCTCTGGCACTTCTGGAAATGCCTCTATCATTTGGTCAAATGATTTTAAAAATTCATTGCCTGTGTAAGACATTTTACTACTGTCGTACTCCGATAAAGTTTTTCCTGTATTTAAACAAATCAATATTTTATGTGCTTCAAAATCATCGTCATTTACAAAATGCACATCGTTTGTTGCTATTATCTTTATGTCAAATTTTCTAGCAATTCTTATCAATTCTTTATTGACTTGGTGTTGTAGTTCTATGCCATGGTTTTGTAGTTCTATGTAGTAGTCATCTTTGAAAACTTCTTTGTATTCCAATGCTGTCTTTTCTGCTCCTTCTATGTCGTTGCTTTCTATTAGTTTTGGCAAAACGCCTCCTAAACAAGCAGAACAGCATATCAATCCTTCGGAATATTCAAATAATAATTCTTTGTCTATTCTTGATGTACGGTATTTGGCTTCTTTTGCAAAGGCTAAGGAGTCTAATTTTACTAAATTTTGGTATCCTTTTTCGTTTTTGGCGAGTAGGATAAGGTGATGTCCACTAAAATTTTTACCATCTTTTATAAATCTACTTTGAGGCGAAACATACATTTCACAACCTAAGATTGGCTTTACTCCTTTCTTTTTACAAGCATTGTGAAACTCTAAAACACCAAACATATTGCCGTGATCGGTTATCGCAATTGCTGTTTGGCCTAATTCTTTAACTCTATCAAGTAGTTTATTTATGTTACACGCTCCATCTAATATTGAATATTGGGTGTGAACGTGAAGATGAGTAAAATTATTCATTGTTATTTTTTTATATTTTCGTATTTAAGTTTCCAGCGTCTATGACTCCACAACCAATATTGTGGGCTTTGTTTTAAAATATCTTCTAATATTTTTGCGGATTCTTCTACTATAAATCCGTATTCTGTCTCTTTTGGTTTTAAGGCTACTTCTTTTATTTCAAATTCGTAGTATCCTCTCTTTATTTTCTTGACATGATAAAAGAAAACGGGATAATCATATTTTTTTGCAAAGTATTCGCAACCATAAATAAAGGCTGTCTTCCTATTTAGAAAGTCTATCCAATAACATTTGTTTATATCGTTTGGACTTTGGTCTGATAAAAGCATATAAACGCAAGGTTTATTATTATGATATTGCTCAAAAACCTTACGAGAATTGTCAGCGTAGCAAACTTCTGTGCCATATCTTGTACGTTTTTTGTGCATTAGTTTCTCAAAGACCTCATTGCTCATTCTTTTGCCTACTCCTATTGCATGGAAATCAAATTGCATTGCAAGGCTTGCTACCATATATTCCCAATTATTATAGTGTGCAGAAACTAAAATTATGCTCCGATGTGGATAATAGGAAGATAAAATTTCAGGATTGACACATTTGTAGCGTTTCATTAAATTTTTCTTGGAAATTGTCAGCATTTTCACTGCTTCTAAAAAAAGGTCTGCAAGATGAGAATAAAACTTGCTTGCTATTTCTTTTAGTTCTGCTTCGCTCTTATTTGGAAAGGAAAATGATAAATTCTCCATTACAACTTTTTTTCTGTAACCTACAATGTTGTAAAGAAGAAATTTTACAATGTTTGATAGGAAATAAAGAAACCTCATCGGCAAAAGCGATAAGGGGATTAAGAATCCATAAAACAATATGTAGTTTAAAATTAGCTTCATTTTGAAAATATTTTCCAAAACAAAGATACAAAAAAATATTATTGCGAATCAATAAATTTTTTCTTTGTTTTAATTTTTTATTTCTTTGTTTTAAAAAAATAATATCGGACAATACATTTTCGATTGTCCGATATTATTTTCTTGTTTCTAAGAAATCAGAAACTAACTTCCGAAATTATCATACAAAATGTTTTCAGGTGGAACTCCAAGTGAGTCTAACATTTTGATTACTGCTGCAATCATTGGAGGTGGTCCACACAAATAGTATTCTATTTCTTCTGGTTCTTTATGGTTTTTAAGGTAATTGTTATAGATTACATCGTGAATAAATCCTGTGTATCCAGTCCAATTATCTCCTTCATCTGGTGCGGAAAGTGCTACATTGTATTCAAAGTTTGGATTGTTCTTTGCAATTTCTTCGTATTCGTCCATGTAGAATAAGTCTTTGATTGCTCTTGCTCCATACCAGAATGTAGCTTTTCTTGTTGTATGATGAGTTTTAAATAAGTCAAAGATATGAGAACGCATTGGTGCCATACCAACTCCTCCTCCGATAAACATCATTTCTTTGTCTGTATCCTTTATGAAGAACTCTCCGTAAGGTCCAGAAATTGTTATCTTGTCTCCTGGTTTCAATGACCAAATGTAAGAAGAACATATACCTGGATTTACATTTGCCCAACCGCCTTTTTCTCTATCAATAGGTGGAGTTGCAATACGTATATTCAACATGATAATGTTGTTTTCTGCTGGGTGGTTAGCCATAGAATATGCTCTGAAACATGGTTCTGGGTTTTTCATTACTAAATCCCATACTTTGAATTTATCCCAATCAGAGTGGTATTTAGGATCTATATCCATATCTTTATAGTTGATTGTACAAGCAGGTACATCTATTTGTATATATCCACCGCTTCTGAAATTCAAAGTTTCTCCTTCTGGTAATTTAACAACGAATTGTTTGATGAAAGTTGCAACGTTATTATTGCTAAGTACTTCGCATTCCCATTTTTTGATACCAAATATTTCTTCTGGTATCTCTATTTTCATGTTTTCTTTTACTTTAACTTGGCAACCTAAACGATAATTTTCTTGTTGTTGTCTTCTTGTAAAGTGAGGCTTTTCTGTAGGTAACATTTCTCCACCACCTTCTATTACTTTACATTTACACATTCCACAAGTTCCTTGTCCTCCACATGCTGAAGGTAAGAATATTTTTTCGTTAGCAAGTGTTGCTAAGATAGAAGAGCCAGATTGTACTTCTATATCTTTTTTATTGTTTATGTTTATTTTAACATCTCCTGATGGTACCAATTTTTTTCTTGCATAAAGCAAAACAGATACCAATAAAAGAACGATGACTAAAAAAACTAATACACTTATTATTACTATTTTTCCCATCTCTTATACTGTTTTATAGTTTAATACCGATGAAACTCATGAAAGCAATAGCCATAAGTCCTGTTATAATAAAAGTTATACCTAATCCTTTTAATGGAGCTGGAACTTGTGCGTATCTTATTCTTTCTCTTATTGCAGCTAAGCCTACAATAGCAAGTAACCAACCTATTCCACTACCAAGAGAGAAAGAAAATACTTCTCCTATATTAGCGTATTCTCTTTGTTGCATAAATAATGATGCTCCCATGATTGCACAATTTACAGCTATCAATGGTAAGAATATTCCTAATTGGCTATAAAGTGAAGGTGAAACTTTTTCAATGAACATTTCAACTAATTGTACAATAGCAGCTATTACGGCAATGAACAATATGAAACTCAAGAAACTTAAATCAACATCTGCAAAAGATGGACTTAACCATGCTAATGCTCCTTCTTTTAATATAAATTCATTGATTAAGTAGTTGATAGGCACTGTGATGAGTAAGACAAAACACACAGCGATACCTAATCCCATAGATGTTTTTACTGTTTTAGAAACAGCAAGGTATGAACACATTCCAAGAAAGAATGCAAATACCATATTATCTATGAAAATAGACTTTACGAATATGTTTATTATTTCTTGCATATTTTTACGTTTTAAGAGTTAATTACTTTTCGCATAAGTCTTTGTTGCGACTTCTGTGAACCCAAATTATTATTCCAACCAATATTAAGGCCATTGCAGGCATTGTCATAAGTCCATTGTTAACATATCCTGCTTCAAAGAAACTTTCTGGTATTATTTTGTATCCCCACAAAGAACCTTGTCCTAATAGTTCTCTGAAAAATCCAACAATTATCAGTATAACTGCATAACCTAATCCGTTTCCTATACCATCTAAAAGTGATGGAAGTGGTTTATTTGCTAATGCAAATGCTTCCAAACGTCCCATTACGATACAGTTAGTAATAATCAATCCTACAAAGACACTTAATTGCTTACTTACATCATAAACAAATGCTTTTAAGAACTGATCCACAAGAATTACCATTAAAGATACTATCACTAATTGTACGATGATACGAATTCTTGAAGGAATTGTGTTTCTTAATAATGATACTATTACGTTTGAAAGTACTACTACAACTGTTACAGATAATGCCATAACAACTGCAGGTTTTAATTGTGTAGTAACAGCCAAAGCAGAACAAATACCTAAAACTTGTACTGCAATTGGATTTTCCTTACTTAAAGGATTCTTTATAAGTTTTAACATATTTGCCATATTACTTTGTTTTTAATGTTTTGAAATATTCTACGTAATTTGATAAGCAATCTTTCAGCATATTAGAAACTCCATTTGAAGTGTTTGTTGCTCCTGTTACAGCATCTGCTTGATATTGTTTTTCTTCTTCGGTTTTTTGACCTTTAACAACAGCTAACTTCACCTCATCATTTTCAAATATCTTTTTGCCTTTGAATTGTGCTGGGAAAGCAGGGTTTGTTATTTCTGCTCCCAAACCAGGTGTTTCTCCTTTGTGATCAAATAGTACTCCGCGAACTGTGTTTAAATCTTCTTCTATAGCTACATTACCCCAAATCGCATCATACAAACCTTTTCCGTGAACAGGTACTACATATACTGTTTTACCTTCTTGATTGCATATAAAGATAGGAAGCATTGCTTCTTCTCCTTTTGCAAGTTCTTTTGATAATTCAACATTGAATGGTCTTACTTCTCCTTTTAATGTTTCATTTTCGTATGTAGAAAGAATTTCTCCTTTTTTGTTTACAGCTAATTCTTGTACAAAGTATTTTTTATACAACTCTTCAGCATTTTTTACATCATTTTCTATTCCAACAGCAGTAAGAAGTTGTTGCATTTTTTCAATTTCTTGATTTTTCTTTTGAAAAGGACGTAAACCAACTGCTGCTACAGCCAAGACAGCAGCAGCAACGACAACCAAAATGGTTGAATACATAAATATGTATGAATTACTCTCTTTATTTGCCATCTCTCTTGGTTTTATTTGTTATTAACTAATTTTGCTCTCTTTGCTCTTCTTCTTATGTTTGCATCTACTACATAGTAATCAATCAATGGAGCAAATACGTTCATAAGTAATATTGCAAGCATCATTCCTTCTGGGTAAGCAGGGTTTACAACTCTAATCAATACTGCCATAATACCTATTAGGAATCCGTAAATATATTTTCCTGTGTTAGTATGAGCAGCAGTAACAGGGTCTGTAGCCATAAATACCGCACCAAACATAAATCCTCCTATTAAGAAGTGATAATAGAATGGCATATTCATATACTCGTTTGCACCAACAGCATTAAAGATTAAGCCCATTATTGCTCCACCTGCAAATACTGAAAGCATAACTCTCCAAGAAGCTACACCCGATACTAAAAGAATTAAAGCACCTATAAGGATTGCTATTGCAGAAGTTTCTCCCACACAACCAGGCATAAATCCTATAAACATATCCATAATAGATGTTGAAGGAAGACTTGCTCCTGCTATCATTTCTCCAAGAGGAGTAGCACCAGAAAAGGCATCTGCTTTTTCTGCAATCCAAACTGTATCTCCAGACATTTGAATAGGATAAGAAAAGAAAAGGAATGCTCTTGCTACCAAAGCAGGATTTAAGAAATTGTAACCTGTTCCTCCAAATACTTCTTTACCAATGATAACAGCAAAGGCAACTGCTAAAGCTAATTGCCACAATGGAACGTCAGGAGGACAAATCATAGGAATTAAAAGTCCAGTTACGAAATATCCTTCGCTAACTTCGTGTCCTCTTATTTGAGCGAAGATAACTTCTATACCCAATCCAACAATATAACTAACTAATAATAATGGAAGAACTTTTAAAAATCCATACCATAAATTATTCCAAAAGTTAGCACAATAATCTCCTGCTACTATATCACCTATCGATAAATAATGTTGATAGCCTATGTTGTACATACCAAACAATAAAGCTGGAAGTAAGGCTATAAAAACAGTAATCATTGTACGTTTGTTATCTACCGCATCTCTTACATGACAACCTTTTGTAGTTGTTGTAGCAGGAACAAACATTAAAGTGTCAATAGCATCGAATAAAGAATGGAAAGCGTGAAGTTTCCCTCCTTTTTCGAAGTTTGGCCTCATTTTATCTAATGTATTCTTTATAAATTTCATTCTCCCATCTCCTTTCTCATTAGGTCTAAACCTTTTCTTATTATTTCTTGAATATCTGTCTTAGAAGAATCTATCAATTCACATAAAGCAAAGTCCTCAGGATCTACTTCATAGATTCCTAATTGCTCCATCATATCAATATCTTCTATTATACAAGCTTTTATTAGTTGCATTGGATAAATATCCATTGGGAATACTTTTTCAAACTCTCCTGTTACAACAAAAGGTCTTTTGCCTCCATGAAGATTAGTATTCACTTCATATTTACGATTGCAACAATTTGTTAAGAATCCTGCTAAGAATGTTCTTGAAAAACTAAATTTCTTAGTTCCAGGAGCTAACCAACCCATAAATTCTGCTTCATTACCTTCTTTAATGATGGTAATTTGATTATCATAAGCAGAAATAAATCCGTCTTTTTCTATTTTAGTTCCGGAAAGTACGTTACCGCTTATTATTCTCAATTCAACAGCAG
Organism: uncultured Bacteroidales bacterium; assembly: GCA_937881815.1. Taxonomy (GTDB): domain Bacteria; phylum Bacteroidota; class Bacteroidia; order Bacteroidales; family P3; genus Onthomorpha. Next base: position 179,916 of record CALGEC010000047.1, read on the forward strand.
TTGTATTGTTATAAATCAAAGAAGAAATATTCGCACCTTTTTTAACTTTGTAGTATTGTGGGTGAGAAACTTCTTGACCTGTTAAAGCAACTAAACGATCTGTGTTGTATTTTCCTTCTAAAAATAATCGTCCTATAACAACTAAGTCTTGTGCATCTATGAACCAAACTCTTTCTCCTTTGTTTATAGGATCTAATTTTTCTATTTGAACTGAAACATTTCCACAAGGGTGTTTCCCTTCAAAAGTATTAACTTGTACATTTTGCAATTTAGACAATTCTTCTGCTCGTCCATTTTGTGCAGGTAAGTTTACGTGAATTGTAACGCCTGTCATTTTTTTCAAAGCGTCAATACCAACTTGCAATTCTGCACCTAATCCTTTCAAAAGAATAGAATAATCAGGTGCTAATGGTGCTGAACTAAATCCAGACACTATTATACATTTCGGAGTCGTATCAGGATTTGGTACAACTGAATAAGGTCTTTGACGAAGTAAAGTCCAAGCACCTGAAATCAACAATTTTTCTTTGATTTGTTCAGCATTCAATTCGCTAATGCTTGAAACGCCAAAATCTAAGTACTCTATCGTTTCATCAGCACTTACTATCACTTCTTCAATGACTCTCTTCTCTCCTCTTTTCACTTGTTTAACAACTCCACTCACAGGAGAAGTAAACAAAACCTTTTCTTTGCCTTTCGCATAAAAAAGAGGAGTACCAGCTTTTACTCTTTCACCTTCTTCAATCAAAAGTTTAGGAGTTAAGCCGATAAAGTCCTTTGGTTTGAGAGCATATTCGCTCACAAATGTTTCTACAACCTCAGACGTAGGCTCTCCATACAATTTGAGATCCAAGCCCTTAGTAATTTTTATAGCTTTAGACATCGCTTATTATATTTGTTAATTTATATTTAATTTAAAAATAATCTTGCAAAATTACAATTAAAATTTCAATTATCAAACGAGATTAAAATAATTCTTAGATTTAGAAAATTATTTCTAAGAATTAAAAAATTATTCCTAAGAAATAAATCACTAAATCTAAGAGTTATTTTTACAATACTTTGTTAGAAATTGATAATATAAGGAATACGTGCTTGAACTCCTTGATTTTGAGATAATTTCTCTATCTTTTCTGTTAATTCTTTAAAGATATCCTTCCCTTTTGTAAGCTCTTGCAAATCAGATTCTTCAGATACAGATTCTAATAGTTGAGTTAAAATATCTTTTTGTTTAGGATAGGCAACTATTCCATACTGTTCTATGCCTGCTTTTTGAGCTGCAATAGATATTGCTTTGTTTAAACCTCCAAATTCATCAACTAAGCCCAATTCTTTTGCATCTAATCCAGACCAAACCCTACCTCTCGCAATTGAATCTACGTATGTCTTTTCTAACTTACGGCCTTGTGCTACTCTTGTAATGAAATTGTCGTAGAAATTCTCAACATTCATCTGTAACACTTGCTTTGATTGTGCCGAGCGAGGAGTTGTAAGAGATAAAACTGCATTATCGTTAGTCTTTACAGTGTCAAAAGTTAATCCAACATTGTTTTTCAACGAGCGTGCTATGTTTGGCATTATTCCAAATACGCCTATTGAACCTGTAATCGTAATTGGAGAAGCTACAATCAAACTTGCATTTGAGCTCATTTCATATCCAGCAGATGCAGCAACGTCTCCCATTGATACAATAACGGGTTTGAGTTTTTTTGCTTTGATTACTTCATTTGTAATAAGCTCCGAAGCAATTGCATCACCACCCGGAGAATTTACTCTCAACACAATAGCTTTTACACTATTGTCTTGTGCAGCTTTCTCAATAGCTCGCACCAATGTCTCGCTACCTATTGAAAGCGAACTACCCTTTCCTTGATTTACATCGCCGTATGCGTAAATTACTGCAATGTTATTTTGTTGTTTTCCAAATACAGCAGGAATTGTTTTACGATATTTGTTATATTTTACAAAACTTACCTTTGCAGAAGGAGCGTTTATAGAAAATTGTTTTTTAACATCATTAACTATTATTTGCTCTACATCTGTCTTAAATGTAAGAGAATCTACCAATCCATTATCTAAGGCTTGTTTTGGTAAGAAATATTCAAGACTTGAAACCTTTGCATTAAATGTATCTATACTTTGAAGATTTCTTGCTTCAACAATATTTTGCGAAACATAGCTCCAAATATCGGAAATATAAGATTTGATTTGTTCTCTATTCTCTTCTGACATTTTATTAGAGATATATGTCTCTCCTGCACTCTTATAGGAATTGTTTCGTGGACGAATGAGTTCTACATCTATGTCTAATTTATCAAAAAGGTCTTTATAATACATTACCTCTGCACCTAATCCTGTCAAAGCTAAATTTCCCGCTGGATTAAGATAGATTTTATCTGCCACAGTAGCTAAATAATAAGCGTTTTGAGTAATAAACATATCACTATACGCATAAATCTTCTTACCAGACTTTTTAAAATCTAACAAAACCTGTCTTATTTCTTCCACAGTCGCCCATCCGTTTGTTTGAATCATTGACATCTGTAAAAATATAGCCTTAATATTTTCATCAGTCTTTGCTTTACGAATCACTTCCGTAAATTCAGTTAAACCAATAGGCTTTATAACTTCGTCTGACAATAAATTAGTTGAGAAAGTTTCTAAATCCTCTACTTCTCTATCATAAATCGGAGCATCTAAGTTAATATAAAGAACAGAATTGTTTTCAATTGCAACTGTTTGTTCTGTATCGGAAAAAGAAATAGAAGAAAAGATTCCAATAAGAACAAAAATAACAAGCATAGATGATATAAAACAACCCAAACATGAGGCAAACATAAAATTAAAAAAAGACTTCATAATAATTTCTCTTAGATTTATTTATATAAATTACTGATTCTTTGATTTTTATTATTCAGTTTCACGTGAAAGAAAATAATTAAAAATAAAAAAAGGACGCAAACATAATTACGTCCTTTTTATTTTATTATTTATTTTTAGAATATGCTATCAATTAAAGCATCATCAGCGATATTAGGCAAAGTAACTTTTAATTTAGGTTCAACTTCCATTGCACGTTTAATTGCAAAAATTGCACCTTCGTTTCTTGCCCAAGAGCGACGGCTTATTCCGTTATTCACATCCCAGAATAACATATTTCTTAATCTTCTTTCAGAATCATCACTTCCGTCAATCACCATACCAAATCCACCGTTGATAACTTCTCCCCAACCAACGCCACCACCATTGTGAATAGAAACCCATGTTGCTCCACGGAAACTATCACCAATGCAGTTATGAACAGCCATATCCGCAGTAAAAGAAGAACCATCATAAATATTAGAAGTTTCTCTGAAAGGAGAATCTGTTCCAGACACATCATGATGATCTCTACCCAATACAATTGGAGCAGAAATTCTACCTTCCTTAATTGCTTTATTGAATGCAGAAGCTATTTTTGTTCTTCCTTCCGCATCAGCGTATAAAATTCTTGCTTGAGAACCTACAACCAAGTTGTTTTCCTTAGCTCCCTTTATCCAAGTGATGTTATCACGCATTTGTTGTTGAATTTCAGCAGGAGATTCTTTTGCTATTTCTTCTAAAACTTCCATTGCAATTTTATCAGACAAATCTAAGTCTTCTGGTTTTGAAGAAGTACAAACCCAACGGAAAGGACCAAATCCATAATCAAAACACATAGGTCCCATAATATCTTGTACGTATGAAGGATAACGGAAAGTACCATCTTCTTTCATTATATCAGCACCAGCTCTTGAAGATTCCAATAAGAAAGCATTACCATAATCAAAGAAATACATACCTTTTGCAGTTAATTTATTAATAGCTGCAACATGTCTTCTTAGAGATTCTTGTACTTTTTCTTTGAATAATTCAGGTTGATTAGCCATCATATCTTGTGCTTCTTCAAAACTTACTCCTACAGGATAGTATCCGCCAGCCCAAGGATTATGTAATGAAGTTTGGTCTGAGCCTAAATCAACTGAAATATTATGTTCTACAAGATATTCCCACAAATCAACGACGTTTCCTTGATATGCAAATGATACAACTTCTTTATTTTTGCGTGCTTCTTGAACTCTTGCCATCAAAGCATCTAAATCAGAATATACTTCATCAACCCATTTTTGTGAATGACGCTTATTTGTTGCTGCTGGATTGACTTCTGCTGTTATTGAAACGCAACCTGCAATGTTTCCTGCTTTTGGTTGAGCTCCACTCATACCTCCTAAACCTGCTGTAACGAACAATTTTCCTCCAAGTCCATCTCCACCAATTTTTCTACCAGCATTTAAAACTGTAATAGTAGTTCCGTGTACAATTCCTTGAGGTCCGATATACATATAGCTACCTGCTGTCATTTGTCCATACTGACTAACACCTAAAGCATTGAATTTTTCCCAATCATCAGGTTTTGAATAATTTGGAATAACCATTCCATTTGTTACAACTACTCTTGGTGCATCTTTATGTGAAGGATATAATCCCATTGGGTGACCTGAATACATTACAAGTGTTTGTTCTTCCGTCATTTCAGAAAGATACTTCATTGTAAGGCGATATTGAGCCCAGTTTTGGAAGACTGCTCCGTTTCCTCCATAGGTTATAAGTTCGTGAGGGTGTTGTGCAACTGCTGGATCTAAGTTATTTTGAATCATTAGCATAATTGCAGCAGCTTGCTCACACTTTGCAGGATATTCTTCTATGCCTCTTGCATACATCTTGTAAGTTGGACGATAACGATACATGTAAATACGTCCGTATTTTTCCAATTCTTCTGCAAATTCTTTGGCTAATACAGCGTGAAACTTAGGATCGAAATATCTTAAAGCATTTTTTAATGCTAATTTCTTTTCTTTGTTTGTTAAAATCTCTTTTCTCTTTGGTGCATGACTAACTGAATAATCGTATTCTTGCAACTCAGGTAAATAATCAGGAATACCTTCTAAAATAGCTTCTCTAAATTCCATATTTTTATATATTTATTATTTTATTTCTTTGGGCAAAATTACAAAAATATCTTTAAACTTAAACAATTCCTTTATTTAATATCTTTTAACGAACTCTTTTAATAAATTACAAAAGTCAATATGTTTTGTAAAAGGTAATTCTACTCCATTATCATAAATAGTGTGATATTCATTGTATTCACATCCATAAGTAAACAAAAAATGTGCTGGAACTCCTCTTTGAACAAAATGACAATGATCACTATTACAAGACTCTTCTCCCAAGAATACTTTTATAAACCATTGATATTCTTTATTTATTTCTTGTAATAATTTTCCCGCTTTTGGTTCTTTTAATCCATTTATAACAGCTACTCCTGTAGCTCCTGTTCCACACATATCTAAATTAAATAAAAATTTTATTTTATCTAATTCCACATAAGGATTCTCAGCAGCAAACTTAGAACCTAAAAGACCTATCTCCTCCCCTGTTGCAAATATAAATACAACTGAATGTTCTGCAGGATTTTTTGCATAATATTTTGCTAAATCTAAAAGAACTGCAACACCGCTTGCATTGTCATTTGCTCCTGGAAAATGAACATCTCCAACTTTTCCTAAGTGATCATAATGTGCAATAAAGGCAAAACAACTGTCTTTATACTTTGTACCCTCTACAATGCCCCAAACGTTTTGCGACTCATAAGAAGGAATAAATTCACTCTTAATTTCTAATGACAAATGTTTTATTTTTTTACCTATTGTATTACCTTTAAGCTGTAAAATAGGAAAATCCATAAGCGAACGACCTGTATAGTATGGTATTTTGTCATATCCTTGAATTATAGCTAATTGTGGAGTAACATTTTCTTTTTTTAACCCTCTTAAAAACAAAATTATATCTGAATAAGTTAAGGTTTGAGTATTGAATAACAGTACTTTATCTTGTAATTTCTTAACTTTTATTTCTTCTATTTCCTTTTTAGTATTGAAAACTAATGGTTTAACATTTTCTAACACTATATTAGCAGAAGGAGATGAACCAAAAACTAAGTAATCCTCTCCTATTTTTAAACTATTCTTTGTTTTAGAAAATGATAGCTTTAAATCCACAATATTATTTATAGGAAAACTAAGTTTTTGAAATCCATTTTCACCAAGAAGCTTTACTCCGCTTTCCTTTAATTCGTTTCTTATAAACGTAGCTGCTTTTTTATCTCCATTATCTATGTATGCTCTTCCTGCCATATACTCACTTGCAAGTGTATCTTTACAATATATTGCATATTTATATGATTGTGCGGAAGCTAATGTGCTAATTATCAATAACAATGTTAAAATTACTATTCGCAAATAGCTGAATTTGAATTTATTAAATAACGTTGATTTTCCCATTTCCCTTTCCATTGATTTTCTTCTATTATTAAATTATTTTTATCTAAGTTTCTGTATTCCTTATCTTTAAGTATAATTTTTACGTAACCTTTTTCTATAATTTCTTTAATGTTTAAAAAAATTTTTTCTTCATTTTTTCTCTTTCCTTCTTTCAAAAAAAGATAGATTCCTACTTCATTATTATATAAATCCATATTTTTAGAAGCTAAGTCATAACCTGAATTTGAGTTCACTTTAAAAATATACTCATTATAATTCTCATAAATTTTTCCTATTCTTCTTGCTTTTTCTATTCCTATGTTTTCTGAAAGTTTATACATCCATAAAACGTGCCGAAATGCATCATACTTTCCTGATTCAATGTTTTTGTTATAAAAGTCTTTATCTTTTTTTGATAAACTATCGATTGTGATTAAAACAGAGTTTGATATCTCTAATGATTTTTTAATTGTAGTAAAATTTCTTAAACACCAAATTTTATCTTTTGTATTTAAACTTTTAAAAAGCATTTTTTTATTTTGAGAATATAAAGAGTTATTTAAAGTAAATAAAAATAGAATTAAAAAAGTCAAAGAAATATTTTTCATAATTCAAATTTTAACTCCTTATATTCTCAAAAAATCAAGTCAATTTATCAGTTGTTTAATTTTTTTTGAAGCATTTGGGCTTAAACTCAGTAAAATTTAGCAAAATTAGCATTATAATTAGTTGTTATTCTTATAGTTAAAGTCTAAAAATATTAAAAAAATGTATTATCTATTTTTTTGCGAAAATTGACCATTTTTAAATAATTCCTAAGCTTTTTGATATTTCCAACATTTTTAGGATTGGTTTTTCCGCATCTTTCATTAATTCTTCTGATAATATAATTTCATTATTTAAATTTTCCATTACATCTATCACTTTTTCCATTGTATTTAATTTCATATTGCGACAATCGTTACAAAGAGTATTTTCGTTTGGTGTAACTACAATAAATTCTTTGGTTGGATTATCTTTTTTTAGTTTATGAGTTATTCCTGATTCTGTTGCAACTAAAAATTTCGTATTTTCAGAGTTATTCACAAATTTTATCATAGCTTGTGTTGAGCCAACAAAGTCTGCAAGTTGTAAAACCGAATCATTACATTCCGGATGTGCTATTAGGGTATAACCTTTATATTTATTTTTTAATTCTTGCACATATTCAGGTGTTAATAACTCATGAACTTCGCAACTTCCTTTCCAAAGAACCATTTCTCTGTTAGTAATACGATTGATATATCCTCCTAAATTTTTGTCTGGTGCAAATATAATTTTCTGATCCTTAGGAAGAGAATTTATCATCTGTACTGCATTTCCTGAGGTGCAAATTATATCGGAAAGAGTCTTTATTTCCGCAGAACAATTAATGTAAGATATTACAATATGGTCAGGATATTGTTGTTTAAATGCTTTAAATTCTTCGTATTTACAAGAGTCTGCAAGTGAACAACCTGCGTTAAAATCTGGTATTATTACTTTTTTGTTTGGGTTAAGTATTTTTGCTGTTTCTCCCATAAAATGTACTCCACATAAGAGAATTACATCAGCTTCTGTTTCTTTAGCTATTTGAGCTAAATTTAAACTATCTCCCACGTAATCAGCAACTTCTTGTATTTCAGGTAAACAATAGTAGTGTGCTAATATTACAATATTTTTTTCTTTTTTTAGTTTCTCTACTTTTTCAAAAAAAAGCTTTTTATCCATAATTATTATTTTATTTATTTATAATGATTTATTATAGCTATGTGAAATTTGTTGATAAAAAATCTCTCAAAAAAATTATTGCAAATATACGTCTTTTTATTAACAAAACAAGACAATTTATCTACATTTTAATATTGTATATATCAGTAAATTATCTGAATTATTAACAAATATTTAATTTCTCCTTTTTGTTAATAAAATTTTACGAAGCTATAACTAAAATTGTGTTAATAAAGTGTTTGTTTTTTTGTTAATTAAAGCAAATATATTAACAAGTGAATAATTATAAAGATATATTATCATGCTTTTAACACTTTTTTAACAAAAAATTGTTGAAATGTTTTAGTGAAATTTTTCAAAGAAATATTTCATTTTTTCAAAGAAATATTTTATTGAAATACTGAAAAAATTTGCTAAATCAAAGAAATAATTCTTAAAAAAATGTTATCTTTGCGAGATTGTAATAACTAAATTTTTAAGATATGAGTAAAGTAATACCTATGGCTTGTGATCATGCCGGATTTGAATTGAAAGAATTTCTTAAATCTGCTCTTACTGAAAGAGGATTAGAAATTAAAGATTTTGGAACTTATACTTCTGATTCTGTTGATTATCCTGATATGATTCATCCTTTGGCTAAAGAAATTAATGATGGAAATTTTGAATTTGGAATCATAATGTGTGGTAGTGCAAATGGAGTTTCTATGGTTGCAAATAAGTATCAAAATGTTAGATGTGCACTTTGTTGGGAGGAAGAAATAGCTCAATTAGCTAAACAACATAATAATGCAAATATTATATCATTGCCTGCTCGTTTTATCTCAAAAGAAAAAGCACTTTCAATAGTTGATGCTTACTTAAACACTGAATTTGAAGGTGGAAGACATCAAAAAAGAGTAGAAAAAATACCTATTAAATAAGTTTTTCTTTAATGAATACGAGTGAATACAAAAGTTTTTTACACATTTGTAATAAAAATGTGAATAACTCTGATTTTGAGTTATTTAATCCTAAGAATATGGTTCACTCGACTTTTGATGATATAGATAAACTCAGAAATAAAGCCTATAGAGTTAGACAAAAATTCATTAACAATATAGTTGATAATCTTCTTTTGTTTGAAAAAAATATTCTTTCAAAGAAAGGAAAAATTAATTGGTGTTTATCTTATGAGGATTTTACAGAACAATTACTTAATCTTTTGAATAATAAAAAAATAAAGTCTGTTAATGCTTTTTTTTCCAATTTTACAGAAGAATTAGGATTAAAAGAAACATTAAAAAATGAAGGAATTTCCTCTTTTTCAAAAGAAAACAAATGTTCTATTCTTTCACCCGATTTAGCAGTAGTTGATACTGCAAGTATGTTTTCGGTGTTTGATTCTGTTTTTGAAATGGAATTATTTTTAGACTCTAAGATTAAAATATTTATACTGCCAATTAACAAATTTATTTGTAATATATCTGATATTGATATATTTACAAATATATTTTCAATTTATAAGAAAAATACTTCTTTTCCTATATTGTCAAATATTTTTACTCCTTCATCACTTGATAATGATAAAGAAACATACGTTTTCATAGTAGATAATTCACGAAGTAATCTATTGGCTTTCAAAGAACAAAGAAAAATATTATCTTGTATAGATTGCGGAGCCTGTAAGAGAGTTTGCCCAGTTTATCAGTCTATAAAAGATGAACCATACTCTAATACAATAACCGGACCTGTTGCAAACGTTATTCTACCTTACTTAGAAAATTATGAAAATTATAAACATCTAAGTTACAATTGCTTACTTTGTGGAAATTGTTCAAGTATTTGTCCTGTAAATCTTCCAATAAAAGATTTGATTGTTGAGAATAGGAAGTTTTTCTTTGAAAATAAAATATTAGATTTTGAAGATAACTTATTGATTCTTAGTTTAAGAAAATTTTTTCTAAGAAGAAAAAAAATGAATTCAAAATCATGGTATAAAAGATATTTATTGCGTAGAATACTACCAAAAACTACAAGAAAATTAGTGTATATTCCTCAATTTTCAAAAAGGACATTTAATCAAATACAACAAGATAAAATTTGAGAATAATGAAAAGTATGAATCAAATCGAAAATGAAGATAAATTATTAGAGTTTATTTACAATAATAGAGTAGATGAATTTCAAAAATCTATAGATGAGATAATTATATCTAATAAATTATCTAATTATTCAGAAGAAGATTTATTTAACTTAATACAATATTTAGATTTAACTTCTTTAAAATCAACCGATAACAATAAAACGATTACACAATTTGTTGAAAATAGTGTTTTAATCTGTAAATCAAATAATTATTACGTAGGAGGAATTTGTTGTTATTCTCCATTCTTATCGCAAATCAATGATTGCAAACCCTCAAAAAAAATAAAATCGGTTGTAGTTGCAGGAGGATTTCCTCATTCTCAAGTTCCGTTGAGTGTAAAGAAAGAAGAAATAAAATATGCAATAGAAAACAATGTAGATGAGATAGATATATGCTTAAATAGGGGCTTATTTTTTGATGAAAATAAAGAGAAAGCAGTCCAAGAGATAAGAGAAATAAAAGATTTACTTGATTTGGCAGATAAAAACATTGTTTTAAAAGTTATTTTAGAAGTAGGGGAGTTGCAGAATTATAAGAATATAATGCAAGCCTCTATTTTATGTTTAGAAAACGGCGCAGATTTCATCAAAACCTCAACAGGAAAAATAGAAAATGGCGCAGACATTTATTCTTTTTCAGTAATGATGCTTGCTATTAGGCAATATTATCGTAAAACCAATGTTTTGAAGTCTGTAAAAGTAGCAGGCGGAATCAGAATGATAGAAGAAGCTATTTTATACACCAATTTATATAAGAAATTCATTACATCAGATTTTGATAACAGCTATTTTAGAATAGGTTGCAGTCAATTATTTGATAAAATTAAAGAAAAATTAACGAGAGATAAATAATATATGAAGCAATTACGTAAAAAATTATCGTTATACAACGAACCTCAAAGAGTAAAGGAATTAGGAATTTACCCATATTTTAGACCTATTTCAAGCGAGCAAGATACAGAAGTTATCATGCGAGGAGAAAAAGTTTTGATGTTTGGTTCAAATAGTTATTTAGGACTTACAAATCATCCTAAAATTAAAGAAGCGAGCATTGAAGCAATAAAAAAATATGGTACAGGTTGCGCTGGTTCTCCGTTTTTAAACGGAACGTTAGATATTCACATAGAATTGGAAGAGAAACTTGCGGATTATGTTGGTAAAGAAAAGGCAATAGTTTTTTCTACGGGCTTTCATTCAAACATAGGAGTAATTCCTACAATTATGGGAAGAAATGACCATATTATTTGTGATGAATTGAATCATGCTTCAATAGTTGAAGGACGTAGACTTTCATTTGCTTCATCTCATCGTTACAAACACAATGATATGTCTTCGTTAGAAGATGTGTTAAAAAAGATTCCATACGATAGCATAAAGTTAATAGTAACCGATAGTGTGTTTTCAATGGAAGGAGATGTAGCAGATTTACATAAAATCACAGCTTTGGCAGAACAATATAATGCTTCTGTTTATGTAGATGAAGCTCACTCATTAGGAATCTTTGGAAAAGAGGGTAGGGGATTGTGTGCAGAATATGGATTGACAGATAAGGTTGATTTAATTATGGGAACATTCTCTAAATCCTTAGCAACAATAGGGGGATTTATAGCAACGGATGCTGAAACCATCAATTTTTTGAAACATCACTCACGTCCTTATATTTTTTCTGCTTCAATATCTCCGGCAGCTACTGCAAGCGTAATTGCAGCCTTAGATGTAATAAAACAAGAGCCTGAAAGAATAGAAAATTTGTGGAAGATAACAGATTATGCCTTAAAAACATTTAGAGAATTAGGCTTTGAAATAGGAAATACCTCTACTCCAATAATACCTCTCTATGTAAGAGATATGGATAAAACATTCCTTATTACTCAGGAACTTTATGAACAAGGAATATTTATTAACCCTGTTATTCCTCCTGCTTGTTCTCCTGAGGATACTTTAATAAGATTTTCTCTTATGGCAACACATACAAAAGAGCAAGTAGAAGAAGCAATAGATAAATTACACACAACATTTCGTAAATACGATATAATAAAATAAGAATATTATGAATACTATCACTGTAAAGGCTGTTATAGACAAGAAAGGCTTTAAAGAATTTTTAAATTTTCCTTATAAACTTTTCAAAAATGATAAGAAATGGGTTCCGTCCTTAATAATGGACGAAAAAACCACCTTTGACAAGAGGAAAAATCCTGCTTTGGAGTTTTGTGATTTTAAAATTTTCTTGGCATATAAAGGCTCTGAAGTGGTAGGTAGAGTTGTAGGAATGATAAACCACAAATCAAATGAAATTTGGAAAGAAAAAAGAATTCGATTTGGTTGGTTAGATTTTGTAAATGAAGATATAGTTTGTAAAAAGCTTTTAGAAGCAGTTGAAAATTGGGGTAGGAGTGAGGGAATGACCGAAATTGTAGGGCCAATGGGCTTTACTGATATGGATAAAGAAGGAATGCTTGTGGAAGGCTTTGAAGAGGATTGTTCAATGCCTACTTACTATAATCCTTCCTATTATCCAGAAATAATGGATAGGATTTCCTATAAGAAAGAAGTAGATTGGATTCAATATAGAATAAAAGCAAATCAAGAAATTCCTGAAAAGATTTTACGAATCAATAATCTAATTAAGGAAAAGTATAATCTTAGGATTGTAGAAGGACTATCGGCACAACAAATTGCAAAGAGATATGGTCAGAAATTATTTGAAACGCTAAACGAAGCTTTCTCTCATCTTTTTGGATATGTGCCTTTGAACGAAAAACAAATGCAGTTCTATATTGATATGTACTTTCCTTTTTTGAATAAAAAGCTTTTGTGTTTGATTGTTGATGAAAATGACGATATTGCAGCCTTTGGAGTTTCTATGCCTTCGCTTACCGAAGCACTTCGTAAGAGTAAAGGAAAATTATTCCCGTTTGGTTGGTATCATTTCTTAAAAGCAATACGCAATTTTGAAAAAATAGATCTTTATTTTAACGGTGTACACCCTAAATGGCAGAATAAAGGGATTCATTCTATATATTATGCCGAAATGAATAAGCAATATATTTCCTTAGGTTCACAAACAGCACTTGCAAGCCCTCAATTAGAAACCAATCTTGCAGCAAGAATTTGGGAAAAGTATGAAGACTCAAATATTGTTATGAGAAGAAGAGCCTATATTAAAGAAATACCTGAGGATAATCGCGAAAAAGTTTTAGTAACAGGCGCAAGCGGATTCATAGGTAGTACTTTAATTGATAAATTGCTTGAAGAAGGAAAATATAAAGTTTATGCAGGAATACGAAGTAGTTCAAGCAAAAAATATTTGACTGATTCAAGAATTTCTTTCTTAGATTTAAATTTCTCAAACAAAGAAAAAATTAAACAAGTCTTAGATTTACATAAGTTCAAATGTATATTTCATTTAGCAGGTCTTACAAAGGCAAAGAGAAATGAAGACTTTGAAAGAGTGAATTATGAGTTTACTAAAAATTTAGTTGATGCCATTGATGTAAATGCAACAAAATTGGTTTTCTTATCTTCGTTTGCTGCTCATGGACCAGGAGATGAAAAAACTTTTGCAAAGGCTAAGGTCAGTGATGTTAATAATCCGAATACTGCATACGGGGTTTCAAAACTCAAAGCCGAAGAATACATTAATCAAAACTTTAAAGGAAAATATGTTATTTTGAGACCAACTGGCGTTTATGGTCCACGTGAAACAGATTACTTTGTTTTCTTCCAAACTATTCATAATCACTTAGAACCATACTTAGGATTTGTTCCACAACACTTGACTTTTGTTTATTCAAAAGACCTTGTAGATGTATGTGTCAAAGCTTTTGAAAGTGATGTTTCAGGAAAAACTTATTTTGTTAGTGATGGAAATATGTATTTGGATAGTGAGTACGCACGAATCTCAAAAGAAGTTTTGAAAACCTGGACAATAAAAATAAAATTTCCTCTTTGCATTGTGAAATTCATATCTTCATTTTTAAATTCGTTTGGAAATATGATTGGAAAGCAATTTACACTCAATAAAGACAAATATTCTATTCTTTCTGCTCGTAATTGGGATTGTGATATTGAAGATTTAAAAAAAGATTTGAATTACACACCTCAATATGATTTGCAAAGGGGAGTAGAAGAAACAATAAAATGGTATAAAAATGAAAAATGGTTATAATATGAGAACAAAACATTTTAGTGTATTATTGATACTTTTTTCTTTTTTCTTTTTTTCTTGTGGTGAAAAACAAAATGTAAAAATAGAAAAAGAACAAATAGTAGGCAATTCAAATGTAATAGAAATTGATACTAAGTATTTTATTGATGAAATTGCAAAAATAAATGGGGATTCTTTCACTTACATTGGTAATAAGCCGTCAATTGTAGATTTTTATGCCTCTTGGTGTGGTCCTTGTAAGATGTTGTCTCCTATAATGGAGAAATTGTCAAAAAAATATGAAGGTAAAGTTAATTTTTATAAAGTAGATGTAGATAAATCTTCGGATTTAGCAAATACATTAAATATTAAGGCAATTCCTACTTTGATATTCTTCAAGGATTCTTCGTCTTCCAGTATGATTATAGAGGGATTTATGTCCGAAACAGAATTAGAACATTATATAAGTAGTTATTTATTGAAATAAAAGTATTATTTTTGTACACTTATTAAAAAGAAAATAATCTATGGCAAAGCAACAAGATATATCAGCTGAGAAATTAGAGAAATTAAAAGTACTACAAGCAGCAGTTTCAAAGATTGAAAAGAATTATGGTAAAGGTTCCATAATGAAATTAGGCGATAAAGCAGTAGAAGATATAGAAACAATACCTACGGGCTCTATTTCATTAGATTCAGCCTTAGGAGTTGGAGGTTTTCCAAAAGGAAGAATAATAGAAATCTATGGACCGGAGTCTTCGGGTAAAACAACATTAGCAATTCACGCAATAGCAGAAAGTCAAAAGCAAGGAGGACTTGCAGCATTCATAGATGCAGAACACGCTTTTGATAGTACATATGCAAAGAAATTAGGTGTCGATGTAGATAATCTTTATATTTCTCAACCAGATAATGGAGAACAAGCATTAGAAATAGCAGAAAATTTAATTAGCTCAGGAGCGGTAGATATTATTGTTATAGATTCTGTTGCTGCTCTTACGCCTAAAAGCGAAATAGACGGAGAAATGGGCGATAGTAAAATGGGATTACACGCTCGTTTAATGAGTCAAGCTCTTAGAAAGATGACTGCAACAATTAGTAAAACGAAATGTTGTTGTATTTTCATCAATCAATTAAGAGATAAAATAGGTGTGATGTTTGGATCGCCAGAAACTACAACAGGAGGAAATGCTTTGAAATTTTATTCTTCAATAAGAATTGATATAAGAAGAATACAGGCGATTAAAGAAGGAGATACAAACATTGGAAATAGAGTTAGGGTAAAGATTGTAAAGAATAAGGTTGCTCCACCTTTCCGTCAAGTTGAGTTTGATTTGTTATTTGGTCAAGGAATAAGCAAAATAGGGGAAATTATAGACATTGGAGTTGAGGCAGAAGTGTTAAAGAAAAGCGGTTCTTGGTTTAGTTATGGGGAAACCAAACTTGGACAAGGAAGAGAAGCAGTTAAACAACTTTTGTTAGATAATCCAGAACTTCAAGAAGAGGTTGAAACAAAAATTCGTCAATATCTAAAAGATAAAACAGAATAAGAACTCTCAAACTCTTTAAAATGAAAATAACAATTTCGCAAATCAATCCTAAAACCTTAGATTTTGAATATAATTTTAATCTAATTCAGGAAAAAATCAAAGAATCAGATGTAGATTCCTTGATAATTTTTCCTGAATTATCATTAAGTGGTTCTCCGCTTTATGATTCGGTTTCATATAATGACCTATATCAAAAAAGTATTCAATACGCTGATAAATTATCAGAACTAAAAAAAGACTTTATTTTTGGGCTTCCAATCAACCAAAATGGAGAAACGTTAAATGCACTTGCTTTTATAGAAAATGGAGAATTAAAAGCAATATCCACAAAAAAGAACTTAAATAGATTTGACAAAGGATTTTCCTTAGGAGAGGGCTTTTGCACAATAGAATACAAAAAACAAACAATAGCATTTGGCTTTTTAGAAGATTTTGACGATTATTTAAAAAAACAAGACAAAGTAGATTTAATTCTTTGTAGTTCAAACATACTTTTTACTCCTGAGACACAAAAAGAACTTTTAACCTCGCTTCAACCAAAGATAAGAAAAGCAAAAACACCTATTGCATTAGTAAATAGATGTGGAGCAGAAGGAAGTTATATCTTTAATGGAAGTAGTTTCTTTATGCTTTCAAATGGAGATTTGTCAAAAGAGTTAGCTTTATTTGAAGAATCCTCATTACAAATTGAAACACAAAAAATAGAAAAATACACACAATCACCTCTTTGTAGAATAGAAAAAATATATCATGCGGCAGTTCTTGGAATAAAAGACTACTTCCGCAAAAACAACATAAAGAAAGCCTTATTAGGACTCTCAGGAGGAATAGACTCGGCTTTAGTTGTAGTGCTTGCAGTAGAAGCATTGGGGAAAGAAAACGTTATAGGAGTGCTGTTGCCAAGCGAATATTCTACCTCTCACAGCATAACAGATGCAAAAGCAAGTGCAGAAAACTTAGGAATAGAACACTACACGATACCAATCAAAGAAACATTTACCTCAGCTCTTACAGCTCTTTCGCCAATCTTTGAAGGAAAAGAGCCAAACGTAGCAGAAGAAAACCTACAATCAAGAATTAGAGGTATGATTTTAATGGGAATAGCCAATAAGATAGGAGCAGCCCTTTTGAATACTACGAATAAAAGTGAACTTTCAGTAGGATATGGCACCCTTTATGGCGATACAAATGGAGCAATAGGAGCATTAGGCGATATTTTCAAGACAGATGTTTGGGAAATGTCGCGTTGGATAAATCGAAACGAAGAAATCATACCTTGGAATTCAATAAACAAAGCACCATCAGCCGAATTACGTCCTGATCAAAAAGACACAGATTCATTACCTGACTATGATATTTTAGATAAAGTTCTTTTATTACATTTAGAACAAAGACTAAGTAGAGAAGAAATAATAAATCAAGGTTTTGAATCAAATACAGTAGATAAAATATTAAGATTAGTAAAAATAAATGAGTGGAAACGCCATCAAGTAGCCCCACTATTAAGAATGTCAAATAGCGCATTAGGAATAGAAAGAATAATGCCAATATCATAACATAAAGAATATGAGCGATCAAATCAAACACGAATGCGGAATAGCAATGTTAAGATTGCTAAAACCATTGGAATATTACCAAGAAAAGTACGGAAACACTTGGGCATTAAATAGAATGTATCTCCTTATGGAGAAACAACATAATAGAGGACAAGACGGAGCCGGTCTTGCAAACATTAAGTTTGATACAAAGCCGGGAGAACAGTATATAAATATAACAAAATCTAATACCTCTACGCCTATACAAGATATATTTGCAGAAGCGTTTAAGGATATGAGGAATCTTAAACTTTCTCATCCAGAAGAGGCAAAGGATATTAAATGGCTAAAAAATAATGCAAGATTTACAGGCGAACTTTTCTTAGGACATTTACGCTATGGAACCTTTGGAAAGGACGAAATAGACAATTTACACCCTTTTCTAAGAGAAAACAATTGGAAAACACGTAATCTTGTTCTTGCAGGCAATTTTAATTTAACTAACATAGACGAAATGTTAGACAAACTTATAAGTTTAGGACAACATCCCGTAAAAGTAGCCGATACAGCCATTGTTTTAGAGAAAATAGGCAAGTTTTTAGACAGAGAAGTTGAAAGAATATTCCGAAAATACAAAGATGAAAGAGTACTTACCAACGTAGAAATTTCTGAGAAAATAGCAGAAGAATTAGATATAAAAACAATTCTAACATCTTCTGCAAAGAAATGGGACGGTGGATATGTGATGGCAGGAATGATGGGACATGGAGACGCTTTTGTATTAAGAGATGAAAATGGCATAAGACCATGTTTCTATTACGTAGATGAAGAAATAGCCGTTGTAGCCTCAGAACGTCCTGTAATAATGACGACTTTCAACAAACCTCTCACAGCAATAAAAGAATTACCAGCAGGACATGCAATCATAATCAAAAGAAATGGCGAAATAAGCATAGAATGCTGCAAAGAACCTACAAAAACACCAAAACAATGTTCTTTTGAACGCATTTATTTCTCACGAGGAACCGATGCAGACATCTATAAAGAAAGAAAAATGCTTGGAAGACTAATTTTACCAAAAGTATTAAAAGCAATAAACAACGACATAAAGAATACAGTCATTTCTTACATACCAAATACTGCCTCAGTAGCCTTTCAAGGTATGGCAGAAGCCTTTGCAGAGCACGCTGACAAACTACGAATAGAAGAAATACTTGCAAATAAAGAAAACTTAACAGAAGAAAAGTTAAAAGAAATCTTCTCAATCAAGACAAGAAGAGAATACATAGCAGTAAAAGACGTAAAACTACGTACATTCATCACACGCGATAGCGAAAGAGATGATATGGTAGCACACGTTTATGATGTAACTTACGGACAAGTTAAAGAATATGTAGATAACCTTGTAGTAATTGACGATAGCATTGTAAGGGGAACAACACTTAAACAATCAATTCTAAGAATCCTTGACCGTTTAGGGCCAAAGAAAATAGTTGTTGCTTCATCTGCACCACAAATTCGTTATCCTGACTGCTACGGAATCGATATGTCAAGACTAAATGAGTTTATTGCTTTCAACGCAACCATAGAGTTGTTGAAAGAAACCAATCAAGCACATATCATAGAAGAGGTTTATCGTAAATGTAAAGCACAAGAAAATCTTCCAAAAGAAGAAATCGTAAACTATGTTAAAGAAATCTACGCTCCATTTACCGATGATGAAATCACAGCAAAGATTACGCAGATGCTAACCCCTGCTGACGCAAATGCAGAAGTAGAAATAATTTTCAATACCATAGAATCGCTTCACGAAGCCTGCCCAAATAACACAGGCGATTGGTACTTTACAGGCGATTATCCAACCGCTGGCGGAAATAAAGTAGTAAATAAAGCCTTTATTAACTACTACGAAGGAAATAATAAAAGAGCTTATTAAATAAAAGCAAAGAAATAAAAAACAAAACGCTCGTTTGTCTGAATAAGTAAAGACTCACGAGCGTTTTTCTTTGAATAAAATTTCTCAAAAGCAATTAAAGCTCATCGCTTGGCTTATTTTTTAATTTATCATTCATGTATAATAAGTAAATACGATATTTAATTTCGCTATCAGTACTTACTCTTTTACACGAAACTTGCACAAAGTTATCATCTGATATTGCGAAAGATTTTTTGTAATAAGTTTTATCTTCAATAGACTTTGTATCATTCATTTTATATTTTGAAGCAAGGGATGATAACAGTAATTCTAATTCATTTAAAACAGTTTCATTGTTCTCATGAGCAAACTGAATAAGATAAAACTTCCCATTTGATAAATGGACTTGAATAAAATCCCAACTCATTCCACCAAAACTAAAGTACTTTGCTAAAGGTTTAAAAAATAGTTTAGCGTTTGTAGAGTGCATATTATCTAAATATAATCCTTCTTTTTCAAATGCTCTTATCACTTCTTCTCTACTTGCTCCAAATTTTACACCAAAGAAAGTGTCTTGTATGTTTTCGCTAAAAACTATTTCTTCTTGTGCATTTACAAAAGAAAGAGTAAACAAACTTAATGTCAATAATAAAAATAGTTTTTTCATAATTTTTTGTTTTTTCTTGTCGGTTAAATTATTGGTTGCAAAGGTATGTTTTTTTTCTTTAATGACAAAAAAGCACTACATAACCCCTTAATTTTATAACTCAAAATTTACAGATAAAAACCTTTATTTTGCGGAAATTTCATTTTGGGATTTTTGTGAATTTTTTTGCGAAAAATTGACGAAAATTGGGGTAAAATTTTCGCAAATTTGGAGTTTTTTTACGAAAAGCTCGTTTAGAATTTTCTAAATCA
>CALGEC010000048.1 GCA_937881815.1 uncultured Bacteroidales bacterium
AGTTGAAAATATCGCAAGCATTCGGCGTTAAATTTATAGAAATTTTGTTTACATCTGAAAATTCGTGGCGATTCTAATTTATTAGCCCTATTTAAAAACATAAAAAAATAAGGGAAGAATTAAATTCCTCCCTTATTTCTATTAAGATTGCAAAGCAATTAGTCGCCAAGTGTTGCAACCATAACTGCTTTTATTGTATGCATACGGTTTTCTGCTTCATCGAATACGATAGAGTTTTCACTTTCAAAAACTTCTTCTGTAACTTCAACTCCATCTAAGCCGAATTGTTTGTAAACATCACGACCTACTTGAGTTTCTAAGTTGTGGTAAGCAGGTAAGCAGTGCATAAATTTACATTTTGGATTACCTGTCATTTCCATCATTTCTTTATTTACTTGGTAAGGTTTCAATAAAGCGATTCTTTCAGCCCAAACTTCTGCTGGTTCTCCCATTGATACCCATACGTCAGTGTATAAGAAATCACAACCTTTAACACCTTCTGCTACATTGTCAGTTATAGTTAATGTAGCACCAGTTTCTTTTGCTATTTCTTGGCAAGTAGCAACTAATTCTGCATCTGGTTGAAGTCCTTTTGGAGCAACGATTCTTACATCCATTCCCATTTTCACTCCACCTACCATAAGAGAGTTACCCATGTTGTAACGAGCATCTCCAATGTAAGCATAAGAAACTTTATTCAATGGTTTGTCAGTGTGTTCCATCATTGTAAGGAAGTCAGCCAAGATTTGAGTTGGGTGAAACTCGTTTGTAAGACCATTCCATACAGGAACACCAGCGTGTTGTGCTAATTCTTCAACGATTTTTTGTTCAAAACCACGATATTCTATACCATCAAACATTCTACCCAATACACGAGCAGTGTCAGCCATAGATTCTTTAACTCCGATTTGAGAACCAGAAGGTCCAAGGTAAGTAACGTGAGCTCCTTGGTCGTGAGCAGCAACTTCAAACGCACAACGAGTACGAGTAGATGTCTTTTCAAAAATCAAAGCGATGTTTTTACCTTTCAATCTTGGTTGTTCAGTACCTGCATATTTAGCTCTTTTTAAATCTCTTGCTAAATCTAACATATATTGAATTTCTTTTGGAGTGAAATCCAATAATTTCAAAAAGTTTCTGTTTCTTAAATTAAATCCCATAATTAAAAAATTTTTAATTGTTTATGTAATTATTCTTTTACTATACGTGTTCCACAAGAAGGATTAGAAAGTTGTCCTGCTTCTGTAATGATACATTCTTTTCCTCCATTCTTTACAAAGTGTAAAGCCGCTCTTACTTTTGGTGCCATTGAACCTTCGCCAAATTGTCCTTGAGAAAGCAAATCTTCTGCTTCTTTTACAGTAAGTACATCTAAGGCTTTTTCATCAGGTTGACGGAAATTGATATATACCTTAGGCACATCTGTAAGAATATAAAACTCATCAGCTCCGATTTCTACTGCTGTTAAAGCAGAAGCTAAGTCTTTATCAATTACTGCTTCAACTCCTCTTACTCCATTCTCTTCTACAACAGGAATTCCGCCACCTCCAACAGTTACAACTACGTTTCCTTCTAAGGCAAGTTGCTTTACAATTTCAATATTGTTTATTTTTAAAGGCTTAGGTGAAGCAACAACTTTACGATATTTATCGCTTTTAGAATCCTTTGCATATTTTGCACCAGTTTCAGCAGCAAAAGCATCAGCTTCTTCCTTAGTATAGTAAGGGCCAACAGGCTTTACTGGATTTTGGAAAGCAGAATCCTTTTCATCTACTACAACTTGTGTAAGTAAAGTTAAGACTTTTCTGTCAATGTTTTCTTTTGCAAAAACATTTCTAAAACCTTGTTCTATCAAATAACCGATTGAGCCTTGTGTTTCAGCAACACAAAAATCCATTGGCATAGATTCTATATTGAAATGCTTTTTTCCTCCTTCGTGTTGAAGCATTACGTTTCCAACTTGTGGACCATTTCCATGTCCAATCACCAAATTATAACCTTGTTTCAAAAGGTTAGAAAGTGAACTACAAGTTTCTGTTACATTGTTTATTTGTTCTTGATAAGTACCCTTTTGTCCGCTTCTCAAAAGTGCGTTTCCACCAAAGGCAACTACTGCTAATTTCTTCATATTTATTGTTACGTGTAAAAAATAAAATGCAAAGATATAACTTATTTTTAAGTTGTCAAACAATAATTTAAACTTGTTCTTAGTTTTATTTGCAATTATGAAGCATAAGTTAGATTCTTCGTATTTAGACATTGCAATAATTTGTCTTGTTATTGTGGGAATGATTTTTTCTCACGCTTTAATGTCATTTGCTATGGTTTTTATGGCAATAAGGTTTGTTTTTGCAGACAAATCACACCTTAAATCCTATTCAAAAGACGTTTTAATAGCCGTTTTTTCTTTTTTTGCTCTTATATGTCTTGGAATGATTTGGAGCGGAGGGGGAAGTGAGGCTTGGAAACAATTAGAAAAATCTTTGCCTTTTTTAATTGTGCCTCTATATCTAATGAATCTTGATTTACAAGAGAGAAAAAATCTTAAAATCTATGCTTGGGCTTATATTCTTTCGCTACTTGTTGCAACCTTTATAGGAATGTTTAATTTTCTTACAATAGAAAATCCCGATGTTCGCACAATTATGCCGTTTTGTTCTCATATTCGTTTTGCACTTCATTTAACCCTTGCCTCATCTTTTATAGTTGTTTATTGCGTTCAAAACAAAAAACCTCTTTTACTATTACTCGCCTTGTGGTTTGAGGCATATATGATTTTAACCTCTGCATTAACCGGTGTCGTTATTAGTTTTGTCGTTTTGTTTTTTATTATTCCAACTTATTTCCTTTTTAAGAAAAAAAATAAAACAGCTTTTGCAATATTTATCTCAGTATTTTCTCTTTCTGTTTTTGCAATTATTTCTTGCCTTTCATACTATTACAAAGATTACTTTGTGTCTAAGAGTGGAGAGGTGAAAGAAAATATGATTATTGAAAACGGAAATTATATTTTTGATAAGGTTGATTACTCGCAAATGCAAGAAGGAGTAGAAAAATATTTGAAAGAAGATAGAAATGCAGTTTGCAAATCGAAGGAAGGGGAGTTTTTGTATGTTGATATAGCAATTAGATATTTAAATTCAAAGGGATATGAAAAGAATTTAAAGGGTTGGGAAAAACTATCGGAAAAAGATTTAGAGAATATAAAGAAAGGGATTCCTAATTATGTCTATGCTGAAAAAATACCTTTGAAATCACGTTTATATTCTACTTTCTATGAAATTGAAGCTTATGAAAAAGAAAATAAAGTAAAAGGTTCTTCTTTGATTCAAAAGATTGAACTTTGGGAAAACAGTTTTGAGATAATTAAAAATAATCTTTTAATAGGAGTAGGTACAGGAAATGCACCTCGAGAGTTGAAAAAACAATTAGAAATCAATAATTCTGAATTAGCAGACACTAATATGAGAACGCACAATCAATATTTCTCAATTGTTTTCAGCTATGGAATAATAGGACTGCTTATTTGGTTTGCGTTTTTATTCTATCCAATGTTTCGTTTCTCGCTAAATAAAAATCCTTACTATATAATTTTTCTTGCAATTATGCTAATCTCGTTTTTTAGTGAAGATACCTTAGACAATCAAGCAGGGATAATGATGTATTGTTGTTGGAATTTTTTCCTTCTTAATCAATCAAAAAAATAAATCAAAGAAAAAAAACTTTTTTTCTTTGATTTAATAAATTATTTCTTTGAATTATTTTTCTAACTCTTAGACTTATACAACCTCTGCAACGGTAAAGGTTGAGCCTCCTACGAAAACCAAATCGTTTTCTTCGGCTTCTTCTTGTGCTTTTGCTAATGCTTGCGATATTGTTTCGTATTGAGTAAAGGAAAGCCCAGCTTGTTTTGCTTTTTCAGCCAATTCATTTACAGGTAAGGCTCTTGGAATATTTGCTTGTGAGAGATAATATTTTGCATCTTTGTCCAACATCGACAAAACCTTATTTACGTCTTTGTCATTTACCATTGCTAAAACAAATCTTAGCTTTTTGTGAGGCGTATTCTTTATTTGCTCAATCACATACTTTAATCCGTCTTCATTATGTCCTGTATCGCAAATTGTTAAAGGCTTTTTACAAAGAGTTTGCCAACGACCTGCAATAGGGAAGTTTGAAGATATATTTTTAATGCCCTCAATTATTTCTTTATCACTAATATTGAAATTGTGATATTGATTAAGCGTATCAATCAATGCAACAACACCAAGAATATTTTTTTGTTGATAGTATCCGGAAAGAGAAGATTGTAAATTATTTAAACGTTCTGTTTTGTTTTGATAAATATCCATTTTTAACAAACCTTGACTATGAGAAACATTTTCGCAAGATAAGTAACTATCTGCAAAACATATAGGAGCATTCATTTCGTTTGCTTTTTCCAAGAAAACATTTTGAGTTTCTTTTTGTGTTTGAGAGATGACCACAGGAGTGTTTTGTTTGATTATTCCTGCCTTTTCACCTGCTATTTTTTCCAATGAATTTCCTAAAAATTGAGTATGATCAAAGGAAATATTGGTTATCAAACACGCAAGAGGGTTTATGATGTTTGTAGAATCTAATCTTCCACCCATTCCTACTTCTATGATTGCTACATCTACATTTTCTTGTGCGAAATAAGTGAAAGCCATTGCTACGGCTGTTTCAAAAAATGAGGGTTTTATGCGTTCGATTAACTCTTTGTTGTCTTCTACAAATTTTACAACAAAATCTTCCTCGCACATTTGGTTATTGATTTTTATTCTCTCACGAAAATCTTTTAAATGAGGAGAAGTGTGAAGTCCAACCTTTAAGCCTTTTTCTCTAAGTATTGAAGCAATCAAGTGAGATGAAGACCCCTTGCCGTTAGTGCCTGCAACGTGAATTGATTTAAACTTCTTTTCAGGATTTCCCAAAGCCTTCATCAACTCAACCGTGTTATAAATATCCTCTTTGTAAGCAGCGGCACCTATTCTTTGAAACATAGGTAAATAAGAGTATAAATAATCTAAGGTTTCTTGGTAATTCATAATAAAAATTAGTTTTTTCTTTGCAAAATTACAACTTTTAGTAAGTTTTTACGTTAATATAAGAAAGAAAAAATAAGATTATAAAAAACAAAACAAATAATGGCTATGTTAAGTAAAAAATTAGAAGAAGCATTAAATGCACAAATAAACGCAGAATTTTGGTCTGCTTATCTTTATCTTTCAATGTCAGCAGATATGTCTGATAAAGGATTTTCAGGAGTTGCAAATTGGTTTAACATTCAATTCAAAGAAGAACAAGATCACGCAATGAAGATTTTCAACTTCGTACTTTCAAGAGGAGGAAAGGTAGAATTGAAACCTATAAAAGAGGTTCAAATCGAATGGAAAAGTATTTTAGATGCTTTTGAAGAAACTCTAAAACACGAAAGAGTGGTTACTTCTTTGATAAACGAACTTTATTACATTGCAACAGAAGAAAAAGATTATGCAACTCAATCAATGTTGAAATGGTTCATTGACGAACAAGTTGAAGAAGAAGAAAGCGCACGTGATATTATAGATAAATTAAAACTAATTGGCGACAATGGTTATGGTTTGTATCAATTAGATAAAGAACTTGCAGCAAGAGTTTATACTCCAATTGCAACAACAGCAGAATAATTAATCTTTTCAATGATAAGTAAAGCGGTTCCGTCTTTAATGTATGGGACTGCTTTTTTCTTTTTTTAGAATAATGAATACAAACAATATAGAAAAACGATTATTTAAACTTCAAGATAAGGAATATAAGGAGTTTCAGTCTAAATTGATTCCAAACATAAATAAAGACAATATAATAGGGATAAGAATCCCTCATTTAAGAAAATTAGCAAAAGAAATCGCAAAGGAAAATCAAAGAGGAGATTTCTTAAACTCGCTTCCACATAAATATTATGAAGAAAATCATTTACATTCTTTTTTGATTGAAGAAATGAAAGAGGAGAAAGAATGCTTGGAATCATTAGATAAGTTTTTGCCTTACATAGACAATTGGGCTGTTTGCGATAGTTGTTCTCCAAAAGTTTTGAAAAAAAATCTTGATTTATTGTTTGAGTATATAAAATCTTGGATTTGTTCTGAAAAAGAATATGTTTGTAGATTTGGAATTCTTAGTTTGATGAGGTATTTTCTTGAAAAAGAGAGTTTCAAAGAAGAATATTTAGAAATGGTTTGTGGCGTTAAATCAGAATATTATTACGTGAAAATGATGCAAGCATGGTTTTTTGCAACCGCCCTATCGAAACAATATGATACTACAATAAAAATACTTAAACAAAATAAACTTTCACCTTGGGTTCACAACAAAACAATTCAAAAAGCCAATGAAAGCTATCGTATAACCAAAGAACAAAAACAGGAATTAAAACTTTTGAAACGAGTAAATTAAAGAATATTTGTTGGTTAGAGGATTTTTTCTTTATTTTGCAAAGAATAGTAAAATAAAGAAAGATTATGACTGCAATTAAAAGACTATTTATATTATTTTTTCTTTTATTATCTTCTGTTGTTTTTTCACAATCGACGTATTTTCTCGTAGATGGTATTCAGTATCGAACTCTTAATGATACGGATTGTGAGGTTACAAGAAGAGTAGATGGTATTCCTTACACTGAACCTGTAATTATAATTCCTATGACGGCCAATTATGATGATGTTGATTACAATGTAATTTCTATTGCAGACTCTGCTTTCTTCAATGCAACATCTACAAGAGTTGAACTGCACACTGCTATAACTCATATAGGGAATTATGCTTTTGAGGGAACGACAGGTCTAAATATTATTTCACCGTCTTTAATTCCTCCTTCTATTAGTTCATATACTTTTATCAATTCCACATCTCCTATAGTGCATATACATTGCAGCGCTTACAGAATATACGATAATGATCTGTATTGGGGTTCTGGAGTTTGCTCCTTTGTCGGCATAGAAGGTAATACAACAATTCAACACGATACAATAGTTTGTGTAGGTGAAAATACATTTGATTTATACAATCCTTACTTAGATACAATAACTACAATAGAAAGATTAGTTAATCAAACAACAACATTTGTAATAGAAAGCAGAATAATTCCTATTGATGGGTGTCTGATAACAGACTCATTGCTTGTGAGTATTTTTCCTGATGGAAGTTATAATGAAAGAACCGTTTATTTATGTAGCGAAGATAATTATCAAACTACTCTAAATATTCCAGAACATAACTTTTCTGTTGAATTAAATGAAAATAATGTAGGAGAGAATACTTTCACTTTTCCAAATGGAAACTGTTTTGATGTTTATAAAGTAAATGTTTTTAGAGTTACATTGCAAAGAGGAAATGAAATAATACATAAATGTGAGGGTGAAGAGTACTTTTATGTTGATGAAAATGGAACAAATAGAATGGCGACCTCTGATGTAACCTATACAAAACGTGCGAATAATTCATTTAGTGGTTGTGATAGTTTGGTGAATGTTGATGTTATTTTTCACGATACAATATTAGATGAAACAACTCTTTCAATTTGTCAAGGAAATAGTTATCGTTGGCATAGGAATGGTTATGATGAAAATGGAACTTATACAAATCATAGCGATTTATATAATGCTACGGGAGTATATACAGAACTTCTAAGAACAAATTATGGTTGTACAAAAAGATATGTATTAAACCTAACAGTTAATCCAAAAGATACTATAATGATTTATGATACGATTTGTTTTGGAGAAAACTATGAAAGAAATGGATTTAACGTTCCGAAATCGCAAATGTCAAATGCGCTTCGCACAATAACAAAAACAAATCGTAATAATAATATTTATGGTTGCGATAGTATCACAATTCTTAATCTTTTAGTAAAACCAAACACTTCAACTAATCTTGGTACGGTTAATCTTTGTAGAGATTCTGTTTATTACTTAAATAACCTTGCAATATCTACTTCCGGAACTCATCGAGATACTCTTTCAACTTATCTTGGTTGTGATAGTGTGGTTAGAGTTACTATAAATTTGAGAGATAATGTAGAAACAAATTCCACACAACATATTTGTCAAGGACAAAGTTATATTTGGCAATACTCGGGCTATGAAAGAAATGAGAATGGTACTCTGATAGCTCGCACAATAATTGATACATTGACACAAGCAGGCACTTACACAAAATCGAACTTGCTTACAAGTTATGGTTGTGGCAATAGAGCAAATTTAGAGTTGGTAATAACCCCGACATATTCTGATACAATTTACGATACTACTTGTTATGGTACACCATACAATAGAAATGGATTTTTTATTCCGGTTTCGCAAATGACAAACGCTTACTCTACAATAACTAACACACAAAATCTTTCTACATCATGGGGGTGCGATAGTTTAGTTACGCTTGTGTTAAGAATAAATCCAACATATACAACAGAGATTTACGACACTATAATAGAAGGTGATACATATAATTTCTTTGGACAGAGTCTTGCTCAAACAGGACGTTATTCTCATTTGCTAAATACAATAGATGGTTGCGATAGTACAATATATCTTAATCTTTTTGTGCATTTGCATACAATAAATACTATAAACGCATCAATATGTCAAGGAGAAACATATAATGAAAATGGGTTTAGCTTAACGCAAGCAGGCACTTATTTAGATACTTTAACCTCTTATACGGGAGCAGATAGTGTTGTGGTTCTCAATTTGTCTGTAAATCCAATTTATAACGATACAATCACAGCAGAAATTTGTCAGGGAGAAACCTATAATCTTTACAATTTCAACGAAAGCACCACAGGTGTTTATACACATCAAGGAATGAGTGTATATGGTTGCGATAGTATATTTACATTAAACCTTATTGTTAATCCAACCTATGTAACAAATTTATCAGCTGAGATTCTTGAAGGACAGACTTACGATTTTAATTCTCATATTCTAAATCAAACAGGGATATATTATGATACTCTTTCAACTATTGAGGGTTGTGATAGTATTTTTATTTTAGATTTAGTTGTTCACCCAAATGTTCAAACTCTGATAAATGCATCAATTTGTCAAGGAGAGACTTATTCGGAAAACGGATTCAATGTTTCAGAAAGCGGAACCTATCAACAAAACTTGCAAACTATTCACGGAGCAGATAGTGTCGTTGTTTTAAATCTTGTTGTCAATCCAATATATAATGATACCTTAACCGTAGAGATTTGTCAAGGTGAAATTTATACACAAAACGGCTTTAACGAATCAGAAGCAGGTGTTTATACACATCAAAGTATAAGTATTAATGGTTGCGATAGTTTGTTTACTTTAAATCTAATAGTCAATCCTACTTACGATACGGTGTTAAATGAAGAAATACTTGAAGGACAAACCTATAATTTCAATGGGCACGAATTAAATGTTCAGGGAACGTATTACGATACTTTGCAAACAGTTAAAGGTTGTGATAGTATATTTATTTTAAACTTAGTTGTTCACCCGAATGTTCAAACAACAATAGATGCAGAAATATGTAATGGTGAGACCTATTCAGAAAAAGGTTTCTCTCAAAGCGAATCGGGAACATATTATCAACACTTGAATACAATATATGGTGCAGATAGTACAGTAGTTCTAAACCTTGTAGTACTTCCTATATACAATGACACAATAGATGTAGAAATTTGTCAAGGCGAAACGTTTAATCAATATGGATTTAATGAGAATCAAGCAGGAATTTACACTCATAGGAGTTTAAGTGTTCATGGTTGCGATAGTTTGTTTAGTATAAATCTAACTGTAAACCCTATTTACAACGACACAATTACTGCGGAAATCTGTCAAGGTGAAACTTATACAGAATATAACTTTAATGTAAACACTCAAGGTGTACATACGCAAAGACTTCAAAGCATAAAAGGATGCGATAGTTTGTTCTCGGTTAATTTAATCGTTAATCCGATATATGATACCTTAATAATAGATTCAATATGTAAAGGTTCAACCTACACACTTAATGGATTCAATGTTTCAGAGGCAGGAGATTATACTTTAAATCTACAATCTATTAAGGGTTGTGATAGCATTGTGCATTTAAGCCTTCGTACAATTGATTTTCTTGATACTATTTATGCTCATATTTGCGAAGGAGAAATTTATAATCAATACAATTTTACTGAAACTTCCACAGGAATATATGTCGATAGTTTGCAATCGTGGTGGGGTTGTGATAGTGTTGTAGTTTTAAACCTTACTGTTCACCCTAATTACAATGATACTATTTATGCAGAAACTTGTGATAATATTCCATATACGCAAAACGGATTTAATGCTGATACAACAGGATTATATACTCAATATTTAGAATCGTATTGGGGTTGTGATAGTATTGTTACTCTTAATCTTACTGTTTATCCTACATATATTTTCCCTTTGAATGAGGAAATATGCGAAGGGGAAGTTTATATTGAACACGGATTTTGGCTAACTGCTTCGGGAACTTATTTAATGAATAGTTATTCTTCTTGTCATGGTTGCGATAGTCTTTATGTTCTTAATCTAACTGTTAATCAAACTTGGGATAAACTCGTAGAAGCAAATATATGTCAAGGAGATACCTTTAGATTAGAAGGATATGAAAATATTGTCGCATGGGAGAGTGGAACGTATAGAGATGTTATTCCAACACATAAGGGTTGTGATAGTGCGAAAACAGTAATGCTAACAGTAAATCCAACTTATTGTGATACGATTTATGGAAATATTTGCGAAGGAGATGTCTATAATCAACACGGATTTAATGAAACGCAGGCAGGTGTTTACACACAAGTTCTTTCTTCTGTAATGGGTTGTGATAGTGTTGTGGTTCTTTCTCTAACTACAAGGGATAGCTATCACATAGTAAGAGAAGAAGAAATATGTCAAGGAGAAGAATTTTTCTTTCATGATGAAATGCTCTCCGAACAAGGAACATATATAAAAGAACTAACAACTATTTATGGTTGTGATAGTATTGTGGAATTAAATCTAAGAGTTAATCCTCATTATCACGATACTATTTATAGAAGACTTTGCTTAGGAGATACATATACTGACGAAAATTTCACTCAATCGCAAGCAGGAACCTACACTGTTAGTTTCACAAGTTCAAAGGGCTGTGATAGTACAATAACTCTTGTGCTTTCAGAAATATATTACAACGATACTATAAAGGCTGTTATTTGCGATGGAGAAACTTACGCAGAAAACGGATTTAATGAAAGACAAACAGGATTTTATACTTTAAATCTAAATACATTTGATGGTTGTGATAGTATAGTTAATTTGAATCTTTACGTAGCTCCTAATTATTCTGATACAATTAACGAGTTAATGAGAGCAGGAGAAACATACGATAGATTTAATTTTTATGAAAGTGAAAGAGGAGTATATGTTCAAAATCTTAATTCGCAGTATGGTTGCGATAGTGTAGTGGTTTTGAATCTCGAACTCTATGGAGATATGCTTGTTTTTGTACCTAATGCATTCACACCACAAGATAAAACAAATTATTGGTGGAGAGCTTATCCTGAAAATGAAACAGTAATCTTAGATGAATTGCATGTCTTTAATAGAAATGGCACTTTGGTTTTCTCAGCAAAAGATTTCTCTGAAACTTGGGACGGAAAATACAATGGAGATTATGTTCAAATGGGAGCGTATACATACATAATAGTGTATCATAGCGTTTATACGCCTGATAAAAAAGAAAGAATAATGGGAACAATTAACGTGATTTATTAAATCAAAGAAAAAATTAAATAAATCAAAGAAAAAAATTTTTTTTCTTTGATTTATTTAAAGAGGTTTTAGTTGTGGCATTCGTGATGAGAACAAGAAAATCCGGAATCGGAGATTTGTCCGTTTAAGTAAGCCTTTACAACATCTTCAACTAAGCCTGAACAACCTCTTATTACCTTTATTTCGTGATATTCCAAAACATTCTTTGCTCCTTCTCCCATATTACCTGCTAACATTAAAGATACACCTTCTGCTTGTAATATTGCTGCAACACCGGATTTGCAACCACAACCAGCAGGGGCAGGAAGAGTTGAGCGATTTATTATTTCGCTGTTTTCTATCTCAAAGATAGTGTAATAAGCACAATGTCCAAAGTGGTCATCTACAAAGTTTTCTCTTGTTGGTACTGCTATTTTCATATTTCTTAATGTTTTTTTGATTTTAAGTTTGCAAAAATAATCTTTTTTGTACATTTGCAAAAATTAACTAAAAAATAAAAAGTTATGTGTGGAATAGTAGGATATATTGGAACGCAAGAAGCGTATCCAATTTTAATAAAAGGATTACATCGTTTGGAATATAGAGGATATGATAGTGCTGGGGTAGCGATTTTGAACAATGCAGGAGATTTAAATGTATTTAAAACAAAAGGAAAAGTTGAGAACTTAGAAAAATATTGTCAAGGAAAGGATATTTCAGGCTCTGTTGGAATAGCACACACTCGTTGGGCTACTCACGGCGAACCTTCAGATGTTAATGCTCACCCTCACTATTCTCAAAGCGAAACTTTGGCTTTGATTCATAATGGTATCATAGAAAATTACCAATCTTTAAAAGAACTTTTGATTGCAAAGGGATATACTTTTAAAAGTGAAACTGATACGGAAGTATTAGTGCAGTTGATAGAGTATGTAAAGAAAGAAAATAACCTTCCTTTATTTGAAGCAGTGCAACAAGCTTTATCGCAAGTTATAGGTGCATACGCAATTGGAATAATTGAAAGAAATAATCCTAATTTGTTGGTAACGGCAAGAAAAGGTTCTCCTTTGGTAATTGGAGTTGGTCAAGACGAATATTTTTTAGGCTCAGATGCTTCTCCAATTATTGAATATACCAAGACAGTTATATATGTGGGAGATGAAGAGATAGCAAAAATTGAGAAAGGAAAAGATCTTGAAATAGTTAATCTTTCAAAGGTTAAAGTGAATCCAAGCATTACTCAAATAAATATGGATTTGAGTGAAATTGAAAAGGGTGGTTATCCTTATTTTATGATAAAAGAAATAATGGAACAACCAAAAGCCTTGAATCTTTGTGTGAATGGTAGATTGCAAAAAGAGGATCTTGATATTAAGTTAAGTGGAATAATTGATAATATAGATAGATTTAGAAAGGCTCGTAGAATATTGATTTCTGCTTGTGGAACATCTTGGCATGCAGGTTTGATTGGAAAATATTTGTTTGAGTATTATTGCAAAATACCTGTGGAAATAGAAGTTGCTTCTGAGTTTAGATATAGAAATCCTGTGGTTTTCCCTGATGATGTAATGATAGCAATTTCTCAATCAGGAGAAACAGCAGATACATTAGCTGCAATAGAGTTGGCAAAAGAAAAGGGAGCTTTTGTTTATGGTGTTTGCAATGTGGTAGGTAGTAGTATATCGCGAGCAACTAATACAGGAACTTACACACATGCGGGTCCGGAAATAGGAGTCGCTTCAACAAAAGCCTTTACCACACAAGTAATGGTTATGACTATGATTGCACTTTCTGTTGCCAAAGAATTAAAAACCATAGAGGAAGAAGAATATAAACGAGTTGTAGCAGAATTGTTAGAAGTTATACCAAAGGTGGAAGAAATCTTGAAATTAGGAAAAGAAATAGAAGATATATCCAGGGTATTTACTTATGCTAAGAATTTTATCTATCTTGGACGAGGATATAACTATCCTGTGGCGTTAGAAGGTGCGTTAAAACTAAAAGAAATCTCATATATACATGCCGAAGGCTATCCTGCAGCTGAAATGAAGCACGGACCAATTGCCTTGATCGATGAAGAAATGCCGGTAGTTGTTATTGCGCCGAAGTTTGCTCATTATGATAAGATTTTAAGTAATGTTCAAGAGGTAAAAGCTCGTAAAGGAAAAGTGATTTCCATTGTTACAAAAGGAGATGTTGCAATAAAAGCTTTGTCAGACTATTGTGTGGAAATACCAGAAATAGAAGAAAGTCTTTCTCCTTTGTTAACAATTATTCCGTTGCAATTGTTGTCTTATTATGTTGCAGTTGCAAAGGGAAGAGATGTTGATCAACCAAGAAATTTAGCTAAATCAGTAACAGTAGAATAAAGAATGGAATTTTCAAAAAAGGATTTAGAGCAAATTGAAAGGCATAATTTAAGCCTTAGCCAAATAGAAAAACAATTGGAAAATTTTGAAAAAGGATTTTCTTTTGTGAATCTTGAAAAGCCTGCGGTGATTGGAGACGGAATATTGCAGGTGGAAGAAAGTAAAGTAATAGATTATGTAAATGCTTTTGAGAACTATGCTTCTTGTGCAAGCCTTGTTAAGTTTGTACCGGCTTCTGGTGCGGCTACAAGAATGTTTAAAGATTTATATGACTTTAAATCCTCTTTTGATTCTTCTAAAAATTCATTAGAAGATTTTCCTGCCGTGAAAGATGTTATAGATAATATTAAGCAATTTGCTTTTTATGAATCTCTTTTGCCGTTGGGAATTGAAGAAGCTATAGAAGAAAAAAACTATTTGAAAATAGTTGAACTTATTCTTGAAGATAAGGGACTTTCTTATGGTCAAAGTCCTAAGGCAACTATTGTTTTTCATAAATATGACGATGAGGTGCGTACTTCTTTTGAAGAACACTTAGTGGAAGCCGCTAAATATTGTTTGAATGATAAGAAAGAGGTGAAATTACATTTTACTATTTCAGACAATCACAAAGAAAAATTTTCTACCCTATTAGAAAAGGTGAAAGCAAAATATGAAGAAAGATTTTCTTGTAAGTATGAAATAGAGTTTTCCGAACAAAAATCTTCTACTGATACTATTGCGGTTTATTTAGATAATAGTTTGGTTAGAGATGATGAAGGAAATATTGTTTTTAGACCTGCTGGGCATGGTGCATTGATAGAAAATCTTAATGAAATAGATGCTGATATTGTTTTTATCAAAAATATAGATAATGTAATTCACGATAAGTATAAGGAGATCACATATAAGTACAAGAAAATTTTAGCGGGGATTTTAGTGACTTTAAAGAAAGAGGTGGATTCTTATTTGAATATTATTTCTAAACAAAGCTTTGATGAATCAATTCTTTCAAAAATTAAATTATTTTGCAGAAATAATTTATTGATAGAGTTAAAAGATTCGTCAAGTTTTAGAGATTTTGAAGAGTATCGTAATTATTTGTTAAGCGTTCTTAATAAACCGATAAGGGTTTGTGGAATGGTTAAAAATGAAGGACAACCCGGTGGAGGACCTTTTTGGATTAGAAAAGAAAACGGAGAACTCTCTTTGCAAATTGTAGAGTCTGCTCAAGTTGATATGAAAGATGAAAAGCAAAAAGATATTTTTAATAATTCAACTCATTTTAATCCTGTAGATTTAGTTTGTTCTGTTAAATGTTTTAATGGAAAGAAGTTTGAATTGACAGATTTCGTTGATTACAATACGGGTTTTATTACCGAAAAAACGCAACAAGCAAATAAGATTAAGGTACAAGAGTTGCCGGGTTTATGGAATGGCTCAATGGCTAATTGGATAACTATTTTTGTTCAAGTGCCTTTGGAAACTTTTACGCCGGTTAAGACAATAAATAACCTTTTAGATAAAGGGCACAATCCGTTTTAATGTTTTTTTTGTTCAATAAAATCCTTTGATTTTTTGCAAGATAAAAAATATTGTGTAATTTTGCATGCTGAAAAGGAGTAATTTTATGTTTAGAAAGCAAGTAAATAGATTCATATCTTTGTGTTTATTATTTGTTCCATTGATGAGCTTTTCTCAAATCCATGAGCGTGGAATGATGAGAAATAGAAGCAATGTGGAAATAGAAAGTTCTCAATATACAATAGGAATAGTAAAAGACACAAATAAGTTTAATAATTCTTTTATTCAGTTTGTTAATAATGGAATGATAGATGATGTCGCAGCAGAAAGTGAAGATGATATCATCTATGCATCGTTTGATACGCGTTCTATTCACTATACCAATAATAGATTTGACTATTCTTCAATTACAGAACCTATTCCAATCGAGTTGGTAAATGAAGAAAATAAACAATACTATGCTTGTCCTATTGAAAAGAAAGTAACATCTCGTTTTGGTCCAAGACGTCGTCGTTGGCATTATGGAGTGGATTTAGGATTAAGAACAGGCGATCCAATAAAAGTAATGTTTGATGGAAAGGTTAGAATAGCAAAACGTGCAGGTGCGTATGGTAATCTTGTTGTGATACGTCATGACAATGGTTTAGAAACTTATTATGCTCACCTTTCAAGAATCAATGTAGAGGTAAATCAAGATGTAAAAGCAGGAGAAATACTTGGATTAGGAGGAAGTACAGGTCGTTCAACAGGTCCTCATTTACACTTAGAAATACGTTATCTTGGAGCTGCAATCAATCCTGAAAAGGTTATAGATTTTAAAACATATTCTTTGATAAGCGATACTTTAATGCTGACAAAAGATTGCTTTAAGAAAGTTAAAACACCTTCTAATCAAAGAAATAGTTTAGCAAAAAACACTTCTGATTCAAAATCGTCAAAAGGAGGAAAATATTACAAAGTTAGAAAAGGAGACACCTTAGGAGCGATTGCAAGAAGAAATGGTACTACCGTAAAAAAATTGGCTCAGCTTAATAACATAAAAGGAAATAAAATTAGAGCAGGTCAAACCATAAGGATTAAATAATTGTAAATAAATTATAGTTTAACAAGTAGTGAAAAGTTTTTTTCATTACTTGTTTTTTTATTGAAATAAATTTAACATCAAAAATATGAAGAAAGTATTTAAATTTTTATTGAGTTTTGTGCTGTTTTCAGCCCTAATGTCTCAATTAAATGCACAAACAGTTGTTACAATAGGTAATAATTGTATGAACGAGGATTTTATTCCTGTAAATGTTACTTATAGCTATAGCTATTCTCAAACTATTTTTTCTTCAGAGGAATTAATGGCAGGAGAAATATCTTCTATAAGTTATAAGTTTAATGCAGATGTGCCTACCACTATTTCTTCTCAAATATATTTAGGAGAAGTAAATAGAGATGTGTTTGCAAATCCAGATGATTTTGTTCCTGCTGATAGTCTTACACAAGTTTACTCAGGAAATGTAACTTTTAATCAAGGTTGGGTAACAATTAACTTTACAACGCCTTTTGATTATAGTGGAGAAAACAATCTTGTCGTTGCTTATATGAATAATACAGGTACGTTTACAGATGCTAGATTTTTCACTGTTTGTTCTTCTGTGGGAAATAAAACAATAACTTGTTATAGAGGAAATCAAGAGATTTCAATAAATAATCCTCAGGAAGTAAATAGTGCAATGAGAATGGTTTTGAATAATAGACCAAATGTCAAGTTTGAAATCAATCCTTTCGCAGCTTCTTGTTATCCTCCAACAGAGATTTTATCACAACAAATCTCTTCCCAATCTGCAACTCTTACTTGGAATGCGGTAGAGGATGTAGAGCAATATGCTGTTGCTTACAAGAAATCTTCCGATGTTTTATGGGATACTACTTTTGTAAATACAAATTCTATTACCCTTTCTCAATTAGATGTAATAACAACCTATGATATAAAAATATGGAGTGTTTGTTCAAATGAAGAAAGTATTGCGTTTACAACATCTTTTACAACACTTCCAAACGAAGAATTGGTATCTGAATTACCTTTTGTGTGTGAATTTCATACACAAGCAGAATCTCAGTTATGGACAATACAAAATGGAACACAAACAAATAAATGGCATTGGGGAAATATAGTAAATTCAACATTGAGTGATATAGGTGGTGTGAGTGGAGCAATGTATATTAGTGATAACAATGGTTTGACAAATAATTACGATGGCAATAATACTTCAACTGTTTATTTTTCAAGATATATTCAATTTAATGATGCTCCAGAATTTAAATTAACGTTTGATTGGAAAGGTATTGCGGAAGGAAATTCCGACTATTTACAAGTCTTTTTATTGCCTACTACTGCACAATTAGATCATAATTTAGCTCCTGCCTCAGGAGAAATTACAGATAGATTAGGTGGAGCAAATGATTGGAGAAGACAAGAAGTAGTTCTTTCAAACGAATATGCAAATGGAGTTTATAATTTAGTCTTTTGTTGGAGAAACGATAATACTGTAGAGCATAATCCTCCTATTGCAGTAGATAATATTTCTGTTGAAGCTGTTAATTGTGGAAGAGTAACTGAAATAGACTCAGAAATAAATGATGAAGAAAATATAAGTGCAACTATTTATTTTGGCGATGAAAATATAAATGAAGAAAGAACATATATAGTAGAATACTCGCTAACAGGAACAGGAGATTGGGTGAGTGTAGAGACTCAAGTAGATAGTGTAGTAATAGGAGATTTACTTCCATCATCAAACTATTCTGTAAGGATTAAAGTATTATGTTCTTCAACAGAAGTTTCCGAATATTCGCACATACATACATTCAATACACCTTGTGGAACAATAACACACTTCCCTTTAAGAGAAGGATTTGAACAAGAGTTTGTTCTTGAACAAGGTCATATAGGAGATGATTATTCTCCAAAATGTTGGGAAGTTGTAAATGGGGGATCATCATCGTATGGTTTTGAACGTTCAGGTGATTGTTCATCTGAAGGAAATCAGTCATTGATATTTGAAGGCTCTGCTACTTCTGGAACATATAATGATTGGTTAATAACCCCTGCAATAGAGTTTAATGGCGATCAAAGAATGACTTTCAAAATTAGAAAATCATCTTCAAATAGTGCCTTACCTCATTTTAAAGTGTATTATTATGATGCAATTGATCAAGATATAACCTCATTAGGAGATACATCTTTATTCCAAGTTTTAGATACAGTTTATTGCACACACAATACATTAGACTTCAAAAAAATGGAAGTGGATTTATCTAATATTGGAGGCTTAGCAAGAATTGCTATTGTAGTAAATGAAAGGACAAGCAGTTTCTATTTAGATGAATTAACTATTGAGAATAGTCCAGCGTGTCCAGATGTTTATGGAGTGGTTGCAAAAGCACTATCATCTACAAGTATGAGTGTTAATTTTTATGCAAATCATCAAATGGGTTGGACAATAGCTTATGGACAAGCAGATTCAATACAAAACTTTAATCCTCAATTAGCTTCACAATTTTCAGTTAATCCAAACGATTCTTTACCTGTTATAATAAATAATTTAACATCTGGTATTTATTATGTAGCTGTAAAATCGAATTGTGAAGATGGTGCTTATTCTGAAATAGAAACAGTAGAAATACCATTTGCACAAAATTTACCATACACACAAAACTTCGATTCATTAAACATCAATGGTTGGGACTTTGTAAGCAACTCTGTTAATTCTTGGATAATAGGTTCAGAAGTCAATGAAATTACTAATCAACCAGGCAATGCTTTGTATATAAGCAACGGAAGTGGATATAACTATACTCTCACAACAGCTACTACAGCATACGCATCATTAAATGTAGCCTTTGGAGAATACCCTGCATTTAATTTATCTTTTGATTGGAAAGCAGCAGGACAAGGTACAGTTGACTATGCTAAGGTTTATATTCTACCTTGGGATTATGAATTAACTACATCTCTTCCAAATGATAGTTATAGTCTTACAGGAAAATTAAATCAACAAACACAATGGCAAACAGAAAATATAAACTTAGATCATAGTTATGCAAATGGCGTTTACAAAATAGTATTTGCTTGGAAAAACAATTCAAGTGGAGGAACTAATCCACCAATAGCAATAGATAATATCTCCATTGTTCCATTAACATGTGGAGGAGTAGAAGGATTGACATTAGAGAATATAGAAGGTACATTAACAACAACTTCGGTAGCAGTATCATTCAATGATTATAATACAGAAAATGTTCAATACCAAATAGAATATAAACCACAAACAGCAACAGAATGGACTATTGCTGCCACAATAGACACAAATTACTATGTAATAAATAACCTAAATTATCAAACAGACTATCAAGTAAGAGTAGCCGTTGTTTGTTTAAGTGGAGAATTAACAAGTTATGTGCAAGAAGAAATAACAACCCCTTGTGGAACAATCACTCAACTTCCTTGGATAGAACAATTCTCTGCAGGCATAGGAGAATGTTGGTATCAAATGTTAGGAGAAATGTCAGATACAAATACTCATTCAAGTGCATTGTTGTCAAATAATAATGGTTGGAAATATAACATATATGAAGGAGGCGAAAGAATATATGCCGACCTATCATACGAATACGCAAAATATTGGATAGTATCACCAAGTTTTTATTTAGGAGAAGGAGATACAATTTATCAATTATCAGCAGACATTTCTCGCACATCACATAATGGTGCAGCAGTAGCTCCTGTACCAAATGGAGATAAGTTTGCAATCTTAGTTTCAACAGATGATGGACTTACTTGGAATACAGCAAACGCTTTAATCTTTGGAAGTGGAGAAAATTCAAACTACGATTATAACCTTTCAGCCTTTTCGTCAGAAGCATCAAGAGTTAATTTTAAATTAGCAGATGAAAACGACCAACCATTAACAGGAGCAATAAGATTTGCATTCTACGGAGAAGGTTCAACATCAAGAATATTAGTAGATAACATAGAAATCTCACAATGGCAACCTTGTCAAACACCATCAATGGTAGATGTTTCTAATATAACAGCAAATAGTGCAGAATTAACATTCTTAGACTTTGGACAAGCACAACAATGGGAGTATGCACTACAACAAGGCACTACAATAGACTTTGCAACAGCCCCAACACAAATAATAAATTATCAAGGAACATACCTAAATAATTTATTAGATGGAATGACTTATAGTGTAGCAGTAAGAGGAGTATGTTTGGAAGGAGAATATTCCCCATGGAGTGAAATAATAACCTTTACCACACCATCACAACCAACATCGCTACCATTTGAAACAACATTCTCAGATATATATGACAATCAAAAATGGGAAGCCGTTTCAAACACAAATATAAATTGGACAATAGGTAGTGCAACCTTCTCAGGCGAAGAAGACACTATGTCAGCATACGTATCTTCAAATGGAACAGATTATAGCGTTGCAATGCCAGGCGGTTGGAATTACACTTACGCTTCATTATATAGAGAATTTGACTTTGGAGCAGGCGGAAATTACGTACTAAGCTTCGATTACAAAGTATCAGGTTATGATTTTATGGATGCAGGATTACACATTTTTGTAAAAGACGAAAACGATGTAATAATAGCAGAATATTACAATATGGACCAAGCAATAGCTAACTATGTAGGAGTAAGCCAATGGACAAGAGCAGACATTGAACTACCAGCCAATTTAGAAGGAATAAAGAAAATAGTATTCTACACTTGGGGATATATATCTTCTTACTCAACACAATCGCAAGTACCACCAGCAATAGACAATGTAGTAATAGAAGAAATGATATGTAACCCACCAACTAACCTTACTGTTTCTAACATAACAGAATATGCTGCTACATTATCTTGGGAAGGAGAAGCCGATAATTACAAAATAAACTATGTAGTAGAAGGAGAAACTGATACACTATCACAAATAACTTCAAATACTACTTACACTTTAAGCTTATCTTCATTTGAAAACTACCAAGTAAACGTACAAAGCATTTGTGAAGAAGATTTATATTCATTACCAACTGCAACACTGTCCTTCTCAACACTACAAGATGCAGACACAATACCATATAACTGTAACTTTGAAACACCGGGAAATAGTGGTTGGATGTTAAGAAATGGTTCTTGCGTAAATCAATGGGTAGTAGGAGTTCCAACAGGAGCAAATTCAAGTTCATTATTTATTTCAAACGATGAAGAATCTTCTTATTATTCAACAAGTGCAAACAGTGTGGTAATTGCAGAAAAACTATTCCAATTCGGAAATTCAGAATACATAACCATTTCATTTGATTTAACAATAGGAGGACAAATAACATCAAACATATTCTATGACTACTTGAAAGTATTCCTATTGCCTGCAACTGAAATATTGGAACCAACAACTGCATACGATTTAAGCGGAGAATACTCCTATGCAATGGCAGATTATGCACAAAACGTAATCTTGCAACATCTTGGAACCAATGCAGTATGTCTATTAGAAGGCACACAAACAATCAATATCACTCTTCCAACTCCAATAAACGAACAAAGAAAACTTGTATTCCTATGGAGAAATGATAATATGTCAGGCACACAACCAGGAGCAATAATAGACAATATTTCAATCACAACACTTGGAGGAGTAATAGAAGAAGAATGTCTTGCACCAACTAATGCAGAAGTATCACAAATCACATCAAACTCAGCTCTTGTTACTTGGACACCACAAGGAGAAGAAACCTCTTGGCAAGTAAAACTCAACCAAGGAGAAGTAATAGATGTAACAACACCATCATATACACTAACAAACCTATTACCTGCAACAGAATATGACTTTATGGTAAGAGCAAACTGCACAGTAGGAGTGTCGGAATGGACAAACGTAACCTTTACAACAAATGATACAATTATTTCTCCAATAGTTACAACTCTACCAGCAACATCAATTACACAAACCTCAGCAGTGTTGAATGCCGAAATAACAGAAGGAAACATTGAAATACTAACAAAAGGATTCTACTACAAAGAAGCAGCAAACGCAATTTGGGATTCAATAATAGTAGAAGGTCAAACAGAAATTTCAACAATACTTTCTGACCTATTACCACAAACAGCCTATGCTTTCAAAGCATTCATTACAACAGAAAACACTTTAATAGAAGGAGAAGAATTAAGCTTTACAACCGAAGAATCTTCATTAGCTGATGTAGAAAACGCAATAGAGGTTAATCTATATCCAAACCCTGCAAAAGAAAAAGTGTACTTAGAAACCAAAGGCTTTGAAAAAGGAGTAAAAGCAATGTTGAGCGATTTGCAAGGACGAATACTAAAAGAAATAGAAATAAACTCAGAGAGAATAGAAATCGATATAAATACACTATCAAGTGGAGTTTACTATCTAAAAGTATTTGATGAACATTCTACACAAACAATAAAAATAATTAAAGAATAATCACAAGAAGGAGGGCAAATCGCTCTCCTTTTTTTTCTTTGTTTTGGAAAAATAAAATCATTGTTTTTTGCAAGAATGATAATTTTATTTGTAAATTTGTAGTATCGTAATGGCTGTTACGGTAATGAGCATTACGATTAAAATTTATAGATATGAAATTTTGACCATTAGACCGAAATATCTAATGCCAACAATTGGCGGCTATGAATTACACTCAATTCCAATAAAAACCACAAATGATTACAGTACATTTACTGCATTGGTAGATGAGGCAATTTTAGCAGCACAGCAGAATAACTACGAAACACTCCGTATCAAAATGAAAGAGATTGATAAAATTGTATATGACATTTATGAATTAACCGATGCCGAAATAAAAATAATCGAACAAAGTGTCTAAATACAGCAATAGCCTGCATTCCCGCAGGCTGTTACTGTGTTTTAATCATTATCTAAATAAATTTCAATTCCCTATTGATCTTTAATTTATCTGATACCTTTACAGAAATTAGATGTTCTTCATCATTTATATCAATGCTATCCTTCTCTTCAATATTTCCTGTCGTATTATTTGTGATACGAAGTCCTATTATTTCTGTCTCAATATATTCTGGATAGTCTTGTTTTTTGATTAATAATTTCTTGCCAATATTTAAGTGAATATTCTTTACTTTAAGTTCTGCAATTGAATTGCGATGAACATAACTCGGAGTATAAGTTGTTGAAGAGACTTGTTCCCACTTATATGCTAATAATTCATGTGCTAATAGCTTGTTAAGAGA
Organism: uncultured Bacteroidales bacterium; assembly: GCA_937881815.1. Taxonomy (GTDB): domain Bacteria; phylum Bacteroidota; class Bacteroidia; order Bacteroidales; family P3; genus Onthomorpha. The sequence goes on from CALGEC010000048.1 coordinate 23,940, forward strand.
TTCACAATAAACAGTTATGAATTTAAGCATATCCTCAAAACTATCGATATTAATAATATCATCAGATATTGTCCCATGTGCTATTGCATTACGTCTATCGACCAAATCCTCAAGACGCATTGTAACCATTTTTCGTTGCTGCTCTTTATCAGAAGTTAACTCCAATAAGAAATCAGATAAAGGACTTAATTTGATGATATTACAGTCAACATTATCTATTCCAACAGAACTCATTAATTCACGAATTACGCTATGCTTATAGTTGCCCCCATTACCCAAAAAAGGTTCAGCTAAAATTTCATTATTATCTTGTACAATAACTTTTTCCAAGTTTTGCACAATTTCCAATTCTGTTATATGTGAAAATTTAGCATAATGGAGCTTGCTATGTAATTTCGCAACATTAATAAAATAATTGTCTTTTATTTTTTTATTTAATGAACTGTATTGTGGTATAATATGTCTCAAATGTTCAATATACTCTTTAAATACCTCTTCGATAAAAAATTCTAAACTTCCATATAATGATATTATATTTGCTTGATAGTTAAATCTTTTTTCATCTGTCTGCTTGGATTGGATATACTTAAAATCGTCATTCTCAATTTGTTGCTTTGTGATATTTTCTATTCTTTTTAAGACTTCTATATGGGTATTGATACTATCCAATCTTTTTTGTAACATAGCAATAGCACTGACCATCATAACCTCATAAAGAATTAAAATATTCTCTAAATATTCGTATACGTTCTTTTACATTAGAGGGTGAAGTATTACGACCATTTAATAACTCATCATTTTTTTCAAATAGTTCCATTGTTCCTTTGACAATATTATTTTTCAAGGAAACCAATTTCTTACTTTGATAAATATTCTCCGATAATACAACCATTAAGGGATCATATAAGACAGTCGTTGCTCGTTTGGTCCAACGAAATATATCTCCTTTGCTATTCTTTTTCCACATACAGAATGTTTTATCGCCATATATATCATATGCTAATTGAATAGTACGCTCAAATAGATCTTTATAATATGCAACAGCATCTTCTGGCAGTTTATTTGCACGTTCCAAGAATAAGTCTAAATATTTAGACAGAGTTATACTTTCCCAGAAATCTATTTTAAGCATAGCAAAAAACCTTAATACAGTTTCAACATCTTTCATAGTTCTGTATTTTAAATTTTCCCTTAAATCAGCACTTATCGTATCTTCACTTAAATTTTCTGTTTCTATTGGTAAAGGAATGTCAAAAATATCACAAAAAGTCTGATTTTTAGCCAATTCAATAGTAAGGGTATTGAATGGACCAGAATAGAAAGCGTTTCTATACTCTTGGTCCTCTAATTTTGCTCCACCACTATTTATGCGCGAAAATACTAATTGTTTCAGAGCCTTGGCAGTTTCTGAATCTTTTGCCGTTTCCTTTAGGAGAATAATTGATGAAATATATCTTCTATCAATACCTTTGCGTACTTGTTCTGGGAGTGATGAATATTTTTTGCTATTAAGTTCTGGCCATATTTCTAAACCTTCCAATGCGTATTTATCTTCATAAAACTCTTTTATAGCGGTGATTCGCTGAAGTCCATCCATTACTTCATATACAGAATAATCCTTTTCATACAAAAAAATTGGAGGAATGGGAACATTTATAATAAAAGACTCTATCAATTTAGACTGTTTAATACGATCCCATCTAAGCCGTCTTTGGAAATCTGGATTTAGGATGTAGTCTTTTCCATTGAACATATCTTTGATTGTACTCAATGGATATCTAGCTTGTTCTGTTACAATACGCACTTCGCCTTTTAGGTATTTCTCGTTTATCTCCTCATCTGTTTTTGTGGTATTGTCAATATATCTTTTGGTATCAAACTGAAAAACATCTTCTTCAATCTTCTTTAATGCTACTTGATCCATATTTGACTATTTTTATATTATGACTATTTTAGTTTATCTGTCCATGATTTTATCGTTTCAAACATTCTATCGGAACAATGTAAAATCCATCATTAGGATTGCGATTGGCTTTTTATCAAAGTTTACCTGTAAGTATTATCATTTATTTTTGGTAATTTGACGCATAGCTGTTCGATTATTTGACTTTTTACATAACCCTCACTCTTTCTTGCAACTCTTTCATTTTATGCATTAGCGCATCAAACTCTAAAGATTCACCATAAATGAAGAACCGTCTCATATCAGCATAGTCATCTTGCCATGCACCAATAACCGATTCCGGTATGGTAAAGTTGATGGTAGATGGTGAATGTAAATTATAGTTTACGTACTTCAAGGCATAATAAGCCTTACGGTGCTCAACAATGGCGTCATAAAGGTTTCGATTCGATAAAGCTTCTACACCATATTTGGTATCCATCAGTTTTTCCAAGTCATACAGATGTCGTGACATTCGTACGCTTCTTGGTTTTTCTTTTTGGAATTCTTCTGCCAAAAGAAATAGTTTTTCAAGGAATGTGCGAGAAGGAACTACTGTTCTGACAAAACTATCTGCATCAGTATCTTCTCCATCAAAACTTTCACCTATTAGAGAACGAATTGGTCGTAATTCCGTAGGTTCATCCATTGAAAGACAACTAATCTCAATCTTTACACGTGGAGGAATATAATTTATCGTATCTTCAAGAATTGACGGATAGTGTAACAGAATTACCGTAGGATCTTTATCTGAATCTATCGGTCTCCATTCTCCATCCTTATCTTGAACCTGAGATACATTCTCTATACTGTACCCAGAAACTCCCATTTCTTTCAAGCGGGCATCTAATTTAGCAGAAAGTGTCTCATGAATATATGCTCGTGATATTTTGCGTAATTTCTCACGCTGACTTTTACTAGTCTTTTCAATACCAAAGAATGAATGACTGATTGCTAAGTCAATATCTTCTGAAAAACGCTCTATGATATTAAAACCTTTTGATAACGATGTTCCGCCTTTGAATATCAAAGAATCACGACAATCTGTTTGAAATAAAGCCTTGAGTGTAACTGTTACCCACCAATCCTTTTCTATAGCTACTTGATTAACACCAGGATGTCCAACCTCCGTTTGCTGTAACATAGCTAAACGGTCCACTATCTCATTATTTAACCACAGTTTTCCCATAATCTAAATCTATTTTAAGCGGTTAGCATTGGTTTAATTATTCGTTTCATCCACGCAGGCATCATATCTACATCTTTAACAAGAGCCTCCTTGTCAGTTTCTTTTAATACCAATTGTCGGATGATTTTCAATTCACTTTCTCCTACATTTTCTTTTTTCAGAGCCTTGAGTGCTTGAACAAGTAGAGAAATGAGGCGAGTTCCATAACAGAAGTTCTTAGGGACACCTCGTTTTAGTACTACTTTCCTATTGGATAAGTTTACAGTTCGCTCGCTTCCCGTAGTAAGGTATGTATAATTCATCGGTACTTGAGTCGATAAACCTAATGCATTTAGAGCTGTCATACCTGATGGCAATACCTCTGCGTTATCTCTAGTTGCAATCGCCTGTACCACCTTATCAACCGATGGCAATACAACACCGAATTTACTTTTCCTCGGTTTAGTATATATCCCATGCGCAATTTTAACCAGTAGACCTTCAGTCGTTAACTCAGACAAAATGCTTCCCACAAATTCTGTGTGGTATTCAGGGAAATCAGACCGAAACAGAATGCAATCTTCTGGCATCGCTTCTATGCGTTGCTTAAGAGTAATACCATCTATAGAATATTCATTAGTCATTCACCTTTGAAATTTTGATGATTTTTCAAATGCAAAGATACAAAAAGGATTCAAATAAATGATGATTTGCTAAATAAATTGTTAGTCTGACATCCAAAATACATGTTTGAGAATGGTTAATATGGATACTGTTTCTTTAGATATTGTCCACATTCTTTATCGGTAACTCAATTATTTTTCGACTTACCGACAAAGAATCGATATGTTGCTATAAAAAATTGCTTCTTGGGAAAACAAAAATAGTGGGAACTTTATGGTATCAATTCATAGAGTTCCCGTTATTATATATTTGATTATTAGAGTAATAAGTTTTATATTTTGGCCTAAGTGTGAAACTATTCAACTTGCTTTTATTTGTATAGCTATTTAAATTTGCTGATTTGCAGAATCGAGAATAAGAGCTAAAAGCTCAATAATCTATTTTATATTTTCGATTGTTTTCTACATTCTATTTTTGCTTTTTATTTCACTTTGCAAATATATGTAAATTTTTTCTAATCTTTTCTCTCTAAAAAATCTTTCTTTTTTTGCGGAGTTTTTTTCTTTGTTTTTTACATTTTTTTCTTTGTTTTACATAAATATTTCATTGTTTTTTTAGTATCAAACTTTCTATTATTTTATTATTATTTTTTATTGTTATATATATTATATATACATTGACATTTTATCAATTTTTGATTGACGATTTGTCAATACTTGATTGACGATTTATCAATACTTGATAGATGTTTTATCAATATTAGATTGATGTTTTATCAATTCTTGATTTTTTTTTCGATTTGTCAGAACAATTTTGTGTTTTTATGGGTAATATGTGTATATGTAATTGAAGTTTTGGCAGATAGGAAAAAAAATCGTAACTTTGCAACTTTTAATACTTTAACAATTATAAATTTTAAAAAATTATGGGTAAATTTAGGAAAAATTGGACAATTCTATTGTTCCTTTTGTTTGGCATTCGTTTGGTGAATGCTCAGACTGAAGTAACGATTGGAAGTGGTACAGAATTAGGTCCTGCACCTGTTTTTGCGGCTGCTCCGTCAAGTTACATTCAAAGTCTGTATTTGAGTACAGAACTTCAAGCAGGTTTGATAACATCTGTGAGTTATAATTATGGTTTGACTACTCCTATGACAGTGTCTCCTTCAACAGTTTATTTGGGTGAGGTAGATAGAACTGCTTTTTATAGCGATTCAGACAGAGTGCCTGCGGATAGTCTTACACAAATGTTTTCAGGAAGTGTTACTTTCTCGCAAGGTTGGGTAACAATAACTTTTGATGAGCCTTTTATCTATTCAGGAACAGGTAATTTGGTGGTGGCTTATGTAAACAATACAGCAGATTATCTTTCAGATCTTGAAGGTTATTTCTATTCTTCAACAACCGATGATTATAAAACAAATGTATTATACAAAATGTATGGTACAATAAACATAAACAACTTAGGAGGTTGGGGAAATCAAGTAGCAAGACTTGAACAAAGACCAAATGTTAAGTTTTCTATTGCTTCATTAGATGGTTTTTGTTTTGCTCCAACTAATGTAACTGTTGGTTCTATTACAGGCGAAACAGCGGTTGTAAGTTGGAATGCTCCTGAGGGACAAAATACTTTTGGAGTTGCTTATAAAGAAACTACATCTGATGCTTGGATTACATTGCCTAATGTAACAGGTACTACAACTACTTTAACAGATTTAGAAGGCTTAACAAATTATTCTGTAAAAGTATGGACAATTTGTGAAGAAAACTCTTTTAGTACAGAAATCGTTAGAACATTTACTACAAGTGTTTCTTCTTCTCAAGTTGCAACTTTACCTTACAATGAAACATTTGATACACAAGAATCGGTTTCTTCTTGGTTGTTAGAAAATGGAAATGATGTAAACAAATGGTATTGGGGAACTGCTGAAAATAATACAACTGAACTTCCTACAAGTGGTGCTTTATTCATTTCATCAACTGAAGGGTTGAGTAATGTGTATGATAATGAAGAAGAATCAGAAGTATTGGCAAAGAAATATATTCAATTCCCTGAGGCATTAAACTTTAAGTTGGCTTTTGATGTTAAATGTATTGGAGAGGTGGGCTTTGATGAGTTGTATGTTCACCTTGTTGCAAATGGACAATCTGTTAATAATAACAATTTAATAGGAACATATTCTGGTATATCAAGTTGGGAAAGAAAGGAAATTCTTTTGCCTGCTTCTTATGCTAATCAAACTATGCAATTAGTTCTTCGTTGGTCTAATGACTCTATGGAAGGAACGAATCCTCCTGCTGCGGTAGATAATATTTCTCTTACTGCTATGACTTGTGGAATGGTGAATAACTTGGCAGTTGAGTTTGATGAAGATGAAGACGGTGTTATTGCTCAAGTTACTTTCAATAACGCAAATCCTGCGGTTGATTCTTATATTGTAGAGTATGCTCTTAATGGAACTAATGAATGGAGTTCTATTACTGTTGATACAACTATTGCAGAAATTACAGGATTACCTTATGCTACTTCTTATTCTGTTAGAGTGAAAGTTCATTGTGAAGATGACTCTATGAGTGAATATTCTGAAACATTAACCTTTACTACTCCTTGTGGTATGATTACTTCTTTCCCTTGGACAGAAGGTTTTGAAAATCCTTTTGTTGAGATTGAAGGAGTAGGTAATGCGGCTGCTCCTCTTTGTTGGGTACAATTTACAAGAGATGATTATTATATGTGGGATCGTAATACTGTATACCCTTCTTCTGGAAGTGGTTGTTTGAGAGGTTTGAATACTGCATATTCATCAGATGCAAATGCGTGGATGATTTCTCCTGCAATGCAGTTTACAGGTGGGGAAATGCTTGTCTTCAAAATGAGAAGACAATATGAATCTCATATTGCTAAATTGAAAGTTTATACATTATCAGAAACAGAAGAACCTCTTTCTACTATAAGTGATACTTCTCGTTTCCAATTAGTAAGATCGATAGAATTATCAGGTCCTGGAGCTGAATATACTACTTATGAAGTGGGATTGTCTTCTCTTCAAGGTCAAGGTAGATTTGCTTTTGTTTTTAGTGAATCTGCAAATACATTCTATATTGATGATGTAAGAGTTGAGGCTCTTCCTGATTGTCCAAACGTATATGGTGTAACTGCACAAAGAGTTGGTACAAATAGTGCTTCTGTTAATTTCGATACTTCAAATGGAAATAACTCTGGTTGGGTTATTGCTTATGGACAAGCAAACTCTGAAACAGATTTTAATCCTGAAACAGTGCCTGCAAACCAACAAATAACTATAACTTCTGCTGATCAATTACCATATATAGTAGAAGGATTAACCTCTGGTGCTTATTATTTCTCTGTTAAGCAAGATTGTGATGGAGCTTATTCTCCTGCTGTAAGCGTATTTATTCCTGTTGTTAATACATTACCATACGCACAAAACTTCGATTCAGGTGTTGCTGCTGAATGGGATTTAGGATTGTATAGTGGAACTAATAAATGGGTAATAGGAACTGCTACAAGTAATTCAGAAGCTCCTGGAAGTTCAATGTATATTAGTGATAACAATGGAGATAGTAATACATATACCTTTACTTCTCAATCAAGATCATACGCTGTAACTTATGTTTCTTTTGGACAAGCTCCTCAATTTACTCTTACTTATGATTGGAAAGCTATGGGACAAACAATTGGTATATCTGCATACGACTATGGAAAGGTTTATCTTCTTCCAGATTCTATGAATATCTCAACTTCTCAAACAATCAATAACTCTTATGCTATAAGTGGTGATCTTGTTGGTCAAAATACATGGCAAAGTGATACAATAGAAATAGATGCTACTTATGCTAACTCGGTTAGAAAATTGGTATTTGCTTGGTACAACAATTCTTCAACAGGTACTAACCCTGCTTTGGCAATAGATAACGTTTCATTAGTAGAGGGTAACTGTGGACAAGTTGTTGATTTGAATGTAGAATATGCTCAAGGTACAGAAGGTATAGATGCAACTGTGTCTTTTGTTGATTATTCTCAAAACGCTTCATACGTTATAGAATATAAATCGGAATTTGATGAAGAATGGACTGTTATGAGCTCAACAACTCAATCACAAGTAATAACAGGTCTTGAATTTAATACAGAATATTCTTTCAGAGTTGCTGTAATTTGTCAAGAAGGAAACCAAACAGACTATACTGCAATTACAGCTCAAACTCCTTGTGGAGCAATCACACAACTTCCTTGGGGCGAATCATTCAATATTACACCAAATGAATGTTGGTCATTAAGAAAAGGAGCTTTAACAGATACTGTATATACAAATGATTTACAAATACCAACTACTTATGAAAGTCCATGGGTTTTTGATGCTACTAATTCAGTAGGAGGAATAAGCAATGGAAGAATGCAAGCCTACGTATATGGAACAACTGCGAAATTCTGGTTGATTACTCCAACAATAAACATACCAACAGAAGGTATTTATGAATTGAGTTTAGATGTTTTAGCTCGTAAGACAATGAGTGATGTTGCTCCAGCTCCAGCTCCAGATGATAGATTTGTAGTTTTAGTATCTACTGATAACGGTAATACTTGGACAACTTCAGATGCTCTTATCTACACAGATTCTGATGCTGATACTACTCATGATTTTGCAGATTTCAATCAAACTCCAACAAGAGTTAAATTTAAATTGGAAAATGCAGAAGGTGTAGCATATTCTGGATTTGTGAAATTTGCATTCTATGTTGAAAGTACACAATCTAACGGAAGTAATTATGTGTTTATAGATAATATTGCGGTAAATCAATGGTCAGATTGTGAATCTCCATTCAACCTTTCTGTAAGCAATATTACAAATAACACTGTTGATTTAACATTCCCTGAGAACGAAGGAATGGAAGGTTGGGAATATATTGTAGTACCACAAGGTGGAAGCATCGAAGCAGCAACTCCGGTAGAAGTTGCTGAAAGTCCTGTTACTATTGATAACCTTGAATCTGAAATGAATTACACAGTTCATTTGAGAGCAATTTGTAGCGAAACTTCTGTTTCTCCTTGGTCAGTAGGTGCTTCATTTACAACTACACCAGACCCAACTCCAATACCATATACTTGTGATTTTGAATTTACACAAGGTCAAGCAACTGGTTGGTTATTGAAAAATGGTGCTTGTGCTAATAAATGGGTTGTTGCAAATCCAGCTTCTTTAACATCAGGAGCATTATTTGTTTCTGGCGATAATGGAGTAAGTACAAATTATGGTAGTGGTATTTCTGCGATAATTGCAGAAAAAGTATTCTCATTTGGAGAATCAGATTCTATTGCAATAAGTTTTGACCTAACAGTAGGAGGTGAAGTAATAGGAAATGAGGTTTACGATTATTTGAAAGTATTCTTAGTTCCAGAAAATACATCGTTTGAACCTTCATTAGAATATCCACTTCCATCAAACGTTGGAGCAAACTATTCACAAGGCGTAATATTGACAAATGCAGACGGAGGATATTATGTAGCAAATCAAACAGCAACAATAAACATTGAAATGCCAACTCCACAACAAACAAGTAAAATAGTATTTGTTTGGGTTAATGACGAATCAATGGGAAATCAACCAGGAGCTATTATAGACAATTTCAGCATTACAGAAATAAATCCAGTTATTCCTTGTGTTGCACCAGCCAATCTTGCAGTTGAAGCAGTAGATCAAACAACATTTAATTTCTCATGGGTTGCTGCCGGAAGCGAAACACAATGGGAAGTTCGTTTAGATGAAGCAGAATCAGTAATTGTTGAGACTGTAACTTATCAATTCACAAATGTTGCTCTTGGAACACACACTGCTTATGTAAGAGCTATTTGTGGGGAAGATAATTATTCAGAATGGGCAAGCTTAGAATTTGAAAACACACTTGTACTTCCTCAATTAACAACAGAAGATGCAACAAACATAACAGCAAATTCTGCAACATTAAAAGCAGTATTAGTTGCAGGAAGTGAAACTATCACATCAGTAGGATTCAAATACAGAGTAGCAAACCAAGAAGAATGGACTATTGCTAACTATGTAGGCGAAAACTATGAAGAAATAGCAGTAGAAATAACAGAACTTGTTGCAGCAACAGAATATGAGTTTAAAGCATTTGTACTTTGTGGAGAAACAGAATACGAAGGAGAAGTAAAAACATTCTCAACTCTTGCATCTCTACAAGACGAATTAAACAATATGCTTTCAGTTAGCTTGTATCCAAATCCAGCAAAAGAATCTGCAACCTTAGAGTTCTTAGGATTGAATAGCGAGGCTAAGATTTCAATTGTTAATATGAAAGGGCAAATCGTAAAAACAATAGAAATACAACCTTCACAAAGCTATGAATTAAACTTAACTGATTTTGCAAGTGGAGTTTATTACGTAAAAGTAATTACAGATAGCAAAATTATAACACAAAAACTAATAGTTGAATAGTTTAATTCTCAATAACATAAGCGGAGTAACAGTGAAAAATGTTGCTCCGCTTTTTTCTTTATCATTAAGTTTTATTATTTTTGCACACTATGAAGACAATAGTAAGCGGAATGCGTCCCACAGGAAACCTACACTTAGGTAATTATTTTGGGGCTTTAAGAAATTTTATTCAATTACAAGAACAAGAAAATTGTTTCTTTTTTATAGCAGATTACCATTCACTAACCACTCACCCAAATCCACAGGATTTACATCAAAGGGTAAGAACTATCTTAGCACAATACATAGCATGTGGATTAGATCCTGAAAAAGCAACAATCTATGTTCAAAGTCAAGTGCCGGAAACAGCAGAACTATATATGTTCCTAAATATGAATGCTTATTTAGGAGAATTGGAAAGAGTAACTTCTTTTAAAGACAAGGTAAGACAAAACCCTCAAAACGTTAATGCAGGACTTTTGACCTATCCAACCCTTATGGCAGCAGATATAATCTTACATAAAGCAACGCATGTGCCTGTTGGAAAAGACCAAGAACAACATTTGGAAATGACACGTACCTTTGCAGGAAGATTTAATCGTATGTACGGAGTAGATTACTTTCCAGAACCGGTTGCATACAACTTTACAGGAGAGCTAATCAAAGTTCCGGGCTTAGATGGTAGCGGAAAAATGGGTAAAAGTGAAGGAGAAGCAAATGCAATCTTTTTGACCGATGAGCCAAACGTGTTGAAGAAAAAAATAATGAGAGCAAAAACCGACACAGGCCCACAAACACCAAACTCAGAAAAGACAACAGAAATAGAAAATTTATTTTCGCTAATGCGACTTGTTTCAAAAGAAGAAGTAATCAAAGAGTTTGACGCTCAATATGCCGATTGTTCAATAAGATATGGCGATTTGAAAAAACAATTAGCAGAAGATATGGAAGCATTTGTTGCACCTTTAAGAGAAAGAATAAAAGAAGTAGAAGCAGATAGCGAATATCTTTCAAAAGTTGCAAAAATAGGAAACGAAAAAGCAAGAGAATCGGCAATCAAAACACTTAAAGAAGTAAGAGAAATCATAGGATTTAGAAATATATAAATAAAAAATAAAAACAAAACGATATGTCAGGACATAATAAGTGGTCAACAATTAAAAGAAAAAAAGGAGCGTTAGATAGCAAACGTTCAAAAATATTCTCTAAGATAATAAAAGATATAACAGTTGCAGTAAAAGAAGGTGGTCCAGACCCAGATTCAAACGCAAGACTTCGTTTAGCAGTAGCAAATGCCAAAGGAGCAAATATGCCAAAAGACACTTTGCAAAGAGCAATCAACAAAGCAGGCGATAAAAACACAGCATCTTTGCAAGAACTTACCTTTGAATGTTACGCACCTCACGGAATAGCAGTTTTTGTTGAATGTTTAACAGACAATAACAATCGTTCAGTAGCAGCAGTACGTTCAGTATTCAATAAATTTGGAGGAACAATGGGAACAAATGGCTCATTAGGCTTTATCTTCCAAAGAAAAGGAGTGTTCCAAATAGCAATAGGCGAAAGAGATGCCGAAGAATTAGAAATGGCATTGATAGAAGCAGGAGCAGACGAAATAGAAAGAGAAGACGAATACTTCACAGTATATACAAAAATGGAAGACTTCGCTGCAATGCAAAAAGGATTGGAAGAAGCAGGCATAGAAGCGGAAAGTGCAGAACTTCAAAGAATCCCTAATACAACAACAGAACTTCCATTAGCAGAAGGATTGAAAGTAATGAAACTAATAAATCTTTTGGAAGAAGACGACGATGTACAAGCAGTTTACCATACGTTAGAAATGACTGACGAGTTAATGGAAAACGCAGAATAATTTATTTCATTAAGAGGGCTTTTCGTTAAGCCCTCTTTTATATTAAAAAAAACGAATATGCTATATTTAGTTCCAACTCCAATAGGTAATCTTGAAGATATGACATTTAGAGCAGTGAAAGTTCTAAAAAATGTTCAATTGATATTATGCGAAGACACAAGAACATCACGCCCGCTTTTAAATCATTATGAAATCACAACACCTTTACAATCTCATCATCTCTTCAATGAACATCAAACACTAAACTATATAGTGGAAAGACTATTATCAGGAGAAGATATAGCATTGATAACAGATGCAGGAACACCCGGAATATCCGACCCGGGATTTCTTTTAGTCAGAGAATGCGTTCGCAACAACATAGAAGTAAGTTGCCTTCCGGGAGCAACAGCCTTTGTTCCGGCACTTGTCAGTTCGGGATTTCCTTGCGAAAAGTTTTGCTTTGAAGGATTTCTTCCTCACAAAAAAGGACGTCAATCGCGTTTAGAATTTCTAAAAACCGAACCCCGCACAATAATCTTTTACGAATCGCCACACCGTCTTCATAAAACCTTATTGCAATTTTGCGAAACCTTTGGCGAAGAAAGACTTGTAAGCGTTTCAAGAGAGATTAGCAAAAAATTTGAAGAAATCACAAGAGGCACTCTAAAAGAAGTAGCAGAGCATTTTGCAGAAAAAAACGTGAAAGGAGAAATCGTTATAGTTCTTTCAGCAGAATAGAAAAATAAAACAAAGAAATAATTTTCTAATTCTTTGTTTTATTTTATCCTATCAGGGTTTTGACTAACGAAACTCGCCCAAGAAGATTTTTTTGTAGAAGATTTCTTTGCAGTAGTCTTAACGCTGCTCAACTCTTCCTTTTGATAGCTATGACAAACCGCCACAGCCAAGGCATCAGTTGCATCAAGGTGAGAAGGAATCTGTTCAAAATTAAACATTCTCTGTAACATATTTGCTACTTGCTCTTTTGAAGCAGCACCATTTCCTGTAATAGATTGCTTAACCTTACGAGGCGAATACTCAACAAAAGGAATGCTACGAGAAAAAGCCGCTGCAATGCAAATTCCTTGAGCTCTACCAAGTTTTAACATAGATTGCACGTTCTTTCCGAAAAAAGGAGCCTCAATAGCCAATATATCCGGTTTAAAAATATCAATAATTTCAGTAATTTTATCAAAAAGAATTTTCATTTTAGTACTTAAATCATCTTTTGTTCCAAGCACGAGCACGTCCATTTTAAGCAATAGACTTTGCTTTCCTCTTTGTTCTATAATAGAGTAACCTAAAACATTAGTACCGGGGTCAATTCCAAGAATAACTCTTTCCATTATTTTAATTTTTTACTGAAATTTTTTACAAAGATACATTTTTTATATGGTTAAAACCTTAAAATCTTTTTGGAAATTCAATAAGTAGTCGTATATTTGCACACTAAAAATTAGAAAATAGTAATAATTAATAACAAAAAAAGAAAAAAGCGATGTTTAAAGGACACCCAAAAGGGCTTATTTCGGCAGCCCTAAGTAATATGGGCGAGAGATTCGGTTACTATATTATGAATGCCGTGTTAGTGTTGTTCCTTTGCTCAAAATTTGGTTTGAGTGATGCGACAGCAGCAATTATTTATTCTTGTTTCTATTGCGGAATTTATATCCTTAGTTTAGTTGGGGGTATTATTGCTGATAGAACACAAAACTATAAAGGAACTATTCAAGCTGGTTTGGTGACAATGGCAACAGGATACATCTTGTTAGCAATTCCAATCACAGCAACAGATGCAAATCAAGCTTGGTTATTACCATTAACTTGCTTTGCATTGTTAATGATTGCTTTTGGTAATGGTTTATTCAAAGGAAACTTACAAGCAATCGTTGGACAATTATACGATAACTTTGAAGCAGAAGAAGCTAAAAAAGGAGAAGAAGCTCTTAAAGTTGCAAAAGACAAAAGAGACTCTGGATTCCAAATCTTCTATGTGTTCATTAACGTTGGAGGTTTAATCGCTCCTTTCGTAGCTCCACTTATTAGATCTTGGTGGTTAAAAGTTAATGGATTTATTTATAACGCTAAACTTCCTGCTCTTTGCCACGAACAATTGAATGGTACATTGTCAGGAGATAAACTTACAAACTACAACGAATTATCTACAGCTGCAGTTGTTGAAGCAGGTACAGCATTTGAACCAACTGCATACTTGGAAATATTCAACCAAGGAGTTCACTTCTCTTTCATTGCATCAGTTCTTGCAATGTTGATTTCATTGACAATATTCCTTTGCACAAAGAAAAAACTTCCTACACCTGCTAAAAAAGTTGCAGCAGAATCTGTTGGTTATACAGCTGAAGAAAAACTTGCAATGGCAAAAGAAATCAAACAAAGACTTTATGCTTTATTCGCAGTATTAGGAATCGCAATATTCTTCTGGTTCTCATTCCACCAAAATGGAGCATCTTTCTCTTTATTCGCAAGAGACTTCATGGATACTTCTAAGGTAGCACCTGAATTCTTACAAGCAATCAATCCATTCTTCGTTATCGTATTAACACCTGTAATTATGGGATTCTTTGCTATGTTGGCAAGAAAAGGAAAAGCAGTTTCTACACCTCGTAAGATTGCAATCGGTATGGGATTAGCAGCTTTGGCTTACATATTCCTTGCTATATTCTCTTACATTAAGGGTTATCCATCAGCAACTGATTATCTTGCATTGCCTGTTGCAGAACAAGAAGCTTCAAGAGCAGGAGTTTGGGTATTCTTTGTAACATATTTCTTCTTAACAGTTGCAGAGTTATTTATCTCTCCACTTGGATTGTCATTCGTTTCTAAGGTAGCACCTAAACACATGTTAGGTTTATGCCAAGGATTGTGGTTAGGAGCAACAGCAGTTGGTAACGCATTCTTATTCTTAGGCTCAATGATGTACAATGCTATTCCATTGTGGTTATGCTGGACAGTATTCGTAGTGATATGCTTAATATCAATGGGAGTAATGTTTGGTATGGTTAAATGGCTTGAAAGAGTAGCTAAGTAATATCAAAAATAAATTTTTTCAAAAGAGGTTGAATTTTTATGGGTTCAACCTCTTTTGTTTTTTTATATTATTGTATCTTTGCAAACTCTAAAAAATAATATTATGGATTTTGAATTAAGAGAAGGTGAAGATTTTATTACTTTAATACAATTATTAAAGGCTGTTGGCGTTTCTTATAATGGGGCAGAGGCTCAGCGTATGGTTGTTGAGGAATTGGTGAGTTTGAATGGTGAGTTGGAGACTCGCAAGCGTGCAAAGATAAGAAGGGGAGATGTTGTTAAAATATTCGATACGGAAATAAAGATTAAATAATATAATTTAAAACAATAAGACAAATGGATTTAAGTACAATTCTATCAATCTCAGGAAAACCTGGATTATACAAGTTAATATCTCAAACTAAAACAGGAGCGTTAGTAGAATCCTTGTTAGACTCAAAGCGTTATCCTGCTTTCTCAAACGAAAAGATTTCTTCTTTGGCAGATATTAGCATTTTCACAATTGATGATGATATTTCACTTCAAGAAGCCTTACAAGCAATTTATAGAAAAGAAAACGGTGGAGAATGTGTCAATCATAAAGCTCCGGAAAGTGAAATAATAGCTTATATGAGAGAAGTTTTACCAAATTTTGACGAAGAAAGAGTTTACGTTTCTGATATGAGAAAACTTTTCTCTTGGTACAATATTTTAAATTCTAAACAACTTATAGATTTAGAAACAGAAGAAGAATAGAATATTTCTTTGATTAAAAAAAATAATCCTTTGATTTAATTTACTATTTCAAAGGATTATTTTTTTGTTTCTTTACTTTTTATTCTCTCCATCTTAGACTTGTAATCATATAGTCAATATCGGTTTTCAGCCTTCTTATATATGTAGTGAGGGAATCGTTATTTGGTGCGGTTTTGCAGTGTAGTGCCAAACGTATAAAGTGATTTGTACTATCGGTAACGTAGAATTGATAAGGCGATACTACTTCGCTACCTTTTATTTCAAATATTGTTCCGTAAACTCTTTGTTGTGGATTGCTGTATTGTTGTTCAATTATTCCGGAAGAAAACTTTTTGTGTCTATCTAAAAAAGTGTAGCAATCGTTTATCATATATGCCAAAGATGAATCGGCTTTTAATGGAATGTAACTAACGTTTGCTTCAAATCCATATTTGTCAAAATATATGTTAAACCATTTATCTCCTTTTTTTTCAGTGTTTACTCTGATTATTTTGCCATAATCTGGCATTTCAAATGTGAATGGAAAATCTTTTTCATCAACAAGTGAATACAATGGTTGAGTTGTTTCTAATAAAAGATAGGTTTTTGGTTTTGGAATAGGTGGTTCTTCACTGCAAGCAAAAAAAAATGCAGATAAAAGCAACAAAACGAATATTTTTAGTGTCTTATACATAAATAATTTTTCGGCAAAGATAATAAAATTAGCGTTATAATTTAGTAGATTGCAAAAAATGTCTTAATTTTGTAGAATTAAATAAAAAGATTTGTAATATGAAAAAGATATTGTTTTTATTAGTAGCATTGCTTCCTTGTATGGCATATTCGCAAATTAGTGTAACTACAGCCAATGGCCAAAATGTAAAGACACTTTTAGAAACACACTTCTTAGGAGGAGGTATTCAGATTAGCAATGTTCGTTTTAATGGACAAAATGTTGTAAATAGTAATCAAATAGGCTTTTTTTCTAATCCAAATACAGCAAATCCAAATGTTGGTCTTGCCTCAGGAATTGTTATGGTAACAGGAAATGTGGGCGATGCTGCGGCAGGAAATTCTAATGGTATAGTTTCCTCTACTTCAAACCCTACTACAAATGGAAATGATTGGTCAGTGCCTTTGCGATTAGTTCTAAACGGTCAAGGAAACTCTGCTCAAAGTATGAATGATGTTGCAGTGCTTCAATTTGACTTCGTTGCATCTGGTGAATATGTAAAGTTTGATTATGTTTTTGCCTCAGAAGAATATCCAGGTTTTGTTCATAGTTCATTTAATGATGCGTTCGGATTCTTTATTTCAGGACCATACGATGATCAAGGAAACCCTGTTAATGAGGGAATACCATATCAATATAGAAATATAGCGATTATTCCAGGCACAACAGAGCCTATTACAATTAACACAGTGCATGATCAAAGAGGTTGTCATGATGAGAATTCTGTTTATCATATAACAAACACAAATAATAACTGTCAAATGAATGCTTATACTGTTGCACTTTCAACAGAGGAAGTTTATGTTGTTCCTTGTTATAAGTATAAATTAGAATTAGCAATTTGTGATGTTGGAGACGCTTCTTATAACTCTTGTGTGTTTTTAGGAGCAGGTTCATTTAAGGTTGATGAGTATTCTCTTAAAGAAATGATACCACCAACAGGCGTAGGAACAGCCTATGTTAAAGGTTGTGATTTCGATACCATTACAATGACAATCAATCGTCCTGCTGTGGAAAACGAACAACACGTATTAAACTTTTTTGGAACAGCAGTAGAAGGAGAAGACTTTGAATTATTAGATTTTAATGGTAATCCAGCAGGTAGAACCCTTACTTTTAATGCAGGAGATACAGCAGCATCTGTGATTATTAAATTTAAAAATCATCAAGATGACGTAGAAGGAGAAACACTTGAATTAGGTATTGCAACAGAATTTATTAACGATTGTGCGCAAATAGACACTATTCAATTTAGTATTACGACTCCGCAACTTTTAGAATACACTATAAGTGAAGATGTCGTTTATTGCGAAAACGAATTGCCTAAGAATGAAAATGTAGAAATAAATATAACAGGAGCAATAGGCGGAATAACATACGAATGGTCAGCCGGAGTAACGCCAGACCAAGCAACAAATACCGTAGGCATAAACCAACCAACTACCATCTATATAACAGCGACAGACGGTTGTGAAAGAGAAATAAAAGACTCAGTAACCTTTAAAGTACAAGGCGCCACAGTATCTGCAAGCGTAGATAAACGTTTTATATGCGAAGGAGAAGTAGTAAATCTTTCCTCTACAGAAGCCGTAGAATACGCTTGGACATCTTCGGTAGAAGACCTATTGTTGCCAGACAATAACACACAAAGAAATCCTCAAGCCCAACCAACCGCAAGCAGTACATACAGAATAACAATAGTAGATGAAAACGGTTGTATTGCGAGCGACACAGTAAATGTTGTAGTAGTACCAGCCATAGACGCACAATTATATCTTACACCAACACGCACAAGCGTATTAAACACACAAATACGATTTGAAGACCGCACACAAGGCTCCTATTCAAGAGAATGGGATTTCGGAAATGGCGAAACATCAACCCAAAGTTCAGGCGTAATAGTATATTCCTCAGATGACACAGCTACATATCAAGTAAGACTTATAGCATACAATCAAGCTAATTGTCCAGACACAGCCTACGGCACAGTACAAGTAGTACCAGAATTTTCAATCTGGGTACCAAATGCCTTCACACCAGGTACAGATGATATAAACGCATACTTTACTCCAATCTTTTCAACAGAAACCGAATATGAATTTACGATATACTCACGCAATGGCGATAAGATATTCGTTACAGACGAAGAAAAAAGAGCATGGGACGGTAAATTAAAAGGCGGAGACTATGCACCAAATGGTAGTTATGTTTATGATCTTTATTATAAAGACGGAGATGGCTTATTGCAAAGAAAAACCGGTACAGTAGCTTTAATAATGGCAGGAAATAGAGGAGAATAGAAATGAATTTTTCTATAATTACCATTGATAAATTAGAATCTACACAAAGTTATTTAATAGAATTGTCAAATAAAACTGAATTGCAAGAGGGCGTTGTTATAAATGCCCTTTCGCAATTTAAAGGGGTAGGGCAGTTTGAAAATAAATGGGAAAGCGAAGATGGGAAAAATCTCACCTTTTCTTTATTGTTGAAGCCTCGTTTCTTGAATCCTTGCAATCAATTCCTATTAACGCAAGTTCTTTCTTTGGCAATTTCCGATTTTCTTTTAACTCAAACTGATAAAACAGTCTCTATTAAATGGCCAAACGATATATATATAGGTAAAAAAAAGATTTGTGGAATACTTGTAAAGAATCAGTTATTTGGAAGTGTGTTTGAGAATTCTTTTTGTGGGATAGGCTTAAATGTAAATCAAGAAAAATTCCCACCACTTCCAAACCCAACTTCTTTAATTATAGAAACAGGTAAAGAATTTGACTTAGAAAATGTTTTGCAACAAGTTTTAAAACATATAGATTTAAGATATACTCAATTAAAAAAAGGAGAGATTGACCTTTTGCAAGAAGATTATATGAAAAGATTGCTCTATAATGGAGTATTTGCAAAATATATATATAAAGGAGAAGAGGTAGAGGCAAAGATTATTGATGTTAATGATTTCGGACATCTTTTGCTTGAAAAAAGAGATAGAAATACGATTTGTTGTGAATTAAAAGAGATTTCTTTTACTCATAATACGTGTTTTTAAAGCAAAGAATTATAAAAATATTTCAAAGAAATAATAAAATAAAACAAAGAAAAATTTATTTTTTTCTTTGTTTTATTCTTTTAAGGCTTTGTTTTTGTGATTTTGTAAGAAAAATAATAGAAATAATGTAAAATTTTACTTATTGGAAATGAGATAATTGTAAATTTTTGTATAAAAAAAGTTTAAGAAAGTTTGGTGTGAAATAGATTTTGTTTTACCTTTGCAAACGCAAATAAGGGCAAGGACGTTCCTTGAAAAGAAAATAACGAAATATTTTGCAGGAACGAAAAAATGTTGTAACTTTGCAAAGTTGTTTCACTGCCTTTAAGCGATGTGATATTTGAAAATTAGAAAATAGATATGCCGATGTAGCTCAGCTGGCCAGAGCAGCTGATTTGTAATCAGCGGGTCGGGGGTTCGAATCCCTCCATCGGCTCACTTTCTAAGTGGGGGAGAGTCGCATAGTGGCAATTGCAACAGACTGTAAATCTGTCCTCTTCGGAGTTCGGTGGTTCGAGTCCACCCTCTCCCACGAAAAGAATGAGGATTGTTCTTTATATTAAAACGCGGAAGTAGCTCATTTGGTAGAGCGATAGCCTTCCAAGCTATAGGTGGCGGGTTCGAGCCCCGTCTTCCGCTCCAAATAAAAATATAAGAGCGAGTCATGCTTTTTTGATTCGTTCTTATTGTTGTAGGGAAGAGTTTGTGCCGTTGTAGCTCAGTGGTAGAGCACTTCCTTGGTAAGGAAGGGGTCGTGAGTTCAAGTCTCATCAATGGCTCTTTTAAGTTTTAGAAATTTAAGAAAAATATAAATAGAAATTTTTAACGATTAATAAGTCAATATTATGGCAAAAGAAAAATTTGAACGTTCGAAACCACACGTTAACATTGGTACAATTGGTCACGTTGACCACGGTAAAACAACTTTGACTGCAGCTATCACTTCAGTTTTAGCTACAAAAGGTCTTTCAGAAGTAAAATCATTCGATACAATTGACTCTGCTCCTGAAGAAAGAGAAAGAGGTATTACTATTAACACAGCGCACGTAGAGTATCAAACAGAAAATCGTCACTATGCTCACGTTGACTGTCCTGGTCACGCTGACTACGTAAAGAATATGGTTACAGGTGCGGCTCAAATGGACGGTGCTATCATCGTTGTTGCAGCAACAGATGGTCCTATGCCTCAAACTCGTGAACACATATTGTTGGCTCGTCAAGTAGGTGTTCCTCGTTTGGTTGTTTTCATGAACAAAGTTGACTTGGTTGATGACCCTGAATTGTTAGATCTTGTTGAAATGGAAATCCGTGATTTATTATCATTCTATGAATTTGACGGAGATAATACACCAGTTATTAGAGGATCTGCTCTTGGTGGATTGAATAATGAACCAACTTGGGTAGAAAAAATCATGGAATTAATGAACGCAGTTGACGAATGGATTCCACTTCCAATGAGAGATAAAGATAAAGATTTCTTGATGCCTATCGAAGACGTGTTCTCTATCACAGGTCGTGGTACAGTTGCAACAGGTCGTATCGAAACTGGTATTATCCACGTAGGTGATGCAGTTGATATCATAGGTATGGGAGCTGAAAAATTGAAATCTACAGTTACTGGAGTTGAAATGTTCCGTAAATTGTTAGATGAAGGAGAAGCTGGAGATAACGTAGGTTTATTGCTTCGTGGTATAGACAAAAACGAAATCCGTCGTGGTATGGTTATTGCTAAACCAGGTTCAGTTCAACCACACAAGAAATTCCA
The DNA here is from genome assembly GCA_937881815.1 of uncultured Bacteroidales bacterium. GTDB lineage: Bacteria > Bacteroidota > Bacteroidia > Bacteroidales > P3 > Onthomorpha. The sequence goes on from CALGEC010000048.1 coordinate 45,292, forward strand.
AGCTGAGGTTTATATCTTGAAAAAAGAAGAAGGTGGACGTCACACTGCATTCCACAACAAATATCGTCCTCAATTCTATTTCAGAACAACTGACGTAACAGGAGAAATCTCATTACCAGAAGGTCGTGATATGGTTATGCCAGGTGACAACTTAACAATCACTGTTGATTTGATCTCTGAAATCGCATTGAACGAAAACTTACGTTTCGCTATCCGTGAAGGTGGTAGAACAGTAGGTGCTGGTCAAGTAACAAAATTATTAGATTAATAAATACAAAAGGGAAAGAGTAAAATCTCTCCCTTTTATTCAGGGGCATAGTTTAAGGGCAGAATAGTGGTCTCCAAAACCATTGATGGGAGTTCGAATCTCTCTGCCCCTGCAAAAAAATAAAAACAAAGTATAGATGTCTAAGATTGTTAATTATATAAAGAATAGCTATGATGAACTTATGCACAAAGTTTCATGGCCAACTATGTCTGAATTGACAAATAGTACTGTGGTTGTCTTTGTTGCATCACTGATAATTGCACTTATTATTTTTGCAATGGATATGTTAATGGGTGTTCATCCAACATTAGAGTGGAAAGGTTTGTTGGGCTTCCTTTATGAACTTATAGGATAATCTTAATAACTGTGTCTAGCTTCCCAAAGGTGTTTTACCATGAGATGCAGTATTTAGGTTTATATTTTGTTATTTGATAATTACACAATAATTCTTGATTATGACTGAGGAACTAAAACCAAAAAGATGGTATGTAGTTAAAGCTATTGCTGGAAAGGAAAAAAAAGCTAAGGAATATATTGAAAATGAAGTTGCTCATAGTGGCTTTGAAAAGTATGTTTCTAAGGTTTTAATTCCTACTGAGAAGGTCTTTTCTGTACGTAATGGTAAAAGAGTTAGTAAAGATAGAACTCTTTTCCCTGGTTATGTATTGATTGAAGCTGCTTTAGAAGGCGAGGTTATGCATGCAATCAGAAATGTTCCTAATGTTATCGGTTTCTTAACTCAAAAAGATGGTACTCCGGTTCCTTTGCAGGAAGATGAGGTTAAACGTATCTTAGGTCAAGTTGATGAAATGATCGATAGCGAAGAAGAATTGATGGAACCTTTTATTTTGGGTGAAACTGTTAAGATTATTGATGGTCCGTTTAATAGTTTCTCTGGAGTTATTGATGAAATAAACTTGGAGAAAAAGAAATTGATGGTAATCGTTAAAATCTTTGGTAGAAGAACTCCTGTTGAATTGTCATTTGTTCAAGTTATTAAGTAATTTCAAGTAAGTATTTAATCATTTAAATTAAAAACGCACGTTAGTAAAATGGCTAAAGAAGTTGCAGGATTAATTAAATTACAAATTCCGGGAGGAAAAGCAAATCCATCACCACCAGTAGGACCTGCGTTAGGTGCTAAGGGTGTTAATATCATGGAATTTTGTAAACAGTTTAATGCGAGAACTCAAGACCAAGCCGGTAAATTGATTCCAGCTATTATCACTGTTTATGCTGATAAATCCTTTGATTTTGTAATTAAAACCCCACCTGTTGCTGTTCAATTAAAAGAAGCTGCTAATTTAAAAAGCGGTTCTGGTGAACCAAATAGAAATAAAGTAGCAACTCTTAAAATGGAACAAATTAAAGCAATTGCTGAAGCTAAAATGGTGGACTTAAATTGTTTCACTATTGAAGCTGCGATTAGCATTGTAAAGGGAACAGCAAGAAGTATGGGTATTGTTGTTGAAGAATAATTCTTTGACATAAATATTTAAAAAAAAGTAAAAACGTAAATTAATGGCAAAACAATCGAAAAAACAAAGAGAGGCTTTAGCAAAATTTGATACGCTAAAAGAGTATTCTTTGGAAGAAGCTGTTGATGTGGTAAAGAATATCACTTTTACAAAGTTTGATGCTTCTTTTGATTTAGATGTACGTTTGGGTGTTGACCCTCGTAAAGCTAATCAAATGGTAAGAGGTATTGTTACTTTGCCTCACGGAACAGGTAAAACCAAAAGAGTGCTTGTATTGTGTACTCCAGATAAAGAAGAAGAAGCTAAGGCTGCCGGAGCTGATTATTTTGGATTAGATGAATACATCGACAAAATTAAAGGCGGTTGGACGGATGTCGATGTTATTATCACTATGCCAAGTGTTATGCCTAAGGTAGGTGCTTTGGGAAAAATTTTAGGACCAAGAGGTCTTATGCCAAACCCTAAAACAGGTACAGTAACAATGGAAATAGGTAAAGCCGTTCAAGAAGTTAAAGCCGGTAAAATTGATTTCAAAGTTGATAAATATGGTATAGTACATGCAAGTGTTGCTCGTATGTCTTTTGATTCTAATAAGATTTACGAAAATGCTATGGAAGTATTACAAGCTATCATAAAATTGAAACCAGCGGCAGCAAAGGGTACATACGTAAAAAGCGTAACTGTTTCTTCAACTATGAGCCCAGGTGTAAAAGTTGATCCAAAGTCAATAAACAAATAATCTCAGAAAAAGTTTGAATATATGAGAAAGGAAGAAAAAAGTCAGCTAATAGAAAACATCGGAGCGGAGATTTCTAAATATCCTTACCTTTATTTTGTTAGTATAGATGGATTAAATTCTGTTGAAACTGCAAAGTTAAGAAGAATGTGCTTCCGTAATGATGTTAAATTGTTAGTTGTGAAGAATACCTTGTTGATCAAGGCTTTGGAAAAGATGGATATTGATTATTCAGAATTATTTCCAACTTTCAAAGGTTCTACTTCTGTTATGCTTTCTAACGTTAATAATGCACCTGCAAAACTTATAAAAACATTCAGAGCAAATGGTGAAAAACCTATTTTAAAATCAGCATATGTTGAAGAATGTTTCTATGTAGGTGATGCAGCATTAGAAGAGTTGATTGCAATTAAGTCTAAAAATGAACTTGTTGCTGACATCGTTGCAGCTCTTCAAGCTCCTGCTAAGAATGTTATTGGAGCATTGCAGTATGGTGCAAATACGTTATCAGGTGTAGTAAAAACATTATCGGAAAGAGCCGAATAAGAAAATTTTAAGTAAAAAAATTGTAAAACACATAAATCAAAAATAAAATGGCAGATTTAAAAGCATTCGCAGAACAATTAGTTAATTTGTCTGTAAAAGAAGTAAAAGAGTTAGCTGATATATTAAAAGAAGAATATGGTATTGAACCAGCAGCAGCAGCAGTAGCTGTAGCAGCAGGTCCAGCAGCAGCAGGAGCAGCAGTTGAAGAAGAAAAAACTGCATTTGATGTAGTTTTAGCAGAAGCTGGTGCTTCAAAATTAAATGTTGTTAAATTAGTTAAAGATCTTTGTTCTTTAGGATTAAAAGAAGCTAAAGAATTAGTAGATGCTGCTCCTAAAACATTGAAAGAAGGAGTTTCTAAAGATGAAGCTGAATCTTTGAAGAAAGCGTTAGAAGAAGCAGGTGCAAAGGTTGAAATTAAGTAAGACATTTCACCACAATAGATATTAAGGGAATAGGGTATTCTTAAATAGAATACCTATTCCTTAATTGTGTTTTATCTAACTTATTTTTTAACCTTTAATTTTTAAAGCCTTGGCACGTAAAACCCCAAAATTAGTTAGTTTTGCTTCAGTAAAACATTTTGAATATCCTGATTTTTTAGATATTCAATTGAAATCTTTTAAGGATTTCTTTCAATTGGAAACAAATTCAGAAAATAGAATAAACGAAGGTTTATACAAAGTGTTTTCTGAAAATTTCCCTATAACAGACGCAAGAAATAATTTTGTCTTAGAATTTCTTGATTATTTTATTGATCCTCCTCGTTACACAATTGAAGAATGTATAGAGAGAGGTTTGACTTTTAGTGTTCCATTAAAAGCAAAGTTGAAATTGTATTGTACTGATCCTGAACATGAGGATTTTGATACTGTAATTCAAGATGTTTACTTAGGTATGATTCCTTATATGACTCCTAAGGGAACTTTTGTTATAAATGGAGCTGAAAGAGTTGTTGTTTCTCAATTACACCGTTCTCCTGGTGTGTTTTTTGGAACAAGTACCCATTCAAATGGAATGCAGTTATACTCTGCAAAAATAGTTCCTTTTAAAGGATCTTGGATGGAGTTTACAACTGACATAAACAATGTTATGTATGCATATATAGACAGAAAGAAAAAATTGCCTATAACAACATTGTTAAGAGCGGTCGGTTATGAAACAGATAAAGATATTTTAGAAATCTTTGATTTAGCACAAGAAATAAAGGTAACGAAAGCTAATTTGAAAAAGGTCGTAGGAAAGAAATTGGCAGCTCGTATTGTTAGATCATGGATTGAAGATTTTGTTGATGAAGATACTGGATCAGTTATTTCTATTGAAAGAACTGAGACAATTATAGAAAGAGAAGTTATTATTGAACCAGAGCATATAGATCTTATTTTAGATTCAGGTGTTAAAACTATACTATTGCATAATGATGATGTAACTTCTACTGATTATTCAATAATTTTTAATACACTACAAAAAGATACAGCCAATAATGCCAAGGAGGCTGTTGAATATATTTATAGACAATTAAGAAGTGCAGAACCACCTGATGAAGAAACTGCACGTGGAATAATTGAAAAATTGTTTTTCTCTGATAAGAGATATGATTTAGGAGATGTAGGTCGTTATCGAATAAATACAAAACTTAATTTAAATGTTAGTGACGATGTACGTGTTCTTACAAAAGAAGATATTATATCTATCATAAAATATTTAATAGAACTTATTAACTCTAAAACAGAAGTTGATGATATTGACCACTTAAGTAATCGTAGAGTAAGAACTGTTGGCGAACAATTGTCTGCTCAATTTGGAGTAGGATTGTCAAGAATGGCTCGTACTATACGTGAACGTATGAATGTAAGAGATAATGAAGTATTTACTCCAACAGATCTTATAAATGCTAAAACATTGTCTTCTGTTATAAATTCATTCTTTGGAACAAATCAGTTGTCTCAATTTATGGATCAAACTAATCCTTTGTCTGAAATAACAAATAAGAGAAGAATTTCGGCCTTAGGACCTGGAGGTTTGTCAAGAGAAAGAGCTGGTTTTGAAGTTCGTGACGTTCACTATACTCATTATGGACGTTTATGTACAATTGAAACACCAGAAGGTCCAAATATTGGTTTGATTTCATCATTGAGTGTTTTTGCAAAAATAAATAACTTAGGATTTATTGAAACACCTTACTATAAAGTAGAAAATGGTAAGGTACTTGTTGAAGAAGGGGCTATTTATTTAACAGCAGAAGAAGAAGAAGATAAAATTGTAGCACAAGCAGCAACAGATATTGATAAAAACAATAAATTTGTTGGAGAAAGAATAAAAACTCGTCAAATGGCGGATTTCCCTATTGTCTCTCCTGATAAAGTTGATTTGATGGACGTTGCATCTAATCAAATTGCTTCAATTGCAGCTTCTTTGATTCCTTTCTTAGAACACAATGATGCTAACAGAGCATTGATGGGTTCAAACATGATGCGTCAAGCAGTGCCATTGTTGAATCCAGAAATTCCAATTGTAGGAACAGGTATAGAACCTTCTGTTGCTTGTGATTCAAGAGTTCTTTTGCATGCTGAGGGAGATGGAATTGTTGAGTTTGTTGATGCAAGAGAAATTGTGATTCGTTATGATAGAGATGAAAATGAAAGAATAGTAAGTTTTGAAGATGATACAAAGAGATATAAACTTACTAAATTCCAACGTACAAATCAAAGTACATCAATCAATCTTAGACCTATTGTAAACAAAGGGGATAAAGTTGTAAAAGGACAAGTACTTTGTGAAGGATATGCTACAAAAGATGGCGTTTTAGCACTTGGAAGAAACTTACAAGTTGCGTTTATGCCTTGGAAAGGGTATAATTATGAGGACGCTATTGTAATATCAGAAAAAGTTGTAAAAGAAGATATATTTACTTCAGTTCACGTTGAAGAATTTATTACAGAAGTAAGAGAGACAAAACGAGGATTAGAAGAATTAACAAGAGATATTCCAAATGTTAGTACCGAAGCTACTAAAGATCTTGATGAAAATGGTATGATTAGAATAGGAGCAGAGGTTAAAGAAGGAGATATCTTAGTTGGTAAAATAACACCAAAGGGAGAATCAGATCCAACTCCTGAAGAAAAATTATTGAGAGCAATTTTCGGTGATAAAGCAGGAGACGTTAAAGATGCTTCATTGAAAGTTCCACCTTCAATAAGTGGTGTTGTTATTGACAAAAAGTTATTTACTCGTTTTATAAAAGATAAAAAATCTCGTCAAAGAGATAACGAAATAATACGAGAACTTAAAGAAAAATACGAATCAGAGGAAAAGGAACTTAAAACTAAGTTTATTGATAAATTGTTCGTATTGCTTACTGGTAAAGTATCTGAAGGAGTATATTCTACATATGGAGAAGAATATATCCCTAAAAAAACTAAGTTTAATCAAAAGCTATTGCTTTCTATAGATTATAATAATTTAGCATCAAGTGATTGGACAACAGATCCAGAAACTAATGAATTAGTTAAAGAAATGTTGAACAATTATAATATTAAGTGCAGAGAAATCCAAGGAGCATTAGCTCGTCAAATTTACGCTAGTACAATTGGAGATGACTTACCATCAGGAATTGTACAAATGGCTAAAATTTATATTGCTAAGAAAAGAAAATTAAAAGTTGGAGATAAGATGGCAGGTCGTCATGGTAACAAGGGTATTGTTGCCAAGATTGTAAGAGAAGAAGATATGCCATTCTTAGACAATGGAAAACCTGTTGATATAGTGTTAAATCCATTGGGAGTACCTTCACGTATGAATTTAGGTCAAATATTTGAGACTGTTTTAGGTTGGGCAGGACATGAATTGAATTTAAGATTCCAAACACCTATTTTTGATGGTGCTACATTGGAAGAAGTAAATGAGTTTATGGATAAAGCCGGCTTACCACACAATGGAAAGTGCTATTTGAGAGACGGAGAGACAGGAGAGGTATTTGATCAGCCAGCAACAGTTGGATATGTATATATGTTGAAACTTCACCACATGATTGATGATAAGATGCACGCAAGAAGTATTGGACCTTATTCATTGATTACTCAACAACCTCTTGGTGGTAAAGCACAATTTGGAGGACAAAGATTTGGAGAAATGGAAGTTTGGGCATTAGAAGCATTCGGAGCATCACATGTATTACAAGAAATATTAACTGTAAAATCAGATGATGTAGTAGGAAGAGCAAAAGCATACGAAGCTATTGTAAAAGGAGATAATATGCCTGTTCCTGGTATTCCTGAATCATTTAATGTTTTAATACATGAATTAAGAGGTTTGAACTTAGAGGTGTCTTTTGACTAATCTTGTTGTCCAACATTTTAACATTAAAGAATATGTCAATCAAAAAAGAAAATCAAATAAATAGCGCATTCAATTCAATGACAATAAGTCTTGCTTCTCCTCAATCAATTGAAGAAAGATCGAGAGGTGAGGTCTTGAAACCAGAAACAATAAATTACAGAACATACAAACCAGAAAGAGATGGTTTGTTCTGTGAAAAGATATTTGGACCTGTAAAGGACTGGGAATGTCATTGCGGAAAATACAAAAGAATTCGTTACAAAGGAATTGTTTGTGATAGATGTAGTGTAGAAGTAACAGAAAAGAAAGTGAGAAGAGAAAGAATGGGACACATAAAATTAGTAGTCCCAGTTGCTCACATTTGGTTTTTCCGTTCTTTACCTAACAAAATAGGATCTTTATTAGGAATCCCAAGTAAGAAGTTAGATCAAATTATATATTATGAAAAATATATAGTTATCAATCCAGGTATTGCTCAACAATTTGAAATACAAAAATTAGATTTCTTAACAGAAGAAGAATATTTTGACATTGTTGAGAAATTGCCTATGGAGAATAGACACTTGCCTGATGATGATCCAAACAAGTTTGTTGCTAAAATGGGAGCAGAGGCTTTGTATATATTGCTTAAAGAGTTAGATTTAGATAAATTATCTTACGAATTAAGACACAAAGCTAACAAAGAAACATCACAACAAAGAAAACATGAAGCTCTAAAAAGATTAAATGTTGTAGAAGCGTTTAGAGAATCACAAAAAAGAATAGAAAACAGACCAGAATGGATGATTGTTCAAGTTGTTCCTGTAATCCCACCAGATTTAAGACCACTTGTTCCATTGGATGGAGGACGTTTTGCAACATCAGACTTAAATGACTTATATAGAAGAATCATTATAAGAAATAATCGATTAAAGAGATTGATAGAAATAAAGGCTCCAGATGTAATTATGCGTAATGAAAAACGTATGTTACAAGAAGCCGTAGACTCTTTATTTGATAATTCAAGAAAGGTAAGTTCTGTAAAATCAGATTCAAATAGAGCATTAAAATCTTTATCTGATTTCTTAAAAGGAAAACAAGGACGTTTCCGTCAAAACCTATTAGGAAAGCGTGTTGACTATTCAGGTCGTTCTGTTATTGTAGTTGGTCCAGATTTGAAAATGCACGAATGTGGATTACCAAAAGATATGGCTGCAGAATTGTTTAAACCATTCATCATTAGAAAAATGTTGGAAAGAGGTTTGGTTAAAACAGTTAAGTCTGCAAAAAGAATAGTTGATAGAAGAGAGCCTGTAGTATTAGAAATCTTAGAAAATATATTAAAAGGGCATCCGGTGTTATTAAACCGTGCTCCTACACTTCACCGATTGGGTATTCAAGCATTCCAACCACGTTTAGTAGAAGGAAAAGCTATTAGATTACACCCATTAGTTTGTGCTGCGTTCAATGCTGACTTTGACGGAGACCAAATGGCTGTTCACGTACCATTGGGAAATGCTGCAATTTTGGAAGCACAAATGTTGATGTTAGCATCACATAATATATTGAACCCAGCAAATGGTTCCCCAATCACAGTACCTTCTCAAGATATGGTGCTTGGATTGTATTACATGACAAAAGGAAGAGTGTCAGACGATACAATAACAGTAAAAGGTGAAGGTAAAACATTCTATTCTTCTGAAGAAGTTCAAATAGCATATAATGAAAAAGCAGTTGATCTTCATGCTAACATTAAATTAAGAAGAGCAGTAGAAAAAGAAGGCGTTAAAACAACAGAAATAATAAAAACAACAGTAGGTAGAGTTCTTTTCAACAAAGTTGTACCTGAAGAATATGGCTTTATCAATGTAGTTTTGAAAAAGAGTATGTTGAGAGATATCATTGGAGATGTTTTAAAAGTTTGTGGAATGGCAAAAACCGCACAATTCTTAGATGATATCAAAGACTTAGGATATAAAATGGCCTTTACAGGAGGTTTGTCATTCAACTTAGGTGACGTTTTAGTACCAGAAGAAAAAATAGAAATGATAAACGAGGCCAATGCATCTGTTGATGAAGTCATGATGAACTATCAAATGGGTCTTATCACAAACAACGAACGTTATAATCAAGTAATTGATATTTGGACAGACACAAATAGACGTTTGACAGATGTTGTGATGAAGCACATTTCAGAAGATAGACAAGGTTTCAATCCAGTGTATATGATGTTGGACTCAGGAGCCCGTGGTAGTAAAGAACAAATTCGTCAGCTTACAGGTATGCGTGGTCTGATGGCAAAACCACAAAAATCAGGTTCAACAGGAGCAGAAATTATCGAAAACCCAATTATCTCAAACTTCAAAGAAGGATTGACAGTGTTAGAGTACTTTATCTCTACTCACGGTGCGAGAAAAGGTTTGGCCGATACAGCTTTGAAAACAGCCGATGCAGGATATTTAACAAGAAGATTAGTTGACGTAGCACACGATGTTATAATCACTGAAGAAGATTGTGGAACTCTAAGAGGTATTCCTACAACAGCGTTAAAGAAAAACGAAGACGTAGTTCAATCATTGTATGATAGAATACTTGGTAGAGTAAGTGTTCACGATGTAATTCACCCTCAAACTGGCGAAATAATAGCAAAAGCAGGAGAAGAACTTACAGAAGAAATTTGTAAAAGAATAGAAGAATCTCCAATAGAAGAAGTAGAAATTCGTTCAGTGCTTACTTGTGAAAGCAAGAGAGGAGTTTGTGCGAAATGTTATGGACGTAACTTAGCAACAGCGAAACTTGTACAAAAAGGAGAAGCTGTTGGAGTTATTGCCGCACAATCAATTGGTGAACCGGGAACTCAGCTTACACTTCGTACATTCCACGTCGGAGGGGTAGCAGGAGGAAATATCGGAACAAGTTCTAAACTTACTGCAAAATATGAAGGTTTGCTACAAATAGATGAATTAAGAGCAGTACCTTACGAAGAAGACGGAAATAAATTTAACATTGTTATAGGACGTTCTGCTGAAATGAGAATAGTAGATCCTAAAACACACGTTATATTATCTTCAGGAAACATTCCATACGGTGCTAAGTTATTCTTTGATAACAATGTAGAAGTAAATAAGAATGACTTAATTGCAGAATGGGATCCATACAATGCAGTAATTTTATCAGAGGTTTCAGGTAAAGTACAATTTGAAAATATAATAGAAGGTGTTACTTATAGAGTAGAATCAGACGATCAAACAGGATTACAAGATAAAGTAATTATAGAATCTCGTCAAAAATCAAAGAATCCTTCTATAAGCATAGTTGCAAATAACGGAGAAATCTTAAAGACATACGATATTCCTGTTGGAGCTCACTTGATTGTTGAAGATGGAGCAAAGATAAAACAAGGTACTTCTTTAGTTAAGATTCCTCGTTCATTTGGTAAGGCAGGCGACATCACAGGAGGTTTGCCAAGAGTAACCGAATTGTTTGAAGCAAGAAATCCTTCAGATCCTGCAATAGTAGCAGAAATAGATGGTGTTGTTACTTTGAACAAAAAGTTAAAGAGAGGAAACAGAGAAGTAATAATTACAAGCAAAACAGGAGAGACAAGATCTTATTTAATACCAACAACAAAACAAATCTTAGCACAAGAAAACGACTATGTTAAGGCTGGAACTCCTTTAAGTGAGGGTGCGGTTACACCGGCAGACATTCTTGCAATAAAAGGACCTATGAAAGTTCAAGAATATATCGTTAATGAAGTGCAAGAAGTGTATCGTTTACAAGGTGTGAAGATTAACGACAAACACTTTGAGGTTATCGTAAGACAAATGATGAGAAAAGTCGAAATAGAAGACCCAGGTGATACTAATTTCCTTGAAGGAGAAATGGTAAATAAGTTAGACTTCCAAGAAGAAAACGATAAGATGTTTGGAATGAAGGTTGTTGAAGACAAAGGAGATAGCGATAAATATGAAAATGGACAACCAATCACTGCAAGAGAGCTTAGAGATGAAAATTCAAGCTTGAAACGTAAGGATAAAGTTCAAATCATAGCTCGTGATGCTCAACCAGCAACTGCACGTCAAGTCCTACAAGGTATAACAAGAGCTTCTCTTCAAACAAAGAGCTATTTGTCTGCTGCATCTTTCCAAGAAACTACAAAAGTTTTAACAGAAGCAGCGATAAATGCAAAGACAGACCATTTGTTAGGAATGAAAGAAAATGTTTTAGTAGGTCACTTAATTCCTGCTGGAACAGGACTATTGGAATACAAAGACGGATTTGTGGCAAATAAAACTCAAATCGAGGAACAAAAAGAAGCTACAATCCAACCTGTCAAGAGAGGAAGAAAACCTTCAAATAAAACAAAAGCATAACATTAGTTATTAAATTTAAAAACCAAAGGACGCTAACGTAAAAGTTCTTTTTCGTAGCGTCCTTTTTTTATAATCAAACGTAATATGTCAGCAGAAAACAATAAAAAACAAGGACAAATAGATATAGAATTAACACCTGATATGGCATCTGGTGTTTATAGTAATCTACAATTAGTACAACACTCTCAAACAGAGTTTATTTTAGATTTTATTCAAATGATGCCAGGAGTGCCTAAGCCACAAGTAAAAAGCAGGGTAATATTAGCACCAATGCATGCGAAGAAATTACTCGCAGCATTACAAGATAATATCAATAGATATGAGAGAATGAATGGCGAAATTTCAGAATCAACTCACAATATACCATACGAACAAATCAATCCTATGGGTAAAGCATAGTTTTTAATGATAAAAAAAACTATTTTTTTTACTTACCTTTTACTTACTTTCTTTACTTGTCTTTATGCACAAGAAAGTAAGTTGAAAATAGATACATTGTATCATCAAATAGATACAATGAAATACTCATTTGCAAGATACATACCCGAAAATGCACAATATCATTTTCAAAGAGTAAAGCCAGATAGCAATAACACCGATTTACTGCTGAGTGTTGTAGCTGCCTTTACTTCAAAGGCTCCCGAACACGTTGTAGGCACATCCGTATCGAATGGAAAGAAAAGAGTATATCCCACAGATGCAGAAACAGCCTATTGTTTAATAATAGGAGAGGAAATAAAGATAGAATCCTTAGACTCAAACTCTAAAACAGCAATAGAAAAAGCTGTAAAAGAAAAAGGAGATTACTTCCAACAAATGCATTTGATAGAAAATGGAGAAGCAAAGCCTTGTGCAATCTTTAAAAATCGTGCAACATTTCGTAGAGCCTTAGCACAAAAAGAAGGTGAAACACATTTAATAGAATCGCTTGATAGAATGACGATAGATGATTTTACAAATACCTTAATTTCCTTTGGTTACGAACAAGCAATCTATTTAGATATGGGTTCATGGTCAGAAGGCTGGTATAGAAATGAAGAAAACAATATTGTGAGAATAGGCAATAATTGGAAGAGTTCTCACTTGCAAACAAATTGGTTGGTCATTCGCAAAAATAAATAAAAGCCTTAGAAAATTACTTCAATGAAATTTTTTTACTATTTAAAAGCCTGCACAATCCTACTAACACCTCACTTTATTTTAAAAGCGAGAAAGCACTTTTTTTTAAAGAAATACTATTCAAAATACAACAATGAAGACTTGCAATTCAGACTAAACTATTACAATAAACTAAAACAAAACAAGCCTCTTACCGAAAAAGCCACTAATCTTGCAAATCACAAGCTCAAAAATGTAAACTATTCAAAGGTTTATTACTTTGATAGTTATGAATATACGAGATATTTTCCTAAAAACCTAAATTGGAAATTTGCTCCGGGCGATATAACCGATTTACAACAAGAACCAACCATAGTAAAAAGTCGTCCAATAAGCCAAGATAATGAGAATTCTGTTCTTTTGAAACTAAATAAAATCAGACATTTTATCTTTGTAAACGATAAAAGCAAATTTGAAAACAAAATTCCTAAAATACTTTTCAGAGGAGCCGCACACGGAAAACCAGTTAGGCAAAAGTTTATTGAAATGTATGTAAACAATCCGCAATGTGATGTAAAAGACACAGCCAAAGACTCAATCAATCCAAAAGAATGGCAAAGCAAACACATAAGCCTAAAAGAACAATTAAAATATAAATATATTATGGCGATAGAAGGCAATGACGTAGCAAGCAATCTTAAATGGATTATGTCCTCTAACTCAATTGCAGTAATGCCTCGCCCAAAATACGAAACTTGGTTTATGGAAGGCTGTCTTATTCCGAACTATCACTACATTGAAATCAAGGAAGATTTTAGCGACTTAATAGAAAAGGTTAGCTATTACGAGCAAAATCCCGAAAAAGCATTGCAAATCATAAAGAATGCAAACCAATATGTTAAGCCATTCAAGGATAAGAAAAGAGAAAAACTGATTTCCTTATTGGTAATGAAGAAATACTTTGAAAAAACGGGACAACTTTAAAAAAGCTGTCCCGTTTTAGTTTATTTTTTCTTAGACTTATTCTACAATTAACTTTCGTTTAACGCTACCTTTTGCTGTATTGATTTTCACGATGTAAGAACCCGAAGAGAAATTACTTGCATCAAATCCTGTTTCAAAGTTGTTTACGCTTTTTTCTAATACAAGTTTTCCAACCATATCATAGACTTGTACGCTTTCAATAGTGTAATGACTCATCACTTTAAAGTAATCTTGCGTAGGATTCGGGAAAAGATAACACATTTTTTGCAATTCCGCTTCCGAAAGCGATTGCTCACTTCTTGGAATCATAATAATAGGCACCATAGCGATGTAAATATTTTGCCAAATTGTATAAACACTATCATCTTCAAAGTTTATCCATTCATCATTGCGCTTTAAATACTTTGGATCTCCAAAAGAACACAATGGGATATTGTCTTCTGGGTTTAATTGTTGAACCCAATTTAAATAAGAAGTAACAAGAGTATTTTCCACTTGTGGTCCATGTAGAAGAGTGATTTCTGTAATCCAATTTCCTGTTAAAGAATCCTTTAAATTTGCATATAATTGATGCCAAGGAACCATTCCATTATAAATTGTATCGTAATTAAGTCCACATTCGATAGGTCCACCGTGAGCCCAAATAGAGTCAAATAAACAAGGACTATAAACATTGCAAGTATGATGCAAACGAAAATGATTAGGATAATACAACGGAACGTCAAAAGCTATTTTAAAATCGGTGATATTTTTAAGGTTTCTATAAAACAATTGAGGGAAATAATAAAAATTCCAACTGTCTCTATTCCATGGAACGACCTCTTCTAACGTAGGACCCATATTATGAGTATGGAAAATTGTGCTTGCAAGAGTGTCAAAATTATCATTTAAAATACAAACTTTTCTAAGATCATCAAGCGATCCAATATCTATTTTCATGGCAACTCCAACTACTACATAGTTATCGTAAGGAATAGCAGTTTCATCTAAGTAATATTCTTGTGCAAACGCCTTGGCATAATTTTCTCTTTTATCAGATTGTTCTGGATTATATGAATTTGCTCCTATTACATAACCATCAATAATTGTAACAGAAGTGTCACACCAAGTTTTATAGTATGGTAAATACCAACCCCATTTTTGATACATGTCTGCATAAGGTGTATAATAACTATTGACATCATACCATGTCTTATTAGTATCGCTTGTCATAAAACAGTTTGTGAAATACGTAGTATCAAAAACATAAAGTAAGTCATACTGACTTGAATCGGGTTTGTAGCCAAAATGATATTGTGATTTAAGATTTAAGCATGAACATAAGACTACTAAAATAATTAATAATTTTTTTATTTTTTTCATAATACCAAATTTTGATTACACACTATTTTAAACAACAATTATTTAACACAGAATTCTTTTTAAATGGAATAGATTGCAGATTTATAACAGTCTTATGTACATCAGTTGAAAGATATAATGTACCTGTAAAAATATTTCCTGAGCTTGTTATTTGTTTTGAAAATTTACATTGTGATAATGGAGGAATAGGGCTGACCAAAAAAGGACTTAATGTTATTACTTGAAAAGTTTCTTTTGTAAAACAAGGTGATTCTTCAAGATAAGCTGCATTTTTTGTATCGTAAATAAACATAACATTATTATTAACACTTCCTATTATAGTATAATTAGAAGTGTCTGATTTATTTAAATCACTATAACATAAATAATAGTCCTTATGTGTAATTTTATATTTATAACTATAGTAAGGATAAGATACATTGGTGTTCATTTTTAAATGAAATACTAAATCTTCTTTACTTCCGTCTATTATTGATTTTTTTAATATTACTAATTCTCTTCTTGTTTCTAAAAATTCTACATCAAACACTCCAAACCTTCCTCCCAAATAATCAAATAAAGAAACATTAGAAATTTTGAAAATGCTATCAGGATTAGGAGAAACCTTGAATGCACAGCCATAATTATTGTGATGATAATAACTAAGATTGCAAGCAATTGCTATGTTATCACTATTGACTACCGTTGTTTTTACCCCATAATTTTGATGTACAGGATATGAAAGAGTGATTCTGCCTGCTTGTTGTTGGCGAGTTAGCTTGTCAAAAGATATAACATCGATATAAGTGGCATGTTCTGTCGAGAAATTAATACTAGTGTCACTATAATTGATAGAGGTTAAGTATATTTTATTGTCTGTTTCTGTTATGTCGGCAAATTTATTGTAATAGCAACTATTAACTGTGTCTGTTGGTACATAAAACATCTCAAAATCATTCGTAACATTATATATTGGGAATGCCCCAGTATCAACTTCTTGTTGGTTTGTTAAGATAGAATCTTCTTTTATGGTGTAAAGCATAAAAAAGTCTAAGTAATATTCTATTGGATCAAAAATTGTATTATGTTGCCCCGTTGTATCCCAAACTTTTTTTGCGTATGGAGGTTCTCCATAGTACATTTTACCAATTCCTGCTACGACTATGTTGGTTGAGTCTTGAAAAACTTCTATTCTGTTTATGGAAAAAATGCTATCTTGATAGATATTGTTTATTAAAGTGTATTTTATTTTTGGTATTTCAAGGGGAACATAATTCATCGGTGCAAAAAAATCATCTATATCAACATATCCTAAAAATGCTTCATCAATCCCATCATTGTTATAACTGCCACAGAAATATAATGTTGAACCATAGATGTCAAAATCTTTTACATTAAATTCTGAACCTAATGTAACATTTTCTGCTGAAATGTTTTGACCATTCTTCATTAAGGTAAACATAGATTTCCCTTCATTTGTGTGAGATAAAGTAATGTGCTGATTCTTTGTATAAGACAAAACTTTTTGTGTGTAAGGTTCTAATATTACGTTTTCACTTGTAACAGTTGTTAGACGTGTTAAATCTTGTGATTCAATGAAGACTTGCGATGATGCAACTCTAAACATTAGAGCGAAAATTGTAAGGAATAATACTTTTTTCATAACTTAAATTTTTAAATTACGCCACAAAGGTATATGAAAAAAGAGAATGTTCCAAATTTTTCTTTGAAATATTCTCTTTTTTCTTTGTTTTATTTTAATAATTCTTTGTTTTAAAAAATTATTTCTTTGTTTTATTTTTAGATGTTAAAGGCTTGTTTTATTTTATCTACATAGTCAAGTTTTTCCCAAGTAAAGAACTCAACTTCTTTTTGAATTTTCTTTCCATTTCTTTGAATTTCCACTGTTTTCTTATACGGTGTGCGTCCAAAGTGTCCGTATGAAGAGGTTGGTGCAAAGATTGGGTTTTTCAATCCAAAGCGTTCTACTATTGCGTAAGGACGTAGGTCAAATATTGTTTTGATTTTTTCGGCTATTTGACCATCTGTCATTGTTTTTCCATTTTCTTGTACCTTTGCTGTGCCGTATGTGTTTACGTAAAGTCCAACAGGCTGTGCTATTCCTATGGCGTATGCTACTTGCACTAAGACTTCTTCACACAATCCTGCTGCTACCATATTTTTTGCTATATGTCTTACTGCGTATGCTGCACTTCTATCTACCTTTGAAGAGTCTTTGCCTGAGAATGCTCCACCTCCGTGAGCTCCTTTACCACCATAAGTATCTACTATTATCTTTCTTCCTGTCAAACCTGTATCTCCGTGAGGTCCTCCTATGACAAATTTTCCTGTTGGATTAACATGCAAGGTGTAGTCTGCTTTAAACAAATCTTTTACACTTTGTTTTTGTTGTTTTTCTATCACTCTTGGAATTAAAATCTCTTTTACATCTTTTTTTATGCGTTCCAACATTTTTTCTTCTTCGTCAAAGTCGTCGTGTTGAGTAGAAATAACGATTGTGTTAATGGCTTTTGGTGTGTTGTCATCGTTGTACTCTATTGTAACTTGACTTTTTGAATCGGGACGAAGGTATGTCATTTGCTTTCCTTCTTTACGGATTTGCGATAGTTCGTAAACCAACATGTGAGAAAGTTGTAAAGAAAGTGGCATATAGTCTTCTGTGTCGCTACAAGCGTATCCAAACATCATTCCTTGATCTCCTGCTCCTTGTTCTTCTTCTGTTTGTCTTTCTACGCCTTGATTTATATCTGGACTTTGCTCATGGATTGCCGATATTACGCCACAAGAATTGCTTTCAAACATATATTCGCCTTTTGTGTAGCCTATGTTTTTTATTACTTTTCTTGCAGTGTGTTGTACATCAACGTATGCTTCTGCTTTCACTTCTCCGCTAAGTACTACTAAGCCTGTGGTTACTAATGTTTCGCAAGCGACTTTTGAATTTTCATCTTGCGAAAGAAATTCATCTAATAGTGCATCGGAAATTTGGTCTGCTACTTTATCTGGGTGCCCTTCTGAAACCGATTCTGATGTAAAAAAATATGACATAATACTTTGTTGTTTTAAAATTATAAATCACTAAATTAAATTATAACGCTAAGCGAACAAAGATATGATATGATTGGATTAAAAAAAGATGTTAAAATGTTGTTTTAGCATTTTTTTATGTGGTTGCAATCAATCCAAATCTTTCCACTTAGAGTTTGCAAAGGTAAAACAAATATTTTAATCTGCAAATTATAAATTAAAAAAATATCGGACTATCTTAACAAGATAATCCGATATTTGATATGAAAAGAATTAGTATTTTAACAGTTTTTATTATTTCAGTATTTCAATTGAACCCTTATATTCTACATCTCTAATAGGTCCTCGTCCAACGAATCTGTAGAAATAAGTTCCCGAAGGAGTGTTTGTTGCTGCTGGATCCCAGAAATCGCTTTCGTTTCTCATATCTTGTATGAAGAATATTCTCTTTCCGTAACGATTATAGATAGAAAGTTCGTTGTCTGGGAAGGCTTGACCATCTATTAGATTGTGAATATAGAACACATCGTTTACTCCATCTCCATTTGGTGTGATTACGTTAGGGAACATCAGGTTATCGTTGATAATTGTGATTATTCTTGAAATTGTGTCGTGACATTCATAAATGTAACCACTTGGTGCTAAGTTTACACTATAAGCATCTAAGGTAATTGTGTAGTCTCCTGCTACTGTTTCGCCTGATTGAGGTTCCCATGTGTAAGAAGGGTTTGCTCCAAATATGTTTTCTATTGCATTTACGTCGTTTTTATTTGTTTGAATAGTCCAGTGATATTGATTAGTTGCATCATGAGGTTCTGTAAGATTTACAAGATTTGCTGTAGGGTTTGAAGCGTATGGGTTATTTGGTTCCCAACCAAAATCAGCAGCAGGGTGACGATAAACATTTATGATGTCTGAATATTCAATTGAGTCTTTACAACCATGCTCTGAGGTAACTTTTAATTTGATGTCATAACTTCCGTAAGGGAATGTGAACGATGGATTAGGATCTGTTGAGGATTCTTCTCCAACTCTCCATTCAAATGTTTGTGCATTTGTTGCTGTGTTTTGTAATTGGAAAGAATATGGTTCGCATCCTTCTAATGGGAATTTGTCAGAAGTAAACGCAGCAATTGCAGCAGGGTGTACCAATAAGTTAATAGAGTCTCTACCATAGCAATAGATGCTTCCATTATATTCTGTTACTAAAACTTCGTATTTAATTACCGAATTGGAGTTTGCATGAGTTTGTGCTGTGATTACTCTTGTTGTGTCTCCTGTTGGACTCCAAGCATACGAAGCAGTAGGGGATTCATTTCCTGCATCAAGTTCTACACTATACATTTCGCAAAGAGCAACATCTTCACCTAAATCAACAACTGGTGTTTGTACAACTGTTAAAGGAGAAATTGTATCCCATTTACAACCGAAAGCATCTACTACTGTTATGTCAAATTCGTATGTTCCTGCGCTATCAATTGGCGGCGCAATAGTAGCAGTTGTTGAAGAAGTTGGAGTATAGAAAGAAGGACCCGCCCAAATTACAGTATCCAAAGGAACTTGATAATCCCATGTTGCGCCACTATTTTGACCTAATTCTATATCCCACCAGAAGATATAACCGTTATCTATATTTAAGTGGTCGCAAATTCTAAATATCCATTCCCCATTCAAAGGACAACCTATAAGAGCGTCAAATGCATTAGGGTCAGGAGTTGTTCCTCCAGTTTGAGTTGGTGGTTGGTAATAACCTACTGTATCTACTGTATTTGTTGAGTCAAGACTTTGACCTGATGAAGATGCGTTAGCGATATATCCTCTTGCTCCATTTAAATATTGTGTTGACCAACAATAAGTCCAACCTACTCCAATTGGAGCACAATTACTATCACAACAATCTGTACTACTAGCTTCGTCTACAGGTTGTCCTAAAAATGTTCCACCTCCTCCACTTGCGTGCTTTAAGATAACAGTTTGTCCATTAGGGCAAATTACCGACATATCAATGTCTCCTAAATAAGAATGCTCTGCATTTAAACATATAGACATAACATCATCTCCACTACCTACAGTTGCACCTGCAGGGAAATCATCAAACATAACGGGAGCGTCAAAACATATTCCTCCATATAAATATTCGCAATTATGACCATCTGGAACAAACACTGTGTTTACATATCTTTCTTTTGCAGATCTGTCAAAATTTAAAGAGTCTACAATGATTGAAGAGTTTGCACTATAACCTACGTTTATTCCTAATTCTGTTCCAGAACAAATATCTGGTAATGGAGAAACTGTTTTTATTGGATTTGTTGCTATTCTTAAACGAGTATTGATAATATTTCTACTCATACAACCGTCATTGCTTGTATCCTCTACTACTAACATTAAATCGTATCCATTCAATTCTGGCCATGTATGTCCTATCATATTATCAAAACTTACTGTATCGCCTGTTCCATCGCCAAAACTCCAATAATATATACAAGTTTCAAGACCTTGATAATATGATGTTATTTCATTTGGATTGTATTCTGGGAAATTTGGTTTTGCAACTAATACAACTGAATCTCCTAAACAAATATCTACTGCTTTGAAAGGAACGATTGTTGTATCACCACTTTCTGTAATAATTGTGTCTTGTGATTCTATAACAGGTCTAACAGACATGTTTCCTTCTGCATCATATTTGTAGAAGAATGTATCTAAAGATGCTTCAGGGAATTGACAATTTCTTACACACTCCATTTGAGCTTTCCAACCAGATGCTGTGGAATTTCCATTAGAAATTAAACGCACTGTTAAACAAGAAGCGCCATAAGTCAAAGTAGGCATTACTGTTCTTCCTTGTAAATCGGTTCCGGTAAAAGATGTGGCTTGATTAACTCCAACCCATACAGGATCGTTTAAAGAGGTTCCTTCGTAAATAATCATTTGATCATCTGCCTCTAAGTTAAATTCATCAAAGGTAAGGGCTATTCTTGTTCCTGCACTTGATGTTTGAGGACAAATAGTTACCCATCTATCTACTGATGCTGCATAGTTTCCTGTTGAAGAGTTATCATAAAAATAACCTGTACAACGATTAACTGTTGTTTCATGCGTATTTGCATTAAGCATTAAGTTTTGCGAAATCCCTTCTTTCGCAAATAGAGCCATAAATGCTACGACCAAAATTAGAAATACTTTTTTCATATCAATCTATTTTTATGTTACAAAAATATATATTTAATTTCATTTTACCAAAGCTTAAACTAATTTTTTTCTTTGCTTTTACTATAAAGACAAGAAAAAAGGTCATTTCGTTTCACTTTTTGAAAAAAAATTTTTTTTCTTTGTTTTATTTTATTGTTTCAAAGAAATATTTTGTTAATTCAAAGAGATAAAAAATCATTTTTTACTATATTTGCAAAATAATAAAGGAATTGAACTATGAATTACAAAACTGTAAAAGGCACAAGAGATTTTTTGCCTTCTCAAATGAGGAAACGTAATTATATTTTTGATACTATAAAAGAGGTTTTTAACGCTCATGGTTTTCAAGCAATAGAAACACCGGCTATGGAGGAGTTAAATACTCTTATGGGTAAGTATGGCGATGAGGGAGATAAGCTTTTGTTTAAGATTTTGAACTCTGGTGATTTTGTAACAGATAAATCTTTAAATACAACTGACTATAAGGCTATGACAAAGCAGATTTGCGAAAAGGGATTAAGGTATGATTTAACTGTGCCTTTTGCTCGCTTTGTTGTAAATCACTTAAATGAGATTACTTTCCCTTTTAAGCGTTATCAAATACAGCCTGTGTGGCGTGCAGATCGTCCTCAAAAGGGTAGATATAGAGAGTTTTATCAATGTGATGCTGATATAATTGGCAGTGATAGTCTTTTGAATGAGGTGGATTTGATGTGTATGATAGAAGAAGTGTTTAAAAAATTCTCTCTTCGTACAAAAATTAAATTGAATAATAGAAAAATTCTTTTAGCGATTGCTCAGTATCTTGGAAAAGAAGAAAGCCTTATAGATATCACTGTTGCAATAGACAAATTGGATAAAATAGGATATGAAAAGGTTTGCGATGAATTAAGAAGTAAAGGATTTTCGCAAGAAGATATTGATAAGTTAAATCCAATTTTTGCCTTGAAAGGAGAGAATGAAGAAAAAATAGAAAATCTTCGAAAAATCCTTACCACAGACGAAGCAACAAAGGGTTTAGATGAATTAGCGTTTGTGTTAGACAAATGTAAACTTTTAGGAATCGAAAACATAGAGTTTGATATTACACTTGCACGAGGCTTAAACTATTACACAGGTGCGATAATGGAAGTAAAATCCTTAGATGTTGAAATAGGAAGTATTTGTGGTGGAGGAAGATATGATAACCTCACAGGAGTATTTGGACATCAAGGCCTTTCGGGAGTTGGATTTAGTTTTGGAGCAGATAGAATATATGATTGCTTAGAACAACTTGGTCTTTTCCCTGAAAATATAAGTGCTTCAAGCGATATTCTTTTTACTAATTTTGGAGAAAACGAAGCAATGTTTGCCTTAAACATAGCACGCACTCTTAGAGAGAAAGGAATAAAAGCAGAAGTCTATCCCGATTCAGCAAAATTGAAAAAACAAATGAATTATGCTAATGATAAGCAAATAAAGTTTGTTGCTTTGATTGGAGAGAATGAAATAAAAGAAAATAAGGTTTCGCTAAAAAATATGGATAGCGGAGAACAAACATTTGTTGAAATCTCAGAAATAGAAAATATTATAAAAGGATAGAGGTTTTAACGTCTTGATTTGTTAGTATTAGGTATGGGCAGATTATATTTTTTAAAGATATTGTTTGCCCATATTTTATTTTCGGGTTTGTACCAAAAGAAAACTCTGTTTTGAATTTTTTTTGCCTCAGGATTTCTCTCAACAAAAATACGTTTAAGTGTAGAAGGATCGTAGCCTGTGTAATACATTTCGGTTGAAATCGTCATAGGAGTAGGAGTGAAGTCTTGAACTTGTTCTAATTTGTAGCCTAATTCCGCAGTCTTTGAGGCTAAAAGAGCCATGTCTTTTAAAGTACAAACAGGATGAGAAGAAATAAAATAAGGAATTAGCTGTTGCTTTAATCCATGTTTTGAATTTATGATTTCAAAGCGTTTCTTTATGTCAATAAATTGGTCAAAAGACATCTTGCGCATTGCTTTTAAAACGCTTTCGCTACAATGCTCAGGAGCAACTTTTAATCTTCCAGAAACGTGATGAAGAACTAATGTTTCAAAATACTCACTCTTGTCAAATAAATCATATCTTACTCCACTGCCTATAAAAGCTTTTTTGATATAAGGCAAAGCCCTTACTTTTTTGTAGAGATTTAGTAAAGGACGATGGTCGTTATTCATATTTTTGCATAAAGAAGGGTAAAGGCAAGAAGGTCTTGTACATTTTTTGCAAAGAGATTCATCTTTACCTTTCATTAAATACATATTAGCTGAAGGCCCTCCTAAATCGGATAAATAACCCTTGAAATCCTTGTCTTGTGATATTTGTTCTATTTCATTCATTATGGATTTTTCACTGCGAGATATGATGCGTTTTCCTTGATGTGCAGCAATAGTACAAAAGGCACAACCTCCAAAACACCCTCTATGAATATTAACAGAATATTTAATCATATCAAAAGCAGGGATAGGGCCTCGTTTTGCATATTTTGGATGTGGTTTTCTTTCAAAAGGAAGTGTGTAAATGTTATCTAAGTCTTGTGAAGAATAGCTTTGGTCAAATGGATTAACAACTATCTTTACCTCAGAGTTAATATAGAGTTGTATCAGCCTTTCTCCATTGTATTTATTGCTGTTTTTTTCAAATATTGCTATGCTTTCGGCTTGCTTTCTTTTGTCTTTTAAACATTCTTCAAAACTTGGAAGATAAAGGTCGTTGTAATTTTTGTTTTTCTCTATCTCGCCACGTTCTATATAGGCTATTTGAGGAGTGTCTTTTAGCTCTTCAATGCTTTTTCCTTCAAACAAACCCCTGCAAATCCTTTCGCAGATTTTTTCTCCCATGCCATAGATTAGCAAATCTGCTTTTGAGTCCAATAGAATTGAAGGAAAGAGTTTGTCTTCCCAATAATCGTAGTGAGCAAGACGTCTCATTGAGGCTTCAATTCCACCAATTAAAACAGGTACATCGGGATAAATTGATTTTAATATTTGAGAATACACAACGGTTGCTCTATCGGGACGAAAGCCTGATTGTCCGCCAGGAGTGTAAGCATCATCGGATCTTTTACGTTTTGCAGCTGTGTAGTGATTTACCATAGAATCCATAGAGCCTGAGCTAACCGCAAAACAAAGGTTTGGCTTTCCTAACTTTTTGAAATCTCTTAAATCGTCTTTCCAATTAGGCTGAGCAAGAATAGCAACTCTAAAACCACAGGATTCTAAGTGTCGTGAAATTACAGCTGCACCAAAAGAAGGGTGATCAATATAAGCATCGCCCGAAACAAATATTATATCGACACTATCCCAACCGAGATTTTCGATTTCTTTTTTTGTAGTAGGTAAAAAAGCCATAAGCAAAAAAAAGATTTTGGCTTTCAAATCTGTTGATTCAAAAGCCAAAATCAATATTTAAAAATTATTGTTGATCTCTTAAAAAGTCTATACTCTTATGTATCAATTCATACATTACAACGTCGTCTTGAACAAAGGCAACTTTTTCTCTGTATGATTTAACAAAGTCTTCAATACATTTAGAAGAAGAAAGACCTGTTTGTTGTTTGCGGAAATCAAATGCTTGTGCAGCATTGAAAAGTTCTATTGCTAAAACTCTTTCTGTATTGTTTACAACACGATAAAGTTTTGTAGCAGCGTTTGAACCAAATGAAACGTGGTCTTCTTGTCCTTGTGAAGAATCGATTGTATCTACAGATGCAGGAGTACATAATTGTTTAGATTGACTAACAACTGAGGCTGCTGCATATTGAGGAATCATAAATCCTGAATTCAAACCAGGTTTTGCAACTAAGAATGAAGGTAAATCACGTTTAGCACCAATTAATTGGTAAGTTCTTCTTTCAGAGATTGAGCCTAATTCAGCAACGGCTATTGCTAAATAGTCAAGATTGATAGCAAGAGGTTGTCCGTGGAAATTACCAGCAGAAATTACCATATCTAAATCAGGGAATACGGTTGGATTGTCTGTTGCTGAGTTGATTTCTGTTGTAATCACGCTTGCAACATGAGCAATTGCATCTTTACTTGCTCCATGCACTTGTGGAACACAACGGAATGAATAAGGATCTTGTACATGTTTTTTAGGTTGAGCAATGATTTGACTGCCTTCTAACATTTCTCTTACTCTTTTTGCTGTTTCTATTTGACCAGCATGAGGTCTTACTTGGTGAACTGGGTCAAAGAATGGTTCAATTCTTCCATCAAATCCTTCCAATGACACAACCATAATTTTATCGGCTAAGTCTGAAAGTTTTTGAGCCTTGATTACACACCAAACTGCAAAAGAACTCATAAATTGAGTGCCATTTAATAATGCCAAACCTTCTTTTGATTGAAGTTCTATTGGTTGCCAATTAAATTCTTTATTTAATTCTTCTCCACTTATGCGTCTTCCTTTGTAATCTACTTGGCCTAATCCCAATAAAGGTAAACACATGTGAGCCAAAGGTGCTAAATCACCACTTGCTCCTAAAGAGCCTTGTTGGTAAACAACAGGAAGTATATCGTTATTAAAGAATGCAATCAATCTTTCAACAGTTTGAAGTTGCACTCCTGAGTTTCCATAAGATAAAGATTGGATTTTATTCAAAAGCATTATCTTAACAATTTCCGCAGGTACTTCTTCTCCAACTCCACAAGCGTGGCTCATTACTAAGTTTTTTTGAAGTTGAGAGAGTTCTTCTTTAGAAATAGAAATATTACATAAAGAACCAAAACCGGTTGTAACACCATAGATAGGTTCTTTTTGAGTTTTCATCTTATTGTCAAGATATTCTCTACATTTTACAATTCTTTCTTTACTTTCTTGCGAAAGTTCTAATGTCATACCCTCTTTTAATATTTTATCTACTTGACTAAGTGTCAATAATTCAGGGCTTATTTTATGTACTGCCATTATTGTATTTGTTTTTTATTTATATTTCAACTTGCAAAGTTACTATTTTTTCCTTGTTTAAAACAATTCTCCTTGACCATTTTTCGTGTTAAATCGTCCAAGGTGTTGATATGCCAAAGCGGTTGCTTCTCTTCCTCGCGCTGTTCTTTGAAGAAAACCTTCTTGAATTAGAAACGGTTCGTAAACCTCTTCAATCGTTCCTGCATCTTCTCCAACAGCGGTTGCGATTGTTGTGATTCCAACAGGACCTCCCTTAAACTTATCAATTATGCACGAAAGAATACGATTGTCCATTTCGTCTAATCCGTTCTTATCAACGTTTAGTGCTTCTAAGGCTATTTTTGACACTTGCATATCTATCACTCCATTTGATTTTATTTGAGCAAAATCTCTTACTCGTCTAAGTAAAAGATTTGCTATACGAGGAGTACCACGGCTTCGGCGAGAAATTTCCATTGCAGCATCGTCATGAATAGGTGTTTGAAGAATATTGCTTGAACGTTTAATGATTCCTGCAAGGGTTTGATGATCATAATATTGTAAACGACAAGTAATGCCAAACCTTGAACGCAAAGGAGCTGTTAAAAGACCGGAACGAGTTGTTGCTCCAATGAGAGTGAAAGGTGCTAAGCCAATTTGCACACTTCTTGCATTAGGTCCGCTTTCTATCATAATGTCTATTTTGTAGTCTTCCATTGCAGAATAGAGATATTCTTCTACAATAGGTGATAGACGATGTATTTCATCGATAAAAAGCACGTCATTTTCTTCTAAATTGGTGAGAATGCCTGCAAGTTCTCCTGGTTTGTCTAAAACAGGACCTGAGGTCATTTTTACATTAACGCCTAATTCGTTAGCGATAATGTAACTAAGAGTAGTCTTCCCAAGCCCTGGAGGGCCATGTAAAAGGACATGATCCAATGCCTCGCCACGTTCCTTTGCGGCTTGAACAAATATTTTTAGGTTTTCCTTGATTTGTTCTTGACCTGCAAAACCATCAAAGGCAGAAGGGCGTAACGCTTTTTCGTAATCGCTCTCACTTTTTGTTAAACGCTCCTTTTCTGGATTCAAATTGTTGTTCATTGTGTTATTTTTCAGTGAAAAAAATTATTTCTTTGAAATATTTTGTTATATTTGCACAAAATTGCAAACCATTTCTTTGCAAAGGTAGTAATTTTTGTTAATTATAAAGGGATATTAACCGTTAAATAATAATTTTATGGACACAATCGTAGCAGGAATAGATTTTTCAAAATCTTCATTAACAGCTTTGAAAGTAAGTATTGACGTGGCAGCAAGAGCAAATGCAGACTTGCATATTGTTTGGGTGGAAACAGTGGAAATGGACTACGATAAGGCGGAAGAAAAATTAAAGGAATATGTAAATAAAGCAAAGGAAAAATTAAATGATTCAGAGGTTTATTATCATATTTTACCAAAAGGAAAAGTTTATGCAACGCTTAATAAAGCAATAAAAGAGTTTGATGCTGATTTATTGGTAATAGGAACTCACGGAAATAGTGGTTATGATGAAAAGTTTGCAGGAGCAAATACCTATAAAACAATTACAGAGGCTAATTGTCCTGTTTTAACAATTAGAGAGGATTTTCACACCGACAAAGACTTAGAGGTGTTAATTATGCCAATAGATTTTACAAAAGATACTCGTCAAAAAGTTCCTTGGACAATAGAGTTTGCTAAAATGTTTCCTAATTCGGTTATTTATGTGCTAGGAGTATATTCAAGCACAAGTAAATCGATTAGAGAAATTGTAGATAAATATGTTGTAAGCGTAGAAAATCTGTTGAAATCAAAAAATATGAGATATAGAATAGATTTTATAGAGGCAGAAAATACAACACTTTCTACAATAGAATATGCAACAAAACACAATGCTGACTTGATTGTGATAATGAGTGAGCAAGAAAAAACACTAAGTAATATATTTCTTGGACCATACGCTCAACAAATGATAAACAATTCACATATTCCTGTATTAACTTGTTCGGTACGCCAACTTTATAATGAATCAAGATAAAATAAAGATATGAAATCAAAATGTTTTTTATTCTCAGCCATTTTTTTTGTAGCATTTAGCCTTTGTTTTTCGTTTAAAGGTAATGCACAAGTAAAGGTAATAGCCGATGGACGTTTGCAAACAATATTGGAACGTCATATAGAATACAACGAAATGTCGAGAACTCTACAAGGATATAGAATAAAAGTAAACTCGTTTACAGGAGCAAACGCCAAAGCCAAAGCATACGCTCTTAAAGATGAACTTACAGCAGCCTATCCAAGTACAAGAGTGTATGTAACTTTTGACGAGCCAAATTTTGTTGTTAAATGCGGAGATTTTATAACACGTTTAGATGCTTACAACCTTTTTAAACTTATTAAACCTCAAATAAGTACAGCAATAATTGTTAGAGATTGGATAAATAATCCCGTAATTTCGGAGGCAGATATTGAACAACAAGAATATTTTGAAGAAAATTTAGAAACCGATTTTTAAATAAAACAAATAAAAACTGATATGGATATAAAAAACTACATTGAACAAAACAAAGATAGATTCTTAGAAGAATTATTCTCTTTGATTCGTATTCCATCGATTTCATCGATTGAAGCACACAAGCCAGATATGATACGTTGTGCAGAGAGATGGAAAGAGTTAATAATGGAAGCAGGAGCAGATAAATGCGAAATAATGCCTACACAAGGAAATCCTGTTGTTTATGCAGAGAAAATAATAGATGCTTCAAAGCCTACAATTCTTATATATGGACACTATGATGTTATGCCAATAGATCCGGCAAACGAATGGCGTACAGATCCATTTGAACCAGTGGTTAAAGACGGATTTATTTGGGCAAGAGGAGCAGATGACGATAAAGGGCAAGCGTTTATGCACGCAAAAGCATTTGAATACCTTGTGAGAACAAATCAATTGCCTTGCAACGTTAAATTTATGTTGGAAGGAGAAGAAGAAATAGGCTCAGTTAGTCTTTATGATTTCTGCAAAGAAAACAAAGAACTATTAAAAGCAGACGTGATATTGGTTTCTGACACATCAATGATAGCGACTGACACTCCATCAATCACAACAGGACTTAGAGGATTAGGCTATGTAGAGGTGAAAGTAACAGGTCCAAATCGCGATCTTCACTCAGGACTTTACGGAGGAGCAGTTGCCAACCCTATCAACATACTTTGTCAAATGATTGCAAAACTTACTGATGAAAATAATCATATCACAGTGCCAGGATTCTATGACAAAGTGTTAGTAGCCTCACAAGAAGAAAGAGACCTAATGGCACAAGCACCATTTAACGAAGAAGAATACAAAAAAGCCATAGACATAAACGCACTACATGGCGAAAAAGGATATAGCACAATAGAAAGAGTAGGAATAAGACCAAGCCTTGACTGTTGCGGAATATGGGGCGGATACACAGGAGAAGGAGCAAAAACAGTAATTCCTTCAACCGCACACGCAAAAATATCTTTCCGTCTTGTACCAGACCAAGATTTTGAAGTTATTACAGAACAATTTGCAGAGTATTTCAAAACTCTTGCACCAGAATCAGTAAAAGTAGAAGTTACTCCATTGCACGGAGGCTATGCTTATGTTTCTCCAATAGATATGCCAGCGTATAAAGCAGCAGAAAAAGCATATCAAACAACATACGGCAAACGTCCAATTCCTACAAGAAGCGGTGGAAGTATTCCAATCATAGCAGGATTTGAAAAAATCTTAGGAATAAAATCAATACTTATGGGCTTTGGTTTAGGCGCAGACGCAATTCACTCACCAAACGAAAACTATCCATTAGAACAATTCTTCAAAGGAATAGAAACAATACCATATTTCTATAAAGAATACGCAGAATTGATGAAATAAAAGAAAGAAATAAAAAAATAATTCTTTCAAAAAAATCCTGAATACTTAGATTTTTTTTCTTTGTATTTAGGATTTTTTCTTTGTATTGTAGGTTATAGTAATTAATTAAGAGTATAATAAAGATATTTTTTTATTTTAATGTATTGAAAAACAGTGATTTAATGTATTGTGTTGAAAAAGAATTAGAAAATAATGATGTTTTTATTATTTTTTGTTGTACTTTTGCCCGCCAAATTGAGTGATTGTATTTGAAACATAATAAGTTAAAGTAGCTTTTGATGAAGAAATTGATTTGTTTTATCTGTATTTTATTTGGAATGAATGTGCTTTTGGCACAACAACCACCACGCCCTCCTGAAAAACCAAGGACAGGAGCAATAGGTGGCGGATACGATAACACAAGACTTAGAGGTGAAAGAGCCCCAATTGCGCCAGCAACTTTATTGCTTCTTGGTTTAGGTGGAGCAACAGTTGGTGCAACAATTATTCGTAACACAAAAAAAGGAGGTAAGTAATGAAAAAGTTGTTTTTATCAATTTGTTTGTTGCTATGTGTAAATGTACTTTTAGCACAACAAGTAAATTTTACCTACACAGTAAGAGAAAATCAAGCAATAGTGACAGGATTAGCTAATAATAATAATGTTACAGAATTAGTAATACCTGATGTTATTCCAGGAACAACTACGCCAATTACTGCAATAAACCAGAATGCTTTTATGAATAAAAGTAGTTTGGAATCTGTTGTTATTGGTAATAATGTTAAAAAAATTGGAAATTATGCATTTAGAAATTGTCATAATCTGACATCTGTTACTATTGGTAATAGCGTTACTTTTATTGGCAATTATGCTTTTCAAAATTGTATTAGTTTAACTTCTATTATCATTCCTAATAGTGTTACTTCTATTGGAACTGCTGCATTCACTGATTGTAGTAGTTTAGTTTCTGTTGTTATTGGTAGTGGGGTTCAAACTATTGGTGCAAATGCATTTTCTTTTTGCTTAAGTTTAACTTCTATTACTTTTCTTGGTATGAGTGCACCTGATTTTGGTGAAGATGTATTCGTTTTTGGCGATAATATAACTTCTGTTGATATTCCGATTGGTAGTATTGGTTATGGAGTTTTGTCTGACCTTATTCCTAATTCTAATAATTGGAAGAGTGTTTATAAGATTGCACAAGGAAGTATTTTTAATTTATCAACTCCACTTACGATTAACGAAAATATTGTATTGAAAAATGATGGTATTTTGAAATTAACACAAGGTGGGGAGTTGATTATAGAAGAACTTTCTGAGTCTAAATTAGGAATTATTGAAGTAGAAACAGCAATATTAACAGAAGATAAATGGCATTTGATAGGAGCTCCTTTTGCTGGATATAAGTTAGAAACACTTATTCCTCAAACAATGGAACTCTCTATTTTGACGTTTGACCATTCCAATGGTGCTTGGTCAGAAAATAATTGGGCAACAATAAATACACAAGTTAGAAAGGGCGAGTGTTTCCTTGCTTATTCTTGGAACACTGACAAATATCTTTTTACTAACTATGGAGATGGAATTTATAGTCCTAACGCTAATTCTGATTACTCTTCGGATAATTATAGTTTTTCTCAAACTCCGGCTTATTCATTAAACATAGGAAATGTTGAGGTTAGTAGTAGCAATACAAATAGCAATTGGTTGCCACTTGCAAACCCTTATACATTTAAATTAAACGCAGCAACATTTATTGCAAATCAAGGAGGTAATATTCAAGGAGAAGTGATTTACAAATTAAATGATGAGAGTTATGAGACTTTTAATTCGGGTACAGTCAATGTAACAGAAGGATTTTTTGTGAATTTAGCAACTACCGGAAACAGAAAAGCAACTTTTACACCAAGCCAAAGAACACAAGCAAAATCAAGCATAGAAAGAGAATTTGTACGCCTTGCGATGCTTGAAGGAGAAAGAGAAATAGAACTATTATTTGCACAAAATGAAGAAGCAAATGAAGACTACGATATTTTTGATGCAAACAAACTATTCTCACCATACGAAATAGCAGAACCATATTTTGTGAAAAACAATATAGCCTTAGTAAAAGAAGAAGTAAACACATTGCCATACTATGCTACAATGAACGTACGCTCTTTTGGAAACAAAGAAGTAAAATTCAAAGCCAACTACATTCCTGAGGGATTAACCGTTAGCATAATAGACGGAACAGAAACAATAGACTTAACTGAAGGCGTAGAATATGCAACAAACCTTATAGCAGGCGAAAACGCAGACAGATTCAAAGTATTGATAAAGAAATCACTTACACTTGAAGAAACAGAAGAATTACAAGTAAACATCTATAATAACAATCGCCATATCAATATAGAAACAATGGAAAGCGATTTACAAATAGAAGTTTACAACGCCTTAGGTCAAAAAGTATTCACAACAAAAGATAGAAACTTTACATTAAACAATGTTCCAGCGGGAGCTTATTTAATTAAAGCATTTAACAACAAGGCAAGTAAAAGTACAAAAGTTGTTTTAAGATAAAAAAAGAAAGGATAGAATACTAATCTTCTATCCTTTCTGCAAAATAAAGTCCAATATTTTTTATGTTTGCTTCGCCTCGTGAAGATAGAATAGTAATTCTTATTTTTTCTACTTTGCAATCATCAAATCTCAACAAGCGTTTATAGCCTATTGTTGTGGCATTGCATAGGCTTTG
Organism: uncultured Bacteroidales bacterium; assembly: GCA_937881815.1. Taxonomy (GTDB): domain Bacteria; phylum Bacteroidota; class Bacteroidia; order Bacteroidales; family P3; genus Onthomorpha. The sequence continues at coordinate 78,226 of CALGEC010000048.1, forward strand.
CCACTTTCCGTTAAAGAATCCTTCTACAAGAAATTCTTCTACTCTTTGTCCTTTTGTTATCTCTTCTTGTAAAAGAATGGTGTTAAATGTTGCGTCTTTTTTTACAACAAATTCTTTGCTTTCTCCTTCTTGTGCTTTCCATGGTTTATTGCCTTTTTTTAGCAGGTTAATAGAAAAGGTTTTTGTAAGGTAGCAAGAGAGTTCTTTTATGCGTTTTACATCGGTTTCGTGTAGTAAACCTCGTGTGTCGGGAGGGATATTTAAAAGCAAGACAGAGTTGCGTCCAACGGATTGAAAGTAAATGTCTACTAAGTTGGAGAGTGAGCGTACTTTTTCGTCTTCTTGTGGGTGATAGAACCAGCCTGGGCGAATTGAAACATCGACTTCTGATGGATACCAATAGGCTTCTTTGGCTTTTTCTATTAAGGCTCTGCTTCCAAGGTCTTTTGACATTTCGTTTAATTCGAGTTGGGCGTTGTTTTCTTTTTTATCGGGATAAGATCCTGGCGCTATAAGAGTTGCACTCCATTCTGTTTCTCTACCAAGTCCGCTTTCGTTTCCTACCCATCGCACATCGTCTCCCATTATTGCGGTTACGGCTTGCGGTTGTAGGGTGCGGATTGTTGTTAGAAATGTTTTCCAATCGTAATCTTGTTTTTTGCCATTTTCTCCTTCTCCACAGGCTCCGTCAAACCATATTTCGTGTATTTCTCCGTAGTTTGTTAGTAGCTCAGTTAATTGTTGAATGTAGAGTTTGTTGTATGCAGGTGAATCACCGTAGGTTTTTGCGTTTCTATCCCAAGGAGAAAGATATATTCCAAATTTAATTCCGTATTTTTCGCAAGCATCTTTTAGTTCTCTTACTACATCTCCTTTGCCATTCTTCCATGGAGAGTTTTTAACCGAATATTCGGTGCTTTGTGTTTGCCAAAGACAAAAGCCATCGTGATGTTTTGCTGTAAGAATTGCCATTTTGAAACCTGCATCTTTAAGGGCTTTTACCCATTGTTCACAGTTGAGTTGTGTAGGATTGAAAAGTTTTGGGTCATCTTTCCCATCGCCCCACTCATTGCCTGTAAAGGTGTTGATTCCAAAATGAAGAAATGCGGTGAGCTCCATTTGTTGCCATTCTAATTGAGCTTTATTTGGCACAAGATGTGAAATCATTTCTATTTTCTTTTCTTGGCTTGCATCGTTTGGAAATACAACATGCTTTTCGTATGTTGTATCTTTTATTTTTGCACAAGAAAGAAAAAGACTTATTGAAACAAATAACAGAATGTGCTTTTTCATAATTTTAATCTATAAATCGTTGTTTCTCAAAAGGGAATTCTTCTATCAATTCTCCTGAATAGTAGAAATCAAAACCAATTGTTCCAAAGGTATAGATGTAATCTCCAACTTTTATACTTGAGCCTCCACATTTTGGATTAGGACCTGGGTGGCTTTCTGAGAAACCTATGTTAAATAGAGTGAAAAGTATTTCGGGACGTGAGGCTATGTCGTATCCTGCTCTTTGCCATTGCATTTTTGTTTGGTGTAAGATGCAGGCTGTATATAGGTAAGAATAGTAATGACTTTGATAATCAACCAAACGATTCATTCTCTCTTCTTGATGATTATCTGTTTTGAAATCTAAGATGTTTTCGTATTTTTTGCCCATATAAAAGGCGGAGGTGTCATCTTTTAGATGTTTTTCAACCTGAATTGCTGTGAAATCTTTTATTCCATTAACTCCAAAAGAGAATTGAGATTGTACAGATAATACTTTTACGGGTCCAAGATATTTTTTGTACATTTCTCTTTTGGAATTGAATAATCGGATTTGTTCTCCTACTAAACAACTAACTATCATACGGGATTCTACTCCTGCAACTTTGGCTGCACTGTCTATTTCGGCTTTGTCTTTTACTATTGCTTCTTTTAGTGCATACCATTCAGGAAGATTCATCCATTGAATTACGTTTTCTCCAACACTATCTTTTTTTAAAGTATTTAGTGCAGTGTTTTGATTTTTTAAACAAGCAAAATAGGCCTCGTTGTCTTGAAGATACATCTCGCATGCTGCAATCATTTGTTGCAGATTGCCTTTTGCCTCACTATTTTTAATCGCTTTTAGAATTAAATCTGCATTTTTTGGATACAACTTGCTGATTGCAGTTAGTTTTGCTAAGTCTTCGGTCGATAAAATAGCATTTTCTTTGTTTATTTTACCTTTTTTTAACTCTGCAACCTCTACTAAATAACGGTTATTGTTATCTATTGCACCACGATTTTTTGTCCAGCCTAATTGATAGACAGCCCAAGCACCAATTATTGCTACACCTGCAATGGCAAAACAGTACAAAAGTACATTATAGACAACTTTTAAAATTCTTTTTGTTTTGTTCATAATGATATTTTTCTATTAAAACAGCCTGCAAAGATAGATAAAAAAATGTAAAGCAAAGAATTAAAAAAATATTTCTAAGAGTTAGTAAATTATTTCTTTGTTTTATTTTGCAAAATCAAAGAAATATCTCTATTTTTGCAAATAACAATGATTATTTATAGTCATTTTTGTAAAATAAAGCAAGAAAAAAATAATTTTAATCTTGATTTTCAAAAAGTTATAAGAGAATCGAGGAGCTAAGAGTATATGCAAGAGATAAAGATATGCGTTATAGGATTAGGTTATGTAGGCCTACCATTAGCACGTTTGTTTTCCACAAAATTTAAAACCATAGGCTTTGATAAAAACCAAACAAGAGTAGATGCCTTAAACGCAGGCAAAGACACTACCCTTGAAGTATCAGATGAATTACTACAAGAAGCCATAGCAAAACACGGTTTTCGTTGCACCACAAACATAGAAGAAATAAAAGAAAGCAACTTCTATGTAGTAGCGGTGCCAACCCCGGTAGATGAAAACAATCGTCCGGATTTACGTCCTTTGATAGGAGCAAGCCAAACCGTAGGACAAGTAATCAAAAAAGGCGACATAGTAGTCTATGAGTCCACAGTATATCCGGGAGTGACAGAAGAAGAATGCCTACCCGTAGTAGAGGAAGTATCAGGCTTAGTATTCAACAAAGACTTCTATGCAGGCTATTCGCCAGAAAGAATAAACCCGGGCGATAAAGAACACACAGTAGAAAAAATCAAGAAAGTAACCTCAGGATCAACACCGGAAATAGCAGATATAGTAGACAAAGTATATAATTCTGTACTAATAAACGGCACACACAAAGCTCCAACAATAAAAGTAGCCGAAGCATCAAAAATTATTGAAAACAGCCAAAGAGACGTAAATATAGCATTTATGAACGAATTGGCGAAAATTTTCAATGCAATGGGCATAGATACACACGATGTTATAGAAGCAGCCGCATCAAAATGGAACTTTATTAAACTAAGTCCTGGATTAGTAGGCGGACACTGCATAAGCGTAGATCCTTATTATTTGATACAAAAAGCCCAAGTATATGGAGTGTTACCAAGAGTAATGAGTTCGGCTCGCAGACTAAACGATGGAATGGGAGAATACGTAGCACACCAAGTAATTAAGCTAATGAACAAAAAAGGCGTATTAGTAAAAGATGCTAATATTCTGCTTTTGGGAATTACTTTCAAAGAAAATTGTCCAGACATACGCAATACAAAAATAGTAGATATTTACGCTACACTATCAGAGTACACAAATAATATCACAATTTATGACCCTTGGGCAGATAAAGCAGAGGTAAAACACGAATACAATTTAAAAATAACAAATACATTACCACAAGAAAACAAATACGATGCAGTGATATTAGCAGTATCGCACAAAGAATTTTTGAATATTGATATTAAAACCCTTTTAAACGAAAACGGAGTAGTTTATGATGTAAAGGGAATTTTAGATAGAACGATTATAGACGGAAGATTGTAAAAAGATTATGAAAATCGCAGTAGCAGGAACAGGATATGTAGGTTTGTCAATATCTATTTTGTTATCACAATATAGTGAGGTTACTGCGGTAGATATAGTTGAGGAAAGAGTAAATTTAATAAACAACAAAAAATCACCTATTCAAGACGACTATATCGAAGACTACTTGGCAACAAAACCATTACAACTAAAAGCAACTTTGGATTGGGAAAATGGATACAAAGATGCAGAATTTGTAGTAATAGCAGCACCAACAAATTATGATACTCACAAGAACTTCTTTGATACAAGTGCAGTAGAAGACGTAATAGAAAAAGTATTGAAAGTGAATCCTACTGCAATAATGGTAATAAAGAGTACTATACCTGTTGGATATACAGATAGCGTAAGAAAAAAGTTTAATACACAAAACATAATCTTTGCACCAGAGTTTTTAAGGGAAAGTAAGGCTCTTTATGATAATCTGTATCCTTCAAGAATCATAGTAGGATATGACCAAGAAGATAAAGTATTAGAAGAAAAAGCAAAACAGTTTGCAGAACTAATACGAGAAGGGGCAATAGAGAAAAACGTGCCAATGCTATATATGGGTAGCACAGAAGCAGAAGCAGTAAAACTATTTGCAAACACATACTTGGCACTAAGAGTTAGTTACTTTAACGAATTAGACACATACGCAGAGCTTAAAAACTTAAATACACAAGATATAATAGAAGGGGTTTGTCTTGACCCAAGAATAGGAAATCACTACAATAACCCAAGTTTCGGATACGGAGGCTATTGCTTGCCAAAAGACACAAAACAATTGCTTGCAAATTATGAGGACGTTCCTCAAAATATGATGTCAGCCATAGTAGAAAGTAATCGCACTCGTAAAGACTTCATTGCAGACCAAGTGTTGAAAATGGCTGGATACTATGATTACTACAATAGAGGCGATTATAATCCACAAGAAGAAAAACAATGTGTAATAGGAGTATATCGTCTAACGATGAAGTCAAACTCTGATAATTTCCGTCAAAGCTCTATACAAGGAGTTATGAAACGTATTAAAGCCAAAGGTGCAACAATAATAATATATGAACCAACTCTTGAAAACGGAAGTACATTTTTTGGAAGTAAAATAGTAAACGATATAGAAGAATTTAAACAACAAAGTCAAGCGATTATAGCGAATAGATATGATGCTTGTCTTGACGATGTTGCAGAGAAAGTTTACACAAGAGATATTTTTAAAAGAGATTAAGATATGAAAGGTATAGTATTGGCAGGGGGGAGTGGTACAAGATTGTATCCTATTACAAAAGGTGTAAGTAAGCAGATGTTGCCTATTTATGACAAACCAATGATATACTATCCTATATCTGTTTTGATGTTGGCGGGGATAAGGGATATATTGATAATATCAACTCCACACGATTTACCAGGGTTTAAAAGATTGCTTGGAGATGGTTCGGATTACGGAGTTAATTTTTCATACGCAGAACAACCTTCACCAGATGGACTTGCACAAGCCTTTATAATAGGAGAAGAGTTTATCGGAAAAGATAATGTTTGTATGGTTTTAGGAGATAATATCTTCTACGGAGCAGGGTTTAGCAAAATGTTAAGAGAGGCAGTGCAAGCAGCAGAAGAAGATAATAAAGCAACAATATTTGGATATTGGGTAGCAGATCCGGAAAGATATGGAGTAGCAGAATTTGATGGGGAAGGTAATTGTTTGTCATTGGAAGAAAAACCAACAAATCCAAAATCCAATTACGCAGTTCCCGGATTGTATTTCTACCCTAATAAGGTTGTAGAAGTAGCAAAAAGCATTAAACCATCGGCAAGAGGAGAACTTGAAATAACAACTGTAAATCAAAGATTTTTAGAAGATAAACAGCTTAAAGTACAAACACTCGGACGTGGATTTGCATGGCTTGATACAGGAACACACGATTCTCTCTCAGAAGCCTCAACTTTTGTGGAAGTAATAGAAAAAAGACAAGGCTTAAAGATAGCATGTCTTGAAGGAATAGCGTATAGAAAAGGTTGGATAAACGAAGAAAAGATGAGAGAATTAGCTCAACCGATGATTAAGAATCAGTATGGGCAGTATTTGTTAAAACTCATAAACGAATAATCTTACAATAACGAATGAAACGCAATATAGTAATAACTGGCGGAGCTGGTTTCATCGGAAGCCATGTTGTACGCCTCTTCGTAAATAAATATCCTGAATATAATATCATAAATCTTGATAAACTTACATACGCAGGTAATTTGGCGAATCTTAAAGATGTGGAAGATAAACCAAATTACAAATTCGTAAAGATGGATATATGCGATTTTGAGGCGTTTTATCAACTTATGCAAGACGAAAAGGTTGATGCGATAATTCACCTTGCAGCAGAAAGTCATGTGGATAGAAGCATAAAAGACCCGTTCACTTTTGCAAAAACAAACGTAATGGGAACGCTCTCACTTCTTCAAGCAGCAAAACTTTATTGGGAAGCACAACCAACTCCATACCAAATAGCTCATAGCCCACAACTCACAACTCAATGCCTATTTTACCATATATCAACCGATGAGGTTTATGGAGCCTTGGAGATGAATCACCCCGAGGGAATACCTGCACCGCACCAAACAGCCGCAAGTGCTCACAGCTCACAGCTCACAGCTCAAGGCTCAATAGCATACGGCGATGAGTTTTTCAGTGAAACAACAAAATATAACCCACACTCACCATACTCGGCAGCAAAAGCAAGCAGCGATCACTTTGTAAGAGCATATCACGACACATACGGAATGCCGACCATTGTAACAAACTGTTCAAACAACTACGGACCTTATCAATTCCCTGAAAAACTGATACCATTGTTTATCAATAATATTCGTCATCGCAAGCCGCTTCCTGTGTATGGAAAAGGAGAAAACGTACGCGATTGGCTTTATGTGGAGGATCACGCAAGAGCAATAGATATGATTTTCCACAACGGCAAGATTGCAGAAACATACAATATCGGTGGCTTCAACGAATGGAAGAATATCGATTTGATTAAGGTGATTATTAAGACTGTTGATATTGCTTTAGGTCGGGTTGCTTTGAGCGATGAGCAACGAGCGATGAGCTGCTCACAACTCACTGCACAAAGCTCACTGCCTGATAGCGCATTCCCGGATTTAGATTTAATTACATACGTAACCGACAGAGCAGGACACGATATGCGTTATGCGATAGACTCGACAAAACTGCAAAAAGAGCTCGGCTGGGAACCAAGTCTGCAATTTGAAGAAGGAATAGAAAAAACCGTTCGTTGGTACTTGGATAATCAACAATGGCTGGACAACATCACAAGTGGAGACTACGAAAAGTACTACGAAGAGATGTACGAAGACAGACAGACAACGGACAATGGAATTTTGGCTGCGCTGAAGCTTCGCAGACAACTAGACTACTAGTCAACAAGACAACGAGTGGAGGCTTCGCCGGGGCTACGCCTGGGTACAGAGGGTATAGAAAGTAGAGAACCCTCTCTATACATTTTATACTCTCTATACCAAAAAGCATTAAACATTAAACCAAACGACTGTAGTTCCGCGAAGCTAGTAGTCTCGTTGACTCGTAGTCTTAAAGAAGTAAACATTAAACCTTAAACCAAAAAAAGTCCGTGATTCCGATTCTCCGTGGATCCGTAGTTCCGTAATCGCCTTCAACGGAGTTTATCGTAAGGTTACTTTACAATATATAAATATGGATGAATTGGTAAAATTGATAGGGAAGCTATCTAAATACGAGATTTTGAATAATCTCCTTCCAGGTGCAGTTATGTGTTATCTACTATCATTGATAGGATATTCTTTATGGCAAAATGAATGGTTCTTGAATGTTGTAATATCCTATGTTATCGGTATGATATGTAGCCGTTTTTCATCTCTCTGTATAGAGTGGCTTTTTAGAAAATGTAAATTCATACAATGGAGAAAATACGATTTGTATAATAAAGCTAAAAAAGGAGAGACCTCTCATCGCTACACTACAAGAGAATGCAAATATGTATCGTACTTTTACGAGTGTATTTTTCTTAGCATTAGTAGCAATAGGCTATAAGGAGTTAGAGAATTGTTACTCATTATTTATGGTAATCAAGCCATACCTCTTGGTTGTATCTCTCTTTTTGTTATATGCTTTTTCATACTGTAAGCAGGTAAATGAATATGTCGTAAAAAATATTGATGAGGTTAATAATAAAGAACAATAATTATGGCAAATATAACAAAGTACGAAATAGATATGCTTAATGTAGGTGCAGCAGATGCTTTTTTAATACATGCATACGTTGAACAACCATCAGGCTGCGAATTTGAATATGTTGTTTTGGTTGATGCTGGAAATGAAAAAGATGGAGAAGTAATATTTAATCACATCGGTAAATATTACACAAAAAAATATATTGATTTGGTGATAATTACTCATTGTGATGTCGATCATTATGGGGGGGGATGAAATATCTGATAAACAAGCATAAAAATAGAGAAGATAATTTTGAAATAAAGAAAGTATGGGTTCATGACCCATATAAACATGTTGATGTTGATGATGTTAAGTATATACGTAACGAAGAAACATTGAGACAACGATTAAATGCAGCATATTCGTTTGCAGATGGTACTAATTTATTAGAAACACTAGATAAAGCAAAGATTGAAAGAGAAGAGGTTTTTTGGGGAAAATCTTTTCCCTCACTAAATATTACAGTTCTAGGTCCAACAAATTATTTTTATGAGTCTTTGATACCTGATTTTAGGATAAAAGTAGATTTTAAAAATGAGAGCATAGTGGACAATGAATATAGTATAATTACTACAAGTTTGACTGAAGATGAGTATTATAGTAAGACTCTTGCAGATGCACAAGATGATCCTTCGGCCGTAAATCAAAGTAGTATTGTGTTTTTAATGGAAGCAAAGGGTGATAAATTGTTATTTACAGGAGATGCAGGAAGAATTGCTTTGCATGATATTGTAGATAATGATACAAAAGGCTATTTGAAAAACATAACATGGCTAAAGGTTCCTCATCATGGAAGCAAGCATAACTTAGATAATGAACTTATTAGTTATTTACATCCTAAAATATCTTACATATCTTCAGAAAAGTATGGGAAATATTCAAATCGTTGTACTGTTAATGCTTTGAAGAGTGTTGGAAAGGTATACTCAACTCAAAAGGATAAACAGTCTTTATGGTATTATAGAGGAACTGCAAATAGATATGAATATTCTACAGCAGAGCCAATGTAATATCTGTCAAATAATTTATTTGTGAAGATAATGATAGATGCTTTTTTACTGATTATTGTTGATAGGTCTCGAAGAATAACCAGAACCAAAGGACTGCTATAACTATAAATGAGAGAGTAAAAAATAAAATTGTATACTAATATTAATACTTAGGCACCCAATTCAAATGGAAAAATTTTTAGATAAATTATCACGTTATCATATCTTAAATAACCTTATTCCTGGTATATCATTTTTATACATTATTGATATTATAGGAGTATTCAGTATTGATTTTAATAATGCCTATGGCGTATTCTTTATTGGATATATTGCTGGTATGACATTAAGTAGATTAGGCTCTGTTATAACAGAAACATGGTTTAAGAAATGGAAAATAGTAAATTATGCTCCTTACGAGGACTTTCTCAAGGCAGAGCCAAAAGATGAAAAGATAGGAATTCTTTTGGAGGATAATAATCTGTATAGAACATTGGTTACATTGTTTATAGTTGTGTTATTATTGTATGTTTGCTCTCTTTTTCCTATTATAAATGCTTTTATGCATACCAAGTGGGCAATACTTGTTCTTTTAGTATTATTGTTGCTTCTATATGTGTTGGCGTATAGAAAGCAAACATCATATATAAGAGAGAGAGTAGAGAAGGTAAATAAAAAATAGCTAAATATTATGAGTATAGTAAAGTCATTTTCCTTTCCAAAGGGAGAAATACGAGGGGATACATTTTATATAAAGCATAATAGTAAATCTTTTACTGTGATAGATTGTTATTTATTGGAAAACTCCGTAAACGAAGCGAATAATCGTCAAAAAGAGATTATCGATGAAATTATAGAACAGTCCAAGGGTAGAATCCGTCGTTTTATTTCTACGCATCCAGACAATGATCATATTGCTGGCATAGACGAATTATTAAAAAGATGGTCAACAACTAATTTTTATGCAGTGAAAAATTCTATTCCTCGAGACAAAAAGAATCCTTCTCTTATGAAGTATATAGAAATGAAAGACAATTATAACTTTGCAATTGAGAAAGGAATTAAAAGATGTTGGCTAAATAATAGCAACAATGAGAATGACGGTTCAGGTATTAATTTTTGTTGGCCAATAATCAATAATGAAAAATTTAATGAGGCTCTAAAAAATGTATCAAATGGTCAAAAAGTAAATAATATATGTCCAATATTTACTTATTCTATAAAAAATGGTGCGACATATATGTGGATGGGAGATCTTGAAACTGATATGCAAAAAGAATATTATGATACTTGCTCGGAAAATATTCCAGTCGTTAATATTCTATTTCAACCTCACCATGGTCGTAAGAGTGCATCTATTCCTACAGCACTATTGGATGCTTTGAATCCTCAGCTTATAATTATTGGCAATGCCCCAAGTGAATATATTGATTATGGTAATTCGCGTATGACTATAACTCAGAATACGGCAGGAGACTTAGTATTTGTTAATGATGATGGGTATGTACATATATACTCTCAGAATAAGATAGACAATAAACCTGCTTGTTTGAAAGATTTATCCCTAAAAGATACTCCAGATAAAGGAACTCCTTTTTATTGTGGAAGTTTAAAACTCAGATAAATTTTAAATTATCCATTCACTCTCATTTCCCCACTCCCAAAGCCGAACTTATGTCGGCTTTATATCCACAATATTATTATAACCTATTATATTCTTTATTCAAAATGAATCAACTTAAAGCTGGTGCAGTATTAAATTATGTAGTTATTATTCTCAATATGTTAGTGGGGTTGTTGTATACTCCATATATGTTGAGAATGATGGGGCAGAGTGAATATGGTTTGTATTCGCTTGTGGCTTCGGTGATAGCTTACCTTACTGTGTTGGATTTGGGTATGGGTAACGCTATCGTACGTTATACAGCCAAATTCCGTGCCGAAGGAAAAACGACCGAACAATACGAGATGTTTGGTATGTTTTTGGTGTTATACATCGTTATCGGTATCATTGCTTTTGTGGCAGGATTAGGTTTGTATTTTAATGTTGACACTCTTTTCGGTGCTACCATGACTGTAGAGGAATTGGATAAGGCTCGTATTATGATGCTTTTCCTAATCTTTAACCTTGCAGTTACTTTCCCGATGAGTATCTTTGGTTCTATTATTACGGCATATGAAAGGTTTGTTTTCCCTAAAGCAATTAACATAATACGCACTCTTTTAAATACCGCCATAATGATATGCCTTTTGGAGATGGGATATAAAGCTGTGGCCATGGTGGTGTTGCAAACCGTATTTAATCTACTTACACTGATTATCAATTATTTTTATTGTAAGCATAAGCTAAAGATTAAAATCTTTTTTAGAAATTTCAAATGGTCTTTTCTCAAAGAAGTGGCAGTGTATTCTTTTTGGATATTTCTAAATGTGATAATGGATAAGATATATTGGAATACCGGGCAGTTTGTTTTAGGAGCGTTTGTAGGTACTACAGCAGTAGCTGTGTTTGCATTGGCTATACAATTAGAACATATATATATGAACTTTTCTACTGCTATTGGCAGCCTTTTTCTCCCCAAAGTTACAAGTATGGTAACCAAAAATGATAATAAAAAAGAAATATCAGACCTATTTATCAAAATAGGAAGAATACAATATATAGTGATGTGTTTGATGCTTTCTGGTTTTATAGTATTTGGCCGAGATTTCATAATCTTATGGGCTGGTCCAGGATACGAAGAAGTTTATATTATTACTCTTATGTTTTTCGTGGCACTTCTTATCCCTTTGATACAAAACTTAGGTATCACTATTTTGCAAGCTCGCAATCAAATGAAATTCCGCTCTTTGTTGTATATAGGTATTGCCGTTGTAAGTTTGGTCTTTCAAATAGTATTATCAAAAGAATATGGCGGTATAGGCTGTGCCATAGGTATTTCGGGTGCATTGCTTTTGGGACAAGGATTGATAATGAATATCTATTACCGCAAAAAACAAGATTTGGATGTGCTTAAGTTTTGGAAAGAGATTGCCAAGATGTCCGTTATGCCGATAGTAGTAATTGTGGTAGCAATGTATTTGCTACGCAATGTAGAATTGGATAGCTGGGTGGAATTAGGCGGTGCAATACTATTGTTTGCAATAATATATATACCACTGTTTTTCAGGTTTTGCATGAATAGTTACGAACGTGATTTATTTATTGCACCTATCAAGAAAATTATCAGTAAAGTTAAATAATAAATATCATGAGTGCGAAAACTGTACGTCAATCGAATATCGAATTGTTGAGAATGTTGGCAATGTATCTTGTTTTGCTTGTTCATTCCGACTATTTTTCGTTGGGAGCTCCAACAAATTCTGAAATACAACAAGAACCTTTAGATGCATTTTTACGAATATTTTTTGAATCAATAAGTATAGTATGTGTAAATGTCTTTGTCCTTATTTCAGGTTGGTTTGGCATTAAACCTAATGCTAAAGGATTGTGTAATTTTCTATTCCAATGTCTCTTTTTTTTAACTGGACTTTATTTGATAACACTAATAATAGGAAGTAGTGAGTTATCTTTAAAAGGTATTGCCGGTTGTGTGTTCGCAACAGGTCTAAATTGGTTCATAAAGGCATATCTACTACTTTATATTCTTTCTCCAGTACTTAATGCATTTATTGAGAATACAACACAATATGTTTATAAATGGGTTTTAATAGGATTCTTTTTGTTCACATGTACATATGGGTGGATTGGTGCAGCCACTTTTATGCAGGGCGGTTACACAACCTTGTTTTTTATAGGATTATATTTATTGGCAAGGTATATTAGAATATATAGTCCAAAATGGTCTCAATATACATCTTCTATCTATCTATCTATCTATCTTGGAAGTGTGATATTGGTAACATTACTATCATATTTGCCACCTATTTTATTTAATAGATCTTTTCCTTTATACTTATATTCATATATATGTCCTACAACAATAATTGGGGCATTGGCTTTGCTTTTATGTTTTTCAAAATTCAGCTTTCAAAACAAATTTGTCAATTGGTGCGGCATAAGTTGTTTTGCAGTTTTCTTAATGCATGTCAGTCCAAGTACATTATGGCATTTTAAGGACTTATTTGTATATTTACATGATAATCTTTCAACGCCAATATTTTGGCTAAGTAACTTTGGTATATTATCATTGATTTTTATTATATCAATTCTTATAGACAAAATAAGAATAAAAATTTGGGACAAAGTATATATCAAGCTAGAACCGATAATTAATAAAATTTCCGCTCGATGATAAATCTACAAGATAAAAAAGATTGCTGTGGTTGCCATGCCTGTGGCAATGTGTGTCCTAAGCAGTGCATCTCGATGCAAGCCGACGAGCAAGGTTTTCTTTATCCGCTAGTAGATACGGAGCTTTGTGTAAGCTGTGGCTTGTGTGAAAAAGTATGCCCTGTAATAAACCAAAGCGAGGACAAGAAACCGATAAAGATTTTTGCGGCTAAGAATAAAAACGAAGAAGTGCGTCGCAAAAGTTCGTCGGGCGGTGTGTTTACATTGTTGGCAGAATATGTGTTGGACAATGGCGGTGTTGTGTTTGGTGCAAAGTTCGATGATGATTGGAATGTGGTTCATGCATGGACAGATACCAAGGAAGGTATTGCTGATTTTCGTGGTTCCAAATATGTACAAAGTTCCATAGGAAATACATATAGCGAAGTAAAGGAATTTTTGACACAAGGCCGCAAAGTATTGTTTTCGGGTACGCCATGCCAAATAGCAGGGCTGAAGAAGTATTTACGCACCAACTATGACAATTTGATGACCATGGATATAGTATGCCACGGAGTGCCAAGCCCCAAGGTGTGGCAGGATTATCTTACCGCACTTCGTACCCAGTTCCGCACTGAGTGCGGAACTGGAAAAAATTCGGTTTCTTCTTCTCTAAATGAATTGCCCGTGATAACGGGTATATCATTTAGAGACAAAACAAATGGTTGGAAAAAATTCGGTTTCGAAGTCCGCTACAATGTCGCCTCTAAGGCGGCAAAAAATTCGGTTTCGAAGTCCGCTAACGACAATGAAAACACCTTTTTGCAACCTTTCCTCGACAATGTTTTCATGAAAGGTTTTCTGGCAAACCTTTATTTGCGTCCATCGTGCTACGCATGTGCTGCACGCTCGGGCAAAAGTGGTGCCGACATCTCCGTAGGCGATTATTGGGGCATCCAAGGCAATCATCCTGAGTTTGACGACGACAAAGGTATAGGGCTTCTTTTGATAAACACACCAAAAGGAAAGGAGTTGTTCGAACAATTTGACGCTGAATATATCGAAACCACATACGACAGTGCTTTAAGAGGCAACCCCTGTATAGAACATAGTGTGGCTCTGACCAAATACAGCCAAATGTTTTGGAATAATCCTACCATTCAAAATATAGAGATAGTATGTAAAAAAAGAAGACCGAGTTTTGCGAAAAGATGTATTTCGAAAATTCGAGCTATTATTGTAGCAATATTAAAACGATTAAAATGAAAATAGGAATACTTACTCAACCACTGTTGAGAAACTATGGCGGTATATTGCAGAATTATGCTTTGCAAACCGTGCTACGCAAGATGGGACACAAAGTGTGGACTTTCGATCTTTTGAAATTCACATGGAAAGATTGGATAATATTGACAATCAAAATCATTATATTAAAAATACTAGGGCGGAAAGTCGATTTTCCGTCCACTCCACCCAAAAGAAAACGAAGCGAAAAGCCATTGAGAACTTTTGTGTATAACAATATCAACCTCAGCACAAGGGTAAAAAAAGTTTCGTGGCAATTGGTGGAAAAGTATAATTTGGATACGCTTGTGGTTGGTAGCGACCAAGTGTGGCGACCTATTTACAATTATAGCATTGAAGATATGTTTTTTAGATTTGCCGATGGCAAAGAGATAAAAAAGGTAGCATATTCGGCATCGTTTGGTGTGGACCAATGGGAATTTTCGCCGGTTCAGACCAAAGACTGTGCATTGCTTGCCAAAAAGATTGATGCTATCTCGGTTCGCGAAGCATCAGGAGTGGAGTTGTGCAAAAAACACCTTGGTGTAGAAGCCACTCATACGCTTGACCCTACGTTACTGCTTACAGCCGAAGACTATAATACGCTTTGCAAACATATCCAAAAATGCGAACCATTCGTTTTTGCCTATATCTTGGATATGGACGAAAGAAAAGTAGCCGAAATAAAATCCTTTGCTCAAGCCAAAGGACTACCTTATTTCATTAAAAGTGCCGATAATGATGTTAAAGATACCGATTCTGTAGAACTTTGGTTATCCTATTTCCGTGATGCTGCATTTGTAGTTACCGACTCATTTCATGGTAGTGCATTTTCCATCAATTACAACAGAGACTTTTTTGTATTTGGTAATGCCCATCGAGGCAATAGTCGTTTCGATTCCTTACTTTCGCTACTCAAACTAAACCACAGAATGGTAGAAAACATAAATCCCAATGCTCAACCTATCAATTGGGAAGAGGTTAACCGAAAACTTAATTCCGAACGCAATCGTTGCTACGAATGGTTGGAAAGGGCTATTGGGTAGATATAGACTTAGCTCCTCTAATTAATTCTTGTCCATTTAAAATAACACTGAAATAATACATTATGTCAAAAGTATCTGTAATAATTCCTGTTTATGGAGTAGAAAAATATATAGAACGCTGTGCTCGCAGTCTTTTTGAGCAAACTCTTGACGATATAGAATATTTGTTTATTGATGATTGCACACCTGATAATAGTATAGGTGTATTAAAGAGTGTATTGGAAAAATATCCTCATCGAAAATCGCAAGTAATTATTCACAGAATGGAGAAAAACAGCGGACAAGCAGCCGTACGAGAATGGGGTATGCGAAACGCAATAGGAGAGTTTGTAACACATTGTGATAGCGATGATTGGGTGAAAAAGGATATGTATCGTCAAATGTATGATAAAGCTATTCAAGATAATGCAGACTGTGTGATATGTGATTATGCTATATCAGATGGAATAAATGTTTTAAATACTTTTAATGGCTGTGATAGTATCGAAAAAAATGATTTTATACAAAAACTTTTAGCTCGAAAAAAAGCATGGTCTCTTTGTAATAAGTTATTTAGAAGAAGTCTTTTAGATAAGATTAATTATCCCAAAGGAGACATGGGAGAAGATATGGTAATTACATTTCAGTGTTTACTTAATGCTAATACAATTAGTTATTTACCATCTTCGTTTTACTACTATTTCCAAAATCCGCTTTCTGTAACACATACTCCTAACGAAGAAAAGAAAATGAAAAATTTCTATCAGAACAAAGAGAATCTAGATCTTCTCATAGCAATCTTTAAGGAAAAAGGATTATTTCAGCAATATGAAAAAGAGTTTATTAGTTTAAAGTATGTAGTGAAAATGATGTTATTGAACACTTCTTTCGATAAAGAAAAACGATTGATTTGGCGTAATACATATCCCGAAATTTGTTACAATATGTTCCATAATTCTTACATAACAACAAAAGATAAAATTAAATATTTTTTCATATTAATCGGTTTGTATCCTAAAAACATTGAAATATTTTAAATTATAACATAAGTAAATATATGAGGTAATTATTTTTTATAAATAAATTATTCATATTTACTCTCCAATCATACTTTCTCCAAAAATGAAAAACAAAAAACAAAATATCTTTATTCTTATATACTATGCCATATTGGTTCTTATAATGATGTCGCGAAAAGATGCAACATCGGAGCCGTCGATGGTTTTAAGGTTGGCGTTTATGGCAGCTGTGGTATTTCCGGCGGTTTTGTTTAAGAATGTGAGCTACCCTGCTGTAATAACGCTTTTTTACACGTTGGCATCACAAGGTTTTGCTTATTCTTATATGCCTTATACATATAGCATATATGCGTGGGTAACTTTAGTTATAGTTTTATTTTTCTATAAGGTAAAAATAGAAAATCTAAGCAATATACCTAAATTCTTCATATTTTTTACATTCTATATTCTTGCATTAGACTTTATTACATCAGTTAGCAATATAGAAGCAAATGTGTTTCAAAATATATTCTACAATTTCTTTTCCATTATCTTATTCCTTATAATTATTGCCAAAGACAAAGAAAAAACACTTACTCAACTTCCATTCTCATTCGCTGGAATAACCATTGTTTTATCATATCTGTTTTTGGCTAACCGAAATGAATTTATTTCAGATACAATTGGAGGAATGGAACGTTCAGGTTGGGTTGATCCAAATTATTTTGGAACAATTATCGGAATTGGTACTACCATTTCTATGATGAAACTATTTAGCAAAGAATGGAAAGAGTTGAATATTGGACTTAAGGTTGTTTATATAACTGCTATTGTAATATCATTACCAACATTATTGTTGAATGCTTCGCGAGGAGCAATGCTTTCAGTAGTATGTGCATTTGTGTTTCTATCAATGTTTTCAAAAATAAAACCATGGCAAAAAATTGGTATAGTTCTTATGGGTGCAGTAGGTGTTATATATTTGTATAATAATCAATATTTTGATCTTTTACTATATCGCATAGAAAATGATTCAGGGGGAGGTAGTGGACGTACCGAAATATGGGAAGCGAAACTCAGAGCCTTTTCGCAAGGTAATATTGCACAAATATTGTTTGGAAATGGATATTATGGAGGTATGACAATAACCGGTCGATATGTGGGATTTCATAACGATTTTGTTGGTTTTTTAGTAGAATATGGTATAGTAGGATTGTGCTTATTATTATATATGCTTTACTATCCTATACGTATGTTTTTTAAGCGTGGAATTATTCAACCAGATGTAATGGTGATAGTTTTTTATCTTGTAACTTGTTTTATTAGTCTCGAACCATTCGGATTAGCATTACTTCCATATTATTCTTTCTATATGTACGCTTTACTTTTATCTAATAGAAATTAAATATACAGATCATGAAGTTTATCATCAAATTGTTAGGCATTGTTATTGACAATGCCAGGAAATGCTATGTTTCTTATAAAACATTAAATATCAACAAGTTAATCGGGGGGGGGTGAGCGAATTATAATATATCCTTTTAATATTGCAGGAGTCGAAAATATTAAAATAGACGAAAATGTAACTATAGGTGCAAATTCTACAATATTCACCACTCGGGCAAAACTTATTATAAAACAACATTTTGTTTCCGGTCCCGGACTTACTATAATTACCGGCGACCACATGCCTATATTAGGGCGCTTTTTAGATTCGATTAGTGATGCCGATAAAGATATTTTTGACAAAAATCACGAATACGATCAAGATGTAATAATTGAAGAAGATGTATGGTGTGGTGCCAATGTTACAATTTTAAAAGGAGTAACAATAGGTCGTGGCAGCATAATAGCCGCAGGTGCTGTAGTTACCAAAAGTATACCACCATATAGTATTGCAGGAGGTGTACCTGCCAAAGTTATAAAAAAGAGAATGAGCAATGAAGACGTACTCATTCACGAACAAAAATTATATCAATGAAAAAAATATTATTTATTATTCCAAGTTTAGCAACAGGAGGAACAAACTCTTCTTTAGATTCGTTTTACACTCAGTTTAAAGATAAATACCATATCAGTGTTTTCAGTATTGCACATCAGCCTCGAAATCATAACTATTCTTTTGATGAAGCATTGATTAAACAAGATGTGATTTTATCACTTTTTTGTGCTAATTTTTCCGCTCAAAAAGGTGTATACAAAGTATTTGCTTTTTTCTTTAAGGTATTGCAATCTTTGTTACGAAAAGTGAATATTAATTTAGCTACAGTATACGGCAAATTGGTTGTGAGAAAAATAGAATCGGCTCAAAAATATGATTTTGTAGTAGGTTTTCAAGAAGGATTTGCCACAATATTTGCATCAATGTTCCAAAAACCGGACAAAGTAGCATGGATTCATTGTAACTATAATTATTACTTACCATTTGGTAAATCGGAGGAAAAAATGTACGATAAATTCATCAAAATTGTATGTGTGTCAAAGTACACTGCTTCGCTATTCGCCAATCGTTACCCAGCGCTTAGTTTTAAAACTATATTTATACACAATCTGATAGATTCTCATAGAATTAAAGAATTGGCACAAACCTCTATTACTGATACCGTTTTTTCGCCAGATAGTATAAATCTGATTTCGGTAGGTCGTTTTTCTACGGTAAAACGTTTTCGCGAAATTCCGTTTATAGCCAAAACTTTAAAAAACAGAGGATTAAAATTTGCATGGTACATTTTAGGGCCGGCAGATGCATCGGACGAAATCGTGTTGTTTACAGATAATATGGAAAAATATTCCGTTCAAGATTGTGTAAAATGGTTAGGAGGAAAATCTAACCCATATCCATATTTCAATAAAGTTGACATCTATGTCTGTCTTTCCGAATCGGAAGCATGCCCAATGGTTTTCAAAGAAGCTAAGATCTTCGGCTTGCCGATAGTAACGACAGATTTTCCTTCGGCATATGAATTTGTAAACGAAGATGACGGAATAATATCGTCGTTGGAAAATATCTCTGATGCAATCAACTCTATTATAAATAAGATAGAAAAAGGTTATACGAAAAAAATGGCAATTGATGATAATAGCGAAATTATAACTAATTTCAACTCAATATTTTTAAACTAACCTTCCCAATCCCATTACCCTTTACCTTTTGATGTAAATATCGTTGCAAAATGGGAGATAGCGTGTAAAATGGTCACATCGTTTGGAGTAAACCATCACACTATTTCAACTAAATAGTCAAATTTTCGCTCTTTGGGAGAAACAAGATGCTAGCACACATAGACTAAGAGAGGTTTAACCAATAAAAAATAAAAATATTTACTAATGAAAATATTATACGTTTCAACACTTACGTCTTCAAGATTGATAAATAACTTTTTTGCTACATCAGGGAAAAATCCGGGTTTTTCTACACAGAAGTTTCATAGAATGTTAGCAAAAGGATTTGTGAAGAATAATATAGAATTTCAAACCCTTACTGGATTACCAATAGGAAGGGATATGTCAAAAAAAATCTTTTGGAATCAAGCAAAGGAAATAGAGAATGGTGTTAATTATAACTATATCCCATTTGTCAATTTGCTTGGATTACGTCATTTGTGTTTGATAATTTATTCTTTTTTTTATGTGTTGTTTTGGGGGGTGTTTAATAAGAAAAATAAGGTTATTGTTTGTGATGTTTTAAATATTAGTGTATGTATAGGTAGTTTATTGGCAAGTAAGATTATAGGTGTCAAAAGCGTGGGGATAATGACCGATATGCCTGGACTAATGGTAAGTAGAAATACCAATGTTAAGCATAGGTTTCGAAGTATAATTCCTATGATAAACAAAAGTTATCTTTTGTCTTTCTCTATGTATGTATTTCTTACTGAACAAATGAATGAAGTCATAAATAAGAAAAATCGTCCGTATATTGTTATGGAGGGATTAGTTGATGAGTCTATATTTGAAAAATCATATAAAGATATCCTCAATGTTGAAAATAACAGACATAGAATATTGCTATACGCAGGTGGATTACATGAAAGGTATGGACTTAAAACCCTAGTAGAAGCATTTATGAAACTATCGGATATTGATATGCAATTACATTTGTACGGTGATGGTATATTTGCTGAAGAATTAATAAGTAATTATTGTAAAAAAGATAAAAGAATAATATATCATGGTATAGTTGCTAATGAGAAAGTTGTTGAAGATGAAATAAAAGCTACGTTGCTAATAAATCCACGTCCAACTAATGAAGATTTTACTCAATATTCCTTTCCATCCAAAAACATGGAGTATATGTTGTCTGGTACCCCGGTATTAACAACGAAGTTGCCAGGTATGCCTAAGGAATATTATCCACATATATACGTGTTTGAAGATGAATCTGTAGAAGGATATGCGAAAACTTTAGAAAACGTATTATCGTTATCAAAAACAGAATTGCAAGAAAAAGGTAGAATAGCAAAAGAATTTGTATTACAAAAAAAGAACAATGTCTATCAAACAAAAAGAATATTATCTTTAATCAACACTGTATATAATCCAAACAACTAACCCATCATGCAAATCTTACTAACAGGCGGTGCGGGATTTATTGGCTCGCATACATTGGTTGAACTTTATCAAGCAGGGCATACTGCTGTGGTAGTTGATAATTTGAGCAACTCATCTAAAGAATCGTTCAAAAGAGTGGCAGAACTTTGCAAAGTAGAGGCAATTCCATTCTATCAAGTAGATATTCGCGACAAGGAAGGGCTTGAAAAGGTGATGACTGCACATAAATTTAACGCATGCATACATTTTGCAGGACTGAAAGCAGTTGGAGAAAGCGTTGAAAAACCTTGGCTTTATTACGAAAACAACATCAACGGCACACTTGTCTTGATGCAAATGCTTGAAAAACACAACTGTAAGAACATAATATTCTCCTCATCAGCCACAATTTACGGAGAGCCTGCCGAAATGCCGATTACAGAAAACTGTCCGAAAGGCGTTTGCACAAATCCGTACGGTTGGACTAAAAGTATGTTGGAGCAGGTGCTTACAGATATACAAAAAGCAGATAAAGAGTGGAATGTAGTCTTGCTCAGATATTTCAATCCTATCGGAGCACACAAAAGTGGCAGGATAGGCGAGAATCCGAACGGCATTCCGAACAATCTTATGCCATATATCACGCAGGTAGCCATAGGAAAACGAGAAAAACTCAATGTATTCGGCAACGATTACAACACAGCAGACGGCACAGGCGTAAGAGATTACATCCACGTTGTAGATTTAGCGAAAGCACACGTAAGTGCCTTAAAAGCAATTGATAAGAATTGTGGATTAGAGATATATAACGTTGGAACAGGCAGAGGATATTCCGTTTTGGAAGTTGTAAAAGCCTTTGAAAAAGCCAACGATTTGAAAGTCGCTTACGAAATAAAAGAACGCCGTCCGGGAGATATAGCAGAATGTTATTGCAATCCGCAAAAGATTGAAAAAGAATTAGGTTGGAAAGCCGAAAACGATTTAGAAGATATGTGCCGCGACTCTTGGAATTGGCAAAAAAACAATCCAAACGGCTACTAAAATCGTCCGACAGCGGATATGAAAAAGAGTTACGAACAAATCAAATTTGCCAAAGCGAATTTACATTCGAGACATTTATAAAATAATCAAATCTGCGAGGGAGTGAAAGCTTCGCTCCCTTGTGGATGTTTTTTTGATTGTACCGAAATTATTAAACTATTAGTTACAACAAACCAAAAACTGAAACAGTCAGAAGTTAGAAATTAATAGTTAGCAGTTCCCAATTAAACCGAAGATTTATAACTAAAAACTAATCTTACGGCGGTGGGATAATCTGCCGTAGGGTTCTAAAAATAATAATTGAAGCAATTTCTCAAAATATCGAATGCAATAAATGAGAATATAATTCTTAAAATGATAGAATTAAAGGTCGCTTTATAGTATAATATTTAAATCGATTATTTATGAATATTTTATTTATTGCTCAATACTATCCTGAGCAATTATTGGCTATTTTTAAGAAGAAAACAAAAGGCGGATTAGATTTTGCTGCTCACAATCTTCACAAAGCTATAATAAAAGGTTTTAATGAAAATGGGCAAATAATAGATATTGTCAATGCCCCTCATTTAGGATCTTTTCCTCCTTACTACAAAACTCCTTTCATTCCCAAATATAAATCCAAAGAAGAACATATAAATAGTTTTTCGTATTTAAATATTTCTTATATCAAACGATGGGATATAGAAAGAAAAATGCGAAAGGAAATGTTTCGTTGGTGTAGCAAAATTAAAGGAGAAAAAATTATATTCTTCTACAATTTTACCGCATTAACGGTATTGCCTGAATTGAAAAAGAAGTTTAAGGATGTTAAAGCCTGCTTATTAGTTACAGATCTGCCTGAATATATGGCTGCTGATAATTACTTTTTGACACGTTTAAATAGGAAAATATCATCATTATTATCATCCAAGGATAAATCTCATTTTGATTATGTAGATGGTTATGTTTTATTAGCACCTGCAATGACGAAACGTTTACCTATAAATGGTAAGCCTTGGATTCAGATAGAAGGAATATATAATCCTGAAGATGATAAAATGGATGTAGATAAACTTAATGAAAAGGTGATTTTATATACAGGGAATTTAGGTAAAAGATATGGTATATTAGATTTGTTAGAAGCTTTTCATAGAATTGATAACAATGAATATAGATTGTGGATTTGTGGATCTGGTGATGGCTTGGAAGATATCCGAAAATATGCAAAATTAGATTCCCGAATTACTTATCTTGGTATATTACCTCGTGTAGAGGTAATAAAATTACAAAAACAAGCTACATTATTGATAAATCCAAGACATAGTGCAGACGATTACACAATTTATTCATTCCCATCCAAAACAATGGAATACATTGCTTCTGCTACACCCACATTAATGTCTCACTTAAAATCTATTCCCTCTGAATACGATAAACATTTATTTTATTTTGAAGATGAAACAATAGATGGATTCAGTAAAAGGATAGTTGATATATGTGAAAAATCTCAAGAAGAATTGAATAATTTTGGAGCAAAAGCATCTGAATTTATTATGAAATATAAAACGCCGAAACCTCAAATAGAAAAAATTATTTCTTTCATAAAATCTTTATAAATAAAAATTATGAGCATCATATACATTGGTTCTATTTATCCACCCGGACAAATAGAGAAATTAAAGTCTTTTGGTTCATCTATTGATTTTGCGGCTGATACATTTCAAATATCTTTATTAGAGGGGTTATTTTATTACTATAGGGATATGAAGATAATTACCTCTCCAAATATATCTAATTATCCTAAAGTTAAAAAGAAATTCTTTTCAAAAAAAGAATTTCAACTTTCTTATAATAAACAAAAACATATATTTACAGGCTTTGTGAATATTCCTATTTTAAAGCATATATCTAAACTCGTCCGAATCAGTCGTGAAATAAAAAAAAGTATTGATAAAGATTCCGATAATAGAATAATCATATATGGAGTAGGTTCTCCATCATTACTTGCATTATACTATATAAATAAGAGAAGATATAAATCTTGTTTAATAGTACCTGATTTACCGGAATTTATGTCTGACAAAAAAAAACTATCATATTTAATCGGGAAAAAAATAGATAAATTATTTATAAATTTGGGAATAAGGAAAATAGATTCTTTTGTGCTGTTCAGTCCTTATATGAAAGAACGTTTTCCAGTTTATAACAAACCATGGATACATTTGGAAGGCGTTTTTTCAAAAACAAAAACTTTTTCTCTGGAGGAGAAAAAAGAAAATTATCGAACTATTTTATATTCAGGTTCATTAAGTAAAAGATATGGAATAATGGATTTGGTAAAGGCATTTAATTTAATAGATAAAGACAATTATAGACTTTGGATATGTGGAGGTGGTGATGCTTTGAGTGAAATTAAAGATTTTGAAAAAATAGACAAACGAATTCAATATTTAGGTTTGCTTTCAAAAGAAGAGGTAAGAAGAAAACAAAAACAAGCTACATTATTAATAAATCCACGCCATAAAATAGATGAATATACAAAATATTCATTTCCTTCAAAAACTATGGAGTATATGGCTTCAGGTACACCTACATTGATGTCTCATCTTTTATCAATACCATCTGAATATGAAAAACACTTATATTTTTTTGATGATGAAAGCATTGAGGGAATGAAAAATAAAATAATCGAAATATGTGAAAAATCACAAGAAGAATTGAATGCTTTTGGAAAAGCAGCTTCCAAATTTATAATAAATGAGAAGAGTGAGAAAAAACAAGCAAATAGAATTGTAGAATTATTAAAAGAAATATAAAATCCTATGTCAATTTTTAAAGATAAAGTCCTGTTGATAACAGGCGGTACAGGCAGTTTTGGAAACGCTGTTTTGCGTCGCTTTTTGGATAGCGATATTAAAGAGATAAGAATTTTCTCGCGTGATGAGAAAAAGCAAGATGATATGCGTCATCGTTTGCAAAATCCAAAGGTTAAGTTTTATATTGGAAACGTAAGGGATAAACAATCAGTGGATGTGGCAATGCGTGGGGTAGATTATGTGTTTGCTGCGGCTGCATTGAAACAAGTGCCTTCTTGTGAGTTTTTCCCTATGGAAGCAACAATGACTAACGTAGTAGGAACAAACAATGTATTGCTTTCTGCTATTGAGCATGGAGTGAAGAATGTGGTTGTGCTTTCTACCGACAAAGCTGCTTATCCTATCAATGCAATGGGTATATCAAAGGCCTTGATGGAAAAAGTGGCGATTGCAAAGGGAAGAGAATTAGGACAAGGTGCAAAGACTACAATTTGCTGTACTCGTTATGGTAATGTTATGGCATCGCGTGGTAGTGTGATTCCTTTGTGGGTGCAACAAATGGAAGAAGGTAGGCCTATCACTATAACCGATCCTAATATGACTCGTTTTATGATGACTTTGGACGATGCAGTGGATTTGGTTATATATGCGTTTACTCATGGTGAAAATGGAGATTTGTTTGTACAAAAAGCTCCTGCGGCAACTCTTGATGTTTTGGCTGAGGCATTAAAGCAAACATACGCTAAGGTTAATCCTAAGTATGGAGCAACTGAAGTAAAGGTTATTGGTACTCGCCACGGAGAAAAACTTTATGAAACTTTGGTTACTCGTGAGGAAATGGCAAAGGCGATAGATATGGGAGACTATTATCGTATTCCTTGTGATACTCGTGATTTGAACTATGATAAATTCTTTACTGATGGTAATGAAGAAATGTCAAAGATAGAAGATTATCATTCTCACAATACAAGACGTCTTGATGTAGAAGGAATGAAAGAATTGCTTTTGAAGTTAAGATTTATCCGTGAAGATTTAGGATTGATAGAAAAAACACAAGCAAAGGAAATTCGTTCAGAATAGTTGGTTTCCGCGGATTACTCGTATTTGCACGTAATTTTAATTTGATTGCAATATGTTATCTATGCGAAATATAATACTTGTGATTCGTGAGATACGTGGAAAAAATAAGAAACTATGAAAGTATTGGTTACGGGTGCTAAAGGATTTGTTGGTAAGAATCTTGTTGCACAACTTAATAATATAAAAGACGGCAAGGCTAGTTGCTATGGCGATTTGAAGATAGATGCTGTTTATGAATATGATATAGATAGCACTATTGAAGAGCTTGATGCTTTTTGCAAAGATTGTGATTTTGTCTTTAATCTTGCAGGGGTTAATCGTCCGCAAAACCAAGAAGAGTTTATGCAAGGTAATTTTGGATTTGCATCAACTTTGCTTGATACATTGAAAAAGCATGGAAATAAATGTCCTGTTATGATTTCATCTTCAACGCAGGCTGCTTTGGATAATCCTTACGGAGAAAGCAAACGTGCAGGTGAACAGTTGATGTTTTCTTACGCAGAGGAAACGGGTGCAAAGGTTTTGGTGTATCGTTTTCCTAACTTATTTGGTAAATGGTGTCGTCCAAATTACAATAGTGCTGTTGCGACATTTTGCAATAACATAGCAAATGATTTACCTATTCAAGTTAATGACCCAAAGGTTGTGTTGAATTTGGTTTATATAGATGATTTGGTAGATGAAATGATAGCAGCATTGAAAGGTGAAGAGAATAGGACGGAGGAATTTTGTGAAGTTCCAATTGTACACACTATTGCTTTGGGTGAGATAGTTGAAATGTTGTATAAATTCAAAGAACAACCTCAAAGTCTTATTATTCCGGAGATACCGAATAATTCTTTCATTAAAAAACTTTATTCTACGTTTTTGTCTTATTTTCCAAAGGAAAAAGTTGCGTTTCCTTTGAAAATGAATATTGATGATAGAGGAAGTTTTACGGAATTATTGAAGTCAAAAAATGTAGGACAAGTTTCTATCAATATCTCAAAACCAGGAATTACCAAAGGACAACATTGGCATAATAGTAAATGGGAATTCTTTATTGTGGTTGCAGGTCATGGGTTGATACAAGAGAGAAAGATAGGAACTGATGAGGTTATAGAGTTTGAAGTGAGTGGTGATAAGATAGAAGCTGTACATATGTTGCCTGGTTATACACATAATATTATAAATCTTTCAGAAACAGAAAATCTGGTAACAGTTATGTGGGCAAATGAAGAGTTTGATGTAAACAAACCAGATACTTTCTTCGAAGTTGTTTAATTTCCACGAATCTCACGTATCACACGAAATTTTGATAATTGAAGGAAAATATGACTCAAGATAAATTGATTTATGAAGTTATAGGAGCTTCAATGGAGGTGTATAACGTATTGGGGCCAGGATTATTAGAAAGCGTATATGAAAAGGCATTGCTTTATGAATTGAAATTGCGTGGATTAAAAGTATCTTCTCAAATACCAGTTAATATAGAATATAAAGGAAATGTAATTGGTTCAGATTTGAGGTTAGATATAATTGTTGAAGATATATTGATAGTGGAATTAAAATCTGTTGAAAGTCTTTTGCCAGTACATTTTAAACAAATAAGAACTTATATGAGATTACTTAATAAACCAATGGGATTGTTAATTAATTTTAATGTGAGTGATTTTAAGAATGGTTATAAAGTTATAAAATAAGATACGTGTAAATACGAGAGATTCGTGGATAAAAATAAATAGATATGTTTAAGAATAATGGAAAGTTAAAGCTGTTGATAATTGTTGGGACTCGTCCTGAGATTATTCGTTTGGCAGCTGTTATAAATAAATGTCGTAAATATTTTGATTGTGTTTTGGCTCATACAGGTCAAAACTATGATTATAACCTTAATGGTGTGTTTTTTAAGGATTTGAAACTTGCAGATCCAGAGGTGTATCTTGACGCAGTAGGAGATGATCTTGGAGCAACAATGGGTAATATCATAGATAAGAGTTATAAACTAATGGTGCAGATAAAGCCAGATGCTGTTTTGGTTTTAGGAGATACTAATAGTTGTTTATCTGTTATAGGAGCTAAGCGTCTGCATATTCCAATATTTCATATGGAAGCAGGAAATCGTTGCTTTGATGAATGCTTACCAGAAGAAACTA
Source organism: uncultured Bacteroidales bacterium (assembly GCA_937881815.1). Classification (GTDB taxonomy): domain Bacteria; phylum Bacteroidota; class Bacteroidia; order Bacteroidales; family P3; genus Onthomorpha. The sequence goes on from CALGEC010000048.1 coordinate 106,568, forward strand.
ATAGAAGAATAGTAGATATTATTTCAGATGTTAATATTTGTTATTCGGAGCATGCAAGGAGATATTTGAATGCAAGTAATGTAGCACCACAACGTACATACGTTAGTGGCTCTCCGATGGCAGAAGTATTGCATAATAACTTAGCAGAAATAGAAGCAAGTGATATTCATCAACGTCTTGGATTAGAAAAGGGTAAATATATATTGCTTTCTGCTCATAGAGAAGAGAATATTGATACTGAAAAGAACTTTAATTCTTTGTTTAATGCAATAAATGCAATGGCAGAGAAGTATGATATGCCAATATTGTATAGTTGCCACCCAAGAAGTAGAAATAGGTTAGTTGCAAGTGGATTCAAATTAGACCCACGAGTAATACAACACGAACCTCTGGGATTCCACGACTACAATTGTCTTCAAATGAATGCTTTTGCAGTTGTATCGGATTCAGGAACATTGCCAGAAGAAAGTTCATTCTTTACAAGCGTAGGACATAGTTTTCCAGCAGTATGTATTCGTACATCAACAGAACGCCCAGAGGCATTAGACAAAGGTTGTTTTATATTGGCAGGTATAAATGAACACGATCTTTTACAAGCTGTTGATACAGCAGTAGAGATGGTAAAAGAAGGCGATAACGGTATTCCTGTACCTAACTATGTAGATGAAAACGTATCAACCAAAGTAGTGAAGTTGATACAGAGCTACACAGGAGTAGTGAATAAGATGGTTTGGAGAAAAGAATAAGAATTTCTCGCAAAGACGCAAAATTCGCAAAGAGGATATGTAAATCTTTTATTGACTTTTTGAAAATTTATAAAATATAAACGTATGAATGTTCTATTTCTAACAATGACATCTGGTTGGCAAGATATTGAAACAAGTGGAATATATACTGATTTAATGCGTAAGTTTCGCGATAAGGGACATAATGTATATATCATATATCCAAGAGAACGTCGTTTAGGATTGTCGACAGAATTGTTGAATAATAATAGTGTATATACATTAGGTGTAAAGACTCTAAATGTTACTAAAACAAATGTTATTGAAAAAGGAATAGGACAAGTTCTTTTAGAAAGTCAATTTAAGACTGCATTTGAAAAATATTTTGCAGGAGTAAATTTTGATCTTATTTTATATTCTACTCCACCTATTACTTTAACTAAAGTCATCAAGTATGTTAAAAAAATGAATCCCAATGCAATGTCGTATCTTTTATTAAAGGATATATTTCCTCAAAATGCTGTGGATTTAGGAATGTTGCAAACAAAGGGGATTAAAGGAGTGTTATATAAGTTCTTTCGCAAGAAAGAAAAGGAATTGTATAGTATTTCAGACTATATAGGTTGTATGAGTCCTGCTAATGTAGAATATGTGTTAAAACATAATACTGAAATAAATCCTAATATTGTTGAAGTTGCTCCGAATAGTTATGATGTAGCTCCACCTAAATCCTTCACTAAAATGGAGGACTTGGCAGAGATTCGTAAAAAATACAATCTACCTACCGATAAACCTATATTCATTTATGGAGGAAACATGGGTAAGCCGCAAGGTATACCTTTTTTGTTGGAATGTATGAAAGTTGTTGCTGATAGGACGGATTGTCATTTTGTAATAGTAGGCAGTGGCACCGAGTATCCCAAGTTGGAGGAATGGGTAGACAATGCCAAGCCCAATGCTGTGTCACTATACAAACATTTGCCGAAAGCGGAATATGATGCATTGGCAAGTTCGTGCGATGTAGGAATGATATTTTTGGACTACCGTTTTACTATACCAAATTATCCAAGTAGATTGTTACCATATCTTATGGAGCATAAGCCGATAATAGCAGTAACAGACCCAAATTGTGATACAGGAATTATTGCAGAAGAAAATGGATACGGATATTATTCTCCAAGTAATTCTGTTGAAAAATTTGTTGCCACTATAGATAAAATGCTACAATCGGATATTAAGCAAATGGGGGAGAATGCTTATCAATTCTTTTTGGCTAATTATACAACCGAACATACTTATAATGCGGTAATGCAACATGTGAATATGTGATTTGTTGATTTATGAATATCATTTTATGAAAATCTAAATTTATTCATTATTTTTGCAGTTGTAAATAATGTATTTTATGAAGAATCCTTTTGTAACTAATGGATATGCAGGAGCGGAGTATTTTTGCGATCGCATAGAGGAAAGCAAAATCATAGGAGATTTATTATGTAACGAGAATAATGTTGCATTAATTTCTCCAAGGAGGCTTGGAAAGACAGATTTGATCTGGCATATTTTCAATAACGAGACTTTTCAAAGGGATTATTACTGTTTTATTGTTGATATATATGCAACTAAAAGTTTGAATGATTTTGTCAATATGTTTGGCAAAGCGGTTATTGATACATTGCGTCCACAAGGGAAAAAGGTTTGGGAAAAGTTTATTTCAATGGTATCTTCGCTACGTTCAGAAATATCGTTTGATATGAATGGTATGCCTGTGTGGAGTGTTGGACTTGGAACTATAAATAATCCGGCTGTAACATTAAATGAAATATTTTCATATCTTGATAATTCAGATAAACCATGTATTGTTGCTATTGATGAGTTTCAGCAAATAGTCCGCTATGAAGATGAAACAATAGAAGCAATTATACGGACTTATGTACAACGTTGTACTAATGCTCATTTTATTTTTTCTGGTTCTCAGCGTCATTTAATGAATGAAATGTTTACCTCACCAGCTCGTCCTTTTTATCAATCTGTTGCTATTATCAATCTGCAACCTTTAGCCTTAGATGTTTATACTGATTTTTGCGTAGCTAAGTTTGAACAAGTAGGGAAATATATAGAAAGAGATGTTGTTAGAATTTTATATGAGCGATTTGATGCAGTAACAAGTTATATGCATCGAATATTGAATGTGTTGTTTTCCAAAACTAATAAAGGAGAGATTTGTAATGCGATAATGGTTGATGAGGCTATTGATTTGATTATACGTCTATCTTCTGATACATACGAATCGCTTTTTTATCAAATGCCAGAAAAACAAAGAATGTTGTTTTTGGCCATTGCACGAGAAGGTAAAGTAAAGGAGATTACTGGGGGTACGTTTGTAAGAAAACATAAATTGATTTCTTCGAGTAGTGTTAATTCTGCATTGAAAGGGCTTTTGGAGAAAGATTTTATAACAATGGACAAAAATATGTACTGCGTGTATGATCATTTCTTTGTTTTATGGCTTAAATTTAAAGGAATAGTATAATAATTTATGGAATCAGTCAATATATTTACAGATAAACAGATTTGTATTATAGGTCCAGGTGGTTTTGCGAGAGAGGTTTGTTGTTGTTTGGAAGATATTTTTAAGTATAAAGGTGTTTCTTTTGACAATAAGGTTGTTTTTAGTGATGTTGATAGTTGTGAAAATGATTTTATTGTAGATTGTTAGAAAAGGAGGGTAGTATAATGAATCATTGTGATGTGATTTTAACATATTGTTGGAATAGAGTAGGGTATACAATATTGCGTTCCCTTACTAATAAAGGATTAAAAGTTTGGGTTGCAGATACTAGCAAGAAGAATATTTGTTCCAAATCAAAATTTTGTGCAGGAAGTTTTACTTATCCAGATCCTTTTACAGAAGAAGAAAAGTTTATTGAAACACTGAAAAATAAGATAGTTGAATTGCAACCAAAAGTACTTATGCCTACGCATGATGAAAGTGTTGTAATAATGCGTCACAGAGATGAATTCCCAGATGAATTGATTATTCCTTATATGGATGCAGATACATTGTTGATGCTTGCAAACAAAGCGGAGAGTACATTATTTGCTAAGAGAGTAGGTGTTGCTGTACCTAATATTTATTCTTCAGTAGATGCAGTGAAAGAGTATCCTGTAGTTTTTAAGACAGCAATAGGTAATTCTGCTAAGGGTGTGTATTTCCCTAAGAATAAAACTGAGTTGTTGAAACTTATGAAAAAACATAAAAATGAAGAAACTCTTTTGCAAGAATGGATAGGTGGATGTGATTATAGTGTGGATTGTGTGCGTTGGAATGGATTTTGTAAAATGTCTGTTTATAAGGCATTGATAACTAAGACGTATGGAGGTGGAACTACAACCCAAAGAGAAATAGTTGACATGCCACAATTGGAAAATGAAGCTAAGAGATTTTTAGAAGCTGTTGATTTTAATGGTGTATGTGGGTTGGATTTTCGATATGATCCACATAAAAACAAAATTGCTTATATTGAAACGAATGCAAGATTTACAGGCGGTTTAGCGACACCTGTTGTAGCTGGGTTTGATATTCCTTGGGTAATATATAAACTTGCTACAGAAGGTAAATATGATGAGGCTATAAATGTAAAAATAGGGGTTAAGACGAAGTGGATTTTAGGTGATATAATTACATTGATAGGGAGAATTCTTAAGTTGAAATGGAATACTCAGGAGTTAAAACGTTTATTTTCTTTTAAAGGCTTTGATGCATTTGATGATTTTTGTCAAGATGACAAAACTGCTATCTTGGGAGAATTTAGATATTATTTTGAGAAGTTAATAAAAAATGGAAAATTGAATCCGTGATGAAGAAGATTTTTTATAACATTGTAAGTCAATTACATAGAATGTTACTTAAAAGAAAAGGTTGGGTATTATCTGATAATGTTGTTATTTCTATACATGGTGTAAAAAAAATTGGAGGAGGGAAAGTTTATTGCGCAGATAATGTAAATATAAATGCAGAAAGTATGATAATTTCTAACGCAGATGTTTACATAGGTAAAAATACTACGTTGGCATATAGAACTATAATAACTACAAATGCCAACCCCAATGCACCATATAATCAGTTATGTAAAATATATCCGCCATTATATGAGGAGGTAAGGATAGGAGATAATGTCTGGATAGGCGCGGGAGCTATTATACTACCAGGATGTGTAATTGGAGATAATTGTGTTGTGGCTGCAGGGTCTGTTGTGGTGAATGACATTCCAAATAATGTAATGGTTGCTGGTGTACCTGCAAAAATTAAAAAAGAAATAGTATTTTAATAGTTATAATTCTTTATATACTAATAATAGAATATGAATTTTTCGGATTTTACGGCTTTTGTTAGAGAGGTTTTTAATGATGACA